>NZ_JACSPR010000004.1:217257-301888 GCF_014837045.1 Corynebacterium gallinarum
ATTTCAGCCCAGCTGTTGGTCTGTGAGCGCAAGGTTGCACTCATGCCAACAACCAGGCCCCAAAAAGGTCATCCCGGTCGGGATGCCAGCCCAGCTGTTGGCCTGTGAGCACGAGGCTGCACTCAGGCCAACAAATGCAGGCTGCGGGAGCGCACCCACTTAGATCGGGTAGATCAATCCCTGGGGTCGCTTGTCCTGTGGGCTTCCCCAGCCGAGGCCCTTTGAAGCCCATAATCGCTGGTCCAGGGGGCGTCCCTTACCGAGTTCGAGTTCGCGGCGGAGATCATGGATCCACTGGCCACTGGTGAAGGTCTCGGCTGTCACCCGGATCATGCGGGTGCCCAGATTCAGCAGGTCTTTTTCGCGGCGGCGCTCCTCCATCAGTGCCTGCTCGGTCGTCTGGTCGGGAGAGTTCCGGTATTTACTGCGGCCGTCGTATTCCACCAATACCGATGAGTCCGCGAACAACGCATCCGCGCGTCCAAGAAATTGACCTGATTCATCGATGATCGATGCTTGGAGGTGTGGCGCGGGAAAGCCGTTCTCCCATATCGCCACCCGCAGGGCGGATTCACGGGGACTTTCCGAGGCGCCGTGGGCCAGCATGAGCAACGTGCTGAGGTTGCCGGCTCCCTTGTGGCGTGCGAGATGAGCAGCATGATCGCCCAGTTGCGAAACGCTGAACATATTATGGTGCAGGCAGTGGTCAGCGGCGGTCACCGCATCTGCAATGGGGTACCATCTAGCCAGGTCAAGGACGGTCTGAAGGGGTGTCGTCACGAAGACACCCCGGTGGATCTGAGGTGGCTGACCCGGGATGGGCGCCAAACCCCGCATTCTGACAAGGTCTGTACCCAGTCCGCCTGCCCCGTTCAATCGTGCCAGCTCCACCCGCCCAGGGAGGTCGCCGAATGGAATTTCCCACACCGCGGCTGCGGCCTTGCCCACCAGTGTGTACCGGGGATAGGCATATCCCACTGCGGCGCACCGGAGCTGGAAGCGATCCCAGGGGTCGCGTGAATCGAAGGCGGCGCGGGAGATAAAGATCCCCGGTGCCAGCTTGGATACCTGGCCGTCCTGGTGATGTCGGTAGATGTTCCGTCGTTTCGTTGTCGTCATGTCTGATGTTCTGATGAGTGCCCCCATGCCTCTGAATCAACCAGTCCTGCGGAAAGGGCGCAAAAAGTTATCCACAGATGAGGTGGAAAACGCAGAAAAGCAGCGCAGCCTGTGAATAACTCAACAGCAGATCCATGCCCCACCTGGGGTGAAGTGCGTATCCTGAGATTCATGCTGACTTCGGATTCGGCCCATATCTCAGTCCTCGTGAATGCCAGACCACATGATGTGTATGAGATCGCCCGTGATGTGAAGCGTCTGCCCCAGTGGGCCGCCGGCCTGGCCACCGGCACAGTCGACGTCATCAATGATGATCTGGTTGTTCTGAATGCCCCGATGGGCCCGGCGCGCACAGAGTTCGTACCCTGGAATGAGCTGGGGATCTTGGATCACACTGTCACGCTCTCCGACGGCATCCGTTCCTATAACCCTCTGCGCGTCACCCCACACCCTTATGGGTCGGAGGTGACATTCACCGTCCTGCGGCTTGACTCCACCGATGCCGAGTTTGAGAGGGACTGCCAGTTGGTCCGGGAGGATCTCCGCCGGTTGGCTCTATTGGTGGAGGCTATCGCAGGCCAAAGCCAGCTTTTTCTAGCACGCGACGAACGAGCCGACGATTGGTTTTAATGATGCTCTCCGCGCCGAGGCGGGAGACAAACTGGTGTGACCACAGCTGGTGTTGGCCATACCGAGAATAGTAGGTGTCCAGGGCGGTGTCATAGGCGTCGATAAGCTCGGGACGCGGCGCCCCGTAAGCGTCCCAGTGCAGGACCGCGTCCTGCGGCAGACGGGGTTTGATGCCGGCGCGCTCGGTGGGGTCGGGGTGGCCGATGGCCAGGCCGACCACCGGAACGACGTGCGTGGGCAGGTGGAGGAGTTCCTGGACGCGCTCCATGTCATTGCGCATTGATCCCAGATAGACCGTGCCCAGGCCCATCGACTCCGCCGCGATCGCCGCGTTCTGCGACATGATGCCGGCATCCAGGAAGCCCAGGCCAGCCTCGTCGAAATACTCCAGGGCACCGAGTTCCTTGCCCTCGCGCTCCGCGAGAAGTCGCGCGATGGAATGGTCGATGCACCAGATCAGCACCACCGGTGCGGTCTCGATATGGTTGAACATCTGACGACCGACCACCTGCAGTTCCTTCTTGATCTCCGCATCCTGCACCGCCACCACGGAAACGGTCTGCTTGTTGGAGGAACTCGGCGCGGACTGCGCGGCCGCCACGATGCTCCGGACCTGCTCCTCACTGACGGGTTCATCAAGCCATCTACGCACGGAACGGTGGCTGAGGATCACGTTGAGGGTGTCATTCCACTCCCCTGGTTCCCAGTCGAGCTCGGTTCCATACCTCGCATTGAGGAGTTCCCGGGCGTTGTCATTGATGGTCATGGCGGTTGGTCCTTCCGATTGTTGGTCTGCCTATCCAGGCTACCGATGGGGGTTGCCCGCCCCCGGCCTCAACGAGTCACCTCCACCATGAACCGCGCGATCTCCTCCGGATCCTCCAGGAAATCCCGCAACGCGCGGAACGCCGTGGTCTCCTCCACGTCGAGCCCACGGTGAAAGCCGCCGTCGGCGGTGAACTCCCAGATCTCCGCGCCGGGGATCGCCGCCAGGATCGGCGAGTGCGTTACGACGACAATCTGTGCCCCGGCCTGTGCACACAGGTGCAGTTCGGCGAGCAGGGTGAGTTGGTGGATCGTCGACAAGCCGCTTTCGGGCTCGTCGAGCAGGTAGAGCCCGTTGCCGGCGAACGCCTCGCGGACGATGTGCATGACGGATTCCCCGTGGGACATCCGGTGCAGGTTGCTCACCCCCGGTGCGTTGTTGCCGTACTCGCTGGCCACGTTGAAGTGGGATTCGGCGCGCAGGAAATACCCTTCCATGGCGCGTGGTCCCCTGGTCACCCCGGCCACCGCGCGTAGGGGATTCTTACGTCCCGCCGGAGATGCCCCGAAGGGACCGCCCTGGTCATTGAAGCCACAACTGACGGCAATACCTTCCAGGAGTGTGGATTTACCCACCCCGTTCTCCCCGGTGATGATGGTGATCGGCGCACAGAAATCCAGCGCACCGACAGCACGTAATGCCCGGAACGCCGGTACCGCATACACCCACCCGTCCGCATCACCGAGGGGCTGGTCAAAGGCATAATAGCTGCGGAGGAAGGCAGTCATGCCCCCTCCCCGACCATGAACCGGGCGGTGCCGCGGGGATCGGCGACGAACTCGCGCGCAGCCCGGACGGATTCGGCGGCATCGAAGGCCACGGTCTCCACGCCACCTGCGGTGACCTCCCAGATCTGGGCCTCCGGGATGGCCAGCAGCACCGGCGAGTGGGTGGCCATGATGATCTGCGAGCCGCGTCTGGCCAGGTGGTACAACCTGCCCAGCAGTTCCAGTTGGCGCAGCACCGACAGCCCTGCCTCCGGCTCATCGAGAAGGAACAGACCGTGGTCGTGGAATCGCCGTTCGATCAGCGCCATGAGTCCCTGCCCGTGGCTCATCTCCAACAGATCATCCATCCGGGGGCCGCCCCGGGGCGCGGGATCCAGGTCCTCGTAGTACCGGGCGACATTGAGATAGGACTCCCCGCGCAGGAAGAACACATCGCGCGGGTTCTCCCGGCGGGACAGGGTGAGCAGCGAACCCAGCGGTGAGACGGATTCCCCCACGGTCTGGAACCGGGCATGCCTCGACCCGCCCTCGGGGTTGGCGCGCATCCCCACCGCCAGGGCCTCGATGAGTGTGGACTTCCCCACCCCGTTCTCCCCGGTGATCACGGTAACCGGGGTCTGGAAACGCAGTGGTGAGGACCTCAGGGCCTGCACCACACCGAGGTCCCGGAGATACGGGTCCAGGGTGTCCGGGTCATCATCAAGACGTGCTGCGGTGAGGAACATAACCCCGATCCTCCCCCGTGGGGGTATTCGTGTCCACCCGCTGGTTTATGGTTACGTCCATGACCGCAGGGACCACAGAAACCACCCAGGCTGCCGCGCACCCGGCACGTAAGAAGGTGCTCGCCGGGTTGATGTTCGCCCAGATCATGATCGGCCTGTCCAACGGCATCACCCTGTCCATGGGCAGTCTGCTCGCCGCCTCCATGGCGGGCGTGGCCTGGGGTGGGTCGGCGGCGACCCTGACCACGATCGGTGCCGCCATCTGGGCGGTGCCACTCGCGAGAATGGTGAGCAGGTATGACAGGCGGACGTCGTTAAGCACCGGCATGCTGCTGGGGGCGGTGGGCGCCGTGCTCGCGGTGATCGGCGCCCAGTTCGGGCTCTTCCCCGTCGTGCTGATCGCGTTCGCGTTTCTGGGCGCGATGAGCGCGGTGAATCTGCAGGCGCGGTTTGTGGCCACCGATGTCTCTGCAGAATCGACACGTGGGCGTGATCTGTCGCTGGTGGTGTGGTCCACCACGATCGGTGCGATTGTCGGCCCGAACCTGTTCACCCCCAGCGCCCGGTTCAGCGAGATGGTCGGGCTGGAGGTACACGCCGGCGCATATGTGCTCAGTCTCATCGGTCAGCTCATCGCCATCGCCGTCTGGATGTTCACCCTGCCCAAGGGCCTGAAACCAGGTGTGATCAGCGCACCGGATGACAGCCCGGCCACCCTCACCCCGATGGCCCGGCGCGCGATCGCATCGGTGGCCGTCGCGCATTTCTCCATGGTGGGCATCATGTCCATGACCGCCGTGCACATGCAGGGCCACGGCGCGGGTCTGACCATCATCGGTTTCACCATCAGCCTCCACGTCGCGGGCATGTACGCCCTGTCCCCGCTGTTCGGCATCCTCACCGACCGCGTCGGGCGTGGTGTCACCATCGGGCTGGGTTTCGGCATGCTCGCCGCCTCCGCGCTGCTGCTGGTGATCTGGCCGGAACCGCAGTGGTCAGTGATCGCCTCCCTGGTGTTGCTCGGCCTGGGCTGGAACTCGGCGCTAGTGGGTTCCTCCGCGATGCTTAACGACGCAACCCCAGCCCACCACCGTGCCCGCGCCCAGGGACGTTCCGACCTGACCATGAACCTCGCCGGTGCCACAGGTGGCCTGCTGGGAGGTATCATCGTCGGCGCCGCGGGCATGCCCTACCTGGCCGGGCTGGTGCTATTGGTGGTGCTGGTGCAATCATTTCTGGTACGTCCCAGAAGAACCGCCGAGAAGCGCTGATCCGCGCTAATCATAGTGTCGATCCACCCGGAACTGCTGTTCAATGTTGGCGATGATCTTCATGGTGAATCCCACACCGAAGGCAGCGAATATCGTACCTTCGCGGACCCCCTCCAATCCCCCGAGCAGGATCAGGGACAATATCGTCGAGATGATCACCAGACTCCAGTCGAAGATCATCTTCAGGGTGCTCACCCTCACGGGGGTCACCATCGCGAGCAGTGCCACCACACCATCGGCGGGGATGTAAGTGAATCTCGGTTTCATCTCGATGTGCACGCCGAGGGCGATGATGATCACGCTGATCACCACATACACCCACTGCATCAGGTAGTTCCCGGGAGCAACCCAGGGGGTCAGCGACATGGAGAAATCAATAAAGAAGCCGAAGAGGACTGCCGCCGGGATCTGCATCAGCTGAAAAAGTGGAAAGCGTTTCCGTGCAATGAGACTGATGAGCAGAGACAACGCCATCATCACCATATTGAAGATGATCGACAGGGTGCCCACCGACCACGGCAGGGCGAAGGATAGCACCGTTGGCAGGGAGATCACCGGCCCCGTGCCCAGATTCGCCCGGATGGAGATGGCGATACCGAACGCCATGATGAACATGCCGAGGGTGAAGATACCTGCCCGCCTGAGCGCGTCAACAACATTCCTGGAACTCATATGCGCGGGCAACCGATCCTTATCAAAATTAACTATATGTATCTTTGATGATCATAGTCCTGACATAAGAATTGGCATGTGAGGCCAGGAACAGACTGTATCGCGCGAGGAGATCCCCTGCGGCCTGTGTGTGGTGCCCATGACACACAGTTAGATAACGAAATCGTGAACAACACCTGTAGCGTTAGGAAACAACAGTTGTTTCACTGCTTTGAAGAAGAGGTGCCCCCATGCGGACTACCCGCCTGGCTATTGCCGGATCTGCCCTGACCCTTCTGCTCGCCCTCACCGGCTGCCAGGCCCCGGAGTCGGAGCAGACCACCAGCACCCCGGTGAGCACCTCGACGACGACGTCGGTCACCGCATCGGCGCAGGCCGAGAGCTCCCCATCATCAACCACCGCCACCACCACGGTTGCTGCAGACCCCGACAGCAACCTGGCCGTCGATGTTCTCAACATCCTGGAGGTCAAGGGCCGTGCCCCGAAGACCGGATACAGCCGCGACGAGTTCGGACCCGCCTGGGCCGATGTGGACCACAATGGTTGCGACACCCGCAATGACATCCTCGACCGTGACCTGGAGCAGGTGATCTACCGGGATAACACCCAGGACTGCGTGGTGCTCACCGGCGTGCTCAATGATCCGTACACCGCAACGCAGATCAACTTCCAGCGGGGACAGGACACCTCCACCGCAGTGCAGATCGATCACGTCGTCGCCCTGTCGGATGCCTGGCAGAAGGGCGCCCAGCAGCTCACCGCCGACCAGCGCAGGACATTTTCCAATGATCCGTTGAACCTGCTCGCGGTGGACGGGCCGGCCAACCAGCAGAAGAGCGACAGCGACGCAGCCTCCTGGTTGCCCGCCAACAGGTCATTCCGCTGCGATTACGTCTCCCGCCAGATCGCCGTGAAACACCGCTATGACCTGTGGGTGACCGCCGCGGAAAAGGACGCCATGATACGCGTTCTCGACGCCTGCCCCGGCCAGGAAGTGCCCACCGACGACACGGTCTACACCATCAATGTCACCAGCACGACCACGGTGGAACAGCCCGCGGTGGCCCCGGCAGCGGTAGCTCCGGCCCCGGAGGCTCCTGCGCCCGTCCCGGAAGCTCCCGCCCCTGCTCCGGTGCAGCCTGCTGTTGTTCCGCCGGCACCGGTGGCGCCGGTTGAAGCTGCGGGCACCGACCCGCAGTTCCCCAACTGCAAGCAGGCCATCGCCGCTGGATACGGCAACTACATCCAGGGTGTTAATCCCGAATACAACTGGTACCGCGACGGTGACGGCGACGGCATCAACTGCGAACACTGACACTGAGCCACCTCATTGAGGTGGCTCTTCGTGGTTCTACACGGCTTTTCCTGCAAGCTCAGCTGGCCTGATTCCGGGGTTGGGCATCCGCACAGACCTGCGGCCAACGATGGCGTTTCGTCGATAAGCAGGAAACCCGGAACACCCCGAACCCCGCGCCGGGCCTGAATTTTTGTGATTCAAAACTTCCATGCCCTCCATATAGACATGTAAGTTCATTTCTAATAGACAATCCTGTCTGCAATTTTCATAGTTGATGTCCCACCCATTCCGACTGGCACCAGCCCCGCTGCGGGCATCCCCAGCCCGTCGAATGGCCCGCTGATGTGGAATTTCCATTCCCGGGCATTACCCTGAACACGAGACGATAGCTTGGCCTAGATATGACCACCACAACGCGAACTTCGACGGATCTGCACCTAGAGATGACACCCCATATGGATGGCAATCAACCTCCGAACCCCACCACTTCCCCGCCTCCGCCCGGAAGTGCCGTTCCCGCACCGGGCGGAGCGGTGCCACCCGCTGTGACAAACGAACCGGCACCTCAGGCCCCTCCGGCACCGGGTGCGGCGGTCCCCGCACCGGTTGCTGCCACCCCTCCGGCCGCCCCGGGTGGAGCCATCCCCGCTCCGGGCGCAGCCATCCCCGCTCCGGGCGCAGCCATCCCCGCTCCGGGCGCAGCCACCCCGACGGGCGTGCCGACGCCGGGTTCTGCGATTCCCACGCCAGGCGCCGCTGTACCTCCACCGGGTGCGGTAACACCCTCCGCGCCCGGTTCGTCGATCCCGACACCGGGTGCCGTTATTCCTGCTCCAGGCACCTCAACCCCCGCCCCGGGCGCGGCTGTGCCCGCACCAGGCGCAGCCGCACCAGGCGCAGCCGCACCAGGCGCAGCTATCCCGGGTTCAGCAGTACCAGCTCCTGGCGGGGCTCCAGCAGCTCCACCAGCCCCTGGCGCGACGGTTCCGAGAACTCCCGCGCCGGGTGCTGCAGTCCCAGGTTCAGCCGTGCCCGCGCCCGGTGGGATCAGTGCCCCGGGGGCGGTCCCAGCCCCAGGCATCCCCACCCCTGGAGCTCCCGGCGCTCCCGGCTCCCCAGCCGCTCCCGGCATTCCGGTCGCTCCCGGCGCCCCAGGTTCAGCAGCAGCCCCTGCACGAACCTCAGCACCAGAGCCTGCCGCACCCTCTACCGCCAACACGGACACCCGCACCAAGGGCTCAACGGCGCTGAGGGTCGAGGAGTTGAGAAAGCAGTTCTCCCTCCGCTATAGCCTGCTCAAACCTCTGACCAGGAAGCAGTGGTCAGGGACGCTCGGCATGTTCCTCCTCGCCGCAGTGGTGGTTGCTGCGATAGCGGTGGTTGCTGCCAGGTGGTTCCTCACCACCGATCTCGCCCAGGATTTCGTGGCACGGTATCCGGGTAAGTACGACAACCCGGAGGGCGCCCCTGTCGGCATTCCGGGTTGGTTGGCGTGGCAGCATTTCCTGAATATGTTCTTCCTGGTGTTGATCATCCGGACCGGTATCCAGATCAACCAGACGAGACGCCCGAAGGGTTATTGGACCTCGAAACGTGGTGGCAAGAAGATCTCGCTGCTCCTGTGGCTGCATCTGTCACTTGATCTGTTGTGGGTGCTCAACGGTGTTGTGTTCTATGTGCTGTTGTTCAGCACGGGTCAGTGGATGCGGATTGTGCCCACCAGCTGGGAGTTCATCCCCAATGCCGCGAGCGCGGGCCTGCAGTACCTCTCCCTGGACTGGCCGATGGAAACCGGGTGGGTCAACTACAACAGCCTGCAGGAACTGGCGTACTTCGTCGTGGTCTTTGTGGCCGCGCCATTGTCGATCCTCTCCGGTGTGCGGATGTCCGCCTACTGGCCGAAGGACAACAAGGTGCTCAATAAGATCCTGCCGATCGGGGTGGCCCGCGCCATCCACATGCCGGTGATGATCTTCTACATCGTGTTCACCATCATCCATGTGTTCCTGGTGTTCGCCACGGGCGCGCTGCGGAATCTTAACCACATGTATGCCGGGCAGGATGCCACCAACTGGACCGGGTTCTGGCTCTTTGTCGCCTCGCTGGTGGTCATCGCGGCGGGGCTTGTCGCCGCGCGGCCGTCGATCGTCGCGCCGATTGCGAAGCGCTTCGGTACCGTCACCGCACGCTGATCCCCACACAGTCGTGGCCGTGGCTGGACCCCTCGGGGTTCCGGCCACGGCCTTTGATCTTCCACAGCCCCGAACCCCACCGACAGGAAGGGCATGCATTGCCTGCCCTTGCTGTCGGTATTGCCTGTTCAGGCATAGGGTTGGTGTTATAGCGCATCCCCGCTTATCCACCTCTACCCGGAGCTGATGAACCATGTCTGCTGCTGTTCCCCATCCCCTGCCTGAACCCCATGATTCCAGTCATCACAACCGGATGAATACGCTGCGTGCCGGGGTCCTGGGTGCCAATGACGGCATTGTGTCCGTGGCTGCACTGTTGCTCGGTGTGATCGCCACGGGTGCCAGTGACAGTGTGATCTTCGGTGCCGGCATCGCCTCCACCATTGCGGGTGCGGTGTCGATGGCGTTGGGTGAATACGTGTCGGTTTCGTCCCAGAAGGACACCGAGAAGGTCCTCATTGAGAAGGAACGGCGCGAGCTGGTGGAGGATCCGGTGGCGGAGCATGCGGAGCTCGCCGGGATCCTGCAGTCGTACGGAATCTCGGATGAGACAGCCCACCGGGCCGCCACCGAGATCTCCCGTACCGATCCGTTGGCTGCACATCTCCAGCTGGAACTGGGCATTGACGACAGTGAGCCCACCAAACCCATGGCCGCGGCGGCATCATCAGCCATTGCGTTCCTCCTGGGCGCACTGCTGCCCCTGCTGTCGGTATTCATCGCGCCTGAAGGATGGACGGCGGTGGTGGTTTTCGTCGTCACGCTCATCACCCTGGCGCTGACCGGGGCACTCTCCGCCCGTCTGGCCGGCACCTCGGTGCCGCGGGCCTGCGCACGGTTGGTGATCGGAGGTGCCCTGGGGCTGGCGCTGACCTACGGGGTGGGTGCGCTGTTCGACATCACGGCCTGAACGGCCTGAACGGCCTGAGAGGTCGGGCTGTCAGTCGGGAATGTAGCAAACCCTTGAAATGTGATATCACTTTCCTGTATTCTGATATCAGATTAATCTTCCACCCCAGCGCGCTTCCCGATTACCACCCGAAGGGATCGACACCATGAAGCAGGAACAGAACCTCCCCGACAACCCCGCAGAGGCCACCCCAGTCGCCGTTGCCACCGAACCGGTGGGCAACGAGGGCACCCGCGTCCGCATCAAGGAACGACCGGTATGGTCGCTGGGTGCAGGCCCGGCCGCAGTGGCGCTCATCCTCCTGATCGCCGTGTTGATCATCACGGTCGTCACCGGCATCAATGCCATCAACTCCCTGGAGGCCACCGCCGGGGCAGAGGGACTGCCCGGCCTGATCATCTCGTGCGTCATCTTCCTCATCGCCACCATCGTCCTGGCCACGTCCATCAAGGTGGTCAGTCCCGGACACACCATGACCACGCAGTTCTTCGGCCGCTACATCGGCACGCTGCGCCGCACGGGACTCTCCTTCATTCCGCCCCTGACCGTGGCCAAGCGCGTCTCCATCCGCGTGCGCAACTTCGAAACCGAGGAGGCCAAGGTCAACGACTACAACGGCAACCCCATCAACATCGCCGCCACCATCGTGTGGCAGGTCGCCGACACCTCCCAGGCCAGCTTCGCCGTCGAGGACTACGAGCAGTTCCTAACCCAGCAGGCGGAGTCTGCACTGCGTCACGTCGCAACGCAGCACCCCTACGACGCGCCTGTCGACGGCCGCATCTCCCTGCGCGGCTCCACCGAGGAGGTCTCCCGGGAGCTTGCCGACGCCGTCGCCGAACGCGCCGCAGTCGCCGGCATCGAGATCATCGAGGCCCGCATCTCCTCCCTCAGCTACGCCCCGGAGATCGCCCAGGCCATGCTGCAGCGCCAGCAGGCATCCGCCATTGTCGACGCCCGCGAAACCATCGTCGAAGGTGCCGTCACCATGGTCGAATCCGCCCTCGAGCAGCTGCAGCAACGCGAGATCGTGGACCTGGATCCCGAACGTCGCGCGGCCATGGTCTCCAACCTGCTGGTGGTGCTGTGCTCTGATACCAATGCGCAGCCGATCGTCAACGCCGGCAGCCTCTACCACTAAGATCATGGCCCGCAAACAGGTGCCGCTGCGCCTCGACCCCGCGGTGTACGATGCAATCGCACGCTGGGCCGGCGACGAGGCCCGCAGCACCAACGCCCAGATTGAAATGATGCTCCGAGATCAGCTGCGCCGCGCCGGCCGACTCCCGAAGAACATCGGTGAGATCCCGAAACCGGGCCGGCCGAAGGAGCAGCCATGAGCACCATCACCGGCGCGGATGGTCTGGCACGCCCACTCTGGGCAGCCACCGATCCCCTCCTTCGGGACTACTACGACACCGAATGGGGCATGCCCGTCCGCGATGAGCAGGGACTCTTCGAACGCATCTCCCTGGAGGCCTTCCAGTCGGGCCTGTCCTGGGCGACGATCCTGCGCAAGCGCCCCGCCTTCCGCGCCGCCTTCTGTGATTTCGACCCGGAGCAGGTAACCGGGTTCGGTGAGGGACGCGTCGAGAAGCTTCTCGACGACCCGACCATCATCCGCAACGAGCGCAAGATCCGCGCCACCATCACCAACGCGCGGGCCACCCTCCGCCTGCGCGACAAGGGTGGCCTGGTCGATTTCGTGTGGGGCTTCCAGCCAGCAGAAACTCCGCGACCCCGGACCATGGAGGAGGTACCCACCCAATCCGCCGAATCCCGGGCGCTGGCGACGGCCCTGAAGCGGGAGGGGTTCACCTTCGTGGGCCCCACCACCATGTTCGCGCTTATGGAAGCCATCGGAATGGTGGACACCCACCTGCTATCCAGCCACCGCCGGGGCAGTTCCGGGGTCTGGCCGGGATGAGTGGCACAGCTGTTGGCCTGTGAGCGCGGGGTTGCACTGAGGCCAACAACTACACCCGAAAACCGCACCCAAACCGTCCGAACCCACACAGCTGTTGGCCTGTGAGCACCCCCGTGCTCACAGGCCAACAGATCCCCCCAACCCAGCTACCAGAGCTAGGAGATCAGCCAGTCGTTCGGGGAGAAGAGCTCGAAGCGGATCTCGCGGGGCTGATTCTCAAGGTTCTGAAGCTGGCCGCGGACATTCTGCAGGAATTCGTTGCCACCACAGAGGTAGACCGAGGCATCGGATGGGATGTGGCCGGCAACATTGAGCCACTGGTCCGCGTCGCGGTAGAAGGTGTAGAGGGCGGCGTTGTCCAGCCCCTCGACCAGCGAGGCCATCTCCCCACGCTGGGCGTGATCCTTCTCGGACTGGTCGGCGTGCAGGACAGTGACGTGGCGCTCGGACGCAACCTGGGTGAGCATGCCCACCATCGGGGTGGAGCCGATGCCCTGGGAGATGAGGACCACCGGGTTGGCATCGTCGTTCATGACCAGGTCACCGGCAGCGACGCTGGCCTCGATGGTGTCGCCGACCTCCACGTTGTCGCGGAGGAAGGTGGAGACCTCGCCGTTGTCCTCCACGGCGATGCGGTACTGGGTGTCGGTGCCGCTGAGCAGGGAGTACTGGCGGAGCTGGCGTGCGCCGTCGGCAAGCTTCACGCCGACGGAGGTGTACTGGCCGGGCGCCGGGGTGACCAGGTCGCCCTCGAAGGTGTACTCCCAGACCTTGTCACTGAGCTGCTTCTTGCCGGTGACGGTGACGTGGCGGAACACATCGCCCGGTGCGAGGTCGTTGGAGGCGTAGAGGTCGTTCTCCAGGTCGATGAGGACGTTGGCCATGAGCCAGTAGACGGCGTCCCAGGCCTCGGCCACCGGTGGGGTGACCACGTCTGCACCGAGCACCTCGACGATGGCGCCGAACAGGTGCTCATGGACGATGTTGTACTGGTCGGCGGTGATTCCGAGGGAGACGTGCTTGTGGCCGATGCGGGCGAGCATGTCCACTGGGTCCGGAGCTTCTGGGTTAACAAGCATGGTGGCGAAGGTCGCGATGGAGGCGGCCAGTGCCTTCTGCTGATCGCCCTGCTTCTGGTTGGCACGGTTGAAGGTGCTGCGGAGCAGTTCCGGGTGGGCGGTGAACATCCGGTTGTAGAAGACCGGGGTGATGTCGTTGATCTTGCCCCCGACCAGTGGCAGGGTCGCCTTGATCATCTCGGCGTGGGCTTCGGACAGCCTGCTGCGGTCGGTTATTGGCTTGGTCGAGACGATCACGGTGAAACCTCCGGGGTGGGGATGCTGGGAACTGGGGCGGGGAGCCCCGTTTGATTAACTACGGCCAAACTCTAACTAATTAACCGGCATCTGAGGAATAGCTACAACTTTCGGATGACTACAAATCGTCCCATCAATTCGATTTAATCTATTTGTTAAAACCTGAAACATCCGGGCAAAATGCGCCCAACAGCATGAATAACCACGGATCCCCGTCGTCACCCCCGCTCCCACACCCCAATCGACATGAGGCCCCGTCGCAACCACCGAAAATCAACACGGCACCACAGCCACCCCGGCCATCTCGGGGAAGTTCCCGATTCCGAATGCCCGCCCATCGCACTAGTCTTGGGGGCATGGGTAGACAGTTTCCGGGAGATCCGCATGTCCGTGTCAGCGACAGTGAACGGTCGGCGGCTCTTGCAGCTCTGGGCCAGTTCTATGCCGAGGGGCGCCTGTCCATGGAGGAGACGGATGATCGCTGCTCCGCGGTCGCGGCGGCCACGACCCGCGAGGACCTGAATAAACTCTTCATCGATCTTCCCCAGCGGGAGATCGCGGTGCTCGCGGGCCAGGAGATGACCTACACCGCCAGCGAGGTCAATGAGCTGCACCGGAAGGGTGCCCGCCCCCGCGCTGGCCTCCTCGGGCTCACCACTGTCGGGGCCATCACCGGCACCGCGGTACTGGCCAGCACCACCCCGTTCGCCCCGGTTCTCCTCGCCCTCATCCCCATTGTGTTCATCCTCCTCTACGTGATGAAGGTCGGCCCGACCGAGTGGTATGCCCCGAGCGCCCGCCAGCTGGAACGCGAACGCCTGGCGGAGCTGCGCAAGGAGGAGAAGATCCGTGCCGCTGAACTGCGTGCCCAGCGCAAGGAGCTGACCGGCAAGATCACCAACCGCGCACTGAAGGCCGCGGAGGATGCACTGAACAACAGGCGGAAATAAAACCACCACCAACTTTGTTGATCTATAAACAAGCTGGCCTTGGCGCCCCAAGCTGCCCCGGGCCACGCACAAACCCTCAACAAAGATGAAAAGGTGTTGTTCTCGATGACGCAGCCCCAGACCAAAAACCACACAATCGCTATTCTCGGCGCAGGTCGCGTTGGTTCCTCCGTCACCCGGGCGGCTGTTACCGCAGGTTACACGGTGCGGGTAGCCGGTTCGGGAGCGGTGGACAAGATCGCCCTCACCGCTGAGATCCTCATGCCGGGAGCAACCCCGATGACCGCCGCGGATGCGGTGGACGGCGCTGATCTTGTCATTCTGGCCGTGCCCCTGCACAAATACCCGTCGGTGGATGCAGGCTCGCTGCGCGGGAAGGTGGTCATTGACACCATGAACCACTGGGTCCCGGTCAATGGCCCCATGGAGGAGCTCGACACGGATGAGCGCTCCACCTCCGAGGTCATCGCGGAGTATTTCGAGGGCGCACGTCTGGTGAAATCCCTCAACCACATCGGTTATCACGAGCTCGAGCAGGACGCCGCCCACGAGGGTGAGCGTCGCGCGCTGGGGTACGCCACCGATGACGAGGAGGCCGGTGGGATGGTCGCGGAGTTCATCGACCGCATCGGTTTCGACCCGGTCAACATCGGCCCCCTGGCCAATGGTCGCATCCTCGAACCGGGCCACGAGGCGTTCGGGGTGTGGCTCACCGCCGCCGACCTCCGTGAGCTCGCCATGAGCCGACGTTAAAGATGCTTGTCGACGCCCGCCCCTGACACCATCGGGGTAGGTGATCAGCGGTTTACTTTCAACTGCTGCAACAAAGTGGCAACATATACCGGGTGACTACCAAAAAGCGCAACACCTCAGAGACCACCGACACCGCCCCGAAGGCAGTGGGCGCGGATCAGGCAGCGCGTCCGGTTCGGCGGACCACCCGCCGCATCTTCGATCAGTCGGAGAAGATGAAGGACGTGCTGTACGAGATCCGTGGCCCGGTGGCCGCGGAGGCGGAACGCATGGAACTTGATGGACACAACATCCTCAAGCTCAACACCGGCAACCCGGCCGTCTTCGGGTTCGATGCCCCCGATGTGATCATGCGTGACATGATCGCCGCCCTGCCCACCTCCCAGGGGTATTCCACCTCCAAGGGCATCATCCCCGCACGTCGTGCCGTGGTGACCCGGTATGAGGTCATCCCGGACTTCCCCAACTTCGATGTCGATGATGTCTTCCTGGGCAATGGTGTCTCCGAGTTGATCACCATGACCATGCAGGCCCTGCTCAACGACGGCGATGAGGTTCTCATCCCGGCACCGGACTACCCGCTGTGGACCGCCGCGACCTCCCTGTCCGGTGGCAAACCGGTGCACTACCTCTGTGATGAGGAGAACGAGTGGAACCCCTCCATCGAGGACATCCGCTCCAAGATCACGGAGAAGACCAAGGCCATCGTGGTGATCAACCCGAACAACCCGACCGGTGCTGTCTACTCCCGCAAGATTCTGCAGGAGATCGCGGATGTCGCCCGCGAATATGATCTGCTGGTGCTGGCCGATGAGATCTACGACCGCATCCTCTACGACGATGCCCAGCACATCAACATGGCCACCCTGTGCCCCGATCTGATGTGCATCACCTACAACGGTCTGTCCAAGGCCTACCGTGTCGCAGGCTACCGCGCCGGCTGGATGATCATCACCGGCCCCAAGCGTTACGCCAAGGGCTTCATCGACGGCCTGGAGCTGCTCGCCGGCACCCGCCTGTGTCCGAATGTCCCGGCACAGCACGGCATCCAGGTGGCACTCGGTGGCCGGCAGTCCATCTACGGGCTCACCGGTGAGGGCGGACGTCTGCTCAACCAGCGCAATGTCGCGTGGGAGAAACTCAATGAGATCCCCGGTGTCAGTTGCTACAAACCGATGGGTGCGCTGTACGCCTTCCCCAAGCTGGACCCGAATGTCTATGAGATCCACGATGACACCCAGCTGATGCTCGATATCCTGCGTTCGGAGAAGATCCTCCTGGTGCAGGGCACCGGTTTCAACTGGCCCCACCATGACCACTTCCGCGTGGTCACCCTGCCGTGGGCGTCCCAGTTGGAAAACGCCATCGAGCGACTGGGTAACTTCCTGGTCAGCTACAAGCAGTAGAACACCCCACATAGTGAGAAGGCCCCGCCGAAACCGGCGGGGCCTTTGTGCTGCTGAATCTAGACGTTGCGGCCCAGCGCGTGGATGGTCCAGCCGGCATCCTTCCACGCCTGGACATCCAGGACGTTACGGCCATCGAGGATCACCGGTTGCGCAACGAGCGCGGCGGAGGCCACGGGATCCAGGTCGCGGAATTCCTGCCATTCGGTGGCCAGTACGACCACATCGGCATCCTCGAGGGCCTCCTGGACACTGTCGACGTATCCGAGGGTCGGGAACACCTTGCGTGCATTGTCCATGGCCTGCGGGTCGTAGACCGACACCGCTGCGCCCTGCAGGGACAGGGAACCCGCCACGGATAGTGCCGGGGAGTCACGGACATCATCGGAATTCGGTTTGAAGGCGGCACCCAGGACGGTGACCCGCTTGCCCAGCAGGGATCCCCCACAGACCTCGCGGGCCAGCTGGACCATCCGGTCCCGGCGGCGCATGTTGATGGAATCCACCTCACGCAGGAAGGTCAGTGCCTGGTCGGTGCCCAGTTCGCCGGCACGCGCCATGAAGGCACGGATGTCCTTGGGCAGGCAGCCACCACCGAAACCGAGGCCAGCGCCGAGGAATTTCCGGCCGATGCGGTCATCGTGGCCGATGGCGTCGGCAAGCTGCACGACGTCTGCGCCGGTGGCCTCACAGATCTCGGCGACGGCGTTGATGAAGGAGATCTTGGTGGCCAGGAACGCATTGGCGGAAACCTTCACCAGCTCGGAGGTGGCCAGGTCCGTGACCAGGAACGGGGTGCCGCCCCCGATGGCCGTGGCGTAGACCTCGCGGGCCACCTCATCGGCGGTGGAACCCTCGCGGATGCCCACCACGATGCGGTCCGGGGTGATGGTGTCCTTCACCGCGTAACCCTCGCGGAGGAACTCCGGGTTCCACGCGATCTCCACGGAGGTGCCGGGATGGCTGAGGGAATCGGCCAGTTCCTGTAATTCGACGGCGGTGCCCACAGGCACGGTGGATTTGCCGAAGATGATGTGATCGCCCTCCAGTAGGGGCACCAGGGAGGTGATGACCTGACGGACATAGCTCAGATCAGCAGCGAATGATCCCCTCTTCTGCGGGGTGCCGACAGCAAGGAAGTGGACGTGGGCGAACCCGGCCGCATCCCCGTAGGAGGTGGAGAAGGACAACCGGCCGTTCTCCAGGTTGCGCTCGAGAACCTCGGGCAGACCGGGCTCGAAGAAGGGAACCTTCCCGTCACGCAGCGAGGCGATCTTCGCCTCATCTACATCCACCCCGATCACCTCATGGCCCAGCTCCGCCATGCACGCCGCATGGGTCGCGCCGAGGTACCCGGTACCAATCACTGTCATCCGCATGTGAGCGCTTCCTTTCGAGAGTCAAGAATAACGTTCATCTCAACATGTTTATGGCAGGTCCGCGACCGGACAGGCCCCCTAGTCGGAGTCCTGCTCGCTGGCGAAGTTGAGGTACCCCTTGGACGGGGTGGGCCCCCGCTGCCCCTGATACTTGGAACCGAGGGAACCGGAACCGTACGGGGTCTCAGCGGGTGAGCTCATCATGAACAGCGCCAGCTGGCCGACCTTCATCCCAGGCCACAGGGTGATAGGCAGATTCGCCACATTGGACAGCTCCAGGGTGATGTGACCGCTGAAACCCGGGTCGATGAAACCTGCGGTGGAGTGGGTCAGCAACCCCAGCCGGCCCAGGGAGGACTTGCCTTCCAGGCGTCCGGCGAGGTGATGCGGAAGCGTGAACTTCTCCAGGGTGGCAGCCAGGACGAACTCGCCCGGGTGCAGGACGAACGGATCCCCGTCGACCACCTCCACCAGGCTGGTCAGCTCATCCTGGTTCAACTTGGGATCGATGTGGGTGTACTTCGAGTTGTTGAAGACACGGAAGTACCGATCCATGCGGACATCAATGCTCGACGGCTGGATCAACGCGGGATCAAATGGATCAATCCCCAGGTCACCGGAGTCAATTGACTTACGAATATCACGATCTGAAAGAAGCACGTGACCAGTGTACGTCACCCCCGACACCGACCTGCTATAGTTATCAGGTGGTCGCAAGACCAATGCCGGTGTAGTTCAATGGTAGAACCCCTGCTTCCCAAGCAGGCGGCGCGGGTTCGATTCCCGTCACCGGCTCCACAGATTCATGCAGGTGCCATGATCCCAGCGGGGTGGGATCGGGGATCGCTTTTCGTCGAAAAGCATTCTTTAGGCAATCGTTATACACAGGGAAAGCCCAGCTGCTGCTGGGTTTTTTCCTATTTTCGGGCCTGGGGGCGGGTGACACCCTCTGATCGAGTCGGTACAGATGGAGGGAACGTCCAATAACCGAATCACGTGAGGATCCCCGCATGCTGACACGTCTGGCCCGAGCACTTCGACTGAAGACCGATCCGGTGGTGTTTTTCTCCTCGGTGGGCATCATGGCCGTCTTTGTGATCATTACCATCGTCGCCGGGGATACCGTCTCCGATGTCTTCGGCACCGCCTCCGATTGGCTTCTCACCAACCTGGGTTGGTTCTACATCCTGGGTGTCACCGTATTCCTCATCTTCCTGGTGCTCATCGCGGTCAGCCGTTTCGGACACGTACGCCTGGGCGGGGATGACGAACGCCCCGAATATTCCACCCCGGTGTGGTTTTCCATGCTGTTCGCCGCCGGCATCGGAACCATCCTGATGTTCTGGGGGGTGGCGGAACCGATCTCCCACTTCGCCAACCCGCCGATCGGCGACACCGAACCGGAGTCAGTGGAGGCCGCCAATCAGGCGATCGCGCTGACCCACTACCATTTCGCGCTGCACACCTGGACAATCTTCGCCCTGCCGGCGCTGTGTTTCGCCTACTTCATCTACAAACGGAAGATGCCACCACGGGTGAGTTCCATCTTCTCCCCACTGTTGGGGTCCAAGGTCTACGGGCCGATCGGTAAGACCATCGATGTGGTGGCCCTGATCGGTACCGTCTTCGGTGTGGCTACCTCCGTCGGACTGGGCACCCTGCAGATCAACGCGGGTCTGGCGGACCTGTTCGGCATCGAGGTATCCCCCCTGGTCCAGCTGGTGATCATCGTGGTGGTCACCTCGATCGCCTCGGTGTCGGTGGCCCTCGGACTGGACCGTGGCATCAAGATCCTGTCCAATGTCAATATCCTGATGGCCATCCTGCTGCTCATCTTTGTCATCCTGGCCGGGCCGACCGTACTGATCCTCAAGGGCACCTTCGAATCCGTGGGCACCTACCTGCGGTGGCTGCCGGAGCTGGCATTCTGGAACAACACCGTTCCCAACAGCCCGGAGAATGAGACCTGGCAGAACACCTGGACGGTGTTCTACTGGGCATGGACCATCACCTGGTCGCCCTTCGTGGGCATCTTCATCGCCCGCATCAGCCGTGGTCGCACCATCCGTGAATTCGTCGCCGGTGTCCTCGGCCTGCCGGTGGTGTTCTCCCTGCTGTGGTTCGGTGTCTTCGGTACCGCAGCCTTCAACATCGAGCGCAATGGTGAGGGTGGGCTGGTCAATCGTGTAGTCGGCGAGGGAGATATCCCGGGCGCCCTGTTCGAGTTCCTCTCAAACTACCCGGCAGCCACCTTCACCTCCGGGCTGGCCATCCTCGTCGTGATCATCTTCTTCACCACCTCCGTGGACTCCGCGGCGATGGTCACCGATATGATCGCCTCCGGCCAGGAGCCACGCTTCGCCCCCACCCACCAGAAACTCATCTGGACCGCCCTCATGGGCGCAGTGGCCGCGGTGCTCCTGGTGGCCACCGGCGAAGGCGGACTCACCGCGCTGCAACAGACAATCATCGTGGTGGGCCTGCCGTTCTTCGTCATGGGCTTCATCCAGATGTACAGCCTGTACGTGGCGTTGAAGAATGATGCCGGTGTCGCCGCACCGGTGGTCACCCGACAATGGGAACCGGCCAATGACCCCGAGACCTGGGAGAAGAACGAGTCCGTGGCCTCCCCTGAACCCATTGGACCCATCCACCACATCCCCGACCAGGATGCCGAGGATCCCGTCAACCCGGCGGTCATCGGTGCTGTGCTTGAGCAGATTCACCATGGCGATGAGGATGATAGCGCCAACCGGGTGAAATATGTCGAGATCTCCAGCCCGCGGGTGCCGGAGGATGATGAGGGCGCGGGGAAATAGGACCGCGCCCAGACCACTTTTAGTTCTCCCTTCAAGTAACTCCCTCTAGGCTGGGCTCCACACCCAAGAGTTCCATGCCGCCAACATCGGCCTCACCCTCACCGACCTCCCCGCCATCACCGGCACCACCGTCCCCGTCCTGGTCGCCGGCGACGGTGGACTCATCGGTAGCCACGCCGCCCGGGCCTATCACGATCTGGGTTGGGAGGTGCACGGGGTGAGCCGACGCGCGCTCGATGTGCCTTGGACCCACCACAGCATCGACCTGCTCGGCTCCGCAGCCGCCACCACAGGTCCCGCCGGGATGGGGACGTCAGCCATCTGGTCTTCGCCGCCATCTCCAGCGAACTGGGGCTGCCCCTGCGCTTCCCGGCACCCGTGTGGCCTACGACATCCTGCACCAGACCACCGATGCCGAACTGCTGGCACGGGCCACCATCTGGGCGGGCGCGAACCCGCGGGCCCGCGATCAGATCTTCAACATCACCAACGGCGACCAGTTCCGCTGGGCACAGCTCTGGCCACAATTCGCCGAACATTTCGGCATGGACTACGCCGCACCCCAGCAGATGTCGCTGAGCGACGCGATGCCCACGCGTGGCGACGTCTGGACCTCACTCGTGGAGAAATACAACCTCGTAGACACCCCCTTCGACCAGCTCGTGGCCTGGCCCGTCGGTGATTTCCTATTCCACCACGAGGCGGACAACATCACCTCCACCATCAAGGCCCGCCAGGCGGGATTTGCCGACGCTCTGGACACCCCGAGCCGACTGCTGGACCTCTTTGATGAGCTCATCGCGATGAAGGTGCTCCCACCCACGCTTTCCGCCGCTGAGCACTAACAACAGGTGGTGGGATGAGGCCTTACCACCAACCCTGCAGCTGACCTATGCTTGGTCGCATGACTCGTCTGTTGCTGGTAAAGGCAGCTTCGCTGGGCGCAGCCGCCGTGTTGTTGAGTTCCTGTTCCGCCATCTCTGCGAATATTCCGGCGGATTCGGAAGGGACCTTGTCCCGGGTCGAGGACGGCACCCTGGTGGTCGGAGTCTCCGAGCATCCGCCCTGGACCAATATCTCCGATACCGGGGAGCATTCCGGATCCGAGGTTGATCTCATCCGCGGGTTCGCAGAACACGTCAACGCCGAGATTGAATGGCAGCAGGCCCCCGAGTCCGTCCTCGCCGAACGCATCAAGAACGGCGAGGTGGATGTGGTCATCGGGGGCCTGACCGATTCCTCTCCCTGGTCCTCCCATATGGCGTTGACCCGCCCCTACGCAGAGGTCGACGGGGAGAAGATGGTCATGGGCACCCCGCTCGGGGAAAACGCCTTCCTGGTGGAACTGGAACGCCACCTCGCCGAGGAGTTCGGAGAGACACGATGAACACAGCAAAAAATCCCGGGCCCGGATCCGGTATCGGACGGCTCCCCGCCCCACAGCAGGAAACACTGCGTAAGGCGGTCCGTTATGAGTGGATCACCATCGGATCAATGATCATCATCGTCATCATGGTCGGGCTGGTCGCCGGCCAGTCACAGGCGATGAAGAGCGCCTGGTCGGAGGACATCATCTCCCTCGTCCCACCCATCGCCTTCCTGGTCGCCACCCGCATCATCCACCGGGTGCCCACGCGTAACTATCCCTATGGGCCCCACCGCGCGATCGCGGTCGCTCACCTGGTGGCGGGCGTGGCGTTGTTCGCCATGGGTTTCTTCCTGGTGTATGAATCCGTGCCGACGTTGTTGTCGGGTGAGAAACCGCCCATCGGCATGATGGTGCTGTTCGGTGTCGATTTCTGGTCCGGGTGGCTGATGATCGTGGTCATGGCCCTCAGCGCCATACCGCCGGTCATTCTCGGCCATATCAAGATCAAATTGGCCAAGGAACTGCACGACAAGGTGCTCTACGCCGATGCGGATATGGCCAAGGCCGACTGGGGTACCGCCCTGGCCACCATCGTCGGTGTCCTGGGTATCGGCGTGGGCCTGTGGTGGGCGGATTCGGTTGCCGCACTGGTGATTTCCCTGTCCATCCTCAAGGACGGTGTCTCCAATATCAAGACGGCGGTGCTGGATCTGAGCGATGCGCGCGCCACCGGTTATGACGGCAGGCATCCGCATCCGCTGACAGAGGAGGTCGAGGAACTGGTTCGGGATGAAGTGGAGTGGGTGGAGGTCGCCCGCGCGCGTGTCCGCGACCAGGGGCATGTCTTCCACACGGAGATGTTCGTGGTCCTCCGAACCGGGCATGAGCCCACACTGGAGGAACTACTGGCCGTACGCCATCTCATCGAGGGCTTGGACTGGAAATTCCAGGATGTGGTCGTGGTGCCGGTCAGCCACCTCGATCCGCACCAGGTGCCCCGGTGATCAGCTCTAGCTGCAGATCACGTTGGGCTGGGGATCGTAGACGGTGGTAACGGTCTCGCGGGTGAGCTCATTCCCGGCCAGATCACGGATGACGCGGGTATCCGAGGTGGTGAAGCCGGGTGCACCGGAGGACGGGATGCACTCATCATCCGAGACGCGGAGCGTTTTCGGCTGGGTGGGGGCCCAGCGACCATTGTTGATGGACTGGACCTCACGGATGTTCACACCCTTGATCCGGACCGTGACGCTGTTGCCGCCCATCTCGGTTTCAATCATGACGGGGTACGGGGTGTCATTGCGGAACTGCAGATCAATGGCCCCGTCGTAGATGGTGGCTTCACGGCCCGCAGGGTACCGGGAGATGTAGTAGCTGTGCGGGGTGTGGGTGATATCCTCCAGGCCCGCGAAATAATAAGCGTTGTACAGGGTGGTGGCGAACTGGCTGATGCCACCGCCGATCGCGGTACCGGAGCGACCCTCGAGGATGATGCCGGAATCAACAAATCCCTGGGCCGCACCACGCGGTCCGGTGAAGTTGTTGAGGGAGAAGGTGTCGCCTGGCGACACCACGGCTCCGTTGACCATCTCGGCGGTGAGACGGATGTTGGTGCCGGACGCCGATGAGAAGCCCGTGGTGGTGAACTCCCCCATCACCTCGTTGAAGGTGGCCGCCTGGGCGTCGGTGGCGGTGAAGGTGGCCAGTTTGTCCACATATACCGCGTCGATCTCACGGGGGCCGTCACCCACCAGACCCGCCTCCAGATCAACCAGGGTCTGCTCCCAGTCGATCTCATGCCCGTTGACTTCCGGGGTCACCACGCGGGAACCGGAGGTGAAACTGATCTGCGCGTTCTTCGGCTCGGTCTCGGTTTCGGCCAGAGGCTCGGCAAGTATCTCCTGCGCCAGCTCCCGGTTGACCTCCACCCGGATGTCCCCGTCGATCTCGGGGAAGGTGACGATCTCCCCCATGCGTTCAACAGGGAGAACACCCTGCACACCGTCATCACCACGCACGACGAAGGGGCCTGACACCGCGCGGGCGGCGGGGCCGTCGACAAGCTCCTCAATGCGGTCCTGACCGATGGGGGCGGGGACCGCGAACGGTTCGATCTCCACACCTTCCGGGTCGAGCCAGTAATCGGTGACCCTGTCCTCCAGGACCCCACGGTCAACCGCCTGCCCCTCGAGGGAGGGGGCGGAGACAACCGCGCCGTTGTCGATGGCCACGCTGCCAGTCACCGGCTCACGGTAGAGCTCGCCCACCATGCGGTCCAGGGTGGGGCCGAAGAGCACCGGATCCACAATGCTGACGATTGGGGCCTCGGTCTCCGTGAACAACCCGGTAATGCGGGCAACCGGGTTCCAGGACTGCTCGGGAACACCGGCAGCTGTTGCCTCCCAGTCGATGCCCAGGCCGGAGGTGGCCGGATCGAACTGGGTGGTCGCCTCCCCCGCGATGACAGTGACCGGCTCGGTGTACACCGAATGCAGCTCCGTCTCCAAGGTGCGGCGGGCTTCCTCATGGGTCATGTTGGAGATGTTCACGCCACCCACGGTGGTGCCACGCGGAATGCGGTCTTTGGACAACATGACATCAGCGAGGTACACCAGGGCGGCGATCAGGACCAGACCCAGCAGCACACCAACGATGATGCCGCTGGTCCGGTTACGCCCTCTACCTGAACCATGATTACCGGAAACTTTCACAGACCAAGGCTATCGTCGTGCTACCGATTTTCCTACTCAAAGGGTGACACATCCCCACCGGAGCAGGCCCCGGCGGAGGTGGTCGTGGTGCCTCCCACTCGGTTCCGCACTCCCAACGAGATGCCCCATTCATCATCCCCACCCTGTTCAGGGTCAACCGGGGGCGCATATGGGGGTCAACCGGGGGCCATGCGGGGGCCAACCGGGGCCATGAGGGGATGGAAATAGAACCAAATAACCCCGTTAGAGATATGAATCACTATTATTGTTTCCACTAGGAAATATAACAATCTCCTCTTTGTTGCCGTCGCATCCATCCCGAGCCCAAGGAAACCCCATGCCCACCTCATCCGGGAAATCGCATCTCCCCGGTATCGTCACCGCCGTGTTGATCATCGTTGTCCTGGTAACGGTGGGTGTCACCGTAGCGGTTATGAGGAGCACGGATCCCAATCGCGCGACCGCAGGGAACTCCGGGATCCCCACCCTCTACACCGATGATCTGGCCACCACCGGGGACGCACCGACCGGCCCTGTTCCGGTCCCTGAACCCGGGTCCATCGGCGGCGAGGCGGACACCTCCACCGCACAGACCCCGGACGACCAGGACCGGGCACCCGATGGCCCCACGGTGATCCGCTATGTCTCCCCACTCGATCGGGCCGGCACCATTCAACCGGGGTGGCGGCGCATCGAT
Organism: Corynebacterium gallinarum; assembly: GCF_014837045.1. GTDB lineage: Bacteria > Actinomycetota > Actinomycetes > Mycobacteriales > Mycobacteriaceae > Corynebacterium > Corynebacterium gallinarum. Next base: position 242,956 of record NZ_JACSPR010000004.1, read on the forward strand.
GACCTGGGGGTACAGGATGTTAGATGCCGCACCTCAGATGTCAGCATCCACGACGATGTCTACAACTGTGGAAACCTCTCCCCGGAGGCGCAGGTCTGCTTCCCTTCCCTCAGCAGGGGACAGTCCTACTGTGCGGTCAGTCCCTTCACCACCCAGTACGTGACCGCGACCTTCACCGGACCCGTCGAGGAAATACAGAACAGGGATCCACGTCCCTGGGGTGTCGTGCTGGAGGATGGTCGGCGGTGTGTTGTCGGCCAGGGCGATGACTGGGGTGTGCGCGCTGATGGCCACCGGGGTGCCTACTTCTGCAACGGTATCGGGCCCGAGGTGGTGCTCTCCCAGGGGGAGACACCTGAGATCTTCGATGTCGGCAGTGATCGGTGGACCGTGAAGGCAGGTGAGCTGGGCCTGCCGGGAGATTCCCTGCCCCCACCCAGAACTGTCGAGGTCACCGAGGTGTACTACGCCGCCTGGGCCAACGAGGGCATCGACAACTGGGGGCGCACACCCTACTGATCGCCTGTGTTCCCTACTGCTCCGGGATGTGCTGCATCTGCACCCGGAGTGCGGACTCCAGCATCTGTTCCCGGGGATACTCACCGCTGGTCACGGCGGCATCAACACGGTCGATGGCTGCGGACAGGGAGGAGAAATCGATCCACAGCGCCTGATCCGCACCCGCCCTCAGTGAGGCCAACACCGCCTCGGCCGGGCTGTGGGTGGCGGCGATGGCACTCATTCCGGATAGATCATCGGTGTACACCACACCGTCATAGGGAACCCCTCCCGGATAGTCGCCGGTGCGTAGCAGTTCATAGGTGGCGGGGTCGAGGGTGGAGGGCACCCCGTCGGTTCCCAGTCCGGGGACGACCATGTGTCCGACCATCACCGCACCGTCCGTCTGCGCCAGAGCCGTCCCATAGGGGATGAGGTCATAGATCTTCATCTCCTCCAGGTGCGGGGTGATGACATCCTGGGTGTGACTGTCACCGCTGGCGCGCCCATGACCGGGGAAATGCTTGAACACCGGGATAATCCCGGCGTTCTCCAGACCCCGGGCGAAAGCGGTGGCATAGGTGGCGGCGATCTCCGGGTTGTCGGAGAAGGACCGGTCCCCCACCACGGGCAGCCCCCAGGCATCCACATCCACCACGGGCGCGAAGTTGACGTTGATCCCGTGGGCTGCCAGTCCGGTGCCGAGGATCTCCGCGAGATCCTCCACCTGCTCCGGGGTCATGGTCTGGGCCATCACACGTGGCGCCGGGAAATCACCGAGCAGGTGGGTGGCACGCTGGACACGACCACCCTCAAAGTCAATGCTGACCGAGAAATCACGGCCGACGATCTCACGCAACGCCGCAATATTCCGCCCCGGTTCCGTGAGCAAATTCTCATCAGTCCACGACCCGATGAAGATTCCACCCGCCCCCTGGTTGAGGGCCTCGAGCGCCTGATCAAAATTGCCCACTCCGACCATCATCAGGGACGCCACCTGCGCGCGCTGCCCGGTCGGCAGCTGGGCCCGGGCGAGATCCTCCCGCGTGGGCGCAGGTGGCTCAATCGAGGTGGTGGGCACGGTAGATGCCGGGGACTCCGGGGCCACAACCGAACCGGTCTCGCTGGAGGGCGGCGAGGTGGGCGTCGACAAGCTCCCATCAGAACAGCCCGCCAGGAACAGGCAGGCGAGGAGGATAACGGCGTGGGGTTGCTTGAGCACGGTTACCCACTATAGGAACAGAACATGAGTTTTTCTTAATCCTTTCCCGCGACCGGGTTAGACTTGGTCACACTGTTGTCGAGCACCAGCCCAGAGCACCAGCCCAGAGCACCAGCCAGAGACCGCGGAGGTATGCACCATGCCGGAGAGCCCCGAGAGCCCCGAGACCACCATGCTCATCGCCTATGACGGGTCCGCCGAGGCCCGTCGGGCACTGGAGTACGCGGCCCGCCTGCTGCGGCCACGGAAGGTGGAGATCCTCACCGCATGGGAGCCGCTGCACCGTCAGGTCGCCCGCGCGATCACCCTGACCCAGGTCAGCGCTGATGATGAGGACCCCGCCTACCTGACCGCCCGCGATCACTGCCGCGAGGGCGTGGAACTGGCGGAGTCCCTCGGACTGCAGGCGCGCGCCCACATGGTGGAGTCCGCCACCGCGATCTGGAGCGCCATCGTGGATGCGGCGGTGGAGCTGCGCCCCGATGTGATTGTCACCGGTACCAGGGGCATCACAGGGTGGAAATCCCTGTGGCAGTCCTCCACCGCCGACAATGTGGTGCACCACGCCGGCATCCCCGTTTTCGTCGTTCCACCATTGGCTACCGACGGGGACTAGCTGGTAGTCTCGACACTCGTCATGGCTTATGAAACTGATTCACTCAACCGTCGCACGATCGGTCCCGCGGTCGCCAGTGCGGTTGTGGGCATTGCCCTCGGCGCTGTCGCCGTAGCCGGCGTTTCCATTCTCGCGGGGCAGGACACCGTTCCCTCCTCCAATGCGGTGACCGCCGATGATGCCTTGCTCGGTGGTCCTGAATACGGTTCCCGCCAGGCCGCGCAGGACGGTCAAACTGCCCAGGATGGCGAGTCCGCCGCCTCCGGCCAATCCGACTGATTCACCCAGGTGAGGCTGGTCGATGAAACGGCTTATCGCCGGTGTCCACGTTCCCGCCTGGTTCGCGCTGGGTCTGCTGGTGTTCCTGCAACCCATCGGACAGGTCGCCGCCGACACCAAACTTGATCTCATCCTCAACCCCGCCGGTTTCCTCGGGCGCGCCCTGCACGCCTGGACCGATGATTTCACTCTCGGGCAGCTGCAGAACCAGGCCTATGGGTATCTCTTCCCGCAGGGGCTGTTCTTCCTCCTCACCGATCCGCTGCCCGACTGGGTGGCGCAACGACTGTGGTGGTGGCTCACCCTCGGCGTGGGCTTTTCGGGCTTCTACCTGCTGGTATCGCGCCTGGGAATAGGCTCTGTACCGTTGCGCATCATCGCCGCCACGCTCTATGCCCTCTCCCCGCGCACCCTGACCACCCTCACCGCGATCTCCTCGGAGACCTGGCCCGCGATGGTGGCGCCGTGGATCTGCATCCCGCTGCTCCATAAGCGTATCGACGCCCGCTCCATCGCCCTCTCCCTCATCCCGGTCGCGATGATCGGCGCGGTCAACGCCACCGCCACCCTCGCCGCCCTCATCCCCGCGGCGCTCATCCTTGCTTATCGACGCCAGTGGCTCCCCGGCGTGCTCTGGTCCCTCGGTGTGCTGGCCGTCAACAGCTGGTGGATCGGCCCGCTGCTGGTGCTGGGCCGGTATGCCCCGCCGTTCACCGAGTTTATCGAGAGTGCGGCCGTGACCACCAACTGGCTGAACCCGGTGGAGATCCTGCGGGGCACCACCAGCTGGACACCGTTCGTGGACACCGAACGCCAGGCCGGTTATCTGCTGGTCAATGATCCGCTGTTTGTCATGCTCACCGTGATCGTCGCGGCACTCGGCCTGGCCGGTCTGGCGCTGATGACACGTCGCGGCTTATGGGTGGTCATGCTGGCCGTGGGTCTGCTCATCCTGGGTACCGCCCAGTTGGAGCCGGTCCGCGCATTCCTCGACGGGCCCGGCGCGGCGCTGCGCAACATCCACAAATTCGACCTGCTGGTGCGGATGCCGTTGATGGTGGGTGTGGCGGCGCTGGGCACAAGGGTGAGCTTGCCGCGGACGCTGCACCCGGGGCGTCGAGAAGCAGCGGGCATCATGGTGGTTCTGGTGGCGCTGGGGTCGGTGGCCCCCGCATGGTCGGGGCGCCTGCTCCCCGTGGGCACCTGGGATGAGGTGCCGTCCTACTGGTACGAGGCCACGGACTTCATCAATGACAACGCCTCTGATACCCGCACCCTCATCCTGCCCGGTTCCCCTTTCGCCCGGCAGGACTGGGGATGGACCCGCGATGAACCCGCCCAACCCCTACTCGAGGTGCCGTGGGCTGTCCGCGATGCGATCCCACTGGTCCCCCCGGAGGCGATCCGCGGCCTGGACGGCCTGGAGGACTCCCTGTCCGATGAGACCCTGAAACGCCTGGGTATCGGGGCGGTGATCGTGCGCCATGACCTCCTGGCCGATCCTGACACCCCCGAACTGGATGCCCGGAAGCACACCTTCGGTGAGGTGGATGTATACCTCCTGGACACCGGGCGGGACATGTGGCTCAGCGACGTCGATACGCCCACCGTCGCCGGCGGCGGGGAGATCCTGTCCCTGCTGGACACCATCGGGGGGCATTCGCCACGCCGACTGGTGGATTCGGATGCACTGATCGTCACCGACACCCCACAGCTGGTGGGCACCAACTACGGCAACGGGGATTCCTCCGCCGCGCTGGCCGATCTGTCCGAGACCGAGGTGCGCAACCGCATCGTGGACTACCCTTCCGCAGGGCCAATGACGCAGGTGGAGACGGAGGGCTCCATAAGCGTGTCGTCCTCGGCCTCTGATGCCACGAGTTTCGGGGGATCGAACCCCGGCAGATCCCCGAATGCGCTGGTGGACGGCCGCCGCGCGACCAGCTGGTATCCCACCCCGGGGGATGTGAACCCCTGGCTGGAGATCGCCGGTTCCGGCACCGAGGTGGAGATCATCCCGGCCGATGACGTCACCGTGACCGTCCGTTCCGGAGAGTCCGTGATCGTGCGGGAACTTGAGCGACGCGAACCGGCCACCTTCCTGCTGCCGGAGGCGTCGGCACGCATCGAGCTCGACCGCTATGCCGGGATAGCCGAGATCACCATGGACGGGCTGTCGCGCACCATCACGGTTCCGGACACCTCCCCCGATGTGCAGCAGTTCGTGTTCCAGCGCCTCACCGTGCCCACCCCGCATCTCGACCGCGCGTTCACCGTGCCCCGCGACATGACCGTCACGGTTGACGCCGAATCCTGCCACAACATCCGGTTGAACGACGAGTGGATCACCTGCGGCCCCCTCGACCTGCCCCGTGGCGACTACCTGCTGCGCACCACCTCGCAGTGGGTGACCCTCACCGACACCGCCCCCGCCGCCACCGCGGTGCCCACCGGCACAACCATCGGGGCCTCCCCAGAGGACAGGTTGTTGCTCACCTCGCGCGCCGCCAACCCGGGCTCGCGTGCGCTTCTCGACGACCAACCCCTCACCCCCACCACCATCGACGCCGCAGCCCAGGCTTTCATCATCCCCGCAGGTGCCTCCGGGGAGGTGACCTTCTCCTTCGCAGGCGAACGTCCCTACCGGATCAGCCTGTTCGCCGGTGCCGGTCTGGCAGCACTTGTCCTCCTGGGCTGCCTGGCTATCATCCGGCGCCCCCGCCGCCACGAATTCTGGCAGGACCCGGGCAACGCCCCCGCCGCGGTATTGTTGCTGATCCCCGTCCTGGGCTGGTGGTTCATCCCCGCCGTGGCCGCGTGGCTGATCCCCCGCGTCACGTTGATCCCCCGCTGGGTCATGGCCTCGGTGCCGCTGACCATCGCGGGGCTGTGGTTGGCCCAGGCTCCGTGGCCGTCTGCGACCTACCCCGGGGATTCACCGGCCCTCGCCCTCCTGGCCGGCATCTCGGTGGTGGCGGCGTATGCGCCAGCGGGGCGTTGGCGGAGTTGGGGACGGGCTGGCGCGACAGATGTTGTCCTGTGAGCAGACCCGCGCTCACAGGACAACAAACCCGGCAAAAACAGCCCCACCCTGGCCACACAGGACCACAGCTGTTGTCCTGTGAGCAACCCCGCGCACACAGACCAACAAACCGGCGCCCCGAACCCGGACCGGTACGATATCCCCATCCACACCCCCAAGGAACCCGGAGGATCACCGATGATTATTCGCCCCATCGAAGAGCGGGATAATGCGGCGGTGCGGGAGATCATCAGTGACTCGCTGGAATCCCATGGGCTCGCCATCCCCGGGTCGGCGTATTTCGATCCCCAGCTCGGTGAGCTCACCCAGTTCTATGACAGTCTCCCCCACGCCTGTTACTGGGTGGTGGAGGTGGACGGCAGCGTGGTCGGTGGAGTCGGCATCGCCCCCTTCGGCACCGATGCCACCACCATCTGTGAGCTGCAGAAACTCTATCTCCGCCCCGAGGTGCAGGGGCGTGGGCTGTCGCGTCTGCTTATGGATCAGGCCCTGGCCTTCGCAGCCCGCCACTACAAGCAGTGCTATCTGGAGACCACCCACTCACTGCGCACCGCGTGCATTCTGTACGAGAAATACGGCTTCCGGCTGCTTCCGGAACCGCTGCCGGGTTCGGAGCACTCCGCGATGGATGCCTGGTATCTGAAGGATCTCGAACCGCAGCCGTAACAATCAGATGACTGGTGCCATCCGGGAGGCCGGCCGGAAGATCAGATGCATCTGCCCGTCGATGTCGATGCGTCGCACCGGGATGCTATAGACGGGTTCGAGGGTTTCCGGGGTGAACACCTCGGAGGGAGGACCCTGGGCAATCACCCGTCCGTCCTGCAGGATCAGGACGTGGTCGCAGTAGTGGGCGGCCAGGTTGAGGTCATGGAGGACCACCACACAGCTGGTGGGTAGCTCCGCGAGGAGACCGAGCACCTCATGCTGGTAGCGGATGTCCAGGTGGTTGGTGGGTTCATCCAGCAGGATGTGGGTGGCATCCTGCACCAGGGCGCGGGCAATGAGGACGCGTTGCCGTTCGCCACCGGACAGGTCCGCGAAATTCCGCCCCGCCAGGTGCAGCATGCCCACCTGCGCCAGGGCGTCGGCAACCAGGTGTTCATCCTGCAGAGAGGACCGTGAGGCCAATCCCTGGTGGGGCATCCGGCCGAGCATCACCAGGTCAGCGACCACCATCGGCAGGTCCGAGGCGTGTTCCTGGGCCACGACGGCCAGGGTGCGCGCCAGTGTCCTGCGGGGCACCTTGTGAAGGGGCGTGTTGTTCACCGTGACTGCTCCCCTACCGGGTTGCAGGGAACCGTAGAGGGTGCGCAACAGGGTGGTCTTGCCACTGCCGTTGGGTCCGACCAGTCCCACGGTGCCGTGATCCGGGATGGAGATGGTCACCCCGTCGACCACCACGGTGCGGCCATAGGAATAGCTGACGGCGTCCCCGTGGATCATCGGGTCTCCTCGAGGTAGTCCGCCAGGTTCTCCAGGCCGTCGATGGTCAGTGGGCTGGGTGGTTCCGCGTAGCTCAGCAGCATGGGGTGGATGGCGTCGTCACGCACTGCGGTGAGGGCCTCCGCGCCGGGCAGCTCCCTGACGGCCGTGCGGATGGCGTCGACGTTGCTGTCGGTGTGCAGGGCGATGATGACATCGGGATCGCGTGCAATGAGTTCCTCCGCGGTGACCTCGAAGACACGCTCGGTTTCATCGGCGAAGACATTCTCCAGGCCCGCGGCCGTGACCAGCGGATGGGACATGGAACCGGTGCCATAAGCGTAGGTGGTCGGGGATCCCGGGGTGGGGAACAGCACGGCGACGGTGCGGTCCTCACCACCTGGCACCGCCTCCACCACCGCCTCGACGCGGTCCTCCAGCTCCGCGATGTACCCGGCTGCGGCATCACCCTTCCCGAAGACCGTGCCATAGAGCTCCACCTGATCCCAGACATCATCGAAGGTGACCTCGCCGTCGAGGGAACCGCAGTAGGCCGGTTCGTCCAGCAGGGGGATGCCGTTGGGTCTGAGTGTCTGGCGGTTGACGGTGTCGGAGGAACCAATGACCAGGTCCGGGGTGGTGGCCACGACTGTTTCCCGCGCGATCTGCAGGTGGCCGGTGGCATCCACCTGGTCGGTGAGGGTGGGGATCTCCTCCAGCTGAGCGGCCACGTCCTCGCCGTAGTACTCGGTGGGGTACAACCCCGCTTTGGCGGTGACCCGGTCAAGCACACCCAGGGCAGCCAGGGTGGCGACTGCGGGGTTGTCCAGCAGCGTCACCCGCTGGGGTATCCCGGCGAAGGTGACGGTATCCCCGCAGTTGTCCACGCTGATGGTCTCGGCCGTGTTCGTGGTTTGCACCTGAGCATCACCGGCAGTTGAGCAGGCGGTGACAGACAGCAGGGCGGTGATCGCCCCGAGGGCGGTGGCGAGGCGGATGCGGTTGGTCATGGGGGTCGTCTCCAGGGAGGTTAGGCCGAGGTCCGCATGCGCCGGACCAGGATGAGCAGGAAGGGAGCTCCCACCAGGGCGGTGATGATGCCGATGGGCATCTCCTGGGGGGCGAGGACGGTGCGGGCGAGGATATCCGCCCAGATCAGGAGGATGGAACCGAGCAGCGCGGCCACGGGCAACACCGCACGGTGGGTACCCCCGACGATCCGGCGCGCCAGGTGCGGGACCACCAGGCCGATGAAACCGATGGATCCGGCCATGGCCACGATGACCCCCACCAGCAGGCAGGACACCACGAGGAGAACCAGGCGGAAGCGCTCCGGGTTGATGCCCAGGGTCAGGGCTGTCTCATCGCCTGCGACCAGGGCGTCGAGGTGCCGGCCCCAGATCATCAGCACCACGGCCACCGAACTGACCACCACGATGATGACCGCCAGCGGGCCGTTCCAGGTGGCCAGGCCCAGTGAGCCGAGCAGCCAGAACATCACCGAACGCGCGCCTTCCGCCGAGTCGGAGGCGAAGACCAGGAAACTGGTGGCCGCGGAGAGGGCGTACCCGACCGCGACACCGGCCATGAGCAACCTCGTGGAGGTCAACCGGCCGGCGCCGCGGGCGATGAAGAAGACGAGGAGGGACGCCACCAGCGCCCCCAGGAAGGCACTGCCCTGCAGGGCGTAGTCGCCGAATCCGGCACCCGCACCGAAGAGAACGGCGGCTGCAGCACCGACGCTGGCACCGGAGTTCACCCCAAGGACATAGGGGTCGGCCAGCATGTTGCGCACCAGCGCCTGCAGGATCACCCCGGCCAGGGCCAATCCGGCCCCAACTGCCGCGCCCAGCAGCACGCGGGGCACCCGGATCTCCCAGACAATCGCGTCCTGCGCCACCTGTGCCTGATCGGTCAACCCCACCCCGAGCAGGTGGTGGCCGAGGATCCGGACCGAGTCAGCCACCGAGATGTCCACCGGCCCGGCGATGATGCCTGCGCCCATCGTGGCCACCAGCGCACAGGTCAGCGCCACGCACCAGACCAGAGCGTGACGACGCCTTGCGGTGTACCCGAGCGCGTCATCAAAACCCTTGGTTTCCGCAGGCCGCGACCGTATCATTGGTAGCATGTTTCGATGCTAACACTCAATCACCCGTTTGACTATGAAACGGCCTGAGAAGTGAAGGACACTGTTGTGAACCCCACACATGAGCACCCGGTCCACCTCGCGGATGAGTGGGCCCCGACCTTCAAGGTCCTGGGCGACCCGACGCGCCTGCGCCTGCTGCTGGCCATGCACTACCGCGGCCCCGGCGTGGCGACGGTCTCCGAACTCGCCGAGGCTGCGGGCGTGCGTGTACCCACCGCCTCAGCCGCATTGATCCACCTCACCGATGCCGGCACGGTCACCCGCACCAAGGTTGGCCGGGAGGTCCGCTACAGCCTGACCGATCCCCGCACCCATGACCTGCTGCACCACCTGGGCGGCACGCACGTGCACGACCACAGGTAAGGGTCATTCCGCCCGCGGCACCCTGATCACATCACCGGGGCGGATGAGGTTCGGGTTGGTGATGGCCGGGTTCGCCGCCACCAGCCGGTGGTAGAGACTGCCGTTGCCGTAGTGCTGCTGGGCGATCGCCCAGAGGGTCTCCCCGCCTGTCACGGTGTGCTCCAGGTACCCGGTATAACCAGGCACAATGGCATCACCGAGGATCACCGGAACCACGGTGAGATCGAGTCGGGAGCCATCCCGGGCCGAGGTGTGGAACACCTCCACATAGGCCACCACATGCTTGAAGGCCGCCCCGGATGCATCCACGGTGATCTGGAATTGCCCATGCCCGCCCACGCCGTCACCGGCCATGAAATGCCCGCGCACCTCATCATGGCCCTCGGTGACCACGTAGTTGTAGGAGGCCTCGAAGGCCCCACCGGCCACGCCCGCGATCTGGATGACATCCGAGACGATGTCATGGGGCTGGGGTTGTTGGATTCTGATGCTCACGGCACGCTTCTCCTCATCTGGTGACTTCTCCATGGGAGGAGCACCACCGCACCTGCCGGAGCCCGTCCCTGTTAACAGGTATGCTACTCCTGTGTGGCGCTGGTCACCAGAGCCTGCTGCGCCCGGGTCCGTGCGGGCCAGCTGCCGACCCACCTCATCACGGGTTCCTCGATGAGCGTGTAACTCACCGTCGCGACAGGCAGGGTGATCGCCGTGGTGGCCAGGAGGACAAGCAGGAAATCACCACTGAACAGATCCAGTCCCAACAGGGGGAACACGATGGTGAGCACCGGCAGATGCCAGAGGAAGATCGAGTAGGACCATTTACCCAGCGCCCGCATCCATCCGGTGTTGAGCAGCCGGGAGGGCGAGCCCAGGGCATAGGGCACTACGATGAAGGTGGCGAAGGCTGTGCCCGCCAGGACGCGCAGCACGAATTCACCCGGTGTGGGGTGCGTGAGGCCCAGCGGTCCGAACCATTCCTGGCCGGCGATCCAGGCCGTCGTCAAGCTCAGGGCCCACCAGACCACGGTGGGCACGCGCGGAAACCGCACGCCCTCGAACTCGGCGGCGAGCATGCCCACCGCAAACCAGCACACATAGGCCGGCGGCCAGATCTGCAGGTTGGGCAGATCCTGGTCGAGGGAGGTCTCCACCACCGGCAGATAGGCCCACCCCAGGCTCAGCGCGGAGGCCCCCACGATCCAACCCACCCGCGCGCGACGGCCAAAACGATCAAGCACCACCACCACCAGGGGCAGGACCAGGTAGAACGCGACCTCCACGCACAGTGACCACAGGTGGGTCAGGCCGGTCATCAGGCCACCGACCACATAGATCTGCGTCAGGGTCAGGTTGGCCAGCCACGGGCCGGTGGGGATGAACAACAGCACCGACACCACCGTCACCCAGTAGGCCGGCAGGATCCTTGCTGCGCGTTTGAGGTAGTACCTGCCCGCCGGCTGGTGTCCGCGCCTGCGCCACAGCAGGAACGCGGAGAGGGCGAAGAAGACGGCCACGAAGAAATCGAAACGCGCCAGGATGCTCCCGACCGTCCCGGCGGGGTCCACACCCGTCTGGAAGGCGACATGGGTGGTCAACACCCCGAGGGCCGCGATCGCGCGCAACCCCTCGAGTGAACTGATGAAGCCCGTCGCCGACGGGGCTGCGTAGGATTGATGAGACATGTTTGTAAGTTCTGAGCCTAGCGGATGGGGTTGAAACGGATGGGGTTGCAAGGGGTCTGCGGATGAGGAAATCAGCCGCCATCCTGATGGTCATTGGCGTGGCGCTGCTCGTGTTCGCCTTCACCGTCCCACCGTATATGCAGGGACAGGCACGCACCCTGCCCACGGACCTGGATGTGGTGATCGTCAGTGACAGTCCCCAGGGATACACCCGGACCGAGCACCTGACCACCGCCCCCACCGAGGAGGTGGATGAGATCGCCGTGCGGGTGGAGCAGACCGTCGAGGATCCGGAGGGTGAGGTGGTCGCTGAGGTCCTGGACCAGGTCACCCTCATCGGCCACTCCCGTTTCCCCGTGCTCGACCCCACCGCCTCCCTGACGGGGTCACAGGCGGATCATTCCGGTGAGATCCGCGAGGGCCTGCACTATTTCTTCCCCGCCAACACCCTGCGCAACTCCTACCAGTTCTACGACATCACCCTCGGCGACGCCGAACCGGTGGACTATGTCGGGCGTGAGGGCGATATCTACACCTTCCACCAGAATCGTCGTTTCCGGCCGGTGGATGACCAGATGAACTACTCGGTGGAACGCACCATTGAGGTGGAGCGGGAATCCGGGATCATCATCGGCAAGCAGGAGTCGATGATCTTCCACGAACCGGGCGGCGACCGCGAGATGGACTTCACCTACACCCAGGACACACGCGACACCCTGATGGCGCACGCGGATGAGGTGAAAACCACCCTCCTGGTGGCCGACGTGCTCGCCTTCAGCGCCAAGGTTGTGGGCCTCGTGCTCATCGGCATCGGCCTGTTCCGGACCGGGATCTTCCGAATCCGCAGGTAATCATGCCCCGAACCAGTCAGCACACCAGGCAGATTCTCCTATGGGCGTGGGTGAGCCTGCTGCTGGGGTCCCTGTTGTGGCCGCTGGCCGCACCGGGTGAGTTGCTGCTGCGCGACATGGCGGTGGTGGATGATCCCGCGCTCTCCCTCAGCGCGCTGGGTTTCGGTGATCTGCCGTCGCGCAATGCGCCACAGGATGGGGTGCTGGCGCTGCTGGGCCTTCCGGGTCTGATCCCCGTCAGCTGGGTGGTCCGGGTCCTGTTGGTGGCCGCCGGTCTGGCCGGTGCGTGGGGGGCGATGCAGCTGGGCCGCGCACAATTCGCCGCCACCACCGTGGCCCTCTACAACCCGTTCGTGGTGGAGCGTCTGCTGCAGGGCCACTGGTCGCTGGTGCTGGCGGCCTGGTTGTTGCCGCTGGTCGTGGCGTTGCGGGCGCATCCACGCGCGCAGATCGTGGCCATGTGGGCGGCGTCGCTGACCCCCACTGGTGCGGTGATCGCCGGTGTAGTGGCGGTGGTTACATCGCGTCGACGCGTCCTGACCAGTGTGTTTGTGCTGCTGGCGTGGTTACCGTGGCTGGTGCCGGCTCTGCTGAGCACACCCACCTCGGGTGGCGCGCAGGCGTTTTCGGTGCGTGCGGAGGCCGGCGTGGGCACCATCGGCACGGTGCTGGGTCTGGGTGGGATCTGGAACGCCGGGGCGGTACCCGCGTCGCGCGAGGCGGGTTTCGCAGTGGCCGGGGTGGTGTTGTTCGTGGTGCTGCTGGCGGGTGTGCGCAACTGTCCCCCGGCACTCCTCATCCTGGGCGTGGTCGGGCTCGTCGCTGCCCTCGGCACCTGGGCGCTGCCCGGTTTCACCTCCTGGCTGGTCACCCACGTGCCCGGCGCGGGTCTGTTCCGCGACTCCCAGAAGCTGCTCATGCTGGCCATTCCGGCCTATGTGTCCATGGCCGCCGGGCTCAACAGGCCCCTGCAGTGGGCTGCGGTGGTGCTCGCGCTGCTGCAGGTCCCGGATGCGCCACGGGAGGTGCAGGCGCTGCGACCGTCGTCAAGCAACACCGCCGAACTGGCCGAGCTCGCCGCCGGACGCGACGTCCTCATCGTCGGCGCGCCCACCCTCGTGCTTCGCGACGACGACCTGCCCGTGGTCGACCCCCGCGCCAAGGCCGTGTCGCTGGTGGAGTCCGGCGAGCTGCGTGTCGACGGGATCATCACCGACCCACCCAGCCCCCGCTGGACCGAGGCTGTCGACGCCTGGTCCCACCGTGATCTCGACCGTCTGCGTGAGCTGGGGGTCGGCGTGGTCATCGAGGGGGAAAACGTGGTGGAGACCGGCGCCGGGCCCCAACGGGGTTGGCGTTTCCACCTCGGCCTGGGGCTGACGGTGTTCTGGTTACTACTGCCGTGGGGGCTGGTTCTTATCCGCAGGCGCCAGCGCTGACAGCAGTTCCTCAAACTGCTCACCCGCGGTGTCCCAGGAGAAGGAGCCGGCCCGCTCGGCGGCGCGCCGGCCGAGGTCGGTGCGGAAGGGGGCGTCGATAAGCAGGCGCCGTACCGCGGCGATCAGCTCGGCCTTGGAGTCGACCAGCACCCCGGTCCGGCCGTCGATGATGGAATCGCGCAGGCCACCGGAACTGCGGTACCCGATGGTGGGCACGCCGTGCTGGGCGGCCTCCACCACCGCCAGACCCCACCCCTCCTTCCGGGAGGGCATGAGGTGGATCACCGCGCGGCGCAACAGGGCATGCTTATGGTCCTCGGCGACCTGGCCGTGGAAGGTGATGCGGTCCTCCACACCCAGCTCATGGGCATACTCCCGCAACTGGTCCTCCCACCAGCCACTGCCCACCACATCCAGGTGGATACCCTCGACCGCGGCCACCACATCCATCGCATGCTCAATCTGCTTATGGGGCACCAGGCGCGACAGGGTGACCAGATGGATGCCACCCTCATCCAGGCGCGGAATATGTTCGGGGACCGGATCCAACCCATTGCGGATCAGATGGATACGCCCGGCATCCACCCCCAGTTCCACCAGCTCATCGCGGCTGGGCACCGACACCGTGACATACGGTGCCGACCGGTACGCCCGCGGTGCCACCCGGCTTTCCAGGAACCACCCCACCGGCGCCAGGAGCTTGCCGACGACCGGCCACTGCTCCCGATGACAATGGTGCGTGAGCAGGACCGTCGGCTTCCCGGAGAAGAACCGCCCGAAGAACGGGATGCCGTTCTGGGTATCCACCACCACATCCACCCCACGGAAGGTCCCCAGGCCCACCCGGCCCAGCATCATGGCCACCCACGCCTTCGGATAGACCGTGAACTTCCCCCCGCTGAGGGAATAACGCACCCCATTGCGCACGGTACGACGCGGCGCATCGGTATGCCCCGCCGTGCGGTAGACCACCTCATGGCCCTGCCTGGCCAGGTACTCCCCCACCCGTTCCAGGTAGCGTTCACTACCGCCACCCTGGGGATGGGTGGATTCACGCCAGCACAGCAGAAGGATCTTCATAGGGTTATCCAGCTTAGTTCCGTGGTGGGGGTGCGGGAAATCTGCGTGGAAACACTACAGTTGTCCCGCATCTCATATGAACAATCCAACTCTTCATATGGACTTTTTTCTTTCATATGAGGCCGGGATTTGCATATGAGGTTCATATGAGGCGGGCGATACCCACGACATCGGGGCAACGGTAGCCTGGGGCCACAATCCAACTATCCAGTGACCATGTCGGGAGGTCCTCACATGTGGTTCGATTCCTGGGATGATGTGGTGCGCATTGTCCTGGTCGGGGCGGCGTCCTACACCGCCCTGGTCATATTGCTCCGGCTCGCCGGCAAACGCACCCTGAGCCAGCTCAATGCCTTTGATTTCGTGGTCACGGTTGCGCTGGGTTCGATCCTGGCATCGGTGCTGCTCGATTCCACCCTCTCCTTCACCGAGGGTGTCACGGCGCTGGCACTGTTGGGGGGTCTGCAGTTCAGCATGGCCTCCATCTCATCCCGGTGGCCACGCACCCGAAATATCATCACCGCCGATCCGGTGTTGTTGCTGGCCAACGGTCAGATCAGGCATGAGGCGATGCGACGCAACCGGTTGACCGAATCCGAGATCAGGCAGGCTGTCCGCTCCTCGGGTGGCGGGGATTTATCCCAGATCAGGGCGGTGGTGTTGGAGTCCAACGGCAAGATCAGTGTGATCACCAACGGCCAGTTCGGAAACGGCTCCGCACTGCAGGACGTGCTGGGCAACGAAGATCTTTAACTGGCGGTGCGACCTGGTGCTGACCCGGGTGGGGGCACCGCGCCATAATAGGGACCATGACATCATCAGGTGCCCAGAATTTCTCGCGACCGGATAATCCCGCCACCACCATCACCCTGTTCTCACCGACCGGGCTGAGCCCCACCCAGGTGCGCGCCACCCTGGTGGACCTGGCCAGGGAGGACCAGATTACGTTCCTCGACGACATCGACGCCGGTTTCGTCGCCACGGCTGCCAACGTCACGGTCACCGTGGAGGATTACCTGATCAATGATGCCCTGGGGTGGCTCGATGATGTGGCCCTGGCAGAGGGCCTGGGCATGCTCCACGGGGATCAGCCCCTGCGGTTCGGTGATGAGGATGTGGACTTCACCATCAAGATGCGCGGGGATGATGATGCCCGCATCGGTGTCTCCCGCCTCGGCCTGGAACCCCTGATGAAGGCGATGCGTGATGATGAGGATTTCATCGTCATCACCCGCTTCGACGTGGAGGACCCGGCAGATGAATCCCACTTCATCCAGGCCCGCAGCTTCACGGAGCTCGATGGCTGGACCATGGAATACGCCGAGGGCGGCACCGAGCACAAGACAATCGTCGCCGATGTCGACCAGGCCATCAACACCATCCTGCGCTGGATGAACCATGAGGACATCAGCGATCTTGACTGGACCCGCAGTTGAGACTGCCCCGTACACGCCGCTTCGCCACCCTCCGGCGCGCCGTCGGCCTGCTGCGTGATTTCCGCTTCGAGCAGACGCGGCCCGACATCTTCTACGGCAACCTCGCCACGGACACCGCCGAGCTTGTCGACGCCCTCCTCACCGACATCCGTGGCACCTCCGGGACATCAGCCCTCAACGGTCAGCTGATCCTCGATGTCGGCGGCGGGCCCGGCTATTTCGCCGAATCCTTCCATAAGCGGGGTGCGACCTACCTGTCCGTGGAACCGGATGTGGGTGAGATGTCGGCGGCCGGCATCGATGTCGCAGGGTCGGTGCGGGGATCCGGGATGGATCTGCCCTTCCTGGATGAGATTTTCGATGTGGTGTATTCCAGCAACGTTGCCGAACACGTCGACAAGCCCTGGCGCATGGGGGAGGAGATGCTGCGCGTCGCCCGCCCCGGGGGCGTGGTGATCCTGAGCTACACCATCTGGCTGGGCCCCTTCGGTGGACATGAGACCGGGTTGTGGGAGCACTACGTCGGCGGGCACTTCGCCCGACGACGCTATGAGCATAAACATGGGCATCCGCCGAAGAATGTCTTCGGGGAGTCCCTGTTCAATGTCTCCTGCGCTGAGGGCCTGACCTGGGGGCGTGAGGTGGACGGTGCCCGCCTGATCGCCGCCCTGCCCCGATACCACCCGGCGTGGGCATGGTGGATGGTGAAGGTGCCGGTACTGCGGGAATTCCTGGTGAGCAATCTGGTGCTGGTGCTGGAGAAGACATAGAAAAAGCGCAGCGACCTGCGGGAGGTGCTGCGCTTTTATCCGGGTCAGACGCGGGCAGGTTCCGGAACGCGGTTTTCCGGGAACGGCATCTGCTCAATGACGATGAGGGGATCGCGATCCTGGTTGGCCACGATCTCCTTGGCCTCCTGCTTGGTCTCCACGGTGGGGAAGGAACCGAGCAGCGGGCGTTTGGCGGTCTCCGGCATGAACAGCAGGGCGATCGCCGCGACAGCGGAGAATGCCATGATGTAGAGCGCCGGGACGATATCCAGGCCGGTCCGTTGCAGCAGGAACTGGGTGATCAACGGGGTGGTGCCACCGAAGAGTGACACCGCCAGGTTGTAGGAGATACCCATCCCGGAGAAACGCGAGGCGGTGGGGAACATCGCGGGGATCGCAGAGGCTGACAGAGAGACATAGGTACCGGTGGACACCGCCACGATGCACAGGGCGATCACGACTCCCCACAGGGTGCCGGTGTTCATGATCATGAAGGCCGGGACCATCATCACCAGAGTGAACACCACGGCGAACCAGTAGACCGGTTTGCGGCCCACACGATCCGAGATCCTCCCCACCACAGGCAGACACAGCGCCATGACGATGAGTACCGGAACAGTGACCATCGCAGCGGATGCCGAGTGCATCCCGATGTGGGTTTCCAGGTAGACCGGCATGTAACTGGTCAGCGCATAACCGGCGGTGTTGGCGGCCGCGGCGATCGCAATGGCGATGAGCAGGGGGCGCCAGTGGTGGCGCACCACACCGAGCAGGCCCAGACGGGAGTACGGATCCTCCGGATTCTCGGCTTGAACATCCGCGTCCTCACCCTGGTTCTCGAAGGCGGGCGTCTCCGGGATACGGGTGCGGAGGTAGACGGCGATGATGCCGAGTGGGATGGCGGTGAGGAAGGGAATGCGCCATCCGAAGTCCTCCATGGCGGTGGGACCCCAGAAGTGGGTAGTCACCCAGGTGGTGACGGCCACGACGGTGGCTCCGGCGGCGAAGCCGGTGTAGGACCCCAGGTCCAGGAAGGAGCTGTAGTAGCCACGGCGACGGTCCGGGGAGAACTCGGAGACGTAGGTGGTGGCTCCGGCGTATTCACCGCCGGTGGAAAAACCCTGGAAGAGTTTGAGCGCATAGAGCAGGATCAGTGCCCAGCCACCGATGCTGGCAGCAGTGGGGAGCAGACCGATCAGGGCGGTGGCAATGGCCATCATCGCCATGGTGACATAGAGGACCTTCTGTCGGCCGATCTTGTCACCGAGTGGCCCGAGGACAATTCCCCCCAGTGGGCGGACCAGGTAGCTGACGGCGAAACCGAACATCACAGCCAGAAGCTGCCATTCAGTCGGAAGTCCCTGGGTGAAGACAGCGGTCATGGTGACGGTGAGATAACCGTAGATACCGAAGTCGTACCACTCCATGAAGTTTCCGACGACGGTGCCGCCAATGGCGGGCTTCAACTTCTTCGGGGGTACCACGTTGACGTCATCGACAGTCAGACGGGGTTTGTTTTCAGTTTTGTTGTGAAATTTTATGGGGCTCACGAGCTAATGCCTCTCGTGTCGTTCGCGGCAGATGATTCATAGGAATCACCTCTTCTTTCAAACGGAGTCCTGTTGGTACTTACCTTCCTTGCGCGATCCGGTTCCGGGGGATATCCCCGGCTCCCAGCCGAACCGCAGCGACCTTGAAGACCATACGTGCACCTCATGGGCCTGTCCCAATTGCTGCCCCTGGTTTTCCACTCCCCGGACAGAGATATAACACTGTCTCGCTGGCATTCTGGGAATTAGGTCACATTTTGATAAACCAACTTAATGGGCCCGCAATAAAGGGTTGTCGCGCCGCCCTTCGCCGGCCCCTGCACAAAAGGAAGGGGTGGGAAGTGCTGCCCATTTACCACCCCCACCAATGAACCCCTGAGAGCGTAAATCTCATTTCAGGGGGTGGTCCTGCCCCTCCCACCGCACATGCAAAACGGGCCCTGCCTGACCCATTTAGTGGGTCAGGCAGGGCCCGAGATGGAAAGCGGGGATTTAACGACGGGGCAGGTCGGTCTCCCCATCGCGACCACGGGTGATGTCACCATCGACGTCGATCTCCTCGCGGGCGACATCCTCGCTGACGACCTCGGTATCGCGGACGGTTTCCTTCTCGAGGCGAACCTCCTCAACCGGGACGGTCTCCTTGTTGACCACGACGCGCTCCTCGGAGAGGGTGACAGACGCCTCCTCATCGTGGAGTTCGCCACCACGGTGGGCAGCTGCGGCATCAGGGTCGATCGGAGTGCGCTCCACGCGGACCTCTTCACGCTGAACCGGGACCTCGACGGTCTCGGTGTCGTGAACGACGTACTTGCGCAGACGTACCTGGCCAGCGCTGACACGCTCCTTGTCCACATTGAGACGCTCCTCGGAGCGGGTGATGGAGTCACCGTTAGTGTGGGTTGCGGTATCGACGGCATCAGCGGCATCGACACGGTCGCGGTCATGAACTGCACCACCGGCACCGGCGGCGCCACCCGCAAAGCCTGCGGTGCCACGCTGGTGGTCACGGATATCAGACTCGTAGGTCTCGATATTGTCAGTACCTTCAAGGCCGTAGTGGCGGTAGATGGTCTGCTGGTCACTCTCGGAGAGGTGCTCATCGGAGTGGAAGTCCGGCGCGTCGGAGATGCGGTCCTTGGTGAAGGCCAGGCGCAGCTCCTCACCGGCGAGCTGGTGACCACGAAGTGGTACCACGCTTGAGCTCATGCCGAAGAGACCATGGCCGACCTCGACGAAGTCGGGCTGACCGCTGGCATCGTTGATATAAACTTCCTTGACAGAACCCAGCTTGTCGCCGTTCCTGTCGTAGGCGGTTGCATTGGCGAGATCGTGAATGTTGCGCTGAACCATGAAAAGCTCCTTTTCGTGTTCGTTTCATTCACCCAGGCCATGAGGTAACTGGTGGACTACTGCCCGTGAACCTCTGGGCTCTCAGCCTGGATGCTTACGAGGCCCAGTGTAGGGATGAATATCAACCTGTGTGTGACGCCCACCACATTCCCAGATCCTTGTCACTTTGCATTCAGAAAGCATTCAGAAAGCCTGCAGTACCTTTTCAACGCCCACCGCCCCGGGACTCCCGAGAACTATGCTCGGAAAACAATATGAATGCGCTGCTCATCACGCATCGCGCCCCCAAGGAAAACCCCGGGAAAGCGCGATTCACTCAACCACTCCCCGCTCTGAACATTCAGCATTTTCCAGGATGAATATTTTTCCCTCCGGCTGTAGGGGATGTCGCATTTGGCCGGATGGGCGCCGGAACGCCCCCTTAAAAACACCATAACCCCACCCGCTCCGCTTATGGGAGGGGATGGGGTTGTGGCAAGAAGGGCGAATCAGGCGGAGATTAGGAAGCCTGTGCTGCCTGGATGCGCTTCTTCAGAGCCTCGAACTGCTCGTGGACCTCGGTTGGGACCTTGGGCCCCAGGAAGGTGAGGTACTCGGCGTTGTCCTCGACGTCGCCTGCCCACTGCTCTGCGGGTGCGGTGAGGGCTTCGCGGATGTCCTCGATCGGGGTGTCCAGACCCTCCAGGTCGAGATCCTCGGCGCGGGCGGTGTAACCGACAACGGTCTCCTCGGCGCCGACGCGACCCTCGATGCGGTCGATGACCCACTTGAGCACGCGGGAGTTCTCGCCGAAGCCAGGCCACAAGAAGCGACCGTCCTCGCCACGGCGGAACCAGTTGACCAGGAAGATGGACGGCATCTTGTCGCCACCCTTGTTCCCCATGTCAATCCAGTTCTGGAGGTATTCACCGGCGTTGTAACCCATGAATGGCAGCATGGCCATCGGGTCGTGGCGCAGGGTGCCCACCTTGGCCTCGGCGGAGGCTGCGGTCTGACCGGATGCCAGGAGGGCACCGACCATGGTGCCGTGCTCCCAGTCGTGGGTCTGGGTGACCAGCGGGACGGTGTCAGGACGACGTCCACCGAAGAGAATCGCGTCGACCTTGACACCCTTCCAGTCGTTGAACTCCGGGGCCGCGGTCGGGCACTGCTCGATGGCCACGCAGTAGCGGGAGTTCGGGTGTGCGGCGGGCTGGTTGGACTCGGGAGTCCAGTCGTTGCCCTTCCAGTCGATGAGGTGCTCCGGAGCATCGCCGTCCATGCCCTCCCACCAGATGTCGCCGTCGTCGGTGAGCGCGACGTTGGTGAACAGGGTGTTGCCCGGCTCCATGGTCTGCATGGCGATCGGGTTGGAGGCGTAGTTGGTGCCAGGTGCAACACCGAAGAAGCCGTTCTCCGGGTTGACGGCGTAGAGGTGGCCGTCCTCGCGGAACTTCAGCCATGCAATGTCATCGCCGACGACCTCGGCCTTCCAACCCGGGATGGTCGGGGTGATCATGGCGAGGTTGGTCTTGCCACAGGCGGATGGGAATGCGGCGGCGATGTGGTAGGCCTGCCCCTCCGGGTTGGTGAGCTTGAGGATGAGCATGTGCTCAGCCATCCAGCCCTCTTCCCGTGCCATGACGGAGGCGATACGCAGGGCGTAGCACTTCTTGGCCAGGATGGCGTTTCCGCCGTAACCGGAACCGTAGGACCAGATCTCCTTGGTCTCAGGGAACTGGGTGATGTACTTGGTGTCGTTGCATGGCCATGCAACGTCTTCCTGACCCTCCTCGAGGGGGGCGCCGACGGAGTGCAGGCAGCGGACGAAGGAACCGTTCTCACCGATCTTGTCCAAGGCATCCTTGCCCATGCGGGTCATGATGCGCATGGACATGACCACGTAGGCGGAGTCGGTCAGCTGAACGCCGAGCTTGGGCTCCGGGTCGGTGATCGGACCCATGCAGAAGGGAACCACGTACATGGTGCGGCCCTTCATGGAACCGCGGTAGACCTCGGTCATCTCCTCCTTCATGGCCTGAGGTGGTGCCCAGTTGTTGGTCGGGCCCGCATCCTCCTGGTTCTCGGAGCAGATGAAGGTACGCGATTCCACGCGTGCCACATCCGATGGGTTGGAACGTGCAAGGAAGCTGTTGGGACGCTTTTCCTCATTCAGCCTGATGAGGGTGCCGGCCTCGACGAGTTCCTCCGCCATGCGGTCCCACTCTTCTTGGGATCCGTCAGCGAATACAACTGCCTCAGGCTGAAATAGCTCGACCGCCTCGGCGATCCAGTTCAGCAGTTCCTGATTATTCGTAGGTGCCTCGCCCTGCAGGCCCGGGATTGCAGCTGTAGTCATCACTTCTCCAGACAATTTGTCACTCACTGAGTACTCGCCCATCAGATTAACCCCCCGCCTGGGAACAGGATAATAACTTTAATGAGACTCGGGCCACATTTGTCATGACCAGTGCCGTTATCCCCTATCAATGCATATCCACCCACTATTCATATGATCATTTGATGTCATTCCTCGCCCCCGGACAGGGGTATCTTCGGACTCTAGCCCCCACGAAGTTGATGGGTTGACGGGACTATCGGTAGGTAATCCCCAGTCAGCGGGCGTGGATTGACGCGACCACACCTCATACCCGCCCGCGTAATCGTGCGCAGTCACATGATCAACCACCCCATCACCGTCCAGGTCGGCGTAGATGGTCAATCCCGCACCATGCGGGTGGGTTACGCTCTCCTGTCCCGGCACCCCGATCTCCACCAGTTCCCCGTCGACCTCCAGCGCCAATCCACCCGGGACCCCGGTCACCGCCGAGAGGAACTCTCTGACACCAAACCACCACATCTCCACCTGCCGCTCACCTCCCCCGTCCTGCCCGGTGGACCTGTCCCCGCAGCCAGTGCACCGGCCCTCTGCCGGTGCCGGCACGCGCACTGGTTGTATCCAGCTCCAGGGCACGGGGCACTGAGTCCCACCACCTGGCCACCACCCGTCGACGCCGCTGCACGAGGTAGAGGATCAACACCACAGCCCCCAGGGGGAGGGCATCGGGCCGGAGGATGCACATCCCGAGCACCCACCCGGAACCGGTGGCCAGATCCACGGCTGTCAGGACCGGTTCAGCCGGCAGCACGTACCCGTGGCGTGTGGCCCACTCCCGCATGCCCCGGCGATCACCGGCCAGACGCATGTCCAGCACCTGTCGGTGGCGTTCCCGGTGCCACTGGCGTTCCATCCTCTCCACGGCCTGCACCCACCGGACGTCGGGGACAGGCGGCACGTCCCACCCGGCGGGGTGGCGCGCCACCCGACGCACGGTGTCCACCAGGTCCCACCCGGCGGGGACCGCCTGCGGGCACACCCCGTCGGGCAGAGGTGACAGGGTCACCAGTCTCCCCACGCGACGCCAGGCATCCTGGATGGTCGGGGCGTCGACAAGCAGGAAACCCCGCCCACCCGGCACCGCGACCACCACGTCCGCGTCCGCCGAGGCCACCACCTCCACATGCGCGGCCAGCACGGCGCGGACCTCCGCCACCCGGTCCACGTCCGGACCGATCACCACCACCCGGGGCGCACCCGTACCCTGCGGGACCACCGGATCAGGCACCAGCCCGGACAACTCCGGGAACCGCACCGACAGGGCGTGGAGTTCGCAGGTCAGGAGCTTTTCCCGGATGCGCAGCAGCTCCGGAACCCCAATCGTGTAATTCTCCGCCTGTTCCTTATCTTCTATGTGTATGAATTCCTGGGGCCCGGCGCGCATACGGGAACGCATCCGGCCGGGCACCTCACCGGCATGGATGAGCAGGACCACATCGGTTCCGGATCCCACCGCGGGCCAGTGGGTGTGCACCATCCTCGCCCCGGGCACTATCACCCGGACAGGCGCATCCACCGTGCACACCCCGATGCGGGGAGGCCCGGTCAATTCATTCAGCACCTCCCGCACGGCCATTCCGGCCGCGTCACCGAAGGCGCGCCCCTCGGCCCATGCCGCGGCCGCCCGGAAGTTCTCAGGCACATCAACCATGGTCTTTCCCCCAACGGCTCCGATCACACCCCGGATCCGACACCATCACACCGCACTTTCCCGGCCTGCGCAACGGCTGCCGTCACCTGGTTCGGCGACAGCGCCTCATCGTAACCGGATGCACCGCTATTACCGCCCGCTATGCATGGCCCCTAATCTGTGGGGGTGTCCACTCCGTCGTCCCGCATCTCCGCCCTGCCCTCCTCCCTGGTGTCCACGCTGCATTCCCTCGGTGTGCCCGGTTATGTGAAAAACCGCCGCCGGTACACCGCGGTGCTGCCCCCGGCGGGTCCGGCGTGGGCGGGTTCCCTCATGGGCACGGCACTGACGGCGGCACTGCTGGAGCTCCACGGGTTCGTGGCGGGTGCGCGGGCGATGTTGCTGATCGCGGGGGTGGTCACTGCCATCATCACCATCGGGTGGTTGGTGTACCGCTCCCCGAAGTTCACTCCCGTGGTCATGCCCGCCTGGGCGATGGTCTCCCTCGGGGTGGTGTCTCTGGGGTCGGCCTCCTCGACGATCCTGGTCGGTTCCCTCGGGGATGCGGTGTGGTGGTTCCACTTCTGGTGCTGCGTGATCGGCGGGGCGCTCGGCCTGGTCACCTGCGTGGTGTACCTGCGCCAGCTGATCACCGGGCGGGCTGGTACACCCACCTTCTCCTGGGGATTACCGCTGGTCACACCGATGGTGACCGCAACCGCGGGGATGCGGTTCCACGACTGGTTGGCAAGCACCGGGGCAGACGGTGCACACGGGGTATGGACCACCCTCATCCTGCTGCTGTCCATGGGCGCCTTCCTCCTGACCCTGCTGACCGCCCCGGTGGTGTTCACCCGCGTCTACGCCTACTATCTCGGCCCCCGTTCCCGGCGCGCCAGCCAGCACCGTCTGGAGCCAATGGCGGCGCCGACGATCTGGATCCCACTCGGCATCGTGGGGCAGTCGATGGCGTGTGCCCAGTTGTTCGGGGCCGCCACCGGATGGGTGCGCACCGGGGTCGTCTACGGATTCATCATGTGCGTGGTGGCCATCCCGGTTGTCCTGACCGCGGTGGTGGTCCATTACCAGGCCGCGTTGCGCGGGATCAGTTACAGCCCGACCTGGTGGGCGAGCACCTTCCCCGTGGGCGCACTCTGCCTGGGCGTGCACTGGCTCTCCGACTCCAGTGGCCTGGCCTGGTTGGACCAGATCAGCG
The DNA here is from genome assembly GCF_014837045.1 of Corynebacterium gallinarum. GTDB lineage: Bacteria > Actinomycetota > Actinomycetes > Mycobacteriales > Mycobacteriaceae > Corynebacterium > Corynebacterium gallinarum. Next base: position 267,938 of record NZ_JACSPR010000004.1, read on the forward strand.
TGTTCCTGCTGGTCATTCTGCTATTTCACGCCGGGGTGGCCACCCTCGGCGGTACGATGGCCATCATTGCCAGGATGGTCCGCAGGGTGCACGCGGTTGCCAGTGGTCGCCGTCGGTGATGCTTGTCGACGTCTCCCCGCTTCCCTCCCCCACACCCACCGTGGTCCTGCCCTGGCCTGTCCTGGCCTGTCCCCCTGTTCAACAGCACAGGTGGCAGATTGAAGTTTCTCCGCTGAACAGGAAAAATGATCACCGATGTCTATTTCTGATAATTCCCGAGAAGAACTGGGTGAACTGCCGGCCGGCCGTCCCCTCCAATCCGAATTCAACGACGACCTTGATTACCCGCGTCTGGGCAGTGTCACCTTCCGCCGTGGCACCCTGACCGAGAACCAGCAGACCATGTGGAATGAGAAGTGGCCTGAACTGGGCCGTCTCCTCGAAGACGAGCTCATCGACATCGATGCCTGGTTCGGCCGCGCCGGCGCGAAAACCATCGTGGAGATCGGTTCCGGCACCGGAACCTCCACCGCCGCGATGGCCCCGCTGGAGGCTGACACCAACATCATCGCCGTCGAGCTGTACAAGCCCGGCCTAGCCAAGCTCATGGGGTCTGTGGTGCGCGGTGGCATCGACAACATCCGCATGGTGCGCGGTGACGGCATCGAGGTGCTCAACCGCATGTTCGCCGACGAGTCCCTCGACGGTGTGCGCATCTTCTTCCCCGACCCCTGGCCCAAGGCGCGCCACAACAAGCGCCGCATCATCCAGTCCGGTCCGCTCAACCTCATTGCCCGCAAGCTCAAACCGGGCGGTGTGCTGCATGTGGCCACCGATCACGCCGACTACGCCGAGTGGATCGATGAACTCGTCGAGGTGGAGCCTCTGCTGGAGTACAAGGGTTGGCCGTGGCCGGAGTGCCCGCAGCTTACCGACCGTCAGGTGATCACCAAATTCGAGGGCAAGGGCCTGGACAAGGATCACACCATCAACGAGTACCTGTGGCAGAAGAGGCAATAATGGCTGACGTACACGACACCGTCCACAGTTACGCCCCCACCGACCAGTCCGGCCCGGAGAACCTCCTCCTGGTCTGGGATGCACCCAATCTGGACATGGGGCTGGGTGCGATCCTGGGTGGTCGCCCCACCGCGGCGTACCGTCCGCGTTTCGACGCCATCGGCCGCTGGCTGCTGGCCCGCGCCGACAGCCTCGCCTACGACCTGGGTCGTCGCATCGAGCCAGAGGCCACCGTGTTCACCAACATCGCACCGGGTGGTGCCGATGTGGTGCGCCCCTGGGTTGAGGCCCTGCGCAATGTCGGTTTCGCGGTGTTCGCCAAGCCGAAGCTCACTGATGATTCCGATGTGGATGAGGATATGCTCGCCCACATCCGCCGTCGCTTCGAGGAGGGTGTGCTCTGCGGTGTGGTTGTCGCCAGCGCCGATGGGCAGAACTTCCGCGAGCTCCTCGAGGAACTCGCCGGTGACGGCATCCCCGCCACCGTCATCGGCTTCCACGAACACGCCTCCTGGGCCGTGGCCCACGAGGCGATCGAATTCGTGGACCTTGAGGAGATCGCCGGTGTCTTCCGCGAACCGCTCCCACGTGTCAGCCTCGACAACCTGCCGGATGGCGGTGCATGGCTGCAGCCGTTCAGGCCACTGACCGCCCTTCTGTCCAACCGCAACCAGTCCCAGGAGTAACCACCCGTGTTCTCGAGATGGGGTCACTTCGCCTACAACCACAGGCGTATCATTCCGCTGATCATTGTCGTTGCCATCCTGGCCCTCTACGTCGGGTTCGGCACCAAACTGGGTGAGCGGATGAGCCAGGAGGGCTGGGATGATCCCGGTTCCTCCTCCACCGCCGCCGCGCAGATCGAGATGGAGACCTTCGGCCGGGACAACAACGGCGATGTGGTCCTGCTGTTCACGGCACCGGAGGGCACCTCATTCGACGACCCGGCGGTGTTCTCCGCCGTCTCCGATCACCTGACCGGCCTGCGGGAGGGTAACCCGGACGAGCTCAGCCACATCAACAGCTACTTCGACACCCGCAATCCCTCCCTGCTCAGCGACGATGGCACGCAGGCCTTCGCCGCCCTCGGGCTGGAGGGCGACGGTGAGCAGACCCTCAAGGATTTCCGTGCCATTGAGGATCAGCTCGTGCCGGAGTCGCTGCCGGGTGGTGTGACCACGCAGGTCGCCGGTGCGACCGCCGTGGCCGACGCGCTTGACGACGGCATGGCCGGCGACATCCTCCGCGCCGAGGTCTACGCCCTGCCCGCCGTGGCGATCCTGCTGCTGTTCGTCTTCGGCTCCGTGGTGGCCGCCGGCATGCCCCTGATCGTCGGTGTGCTCTCCATCCTGGGTTCCCTCGGTGTGCTGTCCATCCTGGCAAGCGTCACCCAGGTCAACGTCTTCGCCCAGTCCGTGGTCACCCTCCTGGGTCTGGGCCTGGCCATCGATTACGGCCTGTTCATGGTCTCGCGTTTCCGCGAGGAGATGGACAAGGGCTCCCCCGTCCCCCAGGCCGTGGCCACCACCACGGCCACAGCAGGTAAGACGGTGGTGTTCTCCGCCGCCATGGTCGCGGTGGCCCTGTCGGGTCTGTTCGTGTTCCCCCAGGCCTTCCTGAAATCCGTGGCCTTCGGTGCCATCTCCGCGGTGGGTCTGGCTGCACTGATGTCGGTGGTGGTCCTGCCGTCGATCTTCGGCATGCTGGGCACCAACATCGACAAGTGGAGTCTGCGCCGTACCTCGCGCACCGCGCGACGCCTGGAGGACACCATCTGGTTCAAGGTGCCGTCCTGGGCGATGAGGAACGCCAAGCTGGTCACCGCGGCCATCGTGCTGGTGCTCATCGGCCTGACCGTGCCCCTGGTCGGGGTGAAATTCGGCGGCATCAACGAAACCTACCTGCCACCCACCAATGACACCCGCGTGGCGCAGGAGGATTTCGACGACTCCTTCGCCACCTTCCGCACCGAGCCGGTGAAGCTGGTGGTCACCAACGCCGACAACAACCAACTCATCGATATCTATGTCCAGGCCAATGAGGTCGAGGGGCTCACCGACCGGTTCAGTGCGGGTGCCACCACCGACGGCACCACGGTGCTCTCGGCCGGCATCATCGACCGGTCCATGAATGAGTCGGTCATCGACCAGCTGCGGGCCATCGACGTGCCCGAGGGCGTCGAGGTCTACATCGGCGGCACCCCCGCCATGGAGATCGAATCCATCGAGGCCCTCTTTGAGAAACTGCCCTGGATGGCGCTCTACATCGTCGTGGCCACCTTCATCCTCATGGCCCTGGTGTTCGGCTCCCTGATCCTGCCCGCCAAGGCGATCATCATGACCGTCCTGGGCATGGGCGCCACCCTGGGCATCCTCACCCTCATGTTCGTCGACGGTGTGGGCGCGGACCTGTTCAACTTCTCCCCCGGCCCGCTGATGAGCCCGGTGCTGGTGCTGATCATGGCCATCATCTACGGACTGTCCACGGACTATGAGGTGTTCCTGGTCTCCCGGATGGTGGAGGCCCGCGACAAGGGGGCCTCCACCGATGATGCGATCCGCTACGGCACCGCCCACACCGGTTCCATCATCACCGCGGCGGCACTGATCATGATCGTGGTCTGTGGTGCCTTCGGGTTCTCCGAGATTGTGATGATGAAGTACATCGCCTTCGGCATGATCGCCGCCCTCATCCTCGATGCCACCATCATCCGCATGCTCCTCGTGCCGGCCGTCATGCATCTGCTGCGCGAGGACAACTGGTGGGCCCCCGGCTTCATCAAGAAGGCCTACGCCGTCATGGGGCACGGCTCCGACGGCCCTGAAACGACCGTACCCACCGGTCCCACCCGCCCCCTCGACGAGGGTGAGGAGGTCACCATCCACGAGGCCGTACCCGCCGAGGAGACCGTCGCCTCCCGCAGCGGACGCAGCACCGCCGAGGATGGGGAACTGGTGCCCTTCGCCGAACTGATGTCCCGCCTGGAGAACAAACGCAGCTCCGGTGACCGCAGCTAGGCCGGGGCCGGTGACCGTGCGCAGAGTCCTCAGCAACCCCTGGGTCAGGTGGATCCTGTCCCTGGTGATCCTGGGCGCGATCCTCTTCTTCCTCCGGGATCACCTCGACTTCCTGCGCAGGGGGATCGGGGAGATCCGGCACGCCGACCCGTTCGGCGTGGGACTCGCCCTGCTTCTGCTCATCGCCTCGTTCGTGGCCATGGCCGAGGTGATGGGCATCCTCCTGCGGGCCGGGGGTGTCCGGCCACCGCGCACCGCCACCACCGCACTGACCTTTGCCTCCAACTCCTGGTCCGCCACCTTCCCCGGTGGGCCGGCCCTGTCGGCGATCCTCACCTTCCAGGTGCAGCGCACCTGGGGTGCCAGTGTGATCCTGTGCTCCTGGTTCTTCGTGCTCTCCAGCGCACTGTCCACCATGTGGTTGGTGGCCCTGGGGGTGTCGGCGGTGTTCTTCATGGGGGCCACACTCAACCTGTGGTCCCTGCTGGCCAGTTTCGTGCTCATGGTGGGCCTGTCGGGCCTGGTGTACTGGGGGGCCAACCACCCCGACCGGATAGAGAGCCTCGGTCGGGCCGTGCTGCACCGGAGCAACCGGGTGTTGCGCAGGCCGGTGGAAACGGGCGTCGACAAGCTCGTTGGCCACATCAGCCAGCTGCGCACCGTGACGCTCAGCGCCGGGAACTTCGCCAAGGCCGCCACGTGGTCACTGTTCAACCGGCTTTTCGACGCCGCATCCCTCTGGCTCTGCGTCTGGGCCGTCACCGGGGAACTGCCCTGGATCGAGGCGAGCCCGGACAACACCTCCCTCGCCGGGGTGGTGCTGGCGTACACCACCGCGAAGATCGTCGGTTCCATCCAGGCGACCCCCGGTGGTGTCGGCCCCGTGGAGGCCGCCTACATCGCCACCCTCGTGGCCACCGGAATGACCGCCGTGAACGCCGCGGGAGCCGTCATCATCTACCGGCTGCTGTCCTTCATCCTCATGTCGTTGATCGGATGGGTCATCTATTTTATGTATTTCACCCCCCGGGGACTGCGCGCCAACCGTGCCGTGGAAAGTGAATCAATCAAACGGGATAGCATGGAAACAGACCCACCCGGCGCGCACCGGTCCGCCTCCGATGCCGCCCATGACCCCAGCCCCTGAGAGGTAATTTCACGTGAACCGTTGGTTAGCCCTGCTCCTGGATGCGATCGCCATCGGACTCTTCGCACTGTTCGCCCGCATCGCCCACCAGAGCGAGGAGATGCCCCTCAACCCCGCCGGCTGGTTCAACACCATGCTCCCCTTCCTCGCCGGTGTGTTCCTCGCCTACCTGGTGGTCATCCTGCCGCTGAGGGCGCACGCGGAGTTCATCCGGCCGGCGGGGCTGTCCGTCTGGATTTTCGCCGTGGTCATCGGCCTGGTCTTCTGGGGCATCACCAATGGCGAGGTCCCCCACTGGTCGTTCATGATCGTGGCCACCACCGCCTCCGCGATCCTGGTCCTGGGCTGGCGTGCCCTGCACCGTGTGATCCGTAAATAGGCGGACCAGGGCAGCAGAAGCACCAAGAGTCCCCTTTACCCCCTCACAGCCCGCTCCATAAGCGGATTGAGGGGATAAAGGGGACTCTCTTCTCGTCGGGGGTCTGTTAGCTGAACAGGCCCTGGATGTAGGCCACGAATGTGGTCAGGATGTCGATTCCGGAAAGAACTGCCAGAATTGTCATGGTGTTTGGCCTCCTGGGGCTGTTCGTCGGATCAGCGTGTCATGTTTCCACGCTCATCTAAATGGGTAAAACGGGTGCGCCCGATGATAGTCGTAAAATCCATTACGTGTTGCCGGGGCGCATCACGGGCACAGAAAAGCCGGGCGCCTCACCGTGGTGTTTCCACCATAGTGAGGCGCCCGGCCCGGATCAATCCGCTTATGGGCGGATCGCTGCACTACATCGGGTAGATCGTGTGCTTCTTCGGCAGGTCCTTGACGTCCTTGGTGGCCAGCTGGCGCACGGCCTGACGCAGCATCAGGCGGGTCTCGGCGGGCTCGATCATGGCATCGATGTAGCCGCGTTCGGCGGCGACGTAGGGGCTGGTCATGTTCTCGTCGTAGAAGTCCATGAAGACCTTCTTCATGTACGCACGCTGGGTGGGGTCCTCGATGGCCTCCAGCTGTTTGCCCTGGATCATCACCACTGCGGCTGCGGCACCCATGACGGCGATCTGTGCGGTCGGCCAGGCGAAGTTGAGGTCACCGGTGAGGTTCTTGGACCCCATGACCGCGTAGGCGCCACCGTAGGCCTTGCGGACGATCAGGGAGATCTTCGGGACGGTCGCCTCCACCACGGCGAAGGCCAGTTTGGCCCCACGGTGGATGAGTCCGGCGCGTTCCTGTTCCACACCGGGCAGGTAACCCGGGGTGTCCACGACGAAGATGACGGGGATGTTGTAGGCATCGCAGATGCGGATGAACCGGGCACCCTTGTCGGCGGCATCGGCATCGATGCAGCCGGCCTTCTCGATCGGCTGGTTGGCCACCACACCCACACTGCGGCCGTCAATGCGGGCGAAGGCGGTGATGAGGTTGGGGGCGAACTCGGCCTGGATCTCCAGCAGGTCCGGGTCGTCGAAGAACTTCGACAGCAGGTCATGCATGTCGTAGCCCTGGTTGGTGTCATCCGGCATGAAGGTGTTGAGGGACTCGTCGTGGGCGACTTCCTCATCGGTGGGTGCCGCGTAGACCGGGGCCGGGTCATCGCAGGTCAGGGGCAGGTAGTCGAGGAGGTCCTTAACCATGTTGAAGGCCTCGGTCTCATCCTGGGCGATGTAGGAGACGTTGCCGTTCTGCATCTGCTGGCTGGCGCCACCCAGGTCGGCGGAGGTGATCACCTCACCGGTGACCTCCTTGATCACCGCGGGACCGGTGACGTACATCTCGGTCTCGCCCTCAACGGCGATGACGAAGTCCGTGGTCACCGGTGCGTACACCGCGCCACCGGCGGATTTGCCCAGCATGATCGAGATCTGCGGGCTGCGGCCGGACAGCGGCAGCTGACGACGGGCGATCTCGGAGTACATGGCCAGGGAGGTCACCGCATCCTGGATGCGGGCACCACCGGAGTCCTGGATACCGATGACCGGGCATCCGATGCGGATGGCCATGTCCATGACCTCGCTGACCTTGCGGCCGAAGGTCTGGCCCACGGAGCCGCCGTAGACGGTCTTGTCGTGGGCGTAGACGGCGACCGGGCGGCCCTCGATGCGGCCGTAACCGGTGACCACACCGTCGGAATAGGGTGCGTCCGGTTCGTCGGGAGTACGACCCAGTGCGCCGATCTCCACGAAGGAACCGGCATCAAGAAGCGCGTTGATGCGCTGTCGGGGGGTGGAACGACCCTCCTCGTCGCGCTTCTTCCGGGCGCGTTCGCTTCCCGGATCCTCGGCCTTGTCCAACCGGGCGCGAAGGTCCGCAAGCTTCTCTGCAGTGGTGGTGTTACTCAACTTCCGTCAGCTCTCCGTCAATTCTTCTTCCGGGAAATCTCTTCGATCCGGCGACTCATGTGAGCACCGACCTTACCGATCACCGGCTCATCGACGATGGCCAGATGATCGCCACTGAGCTGGATGACCTCCAGATCCTCAACGATAACCGACCAGCCACCATCAGGATCAATATGGGCATAGTTGGGTTCGAGCTCAATGGCTCCATCATGCATGCGTTCCGCACGGAACAACAGCACCGGCACATCGACCTCTGCCCAGCGGGAGAAGTCCAGCTTGTCCAGGATGCGGTTGTCCACGAAGGAGGCACGCTGATGTTCCAGGACACCGGCGGACAGTCCGTGCTCGGAGGCGTCGGTGGTGGACAGGAACTCACCCAGCATGTTCAGCAGGCCGTCCTCCCCTGCCATGTCAAGGAGTTCATAGGGCACGTCGAACTCCAGGCCGTAGGTGTTCCGGGCGAAGTTGGAGTACCGCTCCCACCGGGCGCGGGTCTCCTCCGGGGTGTCCGGGATCGGCTCGGAGGGGCGAACGGTGTCCAGCAGCGCGATGGTGGCCACCTCGACATCGGTGTTCTGCAGCTTATGGGCGACCTCGAAGGCGAGTGCACCACCGAAGCTCCAGCCACCGAGAACCACGGGCAGCCCGTCGGAGTACTTCACGATGTCCTCGATGTACTGCGAGCTGCGCTCCTCGAGGCTGCCCTCAAGGCGCTCCACACCGTAGACCGGGACGTCCGCGGGCAGGCGGCGCATCAGCGGCTGGTAGACCACGGAGGAGCCACCGGCCGGGTGGAACATGAACACGGCGGGCTTGGTGGACCCCTCCTCGCGGGCGCGCAGCACACGGATATTGCCCTCGACCTCGGTCTCCAGGCCCTCACGGACCATGTCGGACAGTGGTTCCAGGGTTTCTGCGGCCAGCACCTGCTCGGTGGTGATCTCCACGCCGGAGCGGTCGGTGAGGCGTTCGGCGATCCGGGTGGCGGTGTCCACGTCGATCTCCGGCAGTTCACTGGTGATGCCGGCGGCGGCCTTGCCGGTCAGACCGGCCCAGGTGCCGAACACCATGCGCTCGGAGGCATCACGCGGGGCGACACCCACGCCGGTGGCACCGGCCTTGGGCGCAGCATCGGAGGTGGCGGGGGCCGCGGTCACCTGGGCGGACACACCCAGCGCACCGGCCGGGTCGGCCAGTGCCGCGGGTGCCTCGGAGACCTCGGTGGCGGCGTCGGAGGCCACCTCACCGGCAACATCGGTGGTGGTCACCGCGCCGATCGGGCCGTCGGTGAGCACCGTGGGGGTGGGCTCGCCGGTGGCTGCACTGTCAGCGTCACCGTTGGTACGGCCGGCCACCAGCTCCTCGACGAGGGTGACGGCGTCGGCGACGGAGGCGTCGCGAAGCACCTGCACCTGCAGCGGCGGGATCTGGAAGTCGTTCTCGATGCGGTTCTTGATGCGCATGCCCATCAGCGAGTCCAGGCCGAGGTCGATGAGTGGCAGCTCGCGCGGCAGGTCATCGACGTCGTAGCCCATCGCCTCGGAGACGATGGCGCGCATACGCTCCTCCACCGTCTCGGTAGCGGGATCCCAGCGCACGGCCTCGAAATCCAGGGGGAGGTCGGACAGCTGCGCCGGTGGTTCCGGCAGCTCCGACTCGATCGGTTCGGAGGTGACACCGAAGCCCGGGGCGGCGGCGAAACCCTCGGCGACCAGGGTGGTGGTGCCCCCGGTGACCTTGTACACCGACAGGCCCAAACCACCGAGGTTGCGGGCGACCACCGTGGTGATCTCACCGCTCGGGGGCAGCATGTCGCGCTCGTCGACAGCCACCAGGGAGGACCCCGGCAGCACGGCGTCGGCAGCGGTCTCCATGATCGCGATGGCGGACGGAGCCAGCTCTGCGACGGTGGTGAAGGCGACATTGTTGTTCGGCAGGGTCACGCGGGTGCCCGGCAGGTCGGCGCTGGCGCCGCTGCTCGGACGGGCGGAGGTCCAGAAACGCTGGTGCTTCCAGGTGATGGACGGCGGGTCGATGATCTCGCCCTCACCGTAGAGCTGGCCGAAGTCCACCGGGGCGCCGGCAACATACATCTTGGCCATGAGGTCGCGCAGTGACTCCGCCTCGGACACTTTGCGCTTGAGGGTGAACAGCAGCTGCGCATCGGGCTTGCCCACGGTGAATGCGGTGTTCATCATGCCCATGAGGGCGACCGGGTTCGGGGAGATCTCCACCAGGGTGTTGTGGCCCGCGGCGAAGGCTGCCTCGGTGGCGTCCTGGAAGTACACGGAGTTGCGGGTGCAGCGCAGCATGTAGTCCGCGTCGTGGACGACGCTGCCCACCGGGTAGGTCACGCCCTGATCCACGGAGCTGAACAGCGGGATCTGCAGTGGCTGTGGTTCGATACCGGCGATCTCAGCGGCGAGTTCACCCAGCAGCGGTTCGACGGCGCTGGTGTGGCCGGCGCCCTTGACGTTGAGCAGGCGGGCGAATTTGCCCTCCTTCTCCAGTTCCTCGACCAGGGCGATCACGGCCTTGCGGTCGCCACCGACGGTGGTCATACCGGGGGCGGCGTAGACGGCCGGTTCGATGTCGGGCAGCTCGGCGTGTCCGGCGTTGAACTCCTCCAGTGCCTCGGTGGACAGTTCCACCACGGCCATGGCACCCAGCTGGTCCTCGGGCAGGGACTTCTCGCCCTCGCCCATGAGGCGGGAACGGTGGCTGGCGATGAGCATGGTGTCGCGGTCGGACAGGCCACCGGCGGCGTAGGCCGCGGCGATCTCACCCATGGACATGCCCATCACGGCTGCCGGGCGGATGCCGAAACCGGCGAGCAGGTCGGTCAGCGCGATCTGGATGGCGGTGATGGTGACCTGCGCCGTCTCGGTGTCATAGGTCTGCTCATCATCCAGGACGATGTCCATGATGGACCAGCCGGACTCGAACTTGACCATCTCGTCGAGTTCCTCGATGCGTTCGCGGAACTGCGGGGACAACGAGCGGAGATCCTTGATCATCTTGCGGTGCTGGGATCCGAAACCGGAGTAGACGAACACCGGGCCGTTGGCAGCCGGGGCATCGGCGGTGGAGATACCCACGCTGACCTTGCCCTCGGCAACCTGTCGCAGGCGTTTGACGGCTTCCTCGATGCTGCTGGCGAGCACCACGGCGCGGGAGCGGCCGTGGTTGCGGCGTGCCAGGGCACGGGCGACCGGGGTGAGGTCCTCGTCGCGGCGTCCCTCCAGGAAATCTGCCAGGTCGGCTGCTGCTTGTCGACGGCGCGACGGCAGGTGGCCCGACACAGGCAGCGCGACCATGACGTCGGCGAGCTGTGCGGACCGGGGCCGGTGGCCCTCCAGGTCGGCGGTGTAGTCCTCCGGGTTGAACTCGGAGATCACCACGTGGGCGTTGGTGCCACCGAAGCCGAAACCGGACACACCGGCCAGTGCGCGGCCGCTGTACTGCGGCCATTCGCGGGGATCCTCCACAACCTCGATGCGCTCGGCGTCGAAGTCGATGTAGCGGTTGGGCCCGGCGTAGTTCACCGACGGCGGCAGCGTCTTGTTCTTCATGGCCAGGACGACCTTGATGATGCCGGCGATACCCGCGGCGGATTCGGTGTGGCCGAAGTTGGTCTTGGCCGAACCCAGCAGGGTCGGGGTGGCGCTGTCGCGGCCCTGGCCGAGCACCGCACCGAGCGCGGTGGCCTCGATCGGATCACCCAGGATGGTGCCGGTGCCGTGGGCCTCCACGTAGTCCACGGTGGTGGGATCCACGCGGGCATCCATGTAGGCGCGCTGGAGCACATCGATCTGCGCATCCGGGTTGGGGGCGGTCAGGCCGTTGGAGTGGCCGTCGGAGTTCACGGCGGACCCCTTGATCACAGCGAGGATCTCATCGCCGTCGGCAATGGCGTCGGAGACGCGCTTGAGCACGACCACACCGGCGCCGTCGGAACGCACGAAACCGTCGGCGTCATCGGAGAAGGCGTGGATCTTGCCGGTCGGGCTGATCACACCGAGTTCAGCGAAGGCGGTGGTGACAAACGGAGAGGCCAGGATGTTCACGCCACCGGCGATGGCGTGGTCGGCGTCGCCGGAGCGCAGCGCCCGCACAGCCTGGTGGACCGCCACCAGGGAGGAGGAGCAGGCAGTGTCCACGTTGATGGAAGGCCCACGGAAGTCGAAGGCGTAGTTGATGCGGTTGGCCACGATCGCGCTTGAAGTACCGGTCAGCGCATACGGGTGCGCCTCGGCGGGGTCGGCGGCGATCATCATGCCGTAATCATTGTTAGAGGAGCCGATGAACACACCAACGGACTCACCGCGCAGGGAACTGGGCGCGATGCGGGCGCTTTCCAGGGACTCCCAGGTCAACTCCAGGAGGATGCGCTGCTGCGGATCCATGTTGGCGGCCTCAAGTGGAGACAGGCCGAAGAACTCGGCGTCGAAGCTGGCGATGTCCGGGAGGTAGCCACCGACGGTGGAGAACTCCTCCATCTTCCGGGACATGACCTCATTACCGGCGTACTCGGACCAGCGGCCGATGGGCAGCTCACCGATGCCATCACGACCCTCCACGAGCAGTTTCCACATCTCGTCGGTGTTGCCGGCGCCCGGGAAACGAGCGGCCATGCCCACCACGGCGATGTCATGGTTGCCAGGCGAGGACCCGAGAGGAGTGTAGTTGAGCTCGCGCTTGACGTTGGATCGCTCCGGCTCGCCATCGATGAGCCGCTGCGCCAGACCACGGATGGTCGGGTACTCGTAGGCGATGGTGGCATCAAGGGTGATATCCAGCAGGTTCTCCAACTCACCGGAGAGGACCACGACATCACGGGATGAGAGACCGAAGGTCTCCATCGCCTTGTCATCCGACACTTCCTCGGCGGGCAGCCCGGTGGTGCGGACAACCCAGTCCCGAAGCCAGGTGCGGACCTGTTCAGCGGTCATCTTCTGATCCGACGATTGGCTCTGTCCCATATGGATGGCCTCAGCCTTTCACAACGATTGATTCTTAAACTGATGTTCTTCCATTGTCCACGGTTGCAGACCATTCTTACACTGCATGCCCCCGGTGATGTCCAACCTGCGCGGTCACGCATATCGGGGCCTGGAAAACGCTTATCCAGAACTCTATCGCCCCACGTGCCACAAATGTTTCATCCGCAGTTCATGAACCGTTTGAATCCAGAATTCAACAAAGGCTAAAGCTTAGCAAGACCTGAGCCCCCGATAGGAAATCCGGGAGCTGACCCCTTTGTTCAACAACCGCACCACCGGGGGCTCCTTTCACCTCACACCGTGACCGGAAACCGGACTACCTGCCTTCTGCGAGGTAGTTGCGCTGGTTCACCCGGCGGGCGATCTTTCCGGAGGAGGAACGTGCGATCTCATCCGGTGCGAGGATGCGGATATCCTCGGGCACCACACCATGGGCATTGCCCACCGCGGCACGGATGGCCTCGATGGCGGCGTCATCACCGGACTCGTCGGCGGTGTTGTCGCGCTCGGCCAGGATGATGAGCTTCTCCACATCATCACCCGGGATGGCGAAGGCGGCGACGGAATCGGCGCGGACCTGCGGGGAGGCCTGCTGGACGGTGTACTCGATGTCCTGAGGGTAGTGGTTGCGGCCGGCCACCACGATGAGGTCCTTGATGCGTCCGGTGATGTAGAGCTCACCGTCGACGATGACACCGAGGTCACCGGTGGCCATCCAGTAGTTGTCGTCGGCGGCACCCTCGGCGCGGGAGTTCTCCGGCAGGCGGCCCTTCAGACGGTTGCGGAAGGTCTCGGCGGTGTCCTCCTCACGGTCGAGGTAACCTGCGGCGGTGTTCTCACCGTGGGTCCAGATCTCACCGATCTGACCGTCCTCCAGCTCGGTGGCGGTCTCTGGGTCGACGATGACCAGCTGCTGCGGCCTGGCCACCTGGCCGTTGGAGATGAACGCCACGGCATTTTCATCCCCCTTCTCCACCATGACCACACGGTTCTCGGTGAGGGCCTCACGGTCGAAGTAGGAGATCAGGGGACGGTTCTCGGTCTGTGGTGTGGTCACCAGCAGGGATGCCTCAGCCAGGCCGTAGGACGGACGCAGGGACTGCGCCGGCAGGCCGTAGGGCTCGAAGGCCTCACGGAAGGCGGTCACGGCCTTCTCGGTGACCGGCTCGGAACCGATGACGATCGCATCGAGGGCGGAGAGATCCAGCTCCTCCCCCTCGGCAGGCTTGGCGTAGCGGGCGGCCAGCTCCAGGGCGAAGTTCGGGACCACGGTGTAGACGTTGTTGTCACCCTCGCGGCGGTTGAGCTGCTTGATCCAGCGGGAGGGCTGCTGGACGAAGTCACGGGGGCTCATGAACTCGTTGTCCAGTCCCAGCATGGTGACGAACGCGGCCAGGATGATGCCCATGTCGTGGTGCAGCGGAAGCCAGAACACCAGGCGCAGCGGGGTCTGGATCTTCACTGCGGAGAAGATCTGCAGCACGTTGGTGAGAATGGACCGGTTGGTCAGGACCACACCGGCCGGGGTGCGCGTGGAACCGGAGGTGTACTGCAGGAACGCGGTGAGATCGATGGGAGCGACCTGGCGCATGGCGGACAGACGCTTGCCGGCCTCGGTCATCATCGGGTTCTCATAGGAATCCGCCAGGGAATCCGGGAGGGAATCCACCGAGAGGATGCGGGGGCGTTCAGCAGCGGGCAGTGCGGAGAAGTGCTTACGCACCGCTCCGGCGGAGTGGGAGTTGGTGAGCACAACCACCGGCTCGCAGTCCGCGAAGACCGCGGTGAGGTGGTCGGCATGCCCGGGCTCGGTCGGATCGTACAGTGGTACCGGGACCACGCCTGCGTAGATGGCGCCCAGGAAGCTGAAGATGTACTCCGGGCTGTTGTTGGCCAGGATGGCGGCGCGGTCACCGATGGTGGCCACCTGCTGCAGACGTCCGGCGACCGCCTTGATGCGGGTGTTGATCTGCTCGCGGGTGTACTCCACCACCGTGCCCTCGCGGGAGTCGGTGTAGTCCCAGAAGCGCATGCGGACCTTGTCGGCACCACCCTCAGCGATATCCGCCTGGTACATGAACTCGGCCATGGCGGCGAGTGTCATATACGGCGGCAGGTTCAGTTCGCCATCCTCATCGAAGAATGAGCCGATCGCTTTATCCAGATCCATAATGTCCCTTTAACTTGTCGTTTCACTGGTCATTCAGACGCATCCCGGTGGTGGCCCGGCAGACTGACGGTCACCTTCCCCATCGCCCGGAATTGCTATTTCATTACTTTTGGGAATAACACTAGTCGAGTTTCATGAGTCTCCTCCAACTGCCGGGCGGATTCCGGCAGGGTCGGAAGGGTCCTGTCGTCGACAAGCGTCCCAGGCGCTAACCGTTCTCGATGAGGTCGACGGACCAGTCGACGAGCCAGGCGTTGGTGGTGGTCCCGGGGATGACGTTGGGGTTGGTGGCGTACTGGGCGTGGACGCCGTTGGCGGCCACCATCGCCAGCGCACGGTCCAGCGCGTTGCCGATGTCGCGGGGGGCGTCACAGATGGAGTCATCTGGCGCACAGATGTCATAGACGCGGTCGTTGAGTTCACCGAAACCACCGACGCGGGGACCACGCATGGTGGCGCCGGGGACGATCGGCTGGACCAGCAGGTTGAGGGGCTGCAAGGCCACCTCGGCACCCACACCGGACACGGGATTGCCCACGGTCTGGCCCACACCGGGTTCACGACGGCCGTCCGCAACCAGGGCGACACCCCTGATGCGATCGGCCGGGATGGCACCCTGGCCGGAACCGAGCTGCGCGGCCAGATCCCCGGCGATCACGGCACCCTGGGAGAAACCGGCGATGACGAACTCGGTGAGCGGGCAGTCATTGTGCATGCTCACCAGTTCACCGGTCATCTTGGACAGGCCCTCGGAGCGGGACTCGTCGTAGGTCATCTCGTTCTGGGAATTGATGTTGCGGAACTGCGCGGTGTACGGCAGGGTCCACACCTTCACGGTGTCGGCGTAGTAGCGCTCCTGGAGGGGCTGGGTGACCGAGAGCATGAAGGACCACGGGTTGGCCGTGGGGTTGATCGGATCGTCGTTGGGCGCCGATTCCCACGTTCCGGGCGCGGAGATGAACTCCACCGCCGGGCACCAGTCGGGTTGTTCAGGTGCGGCGGAGGTGCCGGTGACGCCGGGTTCCCCGGTGGGGTCGGCGTCATCGGACGTGGTGACATACTGCACGATGCCCACGGTGATCAGGGTGAGAACGACCAGGACAGCGATGACGGTAAGGATTTTCCTCATCGGTTAACAATACGTCCGTTCGGCCGTTTCCCGAATCAGGGTGGAGACCTCACCCGCGCGCTCCTCCGGCACATCCACGCGGTTCTGCACGATCAGCTGCCCCGCGATGGCATCGGCGGTGACATTGTCGGTGCCCTCCTCCAGCGAGCGGCAGACGGTGCCGGCGGTGGCGATCATCTGATCCTCCACCCCCTCAACGTCGATTCCGCCCTCACGCAAGCCGTCGAGCAGATCGAGCTCCTCCGGCGTGCGTTCCACCCCGGTGGTGGGCGGCTCGGTCATCTCCGCGGCCGGCCGGTCCTTCGGCTGCGCCTGGTTGCCACGGGACGTGGTGCTTGTCGACGTCTCCGTGCCCGACCCCTTCTCCTCCGTCGCGGTTTCACGCGCGATGGAGGTGGTGGTGCCGGTGCCTGAGTCGGTGTCGGCGGATGAGGGGTTACCCTCGACCGTCACGCCACCGCACGCGGTGAGGACGGTCGCCGCCAGGACGGCCAGTGGAATACCGGCTGCCCGTTGGAGGGAGGTGGGGAACTTCACTACTAGCGGCTCTCCTCGATGCGACCGTTCACCTGACGGATGGTGCCGTTCTGGAAGGTGATGGTCTCACCACCGGCGGCGATGCGGGCCTGGTCGGTGGTCGGCCAGCCGTACTCGCCCTGCTCATAACCCTTGGCGCCCCATGCGTCGAAGATGCCGCCGCGGAGGATGTAGTGCGCGCCGGTGGAGGCGGACCAGTAGATGTTGCCGTTGGTGAACTCCTGGAAGGCACCACCCGGGATCAGGCGCTCATTGCCGGTCGGGAAACCGAGGGTGGCGGCGACACCGGACTCCATGTACTTCGCGGAGATCGCGCCACGGACCCAGTAGGCCTGGTTCTGCGGGGTGCGCAGGACATAACCGCCCTGGAACTCCTGTGCCAGACCACCGTTGAAGTCCTTGGCCGGGCCGGTCGGGTAGCCGAGGCCACCGCCCTCATAGCCCTGGGTGCCCCAGGCGGTGAACATGTCACCGGGGATCTCCCACGGGCCGGTGGCTGCGGACCAGTAGATGGAGCCGTTCTCGAAGTGGACGTAGCGGCCACGACCGTCCGGGGTGGTCAGTTCGCGGGTCTTGGGGAAGCCGAGCCAGGAATCCGGTCCGCCGAGCTCGGAGTAACGGGCGTTGATGCGTCCGAACAGCCCGTAGGCACCGGTGTTGGGGGACCAGTAGGCGCGGCCGTTGGTGAAGTCCTGGGCCCTGCCGACACCGTTGGCCACCAGGTATTCGTTGTTCAGGCAGGATCCGAGGGCACCGTCCGCGGTGGCGGTCGCGATGGCACCGAGGGCGACGCAGTCAGCACCGCGGTCCTCCTTGGACATGCCAAGCGAGTCGGCCATGTACGGCCAGGCCTGGGTCATCTCGAACTGCCAGTAGGGCCAGGCGTGCACGCCCGAGGGGCGGAAGTTGGAGATCACGTTGACGCCCGCACCATTGGCGGCATCGACGAAGGTCTGGCTGGTCATGCGGGAGATGAGCTCCAGGCCGACACCGGCGGCGTTGGCCGGGCCGGTGGCGACGGAGCCGTCCTGGCCGTAGTCGTCGGACCCGGAACCGGCGGAGACATACACCTGCTTGCCACGGAGCTGACCCACGTTGCGCTTGGGGTCATTCTCCTTCCAGCGCTCGGAGTCGGCAGGGCCCCACATGGCGTTGACGTTGTAGCCACCGGCGTCGGCAAGCGCTGCGCCGATGGCGGCGGGCATGCCATTGGAGGTGGTGTCCAGGTAGCCGGAGAAGGAGGCGACGAAGTCGAACATCTCCGGATTGTGGGTGGCGATGTTGACCGCCGCGGTACCGCCCATGGAGATACCGGTGATGGCACGCTCACCGTTGGAGCGGAAACCCTTGTCCAGGATGGGTGCCAGTTCCTCCACGAGGAAGGTCTCCCACTGGTAATTCTTGCCGTTGTTCGGCTCGTTCCAGTCGGTGTAGAAGGAGCTCTCGCCACCAACCGGGAGCACCACGATGGCGTTCTTGTCCGCGAAGAACTGCTCGATGTTGGTCTCGATGGTCCAACCGGACTGCTTCTCGATGGCACGCAGACCATCCAGCGCCCAGATCTCCGGGAAGTCCCGGTCCGGGGAGGAGTACCAGTCACGGGGCAGGAGCAGCTGCACCTTGATCGGACGCTCCGGCATCGCGGCGGACTGGATGCTCAGGACAACGTGGTGGGAGGTGACATACTCGGCGCTGATAACGCGGACACCTTCCGGCAGGCCCTCAATCGCGGGGTAGGTGACCTCACCCGCTGGCAGCGCCTCATCACGGGGCGTCAGGTAATCGGTGAGGCCGCGGGTGATGGTGTCGAGCACTCCGCTGTCAACGATGTCGGAGGATCCGAAGGAGGACTGCGCCACTGCCGCGGGACTTGCCAGGGAGAGGCTGAGGGCGATTGCTGTCGGCACAGCGCCAGCTGCGATCCAGAGGGAACGGCGCCTGGATTTGGTGGAACGTGATGCGGTGTCGCGCATGAAGTTGTCCTTCTCGTTATTTTTCGGTGGATGCCATCACAGACTGTCTAACTTACTTCACGGTGACCCCTGGGGAGTTCCCCGCTCCCGGAGGGCTCCCGATCAGTGCGGGACTGCCTGTTATTAAAGAGATGTTCAGTTCTTCACTGTTTGTCGTCTGTGGCGGATAAAGGGTTACACCCTCCGGTGTGACCCGGGGCCATCCTGGGCCATCCGCCACGAGACTTCAGAGTGCCCTCAAGTTTAAGTTCAACTTGAGAGTTTTCACAGTGACACACCGCAGGATACGGATTGTTTTCCCAACAGACAATGGTTGAGGACAACCCGGGGAGGCCTCCGGACGGATGGGCGGCGCGCTGGGAGGGCCCGCCGTCACGTGACGACACCGTGACCGTTCGACCCGCCCCGGCGCAGAAAGTGCACGGAAAGTGCATGCCAGGGCCCTGAGAGCACGTGCGGGACATTCCTGCATGACAAGGATGTAATTTTCCCGCCGACACTGACGTGGGCCATTTTTCCTATGAGTGAAATAGGCCATGTTCGGGGGGAGTTTTAATCTGTTTCACCAACATGCCCAGTCACCCCCGACTCCACCTGGCCACAACACACCTCCACATCATAGGTGTGATTATTAAACTCTTTAGATACTATCTATCGCCCCTTTTTCTGGAATGCGAAGGAATCCCTCATGGACTTTCTACATCTCGTCTGGGTGGTCCTCGGCATCGGCGTCATGCTGCTGTTGAACATCAAGTGGAAGATCAACGCGATGCTCGCGCTGTTGGTCGCGGCTCTGCTCATCGGTGTTCTGGAGGGCTTCCCCCTCATGGACCTGCTCGACACCATCCAATCCGGTTTCGGCTCCACCCTCGGATCCCTGGCGATCATCGTTGTCTTCGGTGCCGTCATCGGCAAACTCATGGTTGATTCGGGCGCGGCCGCCCAGATCGCCGACACCCTGATCTCCAAACTGGGTGTGGGCAAGGTCAAGGTCGCCATGGTCATCGCCGGTACCGTCTTCGGACTGGCCATGTTCTACGAGGTGGCTTTCATCATCCTGGCCCCGCTGGTCATCGCAGTGGCCGTGGAGGCGAAGGTGCCGTTCATGAAGATCACCATCCCCGCGGTCGCGGCCACCACCACCGCCCACTCGCTCTTCCCACCGCAGCCCGGCCCGGTGGCGCTGGTCGACGCCTATGGGGCTGACATCGGCATGGTTTACATCCTCGGTCTGGTGGTGGCCATCCCCACCGTCGTCGTCACCGGATGGATCCTGCCGAAGTTCCTCGGCAACCTCGACTACCCCGTGCCGAAACTGCTGCGCGCCGAGGAACCCGTACCCGTCGAGGAGCGCCCCTCCTTCGGCATCTCCTTGTTCGTGCCCCTGGTGCCCGCCATCCTGATGATCAGCGCGACCGTCCTCAGCATCTGGCTCACCGAGGGGTCAATGGCGTATGTCATCGTGAACTTCTTCGGATCATCGGTGGTGTCCGTGTCCGTCGCGATGATCGCGGCCTTCTACTTCTACGCCATCCGCCCGAAGCGCGGTCTCAACTGGGCGATGGAGAACTTCGAGGGTGCGGTCAAGTCGATCGCCATGGTGGTGCTCATCATCGGTGCGGGTGGTGCCCTGAAGCAGGTCATCATCGACACCGGCATCGGTGACTACATCGGCAGTCTCATGAGCGCCTCCTCGCTCTCCCCCTACCTGATGGCGTGGCTGATCACCGTTCTCATCCGACTGGCCACCGGCCAGGGTGTGGTCTCCGCGATCACCGCGGCAGGCATCATCTCCGGTGCGCTGATGGACCCCTCCGGTGTCCTCATCGGCGTGAATCCGGCGCTGCTGGTGCTCGCGACCGCCGCCGGTTCCAACACCCTCACCCACGTCAATGACGCCTCCTTCTGGCTCTTCAAGGGCTACTTCGATCTCTCGGTCAAGGACACCCTCAAGACCTGGGGTCTGCTGCAGCTGTGTAACTCGCTCGTCGGCCTCGGCGTGGTCATGCTGCTCAGCGTCTTCATCGGTTAACACCACGCTTGTCGACGCCCCACCCACCCCGGTGGTTGCGGCAGCGAAAAAGGTCCGGCCCCCAGTGGGGAACCGGACCTTTTTGTTATTGAGCTACCAGGCGTTCATGACGTTGAGAACGCGATCCTTGGTTTTGTGCAGCTGTGAGCTGAACTGGGTCCAGGAGTGGATCCCGGTGTTCGGGTAGTCAGCGGTGACGTTGAGTCCCTCGGCCCGGGCCTTGGCCTCCCACGCGCGGGTGGTGGCCAGGGAGACCGCCTCCAGGACGGAACCGTTGATGCGGTGGTCCACCCGGGTGCCGTTGTCCTGCGGGCCCCACAGACCGGAGGCTGCGGAGACGTAGACATCCTTGCCGTGCAGGCCGCCCATGTTCCAGAACGGATCGTTCTCGAAGCGGCGTGGGTTGATCACGGAGCCGTACATGGCGTTGACGTTGAACCCACCGGTGTCCAGCATGGCCAGACGGAGCATGGTCTGCATGCCCGGTGCCGTGGTGGTGAGGTAGCCGGAGTAGGACATGGCCTGTCGGAACTGGCCCGGGTGCTTGGCCGCCAGGTTCAGTGCGGCGGTGCCACCCATGGACAGACCGGCGACGGAGTTGTTGTTCCGGGCCACACCGAAGTGCTGCTCCAGATAGGCCGGGAGCTCAGCGGTGAGGAAGGTCTCCCACATGTAGACCACCGGGTCTGCGGAGGACATGGTGGCCGGGTGGTTCCAGTCCGCGTAGAAGGAACCTGCGCCACCGACCGGCATCACGAGGGTGATGTTGTGCGGGGCGTAGAGGGCAGCCGCGTTGGTGTCGACCAGCCAGGCGTTGGACCAGGGGGTGGCACGCATGCCGTCCAACAGGTACAGGCCGGCGTTGCCACCACGCTGTGCGGGCTGGATCTGCACCGGGATGTTGCGACCCATGGCGGGGGAATAGACATCACAGCGCTGTACCCAGTGACCGGCGCCATCCCAGTCGCAGTGGCCTGTCGAATCAGGGCGCAGCCAGTCACGGTTGGCCGCCTCGGCGGTACCGGTGCCAACGACCATGAGACCAACCGCCGTTGCGAGTGCTACCAGCAGGGCGATGAGCTTATGGCTCACCGCGCCGGCACGCGAAAATACGGACATGTTTCTCCTCCGGCAGAAATAGATGTGAAAGCCCGACGCGGCTTGGGGGCCGGTCATCTTTAATGCCTATCTTGGTTACCGGACGACACGTTACCAACGCGTGATCTGCTTTGGTAGTCGTAAGAGGTGTCTGTGAGCTGCTACCGTGACCTTTCCGTAGCCTTGGGGGAAGCGTAGAGGGGTTCGCCACGGGGCTCGTCAAGCTGTATTTCCACTGGCCAGGCGATTGCCGGGAGTTCCTGCCGGAATTCAGGGGGGGTTTCCTCAAAATTCTTCAGGAGATCTGCCGGATCATCAGATATTTCTAATGTTCGACCGTCGGTGAGGGCGTATTTGATGTTGCCCACAAAACGTTGGAAGGACATCGGCTCGCGGTAGGCCTCGAACAGCTCCACCAGATCCGGGTGGCGCAGCGCCTGCCGCGCCTGGGCGGTCTTCTCCGGGTCGATCCAGCCCGGGGTGTTGGCCAGCGGGGTGGCGGATTCAGCCACCTGCCATTCCAGTGCCATCAGTTTGTCATGGCCGATGCGCCCACCCTCGATACGGGGCTGGCGGGCCGCCAGCGGGGTGGCCAGACCGATCAGGTCGGTGACACGCACATCCAGTGGGGCGTTCATGGAGGTCATACCCAGGTTCACCATGAACACGGTCGGCGGGAGGTAGGCGAGGTCACCGGCCTCCTCCCCCTCCATCCGCGGGGTGGTGATCCAGGCGTTGCCACCCTCCGGGGTCTTGATCGCCAGCTGCTGACCGGTCGGTTCCACCAGCGTCTGCGTCTGCATCACCTCAACGTAGTTCTCCATGAACTCCACCCCGAGGAAGTCCTCGGCGTACATCGGCGGGTTGTCCTCATCGCGGTTGGTGAAGTTGATCCAGAACTCACGCTCATCCACGACATCACCACCGCCGTCCTCATCCCAGTCATGGCCGTTGATGTAGACCACCGTGGACCAGATCCACATCGCCACCACAAGCACGCCGGCAACCAGATCCTGCCAGGTGCGGTCAACCACACTGATGGGGATGACGGCCATCGGCAGCAACAGGGCGAACAGCGGTGGCAGGAGCATGCGGGCATGCATGAAGTCACCGCCCACGCGGACGACATAGAGGATGTGCAGGAACGAACAGAGGAAGACCAGGGTGACCACCACTGCGGGGGCGCGTAGCTCGAGGCGGGTGGGGCGTCGAAAAGCAGTGCGTTGCAGACGCGACACCGTGACCACCCCGGCCGCGATGAGCAGCACCAGGCCCAACCAGAGGTTATAGGGACCCGTGAAGTTGAGCACGTACTCCCAGCCGGTCCCCCACATCGAATCCGTCGCGGACTTCGCCACCGCGGTATGCGGCACGATCAGACCGTAATAACCCATGCGGAAGATCTGATACCCACCCGGCACCGGCAACGCGACAGCGATGATCCCCAGCATCACCCGCCAGGACGGCGCGGTCACCAGCAACAGAATCCCGGTCAGCCCGCCATAGAGCGCCAGTTCGGGGCGGATCAACCAACTCAGGCCAGCCCAGAACGCCAGCACATACGTGATCGCCCCGGCATGGAGACGATCCGTGGCCCGACGCCCCTTCGATGACGGCCCCGACGTCGCCCACAACACCAGCAACAACCACCACACCGCGATCCAGAACAGCGCCAGACCCCACTCCAGACCCGACGTGGCGAAATCACGCGCCGGCGACAGACTGAAATACCCGATCACACCCGCCGGCAGCAGAATGACCATCCGGTTGCGGTGCAGATGCGCGGTACCCAGCACACCGATCATCGCCGCACCCGTGGTGAACAGGATCGCCAACCACAGGGCGATGTCCTCCAGGCGCATGTCAGACACCAGCGCCCACGCGTAGATGAGGTACTGCCACAGGGTGGAGGTGTTGGCCTCCACGCGCTCGCCGGCATTGAACACCGGACCGTTGCCCGCCAGGAGATTGCGGACCGTGCGCAACACGATCAGGCCATCATCACTGATCCACCTGCGGGTCCACCCCGCCCAGAATGCGAAGACACCCGCGGTCAGCGTGGCCAGGATCGTCGTGACGAGGGTGATGTTGGGAGCCTGCCTCGGAGCTCTGGTGGATCCCGTCGAAGCACCAGATTCCGGACGTGGGGTGGTTAACGTCATGAGGCCACATGCTATCACCGCCCCTGCCCTCAACAGTTAATGGACATGCTGGTCAGAGGCGCTAATCAGGCACGGCTGCGGGGGCGTCTGCTCTTTCCGGGTCATGCTGGGGGTGTTGGCGTGCCGGGATGGGTATTCGGGGCCTGCGCGGGGGTCAGCCGTTGGCTTGTGAGCGGGGGTTTGCTCACACACCAACAGATGGGCTCGAAGCTGCGATGCTGCCGGTTGGGAACCCCGCAGCTGTTGTCCTGTGAGCGCGGGTCTGCTCACACACCAACAGATGGGCCCGAAACTGCGATGCGACCCACCGAAAACCCCACAGCTGTTGTCCTGTGTGCACCAGTCTGCTCACACACCAACAGATGAGCCCCAAACTGCCATTCCCCCACCGGAAACCCCGCAGCTGTTGTCCTGTGAGCGCCCACCTGCTCACAGACCAACAAACACCACATGCCCCAAAGGAAAACGCCCCGGCCGCCGCCCTGCACGCAACAGGACAGCAACCGGGGCGCACCACACGCAACCCGCAGGAAACAACTACAGCATCGGCATGATGTAGACGGCGATCACGATGCAGACCAGCCAGGCAACAGCGAGGATCTGCAGGACGCGGTCGCTGAGGGCGACCTCATCGGGGGCGCCACCGTCGCCGGTGTCCACACCTGCGGCGTAGCGGAGGATGGCCACGGTGAACGGCACCATGGAGATCTGGTACCAGGGGCCGGCGTCGTCGGAGGCCTGGGAGAGGTCGAAGCCCCACAGGGAGTAGGAGATGACCACGGCGGTTGCGGCCATGGTCCAGACGAAGCGCAGGTAGGTGGGGGTGTAGCTTTCGAGGGATTTGCGGATCTTGGCGCCGGTGCGCTCGGCCAGGAGGATCTCGGAGTAGCGCTTGCCGGAGGCCATGAACAGGGAGCCGAAGGCTGCGACCAGCAGGAACCACTGGGACAGTTCGATGCCTGCGGCGACACCGCCGGCCATGGCGCGGAGCATGAAGCCGGAGGAGACGAGGGCGATGTCGATGACCGGCTGGTGTTTCCAACCGAAGCAGTAGCCCAGCTGGAGGGCGATGTAGACACCGACCACGGCGGCGAGGGCGGTGCCGTCGGTGGCCAGGAGGGACAGGCCCAGGGCCGCGATGATGAGGACCACGGCCATGGCGTACGCGAGACCGATGGGCAGGACACCTGCGGCGATCGGGCGGAAGCGCTTGGTGGGGTGGGCGCGGTCGGCTTCGACGTCGCGGGCATCGTTGACCAGGTAGATGGAGGAGGCCGCGAAGCAGAAGACGATGAAGGCGAGGGCGACGTCGAGAAGCGTGCGCTGGTTGAAGATGGCGTCGGCACCCGCGGCCAGGGGCGCGGCGAGCACGAGGACGTTCTTGACCCACTGCTTGGGGCGCAGCGCCTTGATCATGCCGTCGGCGAGGTTCTTCGGCGGCTGTCGTTTCTTGCCGTCGGTGACCAGGGCCGAGGTGTGTGGTTCGGAGCCCAGGTAGTCGTGTGGGCGTTCGGGGTGCTCGGCGGCATGACTGCCACCCGGAACGGTTATCTTGTCACTCACGCGGTTGCCCTTTCAATCTTGTGGACGGCTTCGGCCGTGGCCGCGCCCAGAATCGTGCCTGCGAGCACATCAGTTGGGTAGTGGACACCGAGAACCATACGCGACAACGCCATCACAGGAATGCCCAACAGTGGCAGGGGGGATCGGGTGATGCGTGCCAGGTACACCATCGTCGCGGTGGTGGAGGTGGCGTGGGAGGAGGGGAAGCTCAGTTTCGACGGTGTCCCCACCCCGATCTGGATCAGTGCGTCGTGGGGGCGTTTGCGCCGCACGATGCGTTTGATGATCACGGACGCAGCGTGACTGGTCAACGCCGCGACGAACAACCCGCCCCAGGAGCGACGGCGACGCTTGTCGACGACCACCCCCGCCGCCCCGAGTGTCAACCACCCTGCGGCATGCTCACCGAGGAGGCTCAGGCTGGTGGCGGTCTTGACCACACCCGGTACGGGCAGGAGTGCTTTCTGGATCCCCAGCAGGATCTGTACTTCTCTACTGCTCATTGAACACCTTGCCCCATGATTCGCGGCTGACCAGCTCGGGATGTGCGTTGCGGTAGCGGGTGCGCAGTTCGTCGAAACGCTCTGCCACCTGCTTCTGCAGGCGCAGGGCTTCCTTGCCCAGCTCCTTGGCCTGTTCGCGGTCACGCTTGCGGTAGACCACGCCGCGGCCGTCGGCGGTGGTGACGGTGGCGCCGTCGACACGCGAGAGGCTGAACCAGCGGGCCTCGATCGGCGCGAAGTTGGCCTGGGGCACCTCGTGGTGGTCCTTGTTCTCCCGGGACAGGGTGTGCTTGAGTCCCTTGGCCAGCCACACGGCCTTCTTGAGGGGTGCCAGGCGGCCACCGATGTCCTTGGTAGGCACACCCGGTGCGCCGGTGGGACCCGGCAGCTCGGCGGCGCTGGGCAGCATGACGGCATCGGGGTAGGTCTTGCGGATCGCGGCGATGCGCGGCAGGGAGGTTTCGAGGATGTCGAAGAGCTGCTCAGGCCCGGCGAGGAAGTCCTTCATGGCCTCGTTCTGGATGGCCACGGTGGAGTACTCCAGGCACAGCAGGTGTTTGAAGGTGGCCTTCTGCATGGAGCGGATGATGCCGTCGACAGGTCCCTCGTGGTTCATGGCTGCCACGATGAGGCGGTTGCGCAGGTGGAAGTAGGCCTGCCAGTCGATGGCGTCGTCCTTGTCGGACCAGGCCATGTGCCAGATGGCGATGCCCGGCCAGGTGGCGGTGGGGAACCCTTCGGCCCCGGCGCGCAGACCGTATTCGGCGTCGTCCCATTTGATGAACAGCGGCAGTGGCTGGCCGATCTTCTCGGCGACCACGCGGGGGATCATGCACATCCACCAGCCGTTGTAATCGACGTCGATACGCCGGTGCAGGTCGCGGGAGTTGGGGGCGTCCGGGTCGTCGTCGTAGTCGCCGCGGTCGGACAGCGGGTGCTTGGAGAAGTCGTGGTCATAGTGCACATGCGGGGCGGAGGTCCACATGAAGTCATGGCGTCCGACGACCTCACCCATGGAGTGCAGGTGGCTGCGTTCCTGGAGGTTGAGCATCTGTCCGCCGATGAGCATCGGCGACTTGGCATAACGGGCGGCCTGCAGGGCACGCAGGACAGAATCCGGCTCGATGGCGATGTCATCATCCATGTAAAGGATGTACGGGCTCCTGCTCGCACCTGCCTCCCCCGTGCCGTCCACGCCACCGAGGGCCTCGAACATGATGCGGGAATAACCACCGGAGCCACCGAGGTTGCCCTGGCGGAACTCGAAGAAACGGTCCCCGAAGGCCTCGGTGGCGGCCTGGTAACCGGGTTCATCGGCCGGGTGTTTGTTGCCCTGGTCGGGCATGAGCACCGCGTCGATGACGGCATCCACGGCCGGGTCGGAGGCAAGTGCCTCCAGGGCGGCCACGGCGTCGGCCGGGCGGTTGAAGGTGGGGATACCGATGGTGACACGCGGTTCGAAGGGGCCGACCTCGCTGCCGTCGGGCATGATCTGCGCCCGCGGTGCGAAGGGTGCGTACCAACCGGCCTCCACGATCTGCGCGTCGGTTTCGGCGGTGAGGTCGAACCAGATCCAGCCGCCGTCCTCGAACGGCGCCAGCGAGATCTCGAATTCCACGGTGTCATCCTTGACCACCGCGCCGTCGATGCCGATGCGGGCACCATCGATCTTGGAGCGGTAGAGGTCCACGCGGGCCTCGCCGGTGATCTCCAGTTTCAGGACCACGGAATCCAGCTGTGACCAGCGACGCCAGTAGCTTGCGGGGAATGCGTTGAAGTAGGTCTGGAAAGACACCTCAGCACCGGCAGGCACGGACACACTGAAACGGTCGTCCCATTCCAGCCGTTCCTTATTAATGTCAGCTTCAAGCAGGTACAGGGACCTGACATCGGCTGGCTCGCCTCGCCTCGGCAGGAGCACGCGCTGCAGCTGCTCAACCGCCAGGTTGGTTGTGCTCATTGACGTATCTTCACCCTTCATTGAACTGACAATTATCCGCTCTAAGCGTAGTAGCCACTCCCCCGGTTCACAGAACTTACGCGCCGCACTCATCCTGGAAACTCCATGGGAGGAGGCGTGGAACACCCCGTCGCTCCGGGTGCCAGGCACGTACGACACCCCGCTAGGGTGAATTTAATTCAGGCGGTCTTTGGGTGGCCGGAGTGGTGTGCGTTACCTTCGAAGCCGACCTGAACTCACAGGTTTCTTGCGCTTCCAACTACCGGAGCCCCGGTTTATCGCAGGCAAGCGTGCCCCTTTTACCGCAGCATTCCCGCTTCGGTATTCCGTTTGAAAGGCACGCATCCACATGGATATCAAAACACTCATCGATACCCGGGCGATGACCCGGTATCAGTGGTTCATCATCGCCATCGCCACATTCCTCAACGCCATGGACGGGTACGACATCCTCGCCATGGCCTTCACCGCCACCTCCGTGGCCGCCGAATTCGAGCTGAGCGGATCCCAGCTCGGTCTGTTGATCAGTCTCGGTTTCATCGGCATGGGCATCGGTTCCCTCTCCTTCGGTCCCCTGGGTGACCGCCTAGGCCGACGCCCGATTCTCCTCGCCGCGCTCGCCCTCGACGGCATCGGCCTGTTGTGGTCGGGTGTCGCCGGTTCCGCCACGGAGCTGGGCATCGCGCGTCTGCTCACGGGCATCGGTGTGGGCGGGGTGTTGACCGTGGTCACCGTGATCACCAGTGAATACTCGAATAAACGCAACCGCGGCATGGCAATCAGCATCTATGCCGCAGGCTACGGTGTGGGCGCCACCCTGGGTGGTTTACTGGCCGCCCAACTCATCCCCACCACCGGCTGGCGTGAGGTTTTCCTCGCCGGTGCCGTGCTCAGTGCCCTCGGTATCGCCGCGGTCTGGGCGTTCATCCCGGAATCCTTCGACTACCTGCGCACCCGTGGTGACCTCTCCCGCGCCCGGCAGATCGCGGTGCGCCTCGGTATCAGGGATGAGGTCATGTTCCCGAGCGCACCGAACACACCGAACACCCCGCGCCGTGGCTTGCCGGCAGTGCTCGGCCCGGCGTTCTTGCGCAACACCCTGCGACTGTGGGGTGCGTTCGCATTGATCACCATCGGTTTCCAGGTGGCCTCCTCGTGGACCCCGAAACTGTTGGAGGATGCCGGCATGTCCGCCCAGCAGTCCATCGTGGGTGGTCTGCTACTCACCCTGGGCGGGTCCTTCGGTTCCCTCATCTACGGGTGGCTGACCACGAGGTTCAACGCGCAGGCCACGCTCATCGCCTTCAGCCTCGGCTCAGCGGTGCTGCTGGTGGGGTTCATCTCGAGCATTCCGCTGCCGGCTCTCGCCTTCGCCCTGGGCGTGCTCACCGGCATGCTGCTCAACGGTTGCATCGCGGGCCTGTACTCGATCGCGCCCCAGATCTACCCCGCGGGTATGCGCACTACGGGCGTGGGGGTGGCGCTCGGCGTGGGTCGGGTCGGTGCGATCCTCGCACCGCTCGGCGTCGGGGTGCTTATCGACGCCGGAATCTCCCCCCTCCACATCTATCTCACCGTCGGTTGCATCATGATCCTGGGCGCGACCGCCCTGCGCGGCATCACCCTGCCCCGGGAGACCACCGTGGTCATGGCTAAACCTGCCCTGGTGGAGAAATGATCACAATCCGGTAGCCCCATTGTGACCGGGGTTGACCGGGCCTAGTCTGGCATTATGACTGCACACCTGCTCCC
Organism: Corynebacterium gallinarum; assembly: GCF_014837045.1. Lineage (GTDB taxonomy): Bacteria > Actinomycetota > Actinomycetes > Mycobacteriales > Mycobacteriaceae > Corynebacterium > Corynebacterium gallinarum. The sequence continues at coordinate 297,338 of NZ_JACSPR010000004.1, forward strand.
CAGGATCGCCGCTGGCGTGGCCGCCGGGACCCTGTTGTTCTTCCCTGCCGCCACCCTGGCATACGCCCAGACGACTCTCACCGATCTCGATGTCACCGTGATGGATTACGCCGAGGAGATATCGGCGGAGGATGAACAGTGGTTGATCACCGCCACCCCGGATATTGAATTCCCCGAGGTGGTGCACAACGTCCGCTACATCACCCTCGAGGGCGGTTCCGACAACATCAATGATGACGTGGAGGAGCTGTTGCGTGCCGAGCACCCCGACTGGATCCAGGAGGATTCCTTCGCGCCGGGTGAGGTGATCATCGCGGTGGGATTCGACCCCAACACCATGGGTGTCTACGCCGGTAATGATGTCGCCACCGAACTGGGGGTTGCCGAACCGGAGCGCTACAGCGGTATCAACGACGCCATGCGTCCCGTGCTCCAGGAGGGCCGTACCGCGGTGGCGATGTATACCGGTGCGCAGTCTGTCGCGGATACCTCGGTGGTCACCGAACCGGAGGAGACCAACTGGTGGGTGGTCGGAGGTGTCGTGGGTGGCATCGCCGCCGCCGGGGCCGGTGCAGTGGGTGTGGGCGTGGCTGCCAGCCGGAAGAACAAGGCGAAGAAGGCGCGTGAGAATTTCGATTACGCCCAGAAACACTACGGCCAGACCGCGCAGCAGCTCGATGGCATCAATATCCGCGCCCATTCGCTCACCTCTCCCCTGGCCGATGATGAGCTACGGCGCCAGTGGGATGATGTGCACACCCGTTTCCTGGAGGTCAATGACTCCTTCGGCTCCTTCGGGGACCTGTCCGCCTCCGCTGATGACAAGGCATTTCTCACCCATGCCAAGGAACTGGAGAAGGTCAGCACCACGGTCACTCAGATGGAGACCGCCCAGAAGAACATCGACACCCTCTACGACATGGAACACGGCGATGAGGGTGTCCGCCGACGTGAGCTGACCCGCCTGCGGGAGGACATCCAGGAGGCCCGACTGGAGATCAACGACAAGGACTCCGTCCTGGATGACACCCTGCGCGCCCTGATCGCCCGCATCGAGGGCATGTCCACCGCGTCGCCCACCTTCATGGATGAATACGCGCGCGTGATCCGCGACTACGGAGCCGCCCTCACCGGCGTGGAGAACCACATGAAGCAGGTCAAACGCACCGAACACGCCACCCCAACCATCTACGACAACGACTGGAGGGTGGGCACCGGCTACAACTCATTCGTGCCCTTCTACATGATCAGCACCTGGCACGCCGCAGATGTCAGCGCGGCATCAGCAGCCTCCTCGTCCGGCTCGTCCAGCTCCACCTTCAGCAGTGGATTCTCCGGAGCCGGTGGCGGTTCCAGCTGGTGACCCCGGCATAAACCCGGTGGACCACCAGCACGGTGACTGCGCCGACCACCCATCCGACCAGCAGGTCACTCGGCCAATGCACACCCACATACAGCCGTGACACGCTGACGAGCAGGGCCACCAGCCACAGGATGAGCACCCACCACCGGTGGATCAACAGGGTCACCGCCATGGCAAAGGCCGCCGCACCCACGGCATGCCCGGAGGGCATGGAGTAGTTCGTCTCCACCACCAGATGGGTGGAGGCATCGGGCCGGGGACGTTCAAGAACCCTCTTCAGAACATGGCTGAGCAGATTTGCGGCCCCGACCGCCAGGGGCGGAAAGGCCGTGCGCATGACCACAGCGGCGATCAGCGAGTAGAACCACACCAGTGTCGGGCCGGTGAGGATTGTGAACACGATGACCACCGGATTCAGTGCCTCCACTCGGTGGTGGATGAAGAAGTCGAGGATGCCTTGATCGATGGTGGTCATGCGAGAAATACCAGGTAGCACACAACAGTGACCACCGCGCCCGTCACGATCCCGACGATGACCTCCGCCATGGTGTGGTGGTCGATCCTGATGCGCGCCCACGCGGTCACCGGTGTGAACAACAGTCCAAGCCACCACCAGGAACTGACGGTCAAACTCAGGAAAACAATCAGACACACCCACAGACCCACATGCACAGAGGCTTTGATTCTCAGCGTGACCAGCCCGAAGATCACCAGGAACACCAACGCCGAGAACACACCCACCCAGATCAGGCGTGGGGTATCCAGCCACGCGAGCGCCGCTACGAGCGCGAGCACACACAGGAAGATCCCAACGTAGACCAGACCTCGCTGGTCCCGAGCCGTAATGTGGTGGTCTCCCACCCGCCCCATGCGCATCAACAGCACAATGAGCAGCATGGGCACCAGGCCGGTGCCGACAGCCGCGGTCAGCGCCGGAGCCCATGAGCTTGTCGACGCCCCCAGCACCACAAAGAAACCGATATTCAGTATCCAGGGTGCAAAGAGTTCGCTGATTGCACGCGCGAGTTGTTCAGCAGTCACGACTGATCAATCTAGACGAAGAGCAATGCCACCACATCTACACTCAGTGTCGACTTCGGTAGAGCGTGACAATGGGCTCGAGTGTCTTTCGGACATTAGCGGTTAACTTCGTCAAACCATGGAACTCGAGAACAGCCCGCATAATTTCCTCATCCGAAAAATCCATATCCACCACCTGCTCCATCAGAGCGAGCAGTTCCAGAGGAGGAACCTCGCTTAGTCCCCGTGGGCCAAGTTCACGGATATCTGCACTTGATTGATGGGGAAGGCGATAAGTCCGATCCTTTTGAATCCCCGCCCCCAAAGGGTTCTCTTCAATGAGGAGGCCGGTGCGTTTCGCACTGGCAATAGCCCGGTTCACCAATGCCCTGGTTTCACGTGAAACCCTCGTTCCACCGGATGCACGATGATAGGTCTGCACCAGGGAACCACCCACCATCGGGCCTTCCACCTCGAGGATCTGGACCACCCCATCGATAATTTCCTGATTGTTGGCCCCCTTCACTGGAATGGTTCTGCCGGAAAATTGCTCGTATTCACGAACATCGACCCCATTAGGTAGGTCTCCAACTTCCTCGCCACCGGAGCTGTCGCTAACTTCCCGGTTCTCGAGGCTCGTGAAGAGATCTTCTTCGCCGCGGGCTTCATGCTCCGCCATCAAGGCTGACTGGATCCCGCGGTTTAGTCCGGATCTCCCGCTGACAGAAACTCTGGGGGACACAGGAGGGTTTTCAGGATGCTGAAGCAGTGGCTGTATCCTGATGTCCGGCAGGGACACTCCGCTAATGTTTGTCGGCGATTCCCCTCCGGGTCCATCAAGAATGATGATGTTTTCATCGGGGCCTTTTTCGTGCTTGAAATCATCCCAAGGCGTGATCCCCTGTCCCTCGATTAGTTTCCACAATCCCTCCAAGGCGGAAGAAGGATCCAGGTAATATTCCACTTCTCGGATGCGGAAGAATTTCCAGCCCCAGCGCTCCAGATCCCGTTGTCGAGCGAGGTCACGTTCGTACTGCACTGGCCCCTGCCAGTGATCGCCATCGCATTCAACTACGATTTTTCCCTGCGCACCCTGAATCACAAGACCATGGGAGCAGCCGAGCATATTTTTGTGAGGCTCAACCACAAATCCCCTGTATGCGATCTGGTTGAACACATGCTGTTCACAAAGCGATTCGAATGGTTCAACCCGTTCCGAATCGGAGACCGGGGAGGGAACTTTCAATGGCTTTCTGCCCTGGCGCGCTATTCCATATGCGTAATCCAACAACTGGTAACGCATATCTTCCTTATTACTCAATTGATCTAAACCAATGGAGTGGACCAGCCACACCTGGTCCTTAGCGCAACTCACTGAAACATTGAATCTTTGAACGTGAATAGCCCTGGTGAGGGACGCTGTCCGCTTATCAGGGTCATAGGCCGAGACCATCGACAAAAAGATCACATCGCGCTCGGCTCCCTGGAAATCAGCGGCGATACCAGCCATTAGTTGGCGTTTTTCAGCTTCCCCAGCATCCACTACTTCCAGCAGCTTTCCTTGAATCAGTTTTGCCTGGGCGGGACCGAGCAAGGAAATGACCCCGAAGGTGAGACCATCATATGCCGGATCCTCCAGACATTTCTTGATCTGCTCCACCAGTGCGTCTGCTTCAACAGGATTGGTGCGAAAGGCTCCGGCACCCTGCTGATAACCATGCCTGGTGTGAACAATTTTGAAAGGTGCCAGGCGGTCAACCCCTACCGGACGTATAGGCTCCAAACTGATCTTTTCAGGTTCGTATGCAATGCGATTGGAGAAGTTGATGATCTCCGGAACGCACCGGTGGTGCTCCCTGAGCGTGATTTCTCCGCCACATCTCAAGAAGGCATCATCGAAAAGGGAATTGGTTGGATCTACCCAAGAATCAGCAAATTTAATACCATCAAGATACTGCTGTTCCAGATCAAAGATCTGCTGCTGATCTATGCCCACCGTGACAGGAGACGCCTGGTGGCCATCACCGATGACAACGATTGTCGGAGCGAGATAACGAAGAAATGATGCTTCCAACCCCGACTGGGAAGCTTGGGCCCGACCCCCGGATAGTGGACACGGAGGATTTAATCAGGAAACAGATTTCAGGATAGCAGGACAGCGCTCCTCA
>NZ_JACSPR010000005.1:0-46089 GCF_014837045.1 Corynebacterium gallinarum
GCGCTCGCCCAGTCCGCGTTCTCCCCGGGCTCATCCGGTTCCACCGGGTCCAGCAGCGCCTCAGGATCCTCCGGCGCCCCCCCCCGCCCCCCCCCCCCCCCCCCCCCCGGGGGTGGTGCGGGCCCGCGGGACCACTAATTCCGTTGGATGTCCAGGGAGGAGAAACGGACCTCACCGGCTTCATCGGAGGCGTCCAGGTCCACCACACCGCTGAATGCGAAGGAATTATCCCCTTCCGGATCCTTGATGATCTGACGCACCGCCCAGGCCCGCCCCGTCTGCTCCACGGAGAAGAACTCCGGCCCACGGGCGGCCGGCCCGGTGTCCAGGTCGGCGTATTCCTCGAAGTAGTCGTCCATGGCTCCGGGGAAGTCCGGTTGCTCATCCAGATAGGAGGTCATCGCAACGAGCTGATCCTCCTTCTCGTAGGCGAACAGCTCCACCAGGCGGAACATGGCATTGCGGATCATGATGGTGAATGCCCTGCGGTTGGCGGTCAGGGCGGTGGGGTCCTCCACACCGAAGGCGAGTTCACGCTCGAGGGTTTCGCGGGAGATCGGGGCGTCCGGATCCGCCATCTGGGCCCATTCATCCACCAGGGAGGAGTCGACCTGGCGGACCAGCTCGCCCAGCCATTCGATGACATCCTCCAGCTCCTCTGTGCTGTGCTCCTTCGGCAGGGTCTGGCGCAGCGTGCGCCAGGCATCGGTGAGGTAGCGCAGGGCCACACCCTCGGAGCGTGCGACCCCGTAGGTGGCCACCAGGTCGGAGAAGGTCATGCCGTGTTCGATCATGTCGCGCACCACTGACTTGGGGCTCAGTTCGAATTCCTTCGCCCACGGGTGTCCCTCCCGGAAGGTGTCGAAGGCCTGCTCCAGTTCCTCCTCTAGCGGTTTGGGCCAGGTGACATCCTCGATGATGGCCATGCGTTCGCTGTAGTCCACACCCTCCGCCTTGAGGGCTTCGATCTCCTCACCGCGCCGGGCCTTCTGTTGGGCGATGAGGATCTGGCGTGGGTCGTCGAGGATGGCCTCGAAGACGCTGATCACATCCAGGGTGTAGGTCTCTGATTCCTTATCCAGCAGGGTCAGGGCCGCCAGTGCGAAAGGCGCGAGGGGCTGGTTGAGGGCGAAGTCGCGCTGGAGGTCTGCGGTCAGGGCGTAGATCCGACCTGTCTCATCCGGGCCGTCCACAACCTTGTCGATGATCTTCGCATTGACCAACCCCCGGAAGAGTTCCAGGGTGGTGAGGATGTCCTTGTTCTGTTTGGCGCGGGTGTCATGGTTGGTGCGCAGCAGATGCTTCAGGTGGTCATAACCGTCACCGGGTCGGGCCACCACGTTGAGGATCATGGAGTTGGTCACCTTGAACTGGCTGGTCAGCTGCTCGGGCTCGGCGGTGGTGAGCCGCTCGTAGGTGCTTTTGGTCCACGTGACCTCACCCGGACGGGTGGCCTTGAGGCGCAGTTTCTTCAGCTTCTTCGGGTCCGACCCGGCCTTCTGGCGGAGACGGGAATTTTCAATCTCATGCTCGGGCGCCTGGATGACCACATGCCCGACGGTGTCATAACCGGCACGCCCGGCGCGGCCCGCGATCTGGTGGAATTCACGGGATTTCAGCACCCGTTCGCGGGAACCGTCGAATTTGACCAGGCCGGTCATGAGCACCGTTCTGATGGGGACGTTGATGCCCACACCCAGGGTGTCGGTTCCGCAGATCACCTTGAGCAGGCCGGTCTGGGAGAGTTTCTCCACCAGGCGACGGTACTTGGGCAGCATGCCGGCGTGGTGCACACCGATGCCCCGGCGCACCAGCTTGGATAGTGTCTTTCCGAAGGTGGTGGTGAACCTGAAATCCCCGATCTCCTCGGCGATGCGGTCCTTCTCCTCCTTGGTCACCACCGTCAGGGAGGTCATGGCCTGGGCTCGTTCGATGGCGTCACGCTGGGTGAAGTGGACGACATACACCGGTGCCTTCTTCTCCTTGAGCAGGCTCTCGATCGTCTCGTGCACCGGGGTGTAGACATAGGAGAACTCCAGGGGCACCGGGCGTTCGGTGTTGCCGACGAAGCTGGTGGTACGGCCGGTCCGGTCCGTGAGATCCTTCTCCAGCCAGTCGGTGTCCCCCAGGGTGGCGGACATCAGCAGGAACTGCGCGCGGGGCAGTTCCAGGAGTGGCACCTGCCAGGCCCAGCCGCGGTCCGGTTCGGAATAGTAGTGGAATTCATCCATCACCACCTGGTCGATGGCGGCCGCGGCACCGTCCCGGAGTGCGATGTTGGCGACGATCTCCGCGGTTGCGCAGATGATGGGGGCCCGACCGTTGACGGTGGCATCTCCGGTCATCATGCCGACATTCTCCGGTCCGAAGACCTCACACAGGGCGAAGAACTTCTCACTGACCAGCGCCTTGATCGGTGCGGTGTAGAAACTGCGCTGTCCGCGGGCCAGGGCGATGAAGTGCGCGGCGATGGCCACCATGGATTTACCCGAACCGGTCGGGGTCGCGAGAATGACATTGTCCCCGGTGAGAATACCCAGGGAGGCCTCCTCCTGGGCTGGGTAGAGACTGATGCCACGCTCCTTCGTCCAGGCCAGGAAGGAATCGAAGATCGATTCATCCAGCAGCGAGGCGGGCACGTCGGTGAGATCGGGCAGCATCTGGGAGAGGTTCACAGTTAACCAGCGTAGCCAACGCCGGTCACCGCGGGGTACCCCGCATGCTTGTCGACGAAAAGACCCGCCGCACCCCGCCGGCACCAGATGGTGCCCGCGGGGTGCGACGGGGGAGTGAGGAGGAGAGTATCAGTTACCGTCCATCGTCCTCCGGGTTGTCAGGGCTGTCGGGGCCGTCGGGGTTATCGGAATCATCGAGGTTGGCGAGGAACCGCTCAAACTCGGCACCGATCTCATCACCGGACGGGACAGGGGTCTCACCGGGGAGGACCGCCTGCGGGTTCTTCTCCCGGTACCGCTCCAGCTCCTCGTCATACTGGCGCTCCAGGGCGCCGACCACATGCTGGATCTCCATGGAATCGGAGGTCTGCTCCGTGAGCTGACGCTGTACCTTCTCCGCATCCCGCTCAATCGAGAGTAGCGGGAGGTTGAGCTCCGCGGTCTCCGCCACGGCCTGCAGCAGTTTGAGGGTGGCTGCCGGGTAGGGTGACGCCGCGACATAGTGGGGAACATGGACCGTGTAGCCGGCGACATTCTTCCCACGGGTGTGCAGTAACTTCTCCAGCTTCAGCGATGCCGAACCCGGAACGGAGATGCGGGCATCGATGCTGAACCGCGATTTCAGCAGCTCCGCGCAATTACCGTGTGCGGAGACCACCGTGGGGCGGGTGTGGGGAACGGTCATGGGGGCGGCGTAGAGGCAGATGGTCTGGTCGACGCCGAACTTGTCCACCAGGTCTGACACAGCCTCCGTGAAGGCACCCCACCGCAGGTCCGGTTCGGGACCGGACAGCACCAGAAATGGTTTGTTGTCCGAGTCTCGGACCACGTGCAGTCCCAGCTGGAGTTCATCCATCTCGGTGACCTCGTTGTTGTCGATGACAACGGTGGGTCGGCGCGAGCGGTAGTCGATCAGCTCGTCATTGTTGAATGAGGCGATCAGACGGTGATCCAGTGCCGCCATGAGATGCGAGGCGCTGGCCTCCACCGCATGACCGGCATCGGCGTAACCCTGAAGAGCAACAACGAGGGTGGGGCCTTCTGAGCCGCCGCCATTCACCTCAGGTGACGGGTATTCAAGTTCGTACATTGATTCCTTGTTATCCGACATTATTCCTCCTCGATACTCCTAGTTGATTCCAGGGTCGGTTCCATGGGGTGGTTCCCGTGGTTAAACTTTGACAGTTTCTGACCACCTCACCGATGTGATTGGTCTCTGCACAGTTCAACCAATTGACATTGATAATTAATCCCCCCATTTACATTGTTGTGATATTCAACCGGGTCGTTCCGATTCTAATCGACGATCCACAGCCGGTGGAACCATCCCCGCCGGGGAGCAACCCGCCACGTGTCCCCGGGGGATGTGGATAGTTTTCTCGCCGTCGCCGGAAACTGGGGATAGCTCAGTAGTGGTCTGGTTCCCCCGGGCCCCCGACCCCATACTGAGCCCATGCCTGAAAACAACATCACACAGTCCACATCCGTCCTGGGGACACCCGGGGATCTCATCGCCAATATTCCGGGAATCCTGGGGTTCTACCCCACGGAGTCCGTCGTGTTCACCGTCATGTTCCGGGAGGGGGAGAGCACCCGGCACACCCTGGGGCCGGTGATCCGGGTCAACATCGACGAACTCGACCTCCTGCCCGATGTCGGTCGTGCCATCGAATCAACCGATGCCGATCTGATCTTCTGCTTCATCATCACCGAGAACTCCTCGGACGAGTGGGTGGAGGGGATCGTCGACACGCTCTTTTCCACCGCCGAGTCCGGGGTCATCCCGACCACCGCCTGCTGGATCACCACCGGGATCTACAGCGGTGAGATCTATCAACTCGCGTTCGGGCCATCACCTGAGGAACTCGGGGCTGGGGGCAGGGGACTGCTCGACTGGGAACAGGGACGCATCGCCCCGGTCACCGGTGCGGTGGCCACCCGCAACCTGCTTGAGCACGGGCAGCTGCCGGAGGCCACCCGGACAGATGCCTACGCGGTCTTCGACCGGGATAACCGCTTCCTCACCGGCGACGGCATCCGGGAGCTGGGCGCGCAGGCGCAACGCCGGGGCGATGAGATACTACGTGCCATCAGGACCGATCCAGGGGGCGGGGCCTTCGATGCGGCGCTGGAGGACTTCGAGACCGTCCTCGACCGTGTCACACTGGCCGGCACCCGCTCCACCGTGGCGACCCTGCTACGGAAACCGGGCTTGCTGCGCGACGCCGCGGCCTATCTCACCTCCGTGCTGCTCCGGGACTCGATCCTGCACCACAGTGTGGACAACCCGCGTGTCGTGGCGGATCTGTTCATGGCCGTGGCGAAAACCTTCGATGGGGGCATCCGGTGTAATGCCCTGTGTTTGTACTCCCTCGCGGTGATCCGCCAGAACCTCGGGATGAAGGCCATCCCGGCCCTCGACGCCGCCCTGGCCACCGACCCGGACCACAGTTTCTCGGGGCTATTGCGACACGGGCTCGCCGATGGCCAGTTCGAGACCATGGTGGACGCCTGCATGCGGGGCAATGCGATGGTCCGTGCCCAGTACAGCCCCGGGAGCAACGGGGGAACCTCCACGGCAGCCTGAGTGACGGGGACCCGCTAACCGCGGTGGGCGCTGTGCGCACGTGCGCCGAGCTGCGAGGTGAATGCCCAGGCATCCTCGACAATGGTGCGCAGATCAGTGCGGGCAGGGTTCCATCCCAGCTCACGCTGCGCCTTCTCGGAGGAGGCGATGAGCACTGCCGGGTCACCGGCGCGCCGGGGGGCCACCTCCGCGGGGATCGGATGTCCCGTCACCTCACGGCACATCTCCACCACCTGTCTGACGCTGTATCCGTCACCCGATCCGAGGTTGAAGATGCGGTGGGTGCCGCCGGTGTTGGATTCCAGGGCCAGGACATGGGCCTCGGCGAGGTCGAGGATGTGGATGTAGTCGCGCACCGCGGTGCCGTCGGCGGTGGGCCAGTCGTCGCCGAACATGAAGATCTTGTCCCGGTGGCCCAGGGCGACCTGCAACACCAGGGGAATGAGGTGGGTTTCCACCACCCGGTTTTCACCGATGTTCCCGTAGGCTCCGGCCACGTTGAAATAGCGCAGGCTGGTAGCCCCCAGGCCATAGGCATGGGCATAGGAGGTGATCGCGTAATCGATGGCCAGCTTCGAGGCGCCGTAGGGGTTGGTGGGGGCGGTGGGCATGTCCTCGGTGATGGGAACCTGTTCTGGTTCACCGTAGGTGGCCGCGGTGGAGGAGAACACGAGGTTGTCCACCCCGTGGGTGCGCATGGCATCCAGCAGGGTCAGGGTGGTGACCACATTATGCTGCCAGTAGTCGGCCGGGTGCTCCACGGATTCGCCCACCAGGGAACGCGCGGCGAAGTGCACCACCCCGTCGAAATTTCCTGCGGCCAGCACCTCATCGGCCACGTCACGGACATCACCCTCCACCAGCGTGGCGCCGGCCGGGACGGCCTCGCGGTTGCCGGTGGTGAAATTGTCGATGATGGTGACGTCGTGTCCACGTTCGACCAGAACGGCGGCGCAGACACTGCCGACATATCCGGCTCCGCCGGTGACCAGGAGTTTCATCAGATGAGGCCTTCGGCCTTCTCCACGCGCACGGCATGTGCGAGGTCATCGATGAGCTCCACCATCATCCCGTTGTGGGTGATCACGACGCGGCCCTGTTCATTGATGATGTCCACCTCCGTGCCGATCCGGATACCGGCGGCGCTCAGGATGCTGAACTGTTCCTGATCCACCTGGAGGATCTCATTGAGCTGGACGATACGGACCCGGAAGGATTCCCCGTGGGGCAGGTCGATGGCACGGATTCCGGAGTCGGGCTCACGCTCCTGGTCGAGGCCGATGTCGGCCAGACCCGGGATGGGGTTGCCGAAGGGGGAGCGGGTGACATCGTCGAGGACCTCCACGAGGCGGCGTTCCACCTCATCACTCATCACGTGCTCCCACCGGCAGGCCTCGTCGTGAACCTTATGGATGTCCAGGCCGATGATGTCGGTGAGGAGGCGCTCAGCCAGGCGGTGCTTACGCATGACGGCGATGGCGAGGGCACGGCCCTCCGGGGTCATCTCGAGGCTGCGGTCCGGGCTGACATGAACCAGGCCATCACGCTCCATGCGGGCCACAGTCTGGCTGACGGTGGGGCCGGACTGCTCGAGGCGCTCCGCGATGCGGGCACGGAGCGGCACGATGCCCTCCTCCTCCAGCTCATAGATGGTGCGCAGATACATTTCAGTGGTATCGACCAGATCCTTCACAGGAGACTGCCTTCCTTGTAAATCTATTCTCAACTAGAAAACCGCGTCCTGCGGGATGCGATTTGCCCCGGCCTGCCTGATCCCGGGAGGGAGGTGGGCCTCCGGACGATGTGGGCCTCGTCCATGTTCATTAACGCATTCTACCGGTGTTCATTCCCGCTCGGAGTGTCAACACTAATAACTCGACCGAAATTGCGGGATCGATACCTATAACTGCTTCTGCCAGCGGTACCACCGTCACCACCGCTGGGTCCGTGACCGCACCAGGTGTGCCGGAGGAATCCATTACACCTTAGTCACAGTCTCTCAGCAACACCCGCCGGACTGTGGGTGGGATCCGCTCCCCGCACAGAGACAAAAAGCCGGAAACCCCGGGGAGGATTTCCAGCTTGCTACCTGTGATACCGGGGATCTCCGCCCATGGTGGGCACCCTGGTGGTGGTGTTACACGGCGTATTCGCGGAGTTTCGCCGCCCGCTCACCGTCGCGGAGTTTGCTCATGACCTCACGCTCGATCTGACGCACGCGCTCGCGGGAGAGACCGAAACGGCGACCGATCTGATCGAGGGTGCGCGGAACACCGTCCTCCAGACCGTAGCGGAGACGGATGACATCCTGCTCACGCTGCTCCAGGGTGCTGAGCACTGAACGGATATCGGAATGGCGCATGGAGGCGACCACGGCGGTTTCCGCGTCGGTGGCCTCGGAATCCTCGATGAAGTCACCCAGGGGGGCCTCCTCGTCGGCGCCGACCGGCATATCCAGGCTCACCGGATCGCGGGACTGACGCAGCAGCATCTCGATCTTGGATTCCTCGATGCCGGATTCCTCCGCCAGTTCCTCATTGGTGGCCTCACGGCCGAGGTGCTGGTACATCTCACGCTTGATGCGGGAGAGCTTGTTCACCTGCTCCACGAGGTGGACAGGCAGGCGGATGGTGCGGGACTGATCGGCCATGCCACGGGTGATGGCCTGACGGATCCACCAGGTGGCGTAGGTGGAGAACTTGAAACCCTTGGTGTAGTCGAATTTCTCCATTGCGCGGATCAAACCGAGGTTGCCCTCCTGGATGAGATCCAGAAGTGGCATGCCGCGGCCGGTGTAGCGCTTGGCCAGGGAGACCACCAGGCGCAGGTTGGCCTCCAGCAGGTGGGCGCGTGCCTTCTTGCCCTCCTTGGTCAGCACCTTCAGGTCGCGCTTCATGGCGCGGGTGAGGGGTTCGCCGGAATGCTTCAGCTTGTACTCGGCGTACAGGCCGACCTCAATGGTCTGGGCCAGCTCTACCTCATCCTCAGCGGTGAGCAGAGCGGTTTTGCCGATGCCGTTGAGATAAACGCGAACAAGGTCCTGCGAAGGGTTATCGTTGGTCTGGCCTCGCCTGCTTCCGGGGTCAACTTCACGATCATCGCCGGTTTGCTTGAGATCCTGCGTGGACGGTTGAGTCATACTGGCCTCCTAATTTCGCGGTTCATTAGAATTAACGGGGCGACCATTTATAAAGTTCCCGTTAAGGAACATAATCCGCAGACCTCCCCCGAAAGGTAGAGGGTAAATACTCCACGCTTGACCCGGGGGTAGGTTTTGAGGTGACCTTTATGAATAAATTGCGGACCGGAATTTTCTCACTTCAGCACTCCACCAACACCGTGAAGGGCCCCTCATTGACAGAGGCCACCTTCATCATCGCCCCGAAGCGGCCCTCCTCGACATGGATGCCCCGCTCCCGCAGGCCGGTGGCAATCATGCGCATGACCGGCTCCGCGACCCCACCCGCCGCCGCATCGGACCACGAGGGACGACGGCCCCGGGCCGTTTTGCCCATCAGGGTGAACTGACTGACCAGCAGGACGGGCGCGCCCACATCGCTGACTGATTTCTCATTGTCCAGGATGCGCAACTCCGCTATCTTGCGGACCATCGTCTCCCACGCATCCGGCGCATCTGTCGCCCCCACCCCGACGAGGGCCAACAGGCCCCCGGTGTCGGGGCAGTCGATGGAACCGACCACCTCATCCCCGACGGTCACACTCGCGGAACTCACCCGTGTCAACACGGCTTTCATACTATGACTCCTCTCAGGCGATCAGATCAGCCGGCAGGACCAGCCCGTGGCGGATCAGATCCACCACGGCGGTGATGGCCCCGGTGTAGAGGGATTCCTCCTCAATGCCGTTGGCCACGGCATACAACCCGAGGGTCTCCTCCAGATTCAACCCGTGTGGGTTGAGGCCGGACAGCACCGCGGCCAGATGCCGGTCGATGTCATGCGTCCAGCGTGGTCCGTCGGTACGCGTGAGGCGCTTGGCGACGGGGGCAAAACCCATGCCCTCCTCCGCGTCCGCCAGGTGGACATCCTCCAGCGCTACCCCGGGGCGGATCCGGTACCGGGCTCCGAGGAGGGAATCCCGGGTCTGTTCCCGCAGCCAGGCGATGCGGGAGAAGTATTCGGCAACCTCGGGCCCGAGCGGATCCTCGAAGAACTGAGGCATGTCCTCGGCGAGGATATCGGATTTCACGGCACTGTCCCCAAGCGCCATGCGCTCGATGGCGATGAACCCGAAGCCCACACCCGAGACCCCGGCGTTATCGAAGTGACGCAGCCAGGCGGTGGTGCGTTCCGCGGCCTCCGGGCCCCGCAGGTCGAGGGATTCATCCGCCAGCCAGGTACCCACATACTGCGCCGGGGTGACGGAGTCACGCTGGATGATCCAGGCTGCGTAACCCTCATCCGGGAGCCAGTCGGCCACCCGCTGCTGCCAGGAGCGTTCACCGGAGTGCACCCATGCACCCAGGAGGTGGGCGGTGCCACCGGGGGCGAGGTGTAGGCAGGCCTGTTCCACCACGAGGCGGGTGGCGCCGTCGAGATCCATCCCGGAATCGCGGTAGACATGACCGATCTCGGGTGGGCCGACCACGAAGGGGGGATTGGCGATGATCCGGTCGAAGTCCCGTCCCTCAACCGGATCGAACCAGCTGCCCTCGAGCAGTTCCGCCGGGATCCCGGAGTCCACCAGGGTGGCCTCGGCGAAATCCAGGGCCCGGGGATGGACATCGGTGGCGGTGATCGACGAGGCGACACCCGCCTGCCCCAACACCTGGATGCCGGAGCCGGTACCCAGATCCAGGACCCGGCCGGTGGGGGAGACCGGGGTGGCCTGCAACAGCGACAGGCTCGCCGCCCCGACACCCAGCACGTGGTCCGGCCCCGGAACATGCGGGGTCATGGAGGCATCGGCATCGGAGAACACCCACTGCTGGCGACCCGCGATGAGATGTGGCCGGATATCAATGAGCATCTGGACCTCATCCGCACCGCAGGGCCGGGCGAATCCGGCGTCGATAAGCGTTGCCACGGTGCGCTCGCCGAACAGCGACGCGAGCTTGTCGACGCGCACCTCATCGCGCAACACCAGCGCCCGCAGCGCGAGGTTGAGGTCGGTCTCGGGCAGGGTGTCCAGGTGGTAGCGCACCGCCGCCGGCTGCCCGGCGTGCATCGCCTGGGTGTAGTCGGGGCCGAGCAGGTCGGCGATCCCCGGGGTGGTGAAACCGATTTCCCGGAACACTTTCTTCACCTCGCGTGCCACATCGGTCAGAGGCGAGCGGTGTTGCGGGCTAGCTGTCATTCTTATTGTCCTCTTCCAAATCCTCGTCGGCATCAATGGTGATGCCCTCGAACCTGCGGATGCGATCCACCTCTTTACCCTCCGCGGAGGGTGGTCCCGCCTCGAGCTCACGGGCGCGTGCGGCCTCCAGACGCAACTGCTCATTCATCTCCCGGATCAACGCCGGTTTGTACACCGCCCGCTCCCGGGGATCACGGGGTTCACCCCGCGCATTGGCGATCACCACCGCAATCCAGGGCAGGGGGATGGAGATGATGAAGATGATGGCCGCCAGCCACCACAACCCCCACATCATCCAACACAGCCCCGCGAAGGCGAGGAGGGGTACACGGGAGAACTGGATGATGTTGTAGATACGGCGCCGGTGCCGGATGTCCTGCGAGTGGGTGCGCTTCTTGTCCGTGATGAGCAGGATCTCATTACGCCGGAAGATTTTCCTGAACATCTTGTTCGAAGAGGATCCCGACGATCCTTTCGGCCTGTGCTGTCGGGATTTCCGCTGGTTCATACCGCAAAGGGTAGTCCGTTTATGGCGAACACAGGAATTTGGGGCATGATGGGATGGGTGAGAACGACAACGAAGACTATTGAACGCCCCGACGTCAGGGAAGATAACGCCACCAGCGACGACACCCCGAAGTTCTTCCACTACGTGAAGAAGGACCAGATCGTGGATTCCGCCGTCAATGGTCGCATGGTTGTTGCGCTGTGTGGCGAGACCTTCCCCGTGACCAAGCAAGCCAAGCCCGGCTCCCCCGTGTGCCCGGACTGCGAGAGAATCTACAAGGGTCTGCGTAGGAAGTGAGTGGCAATCTAAGGGCCTGGCAGCGCGCAGCCCTGGATAAGTACCTTGCCGAAAAACCCCGTGACTTCCTGGCCGTGGCAACCCCCGGCGCAGGTAAAACCACGTTTGCGTTGCGCGTGGCCACGGAACTGAAGGCATCCCGGACCGTTGACCGCATCATCGTCGTCGTCCCCACCGAGCACCTCAAGGCGCAGTGGTCGCAGGCAGCGGCGCGTGTCGGTCTGGCGCTGGACCCCGAGTTCAAGAACTCCGGCAGCGTCAACCCCGCCTATGACGGCATCTGCGTCACCTACGCCCAGGTGTCCATGCACCCGTTCAAGCACTATCAGGTGACCATGGCACGCCGGTCACTGGTGATCCTCGACGAGATCCACCACGGTGGTGACGCCAAGAGCTGGGGTGAGGGCATCAGTCAGGCCTACCGCGATGCCGAGCACCGTCTCGCGCTGACCGGTACGCCCTTCCGATCCGATGATTCCCCCATCCCGTTTGTCCGTTACACGGAGGACGAGGACGGGCACATGGTCTCCCGGTCAGACCACACCTACGGCTATTCCGAGGCGCTTGCCGACGGTGTGGTCAGGCCCGTGGTCTTCCTCGCCTACTCCGGTGAGGCACGCTGGCGCGACAGCGCCGGCGAGGAATACGCGGCACGGCTGGGTGAGCCCCTCAACCCGGAGCAGACCGCCAAGGCCTGGCGCACGGCACTGGACCCCAAGGGTGACTGGATCCCCTCGGTGTTGTCCGCCGCGCACACCCGCCTGATGCAGCTGCGTCAGAACATCCCCGATGCCGGCGGGCTGGTCATCGCCTCCGACACCAAGGCTGCGCGTGCGTATGCGAAGATCCTCAAGGAGCTGTCCTCCACGCCGGTGGCCATCATCCTCTCCGATGAGCCGGGTGCCTCGGAGCGCATCGATGATTTCTCCGCCTCCACCGATGAGTGGATGGTGGCGGTCCGTATGGTCTCGGAAGGTGTGGACGTCCCGCGTCTGGCTGTGGGTGTCTATGCCACCTCGGCCTCCACCCCGCTGTTCTTCGCGCAGGCCATCGGCCGTTTCGTGCGTTCACGCATGCCGGGCGAGACCGCCTCGGTGTTCCTCCCGTCGGTCCCGGTACTGCTGGACCTCGCCGCCAAGCTGGAGGTGTCCCGCGATCACGTCCTCGGACGGCCTGACCGGCCCAAGGAGGGCTGGGATGATGACCTGCTGGAGCAGGCGAACCGGAAGGAGAGCGAACCGGATCAGCTCCCCAGCTATGAATCCCTCGGGGCGGATGCCGAGCTGGACTCGTTGATCTATGACGGTTCCACCTATGGCACGGCCACCTTCGCCGGGTCCGCGGAGGAGGCTGACTACCTCGGTCTGCCGGGTCTGCTGGATGCGGAGCAGATGCGTGAACTGCTGCGCAAGCGGCAGGAGGAGCAGCTGGATGCCCGCGACGCGGAGGAGAAACGCCGCCGGGAGGAGGAACGCCAGCGCCAGCGTGAGGCGGAGATCCACGAGAAGGAGGTGGGGGAGGAGATCGCCAGTGATGAGATCCCGCGCCTGCGCAAGGAACTCAACACCATCGTCTCCATCACCTCCGGTCGGACTGGCCGCCCCCACGGTGCCATCCACACCGAGGCCCGTAAGAACTGCGGTGGCCCACCGACCGCGCTGTGCACCGCCCAGCAGCTGCGCGACCGGATCGCCTATCTCCGCCAATGGTAATGGCCCCCGGGTAGGGGTGGTGTGGCAGGTGTCCCGCATGAAAATACATACCCTCCGCGCGGGGACACGGTGCCGGGGGTAATCTGGTCTGATACGGACGGCACACCCACCGCGTGTTGTCGTGCGCACCCTCATCATGATGATGACGATCCGTGAAACCGACACCGAGGAAGGCCACAATCATGACCACCCCCAATTACCCATATGGCGATCCGGGCAACAACAGCAATAACCAGGGCAATGCCGGTGGCGCACCGGATTATGGTTCCTACGGTTCAGGGGCCCCGGACTGGGCTGCGGGGCCGTCAGGTTCCACCGCTCCCGGGGGATACGGGCAGCCCTACGGTGGGGGTTTCGAGAACTCCCCGATGAACGAAAAACCGAACAAACTGGCCGCCTGGGCACTCGGCCTGGGTATCGCCAGCGTCGTGGCACTGCTGACTGTGTTCGCGGGCCCCCTCGCTGTGCTCATTCTCGCGGCCCCGTTCCTCGCCATCGCCGGTGTGATCGTGTCCATCGTGGCGCTGGTCCGTGGCAAGAGATTCCAGGGTGCCAACAAACGCACCGGGTGGTCGGTGGGTGGTCTCATCCTGTCGGCCATCAGCCTGCTGATTGTCATATTCTTCACCGTGGTGGTCGTGGCGTTTCTCAACAGCGGGATCATGGACTGTTTCGTGGACAACTCCGATGTCTCCTCCCAACAGGCATGTGTGGAACAGTTCCTCAATGAAAACGCCTAACACGCACCACACCCCTCCCAGCCTCACATTGTGGGGCCTTTTCTATGCCCACCACTGACAAAATCCCCCTGACATGTGAGGATATTTCCATGACCACACACCCTCCCGAACGTTCGGCCCAACGCAACCGGATACTCTCACCCGACATCGCCCGGGGTATCGCCCTCCTGGGTATCGCCCTGGCCAATGTGGCCACCGCATGGCTCCCGGCGGACAGCAGTCTGGAGGCCAACAGGCTGGGCGGCATGATCACGGGATCGGCGTGGGAGCAGATCGCGGTGGTGTTCAGCGCCATGTTCATCCACGTCCGTGGCCTGCCGATGTTCTCCACCATGCTGGGGTATGGCGTGGGCATGATCGTGGGCAGCCTGTGGCGTCGGGGTTATCCGGAAAACCAGGCCCGCCGCGTGCTGGTCCGCCGCTATGGTTTTCTCGCCCTGTTCGGTCTGGTGCACATGGTGTTCCTGTTCTGGGGTGACATCATGTTCTTCTACGGGGTGGCGGGCATGCTCCTCGCCGTGATGATGACCTTCCGGGACAAGACCCTGTGGTGGTTCGCCGGGGTGTTCTTCGTTCTCAACCTCATCTCCACCCTCGCGGCAACCGCGTTGATGTCCGTGTCCGCCGGCGCCAACCTGCAGGCGGATATGGGAATCCTCAACGGCCCGAAGGAGAGTTATGGCGAGTATCTGCTGTTTGCACTCATCATGGTGGTCGGTCAGGTTGCGATGATACCCATGGAGATCCTCATGTTGTTCCCGGTGATGATCGTCGGGTACATCGCCGCCCGCCACCGGGTGCTCAGCCGGGTTGATGAATTCCGCCGTCAGCTGTGGACCGCGGTGTGGGTCGCGCTGGCTGTGGTCGTGCTCATCGGCCTGCCGTGGGGATTGTCGGAGATCGGTGTGCTCCCCTCCTCCTGGGCACAAGTCCTCTTTGGGCTCAACCAGGCTTTCGGTGTGTTGACCGGCCCGGGTATCATCGCCGCCATCGCACTGCTCGTCCACCCGCTGCAGCGCAGGCTGGATGCGCGGGACCCCGGGGGAGAGGCACCCGGTCTGCCCCTGATTCCCCGCATGATCGCCGCGCTGGGCGCACGTTCCATGAGCGGGTATATCCTCCAGTCGCTCCTGCTGCTGATCGCCACCCAGCCGTTCACCCTGGGGTGGGGGATCGGTGGGGGCATCCTCGGCGCGAGCGCGGTGGCCCTCGGTGTCTGGGTGCTCACGGTGCTCTTCGCCTACGCACTGGAGCTGGCTGGTCGGAAGGGGCCCTTCGAGGCTGTCCACCGTCGTTTCTCCTACGGGAAGGAAGGACTGTACCAGGCCTATTCGGGTCAGGGGCATGCGCTGCCACCGGGTGCCTCACCTCTGCCACCCGTGCAGACCCCACCCGCGTCGCTGTATGACAATGAGGTGGACGTCGACAAGCGTTAACCAGGTCCGGTAGAGCAGTAAGAGGCGCCCGTGGGAACGGGCGCCTCTTGCTAGTGCTGAGCGGGGAAACCTAGTCCAGGTAGTCGCGGAGCACCTGGCTTCGCGACGGGTGGCGCAGCTTGGACATGGTCTTGGATTCGATCTGGCGGATACGCTCACGGGTCACACCGTAAACCTGACCGATCTCATCCAGGGTGCGGGGCATGCCGTCGGTGAGGCCGAAGCGCAGCTTGACCACACCCGCCTCACGCTCGGACAGGGTCTCCAACACATCCTGGAGCTGATCCTGCAGGAGGGTGAAGGACACGGCATCCACCGCGACGACAGCCTCGGAATCCTCGATGAAGTCACCGAGCTGCGAGTCACCCTCATCACCGATGGTCTGGTCCAGGGAGATCGGCTCGCGGGCATACTGCTGGATCTCCAGCACCTTCTCCTCGGAGATATCCATCTCCTTGGACAGTTCCTGCGGGGTGGGTTCGCGACCCAGCTCCTGCAGCAGCTCACGCTGAATACGACCCAGCTTGTTGATGACCTCGACCATGTGGACCGGGATGCGGATGGTACGGGCCTGATCGGCCATAGCGCGGGTGATGGCCTGACGGATCCACCAGGTGGCGTACGTGGAGAACTTGTACCCCTTGGAGTAGTCGAACTTCTCCACCGCACGGATCAGACCGAGGTTTCCCTCCTGGATCAGGTCCAGGAACGCCATGCCGCGACCGGTGTAACGCTTGGCCAGGGAGACCACCAGACGGAGGTTGGCCTCCAGCAGGTGGTTCTTCGCCTTGCGGCCATCACGGGCAATCGCGCGCAGATCGCGCTTGACCGCCGGCGTGAGCTTTGCGTCCTTGTCACCAGCGGCGAAAGCGGCCTCCATCTCCTCCATCTTGTGGGTGGCGTAGAGACCGGCCTCGATGCGCTTGGCCAGGGACACCTCCTGCTCGGCGTTGAGCAGGGCGACCTTACCGATCTGCTTGAGGTAGGCGCGGACGGAGTCGGCGGACGCGGTGAGTTCGGCGTCCTTGCGTGCCTGACGCAGGGTGGCGGACTCGTCCTCATCCCAGACGGAGGAACCGTCGTCTTCTTCCTTCTCCTCTTCCTCCTCGCCGAGTGGGGCGACCTCGTCGTCCTCCTCCAGCTCGTCGACGGGGATGAAGTCGGGATCCTCCTCGTCGACAACCAGATCCTGATCCTCCTCGTCGAGATCCGGATCAATCACCTTCGGGGCGGCCTTGGCAGGCGCGGCCTTCTTGGCGGTGGTCTTGCGCGCGGTGGTCTTCTTGGCGGTGGTTTTCTTCGCCGTAGTCTTACGCGCGGTCTTCTTGGCAACCGTCTTCCGGGCAGCGGGGGCTGCGTCGGTAGCCTCGGTTGAGGCTGCCGCGTCACCGGCGGTCGTACTGGCCACATCAACGGTGGCGTCGATGGCGGCGGACGCCGGAGTCACGGGAGACGTTGCGGCAGGGGTCGAAGACGCAGACACGTCCTGCGATCCCAGAGGTGCGGCCGCGCGCGGTGCTGCTTTGCGTGCTGTCTTACGGGCGGTCTTCTTGGCGACCGTCTTCTTTGCTACGTTGTTCTCTACCATGCTGCTCTCCACGGCTCCTGGTGCATTTTCATCGACTTCTTCGACTGATCCGAGCGGTGCTGTGAGGATTCAGTGGCTACCACTAATGTCCTTTCGCTGTGCTTGTCCAAGTGATGCGTCATCTTCAGATACTTATATGCAACAACCGGAATGTTTCTTTGTTCCCGGAAACGCCGAATAAAAGCGTCTGTGTCTGAGCCACATCGCTCGAGAGATGGTCAGCCGATCAATTGCTCCATGTCCCTGTTGCCGTATCCCGGAAAGTCTCATCAGCATTCCCAACATGAGTTGATGCTTTGAGTTAAGTGTTTCTTGGGAAGTCACAAGGGTGAATCAATCTCATGGTTACCTTTGTCCACGATCAACAGACCAGTATAGGTGATTAGCTGTTGACGTGTCACAAGGGGGCCGTTTTGCATAGCCCAACCGTAATCCCGAATCAAGACCCCGCCCCCTGCTCATCCGGTGGCGGGAAGCGTGACCCCTAGGGGGCCAGGTGTTTTGTCACCGCCATCGCGGCTCCGACGATGCCTGCGCGGTTACGCAGTTCCGCCGGTACGACCTCCGTCTGGACATCGAGGAGCGGCACCCACTTCTCGTGTTTCCTGGAGATCCCGCCCCCCACGACGAACAACTGGGGATAGAAGAGCCGCTCATACTCATTGAGCACCTTGCTGACCTCAGCGGACCACTTCTTCCAGGAGAGGTCCTTGTTCTCCTTCACCGCCCCGGAGGCACGGTGCTCGGCCTCCATGCCATCGACGATGAGGTGCCCCAGCTCAGTGTTGGGAAACAGCTCACCATCCATGAGGAACGCTGATCCGATGCCGGTTCCGAAGGTCAGGAGGATGACTGATCCCTCCCGCGCATCGGGGTGGCCGAAGGTCACCTCGGCAATGCCCGCGGCATCGGCATCGTTGAGAACGGTGATCTCCCGATCACCCAGATGCCGGTGGAACAGCTCATGGACATCTGTGCCGATCCACTCCTGATCGATGTTGGCGGCGGTGAGTGCCACCTGTCCGCGCACCACGGCGGGAACCGTGATGCCCACCGGCCCGTCCCACTCCGCTTCGGCGAGGATCTCGGCGACCACCCCGGCGACGGCGTCGGGGGTCGCGGGCTGAGGCGTGGCGATCTTTATTCGATCACCGATGAACTCCCCGGTGGACAGATCAACCCGCGCACCCTTGATACCGGAACCGCCGATATCGATTCCAAATCCCGTTTCAGTCATGCGCCCAAGTGTACAAACCAACAGGGAATCCGGCAGGAAAAACAGACGCAAAGGTCATATGTCGCGACGGTCTCCGGGGAGTGGAGCCGGAATCACCGGCACCGGCGGGGAAAACACACCATGATGGAAAGTATGGACTCCACGCATGCACACACGTTCTCCTTCAATGAACTCAGGGCCATCGCCTCAGAGACAGTCACCCTGACGGCCGCCCGCATCAGGGACAAGCGGGCGGATCTGGGTGACATGTGGGCCTACACCAACACCAAGAGCTCTGCGGTGGATCCGGTGACCATCGTGGACACCCTGGCTGAGGACTTCATCGCCAACCGGTTGCAGGAACTACGACCGGAGGATGGCCTGATCGGGGAGGAGGGCACCGGAACCCCCTCCCTCAGTGGAGTGACCTGGATCGTTGATCCGATCGATGGGACCGTGAACTTCGTCTATGGCCTGCCCCAATACGCGGTGTCCATCGCCGCCGCCATCGACGGCGAGGTGGTCGCCGGGGCGGTGATCAACGTGGAAACCGGTGTGCTCTACAGCGCCGCCCGCGGTCAGGGTGCGTACAAGTACCTGCCCGACAACGATGAGATCGTTGCCCTGCGGGTCAATGACATCGATGACATCACCCAGTGCCTGGTGGCCACCGGGTTCGGATACTCCACCACCCGCCGCGCCAGGCAGGCGCAGGTGCTCACCGGGGTGCTGCCGGTGGTCCGGGACATCCGGCGGATGGGCAGCGCGGCCCTGGACCTGTGTCATTTAGCGGACGGGGAGGTCGACGTCTACTACGAACACGGACTGAGCTGCTGGGACTACGCGGCGGGGATCCTCATCGCGCGGGAGGCCGGTGCGCGGGTCCACGCACCCAGCCTGTCCATTCCAGGTCAATCGGGTGAGATTCTGTATGCCGCACCATACCCTGTCTTCGATGCCGTGACCGACCTGTTTGACACGATCGGTGCCCTCACACCCCTGGAGCAGTGATCCGCCGCGACCGGGGGTGCTTTTATCCCCGTAATTTTAGGCCTCTGACCAGGGAGTATGACAAGACGGTTTTTCTCATTTACTATGCGCGCTAAACGTTGCATGACATTTGCTGAAGTGCACATTTTCGCAAGATGAACCGAACCCACTCGGGAGGAAACACCATGGCTACCGATTACGATGCTCCGCGTCGCCGCGTCGAGGATGAGTTGGAGACCGACTCCCTCGAAGGCCTGAAGGCCGTTGAGACCGCCAACGACATGGACGATGACGGTGAGATCGTCGAGCCGTTCGAGATCCCCAACATCGATCTCTCCGGTGAGGAACTCAACGTCGATGTGGTACCACGTCGCGAAAACGAATTCACCTGCGCCAGCTGCTTCCTGGTTCAGCGCAACAACCGCAAGTCCCACACCGAGGCCGATGGTTCAGACATCTGCCTCGACTGCGCATAGCTGACGCTGGCACGCAGAATCCCGGGGTGGGCTCCGGCTCATCGCCCCATGCCCGCCCGCGCTGGTGACTGCATCAGACGTACGGCAGACGCACGGAGCATCGACAACAGGTGACCAGGTGAGAAACATACCCCGTATCCCCACCATCAGAAGGGGGGATACGGGGTTTATGTGACTCCGGAGCCTATGAGAAGTTACGAGAAGTCGGCCAGGGCGTCGTCCGCCTGGTCGGGGACGAAGGCACGCAGCAGGGCCTCGGGGTCGTTGCAGCCGATCAACCAGTAGGGCGTGGGGTCATCCGGGTCATCGAGGACGAGCATGACCATCTCATGAACCCACCCGTGGGAGACCACGAAGGCGGCCGGGTCGAGCTGACGTCCCATGGCATTACGCTTGGCGGTCGCGGGAACCGCCAGTGAACGCGAGACCACATCATGCGGCAGATTCGCCTGGCCGGCGATCAGCCAGCGTGTGCCGTCCCCATCCTCCTCGACCGTGATCACGGTCGAGGACAGGCGCAGCAGTACCCACGCCGCGAGGACCGACAGCACGATCGCCGGGATGTAGATCCACAGATCACCACGGTTCAGACTGAACTGGGCGGTCAGCAGTGCGACCAGGAGGGCCATCGCCAGCCACCAGTACCACGGGACCCACTGCCGTTCGCGGTAGATGATCCGGGTGCCCGGGGAATCGTCACCGGGACCATTGGGGTTCACAGAATCAGCGCGTTGGGAATCACTCACAATAGGTGATCCTATCTCACTGGTGGTGGTGCATCACCGTCCCGGTTGACTCGGCCGGGCAAACCCCTGCGTACCCTGATGGGGTGACTGAGAACCTGAACACCATCGACAGCGTCCGCCTCCTCCGCCTCGACCCGGATCTGCCCATGCCCCGTCGTGCACACCGTGGGGATGCCGGCGTGGATCTGCACTCCACCACCGATGTGGTCATCGCGCCGGGACACCGGGAACTGGTGGGCACCGGGGTCGCCATCGCCCTGCCCCTGGGCACCGTCGGGCTGATCCATCCCCGTTCTGGGCTCGCCGCCCGTGAGGGACTGAGCATTGTCAACGCACCCGGCACCGTGGATGCGGACTACAGGGGCGAGATCAAGGTGTGCCTGATCAACCTCGATCCCGACACCCCGATCACGATCACCCGCGGTGACCGCATCGCGCAGCTGATCATCCAGCGGGTGGAGTTGGTGGACTTCATCGAGGTTGATGAACTGGATGAAACCATCCGGGGTGACCGGGGGCATGGATCCACCGGGATGCGGGCCAACTGACACAAGGACTGATCACGAAGGCCAGTCTTCCCACGCCGTTTCCACGCCCCGATAGGATGGGGCCGAAACACCTCAACCCTGTGGATCGCTCTCGGCCGGGCCCGGGTGTTTCCGGCTGGTTCCGGGGACGAAACCCGGGAAAGCGGTTACCGTGGGTGACGATATCCGCATCATGCACATGGCCTGCACCCAACCACCCGCGGAGCGGGCCGGGCCATGGATGAGAAAAGTACAAGAAAAGTACGAGACAAGAAGGACCGGAAGGTAGATCATGGCACTGTGGCCGTTTGGCAAGAAGAATGCATCAACCCCTGAGCAGCACGCCCAGGAGCAGGAAGAGCATTACAATGACGTCCCCTCCCAGGCCGAGCCGGACCAGACTTCACCAGCAGCAACCCCGGATGCGGGGGAGGACCGGCCCGATCCCATCCACGACGCTGTCACAGGCACCACCGGACCCTATGACGCAGGCGAGGTGAGCATCGGGGATTTCGACTTCTCCGACTTCTCCAAGGGCCTGCTTGATCTGGGGTCCCTCCAGATTCCCCTGCCCATGCAGTCTGAGGTGCAGGTGGAGATGGGGGAGCAGGGGCCACGCATGCTCCACATCGTCACCCCGCACGGCCGTATCACCCCGGTGGCCTTCGCGGGCCGGACCTCCGCGGGACAGTGGCGTGAGGCCACCCGGGAGATCGCCGACGGCATGCGCAAGGACGGTCTCACCGTCCGTGTGGAACAGGGCCCGTGGGGCCGTGAGGTGGTCGGCGAGGCCAATGACCGTCTCATCCGCATTGCTGGCGTCGACGGTCCCCGGTGGATGCTCCGGATGACCATGATCAGCCCCGCTGACCGCGCGGATGCCATGCGGGAACTCGGGCATGAGGTCATCGCCCGCACCTTCGTCAACCGTGGTGATGCCCCCATCCTCGCGGGCAGCCCGCTGCCGGTGGCCCTGCCCCAGCAGTTCGCCGACCAGATCCAGCAGGCCATGGCAAAGCGTGCGCAGCAGCAGAAACAGAACGCCCAGCCGACGAATCAGCCCGGAGCAACCGGCGATACCGGAAATGCCGGTCAGGCGGGGTAGTGTTGTCTGATCCGCAGCCTGGCGATGTTCAGCTATAAACTCGTCGGCCGCGGATGACCAACTTAACGGGGTGGCTGTCACGGGTGTGGCCACCGGATCACACCGAGCACATGGCCCGTGGAGCAATGCCGAAGAAAGGGCAGGTCACATGTCTGACACCGCCGAACTGAACACCGATTCCACCCCGGACCTCACCAAGGGGGACACCATCACCGTTGAGGTCACCCGCCCCGCACATGGCGGCGAGGGGATCGCACACCACGGGGGACGGGTCATCTTCGTCCGGGGAGGGTTCCCGGGTGATGATGTCGATGTCGAGATCACCCAGGTGAAGAAGCGGTTCGCGCGCGGTTTCGTGGTGCAGGTCAACTCGGCCTCCCCGCACCGTGTGGAGTCCCGGTGCCCTGCCGCGGCAGCCGGTGCCGGATGTTGCGACTACGCAGAACTCGCCCCGGGCGCCGAGCTCGATATCAAGTCCCGGATCCTGACTGATCAGCTGGAGCGCATCGGTGGTCTCACGGACATCCCGACCCCGGAACTCATCGATCTCGAACCAGCCCAGGGGTGGCGCACCCGCGTCCGCCTCGGCGTCGACGCCTCCGGGCGCGCCGGTTTCCGCAAGGTGCGTTCGAACGACCTGGTCACCGACGTGGCCTGCTCCCAGGTGGTACCCGAGCTTATCGACGGTCTGGTGGGTCCCGGTGCCCGGACCTTCACCCCAGACTCCGAGGTCATCGCCGCCATTGACGATCGTGGCGTGCGCACCGTCGTTGAGGTCAGGAAGGCCCCCCGTGGTCGCCGCGCCGAGACGATCCTGCACGTCCTCGAAGGCGACGGCCGCGTGGAGCAGACGGTCGGCGAGCACACCTGGACCTTCCCCGTCTCCGGTTTCTGGCAGGCACACACCAAGGCCCCCGGTGCCTACTCCGCATTCATCGGTGAGGTGCTGGATGGGGCCGAACTGACTGACGTCGATAAGCGTGGCCCGGTTGCCTGGGACCTGTACGGCGGTGTCGGCCTGTTCGTGCCGGTGATCAACCGCGCACTGGGTGCGCACGTGCACTCCGTGGAGCTGTCCGAGGGATCCGCCGAGGCCGGGGATGATGCCCTGGTCGGCCTGCCGGTCACCTTCCACGCCGGTCGTGTGGAATCCGTCACCTCCCAGCTGCCCAAACCACACGTGGTGGTGCTCGACCCACCCCGCACCGGCGCAGGTTCCGATGTGGTGGCCACCATCGCGGAGGCGAAACCCCAGCTGGTCATCCACATCGGATGCGACCCGGCGACCTTCGCCCGGGATGTCGCGGACTGGTCCGCCGGCGGATACACCCTCAACCGCCTCGCCGTGTTCAATGCCTTCCCCGGAACCCACCACTATGAAACCATCGGTGTGTTCACCAGGAAGTCGGCATAGCGCGTCCGTGAGGACACCGGAGTCAGTCGATGACAGTGGTTTGGCACCCCACGGAGTAAGATGGCTCCAACAGCACAGGCGATCATGTCCCACCCGCTGCACAGCGGGTTCCGTGACACGATCGCCTGCACACATACCCACAGGTGCACCCAGCACCTTCCAGATGAATACACGTCCACTTCCGAGAGCAAAGGTGTCTGACTCACGCCCATGGGAATCCTGAACAGTATTTCAACGCCTGCGGACCTGAAGGCCCTTGCAGAAGAGGACCTGGAGGTGCTGGCGGGGGAGATTCGCAGCTTTCTCGTCGACAAGGTTGCGGCCACCGGTGGTCATCTCGGTCCCAACCTCGGTGTGGTCGAACTGACCATCGGTCTCCACCGGGTGTTCGATTCCCCCCATGAACCGATTATCTTCGATACCTCGCACCAGTCGTATGTGCACAAGATCCTCACCGGCCGTGGCGATGCCTTCGACACGCTGCGCCAGAAGGATGGTCTGTCCGGCTACACCAGCCGCGCGGAAAGCGAACATGACTGGACCGAGTCCTCTCATGCTTCCGCCGCCCTGTCGTATGCCGACGGCATGTCCAAGGCGTTCCAGCTCGACGGGGACACCGACCGCAATGTGGTTGCCGTCGTCGGCGACGGTGCCCTCACCGGTGGTATGTGCTGGGAGGCCCTGAACAACATCGCAGCGGGCAAGGACCGCAACGTGGTGGTCGTGGTCAATGACAACGGCCGCAGCTACTCACCGACCATCGGTGGTTTCGCCGAGAACCTCGCGCAGCTGCGCATGGAACCGTTCTATGACCGCGTCATGGAACAGGGCAAGTCCACCCTGAAGTCCATGGGGTGGGTGGGCGAACGCACCTTCGAGGCGCTCCACGCCTTCAAGGAGGGTGTGAAGAGCACCGTCATCCCCACCGAGATGTTCCCGGAACTGGGCATGAAATACATCGGCCCCGTCAACGGTCATGACCAGAAGGCCGTGGACAACGCCCTGGCCTACGCCCGTGACTTCGAGGGTCCGATCATCGTCCACCTGGTCACGGAGAAGGGCCGCGGGTACGCCCCCGCCGAGCGCGACCTGGATGAGCTCATGCACGCCACCGGCGTGATGGACCCGCGCACCGGCATCCCGGTGACGGCCTCCAAACCCGGATGGACCGCGGCTTTCAGTGAGGAACTGGTCAGGCTCGGTGGCCAGCGCGAGGATATCGTCGCCATCACCGCCGCCATGGCTGGCCCGACCGGACTGGCCAAGTTCGCCGCGAACTTCCCCACACGTTTCTACGATGTGGGCATCGCGGAACAGCATGCCCTCACCTCGGCCGCCGGCCTGGCCCTGGCTGGTAAACACCCGGTGGTGGCTATCTACTCCACCTTCCTCAACCGTGCCTTCGACCAGCTGCTCATGGACGTGGCCCTGCTGAACCTGCCGGTCACCGTCGTGCTGGATCGTTCGGGTGTCACCGGCAGCGATGGAGCAAGCCATAACGGTGTCTGGGACCTGGCGCTGACCTCCATTGTCCCCGGCATCCGCGTGGCGGCCCCACGTGATGAGAACACCCTCCGGGAACTGCTCGGTGAGGCCGTCGACATCAACGACGGTCCCACCGTCGTCCGTTTCCCCAAGGGCGATCTGCCCGCACCAATCGAGGCCATCGAGACCGTGAAAGACGGGGTGGACATCCTGGCGTACCTGGAAGCCACCCCGGCATCGGAGGATGCCCCGGATATCCTCATCGTGGCGGTGGGGGAGCGTGCCACCCTCGCCCTGGAACTGGGTGGACGCCTGGTTGCCGCGGGCGCCAACGTCACCGTTGTGGACCCCCGGTGGGTCATCCCGATCCCGCAGTCCCTGGTGGCGCTCACCGCTGACCATGACCTGGTGATCACCATCGAGGACGGTGTCATCCACGGTGGTGTCGGATCCCTGCTCTCCGATGCGCTCAACGCAGCGGAGGTGGACACCCCACGCCGTCAGGTGGCGGTGCCCCAGAAATTCCTCGACCACGCCAGCCGCGGGCAGGTTCTGCTGGACCACGACCTGGACATCGACAGCGTGGAGAAAACCGCACTGGGCTGGATGGACCGGTTGTTCGGCGAGGGGAACTAACGAGGGGAACTAACCCCGCCTGTTCCCCCGGAGCAGGGCATCGACGAGGATCGGTGACACCTGTTCCACCTGCCATGGGCGTACCCCGTAATCACGGAGTGCGCCCATCAGACTGTCCTGATCGTGGATCTCCCCGGTGTTGGTAGCCATCCACACCACGGCCCGCAGTGCCGCCGGCTGGAAGAGGTTCTCACCGGGGATGTTCAGCTCAGCCCCGAGATCATCAATGTCCGCGCGGATCCCCTGGAGAATCTCATACTCATCCGGGTGGAAGGAGCTCCAGTACCGGCGGTCGGGCACACCATCGGGGCGGGTCAGTGGCCGTGGCCAGGTGTGTCGCGGCGAGGCCAGCGCCCGGTTAATGATGCGCATCCACCGCTTCACCATCCCGGCGTTCCGGCCTGGGAACCCCTTCACCCGTGCCAGCTCCGCGTAGTTTTTGGGCAGGGTGCGGGCGGTTTCCACGATGACCTTGTTGGGAAGTACCCGGCCAGCTGCCAGATCACGGTCGGCGGCGGCACTGTCGCGTGCCATCCACATGTCACGGGCCACCACCAGCTGCTCCGGCCGTTTCAGGGTGCCCACACCCTTCATATCGGTCCAGCTGAGGGTGGGTGCCTCGGTGACATCGGCGAACTGGGTGCGGATGTGCTCGAATTCCTGTTCCGCCCAGCCGAGTTTGCCCTGGTTGTCCAGGATCTCGGCCATGACATCAGCGAGTTCCAGCAGCATCTCCACATCGAGGGCGGCATAGTTCAGCCATTCCTCCGGGAGGGGGCGTTTCGACCAGTCCTCGGCGCCATGGCCTTTGAGCAGATGCAGGTCGAAGATCTGCTCCACCATGGCGGCGAGGTTGACCAGCTCGAAACCGGCGAGCCGGCCCGCCAGTTCAGTGTCGAAGAGGGTGCCGGGACGCAGATCCAGCCAGGCCAGGCTCGGCAGGTCCGTGGCGGCGGCGTGGATGATCCACTCCTGTCCGTTGAGGACGGGACCAAGCGAGCGGGAGAGTTCCGGACGGTGGGACTCCGGATCGAAAAGGAGAGTTCCTGCACCCCTGCGACGGATCTGGATGAGAAACGCCCGGTCATCGTAACGGAAACCGGACGCCCTTTCTGTGTCGATTGCGAAGGGCCCTGAACCACCTGCCAGCACATCTGCCGCCGCCTCGAACTGGGCGGGGGTGGTGAGCAGCGGTGGGGTGCCGTCGCGGGGTTGGAGTAAGTCGGAGGCCATGCCTACCAATTTACCCACCTAGCGGTGGAGTTCAGTCACGCCCTCCGGTGGAAGACCGGCCACGGAGGCGAGCACGGTGGCGAAAGCCTCCACATGGGTCGTGAGATCGTTGCCGGTAGCGGTCCAGGAGGCCCGCATCTCCAACTGGTACGCACTCGGTGGGCCACCGATCTCACCGAACCTGACGGAGGTGGTGGATGTCACCGTTCCTCCAAGGTTGGTGTGTTCCGCACCGCTGCGGGACAGCCCCTCGGTGAGCCACTGCCATGCCACCTCCGGCAGAAGGGGATCGGAGGCCACCGCGTGGTCCATGTCGGCCTGGATGTAGGCAACCAGGCGCATGGTGCCCTCCCAGGCCTCCTCGGCACCCGGGTCGTGGAGGAGGATGAGTCGGCCGAAGGAGTCACCGTCGCTGTCCTGGGCGACGATCTCCTGATCGTCGGCGACGTTGACCTCAAGGCCGATGGCGTGGGAGAACGGGGCCAGACGCTGGGGAGGTCTGATCGTACCCAGGGTGATTTCGGGGCGCAGGCGTGCTCGGTGCATGGACTCCACCGCCTCGGAGAACTCGGCGGGGGTGCCCTCAGCCTGGCCGGCTGGTGTCTTGTGCTGAGAGGTCGCTTCGGAATCGATCACAGGTTGAAACTTACTGGGGCGCGGTTGCAGTAGGGGGAGGCGCGCCGTTTAACCGGCTTTTCACGAGAATATGTGTGATGCCGGAAGGGTTCCGTACAACCGGTCAGAAAATAGCTGTGAAATCCGGTCAGTCGGGCGAATATTCCCTATTTGGGGGGTGATGCCACATGAGACGGCGATCAAACTTATGATGGATGTGTTGGTGCGTGTTTTTCACGGGGATCCGACCGGTGGTGTCGCCACCGGAAGGGCTCCCGGTCAACGTCCGCCGAAGGCGCAACCAGCAGTGTCTTCTGTGAGGTCTTCCTGGGTTCCTGGTTTCAGGGGCACACAGACGGGGCCACTGCCTGAACCGTGGCGGTCCGCACCACGATTCATCCGCTATCGGATCAGCATTGTCCACAATGCTGATCCATGAAAGGAAGACAACCTGTGAGTGAGCTCGACTACGACAAGCTCAATGACGTGCAGCGCTACACCCAGTGGGCGGTGTTTCGTGCCATTCCCGGTTCCCTGGATGATGACCGCACCGCGGTGATCGAACAGGCCCGTGAATTCTTCACCAACCTCGTCAACGAGGGCAAGGTGGTCATCCGGGGTATCTACAATGCCACCGGTCTGCGCGCTGAGGCGGATTACATGATCTGGTGGCACGCGGAGGAGTTCGACGAACTCCAGAAGGCGTTCGCCGATTTCCGTCGCACCACCATCCTGGGACAGGTCTCCGAGGTGTTCTGGATCGGTAACGGTATCCACCGCCCCTCCGAGTTCAACAAGCAGCACCTCCCCGCCTTCATCATGGGCGAGGAGCCGAGGAAGTGGATGACGGTCTACCCCTTCGTCCGTTCCTACGACTGGTACATCCTGGAGCCGGCCAAGCGCGGTCGCATCCTGGCCGAGCACGGCAAGGCTGCCGCGGATTTCGCTGATGTCCGCGCCAACACCGTCAGTGCCTTCTCCCTGGGTGACTACGAGTGGATGCTCGCCTTCGAGGCGGATAAGATGCACCGCATCGTCGACCTGATGCACAAGATGCGTTACACCGAGGCGCGCATGCATGTGCGTGAGGAACTCCCGTTCGTCTCCGGCTACCGCGTCGAGGACATTGCCGAGCTGATTGAGGTTCTTCCCTAACCACCCGGCTGCAATAATCAACACCCCGGTCGGCACCATTCATGGTGCCGGCCGGGGTGTTGTCTTATTCCGTGTGCCTGGATCCGGGCCCTAGTTGGAAACCGGCTTCTCCTCCAGGCGCAGGGAGATGGAGTTGATGCAGTAGCGCAGGTCGGTGGGGGTGTTGAAACCCTCGCCCTCGAACACGTGGCCCATGTGGGAGCCACAGTTGGCGCAGAGCACCTCGATGCGGCGCATGCCCAGGGACAGATCCTCCTTCTCGATGATCTTGTCCTTGGCCAGCGGGGAGAAGAAGGACGGCCAGCCGCAGTGGGCATCGAACTTCTCGGTGGAACGGAACAGTTCCTCGCCGCAGGCGCGGCAGCTGTACACACCCTCGGTGGTGGTGTCGGTGTACTCGCCGACGTGCGGAGCCTCGGTGCCGGCCTGGCGCAGCACGCGGTATTCCTCCGGATTGAGGCGTTCGCGCCATTGTGCATCGGTGATCAGCTTGAAGTCAGTCATGGTGTCCTCTCGTGGTTGTGGATGATCTTCCTGGAATACCCGCTAGAACGGGGATAGCCCGGGGACCTGGGTGGGCGGATCGGTCGGAGAATCGGTGGCTACCGGGGACGCTGATCCCAGCGTGGTTGATCCTCCACCGGTGAAGAAACCGGAACTTAGCGGGGGAGTGGTGTCCCCACTAACCCCGGATGTCCCACCGGTGATAGCCGCACCGCCACGCCTGCTCCGGATGTCGGTGATGAACCACACCACCGCCGAAACAAAGGTGACTGCTATCAATAGTGACCAACCGGCGGTGGCGCGGAAAAATTCCATCCAGCGGGCGATGTCGGGCCAGTGGGGTGAGGCGAAGGAAGCCGGGGTGAGGAAGAGGTATGCCGCGACCCATGCCATCCAGTTGTGGAACACCGACCGTGTGCCCAGCAGGGTGAAGATCATCGGGAAGATCATCATGGAGTAGTACATCTGGCCGAGGGAGGACAGGAAGAACACACCGGTCAGCAGGATGCCGGAGGTGGTGGCCGCCCAGAAGAACGGTTCGGTGTTACGGAAGCGCAGCAGCGCCAGCACCGCGATACCGACCATGGCACCGAAGATGAGGAACGCGGTCAGTTCCAGCCAGCCGGGCATGCCGAAGTAGATGGCGATTCCAGGCAGTGAGCTGTTAGCGAAATCGCGGGTCTCACCGAGGTAGGGCACGGTGCGGGTGATGTAGTCGGAGGCACCGGGGACCAGGGGCCACGCCACCGCATTGAAGATGACCGGGACCAGGATGCCCCCGACCAGCGCACCCCACTGCTTCTGTACCAGAGGCAGGAACAGCAGGGGCAGGAACATGGGCTTGACCAGGATCGCCAGGCCGATGATGAGCCCACCCACCCATGATCGGCGGTGGATCACACACCACAGGAACGACGCCATCATCAGCAGGAGGATGCCGTTGATATTGGAGAAGATCAAGGTGTTCCGGACGGTTTCGGTGAGCATGGCCAGCGCGATCGACAGCGGCCACACCATGCTGCGCAGGGAGAACCCTGCCATCCGGGTGAGCAGGCCGAGCGCGAGGACGATCGCCAGGAGGTTGACGGCGATGAACGCCAGGCGCGCGAGGGTGAAGTCCGTGATGTACCCCAGGGGTGCCAACAATAGGGTGGCGCCGGGGTTGTACAGGTAGTGCGGATCCACGTAGTGGTAGATCTCGTTGTACACCGGGGTGCCCTCGATGAAACGGCGGAGTGCACTGTAGACGGTGGTGAAGTCGTCGGTGACGGAACCGTTGATCGCCAGGATGAAGAACCGGTGGGCCATCAGCAGGATGGCCAGTGGCCAACCGACGGCGTTACCCACCCGGTCCCACGCGCTGCGGCGTGGCCGGGGCCTGGGGGCGTCCGGGAGGGCGGGGGTGGGCGTCGACAAGCTCATGTCGTCGGGGAACAGGTTGGCTGGGGAACTCACCGCTCCAATCTAACCAATGGGGTGGATTCGGTTGTCGACCAACACCCCTAGCCGAACCGGTAGCGGAGAAACAGGGTGCTGTCGGGGTCGGCGTGCACGTGTTCCAGGGTGAGCGCGGCCGGCCGGTTGTGGCCTCCGCGGACGGCGGGTTTCTCCACCGTGCCGGACAGGGTGGGGTCGATGGTGTGGTGCCACACGTCGATGGCACGGGCGTCGATCATCTGCGCGTACACCGACGCGCCGCCCTCGCAGCTGATCCGGGCGAACCCCTCCTGCCTGAGCTTGTCGACGACCAACCTCACCCCGAGCGTCCCCACCTGCAGGATGCGCGCACCGGCAGCCTGTAGTCCGGCGAGCCGGGAGGGATCGGTGTTGTCGGTGACGATGATCGGTGCGGCGGCGGCCTCGGTGAAGAACCTGGAACCGGGATCGAAATCCAGGGAGGAGGAGATCACCGCGATGGGGGGAACCGGCTGCTGACCACGGCGCCGACGGGTCTCCCGCTCAATCTCATCGATGACCACCCCGCCGTAGTCCTCCGCCCTGACCGTGGACGCGCCCACCAGCACCACATCCGACCATGCGCGCAGAGCCAACAGGAGAGCGGTGTCCGTGTCATTGCCCAGATACCCCGAGGTGCCCCCAGCTGAGGTCGAACCCGCCAGTGTGGTCACCAGAACCGCGCGGCACTCGGGCTCCCCCACGGGCAGGACCGGGCCGATGAGACCTGTGACGAGATCCTTCATATCCACCATGTGGCTGATTCTAGTCCAGCGGTGGCCCGGGAAAACACGAAAAAGCCTGCCTCCCCAGGGGGAAACAGGCTGTGATGGTGGTCCTAGCTGGGTAGGAACTAAAAGCGTCATTCGTGCTGATCAGGGACTTAAGCTCTGTTCCATTCTACCCCGCGTGGAACAAGACTGGAATAACGTTCCTCATTACCCCCGCCGTGGAACAACTGACAATGCTTATTCTACCGCTACTACTTGGCGGTAAACACTCCCTTCTCTTTCCATGTGAACCCCTGAAATTCATTTACCGGTTTTTGGGGGATAACCCCGTTTAATTCCATCCCAACCGATTAGAGTTAGGCGGTATCAGTGGTCCGGCCTTAGGGAATGTCATTTCACCTAGATGAATTAAAATGGCAGCTTCCTTTAAGCTTTCACCCCCGCAAAAATTATTTTAAACACATCAATTGCTGCGGATCTTCACAGTGACTAATGTTCTACCTAGCATTTCAATCACTGCTCACCATTTACCTAATATTGAGCCAAAGCTTTCAGGAGAGATCCGTGTCTACGCCATATTCACCCCAA
This sequence comes from Corynebacterium gallinarum, assembly GCF_014837045.1. Taxonomy (GTDB): domain Bacteria; phylum Actinomycetota; class Actinomycetes; order Mycobacteriales; family Mycobacteriaceae; genus Corynebacterium; species Corynebacterium gallinarum. The sequence continues at coordinate 31,736 of NZ_JACSPR010000005.1, forward strand.
GATAATCCGGGACAGTAGCCACAGGAACGTATCGTTTACGTGGAAAAGAAGAAAAAGGGTGGCTGTATGAAGTGGGGAGCCATCATCGTTGGCATCCTTATTGTCATTGGCATCATCAGTGCAGTCGCTGGCGGCGGAGATGACACGTCCAGCACATCTTCAGATAGCAACACCAGCTCCGAGGCGGGAGCCGAACAGGGGGCCAACGAAGGCGCGGAAGCTGAGGAGAAGACCGAATTCCAGATTGGAGAGACCTACACCGGTGGTAAGGGTCTGGAAGTTACCCTAAACAGCTTCCAGGCAACCTCTAGCTCGTTCGGAACCCCCCTCACTTGCGGCCAGGTGACTTACACCAACAACACCGACGAACAGGTCAGCTTCTCTGGCGCATGGGACTGGAAAGCGCAGAACCCAGCCGGTGTGATCACCGACCCAACCTTCTCTGGATCTGACGATCTTTCAAGCGGGGAGCTCGCACCGGGCGGGACCATCACCGGCTCCATCTGCTTCGATGGTACTGAGCCAGGCGAATATCGTGTGACCGACAGTCCAACCCTGAGCTTCAGCTCAGACACCGCAACTTGGGTAGCGATTCTTTAAAGCCCAATTACCTTCGCAGAACCTACCCCGTCATTTCTGATGTCGGGGTTTTCTTATTCCTAAACTGCTCCTGCCATTCTGGATATAGCGATATATCGTTATATACTTAGCATGTAGGGCAATTTATTCTGAACTATCGCGCTTGGGAATGTGCAGCACAGGGCAGGGTGTCCTGAGCGACGGGGTGGGGGCCCCTCCCCGGGGGGTAAATATGCTCGCGTGTTTTCGGGGTACGTCACCGCAGCTGATCGGTTCAATCGACTTGCCAGCTCGACACGCTCAGAGCCGTTCTGAGCTCAGCATCAACATTCCCCCACGGTAGTTCCCGCAGGGCCGCTACTGGCTAGCTGGACACCTTCCGCAGCCGCTTGACTAGGTCAGGCTTCACTCGGTGAGGGGTAGCGACAATGGGGCAAGCCTCAGCGCTACTGAGGTTCAGAACCCTCGGGGGGATCGGCGGGTAGTCATCGTCAACTGGTCCAGCCTGCTACCTGCTCAAAAGGTGGACGGCCTGACGTTGGGGCATATGCGAGATCCACATCCACCGCTCCTGAAAGAACCACTTCAGGCCTGACTAGGCACGCACACCACGCACTACGCAGCGGCATGGCGCACACGCATTAGTCATACCTGTATGCACCTCTTCCATATAGAGACCCATATACACCTCTTATTAGCGATGCATGTCACATTACGCCAATATCCCGGAACGTGAGGTGGTCTTGTTCCAGGTGCTGGAACACGCATATCCGCAGGCAGGGCTATGTTTTTGACCCTCTTGTTCCAATGTTCCGCCGAAAGCTGACTCTCACTCTATATCTATATAGGCCTCTCTCTATATCTACTTATTTTAGAATGAATTATTACTGGAACATTGGAACATAGGGGTTAGATACATGCCTTGACCTGCAAAGATGCTTGTTCCAATAGTCGGAACATAAGCGGAACTTGTTCCAGCAAATTTGAACAGCGGCAGATATGAATAAACCCCACCCGAGAGAGGGAGGGTGGGGCTATGTACTACGCAGCGGCGCGAACCTGCTTCAGATCGTCATCGGAGATGTGAGGGATATTGAGCCTCAGGACGTTCTCAGAGCGCCACCGGACACCGAAGTAACGGTTCACATTCCGGTTGTCTAGGTGGCCGTTGCGATCAAGGCTATCGGCTCCTCGGGCCCTCTTACTCTCAGAACTTCTCGCTGACATGAGTTTCTTCAGCTCAGGGACCTTGGGTACAAGGTCATCACCCAGAGCGTCACGGATAGCTTCTAGAATGTCATCCTGGGCGATACGGTCGTTGTAGTCTTCGGTGAGCAGCAACGTGTTAGGAACGGCTATTTTGAAGCACCGTGGTGACAATCGTGAAGCAGTATGGTGAGCTTCGTGAAGCGGTAACCGGAGTCAGACCCCACACTTCTAGTATCACCCGACAACTCGGTCAGGTGAACACTAGAAAGGACCTGGACCGTGACCAACTACCAGTTGATCATGACTCTGCTTCTTCGAGGCAATTCATACAGGACAATCCAAGCCCACTGCGGTGCCGCACACGCCACGATCGCTAAAGCGCGTAAAGCACTCGACCAACACAATCTCACCACCGAAGCCCAAATCATGGGCCACAGCAATGAAGACCTGGCATTGATGATCGGCGATGGCCGGGCCACCACCGCAGGTGAATTCGTCACCATCGACATCGACACCATCATAAAAGCCAGAACCGGCAGGAAGAAAACCCCACTCAACGTCCTGTGGGCCAACTACCTGAACATCCCCGCACCTGAAGGGCTTCGGCACTACAGCTATGAACGTTTCCGGCAGCTCGTCAACCGTCACATCGCCGCGCAAGGCCTGACCACCCGGGTCCACCACATCCCAGGACACACTTGCCAGGTCGATTGGGCTGGAACGACAATGCAGTTGATCGACCCGATCAGCAGGAAAACCACCAAGGTCAGCATCTTCGTCGCCACCTTGCCTTACTCCGGGTTGGTCTTCGCCCATGGTTTGCTTGATCAGCGCCAACCCAGCTGGCTGGCCGCGCACCGCCTGGCCTTCGACTACTTCGGGGGAGTACCTGAAGTCATCGTCCCGGATAATGCCTCCACCGCATCCAATGCCATTACCACCGGGGATAGGGCACGCAGGGTCAACACTAGTTATGAGGAGTTTTTGACCCACTACAACACTGCAGCATTGCCGGCACGCCCCCTGCGGCCGAAGGATAAAGGCAATGTGGAATCCGGGGTCAAAGTCATCACCAACTGGGCAATCCTGAAACTAGCGGGCAGGGACTTCACCAATCTAGACGACCTCAACGGTGCTCTTCGGGGAGCAGTTGATGAGATCAATGACCGCATCCCCTTTCGTGACCAGCCATTATCCAGACGCCAGATCTTCATCGATGCTGAACAGGATCTCTTGGCTGAACTACCTCACCAGCCGTTTGTATCCACAGTGTGGAAGAAAGCGAAGGTCGCTCCGAACTGGCACATCACGGTATCCACGGTGCATTACTCCATCCCGTATACCTATGTCGGTGACACTGTCGATGTCCGTATCCGCGGGGAGCAACTCGATGTCTTTGCTGGTGGCATCACTATTGCCACTCACCAGGTCACCAACCAACGAGGGGCCTATGTCACCGATATTGCCCATTGCCCACCGGGAATGGAAGATCCCACCCAACTGTGGTCAGCGGCTTATTTCCTCAATCAGGCGGCCAGGGTCGGGCCGTTCACCAGGAAGGTCATTGATGCACTGTTGGCGGCGAAGCCGATTGTGGCTCAGGGGTATCTTCCTGCCCGCAATATTCTGGGGATGGGTAAAGGTGAGAATAAAATAATCCTCGAAGAGGCATGCCGCCGACTTGTCGGGGAGGGTGATCAACCCCGGGCCGTGTCCTACACGGCGGTGAAGAACATGATGGCTGCGGTGCGTAGCGATCTGGCAGCTCGCCCCACGACCATTGCTGAGGTGCCACCGCGCCCGAGTGGTCAAGATCAGAGGTCACAGCATCATCGCAGGCGGGGTGGTTTGTTGGGCGGGGCCGACCAGTTCAGCTTGGATTCCTTGATGGGTAAGAAGGAGGATCAGCCGTGAGCGATTCTTCTATTCATCTTGATGACACGTGGCTGGACACCTTTACCAGTTTGCGGATGACTGCTTTTGGCCAGACCGTCATCGATATCGCCAACGACGCCGCTTATGACGAGTGGACCTTTTCCCAAAAGATTGCCTTTGCCCTGGATAAAGAGGTTGCGGCCCGATCGGAACGCCGCCAAAGCAAAACTACTCAAAGCATCCCAGTCGCCAAACCCTGATGCTTGTGTAGAAGAACTCGACTACCGACCTGATCGCAACCTCGCACGTCGAGTTAACGACACGGTTAGCTCACTGTCAATGGGTAGCCAAGGCCACCAACGTCATTGTCCTAGGCAAATCATCGGTGGGGAAAACCTATCTGGCCTTGGCGTTGTTGAATGCTGCCTGTCGGCGGGATTACACCGCCCGGTTCTTCCGGACTGATGACTTGGCGGCACAGTTGGCGGTGATGGATTACCACGATCCCAAGCGGGTTCAGTTCATTAATCAGATCACCACGACGGATCTGCTGGTTCTGGATGATTTTCTCACGACCCCGATCAGCGCGGATACGGCTAATGTGTTGTTCAATATTTTGGCCGCCCGCGAGGGGCGTGGATCAACAATGGTGACCTCCCAGTTCAATCCGGAAGAGTGGTACACCTCGATGGCGGACAAGGTGGTCGCGGAGTCATTGCTGAATCGGCTTGTTGGTGGCGCTGAGATCATCAACCTGGATGGTCCGAACATGAGGTTGAAACCGACGATGAGTTAACAGGCGGTTAGGCGTCCTGGTGCTGGGGTGGGTGCTGCTTCACGATGCTCACTCCAGTGCTTCACGTTTGTCACCACGGTGCTTCAAAATACCCGTTCGGAACAGCAACGCCTGATCTAGGAACGCATTCACCGGGTTGGACTCCATCACAAAGCGCTCAGCAGTGGAGACCACAATATCGGGGAGATCCTTCCGCTTAAAACCTTCCTTCCATGGGCGGGCGAAGTTCCGGGCCATGAGATTCAGCAGGCCAACCGCATTAAAGGAGTCAGCTTGCCAATTCCCGTTATCGCCCTCTCGCTCAGAGAACTTGCTGAGCACAGCTTCCACCTTCGGGCGGGTACCAGCGGTAGGGACCACAACAAAGCGATCTTCTAGGGCTTCATCAAAATCAATGCGGGCGGGCTCATTGGTTGAGAAACAGATCACCGTGCCCTTGTGATACTCGGTACGGGTGAACTTGTCCGTCACGGCGATCTCTGTGTTGCCCGAGATCTCCTTGAGCGCGTCTCGTTGGCCCCTGGTCTCTTGTGACAGCTCTGAGAGAAAAGCCACTGAAGCTCTCATGGCCGCAGCCTTGGAGCTGTTGTTGCCGGACTGACGCGAACTCAAGTCTTCCAAGGACGATGTAGCACCGTAATCACCTAGGACACGCTGGTAAAAGTCCAGCCAAGTGCTCTTGCCAGTGCCAGTGTCTCCCATTGCACCCCAGATCACGCGGTGAGGGTTGTTTCCATGCAAGCTGTAGGCCATAAGCTCATTGACCGTGGGGATTACGCTGGAGTGGAACACAGCCTGCTCCAGCTTCTGAATGGGCGGTACCTCTCCATTATCTAAGCGGGCGCAACCCTTAAGGATTTCAGCCCCGGAGATATTCATTGACTTCTTGAGCAGCTCCTCGGGGCGACGCGGGCGGACTGAAGACTTGAGGTCCCCATCAATCCACTTGTTGATATCAATAACCATGCCGTCCGACAGACCTCGAAGATTGTCAGCAGCGTCAAAATCCGACTCTCTGAGCACCGGGTGACGTTCCATGAGTAGACCGGCCAGGGTTGGGAAGGCACCGTTCATGCTCCCTTGATTTCCGCAGTATGTGACCGCCATGCCGACCCGCTTAGCCAGCCATTTTTGTTCATCGTCCTCAGTATCCAGCATTGCCAAGAACTCCTTGAGAGCCGGTGCCACGTAGCGACGATAGTAAGGGCGAAGGGTGGACTTGGAAATGAAAACTCCCTTCGCGGTGTCGTAGAGATCTGGCTCTCTTTTGTCGTGCAGATCCAGCTCCACAGCGCGAAGGTCATCGTTGAGTAGCAGTAGGATCTCAGCAGGTAGGTCATCACCCGTAGTGGTCATGATGATCTCGGTGACCCCCTCCATCAGCTCCTCGCGGGCGCTGGCAAGCCGTGAGGCACCCAACGCACTAGTGAGATCGAAGTCCTTAATTTGGTGGGCGATAGCGTTCATTTTGGTGATAGAGAGACTCTTGCCCTGTGCAACCTCAGCTAAGACAAGGTCCACTTCGCCCTCAACAGAACGGGCGAATTCCCCTCGTGCCACATCCTGGCGACGGCGGTCCCTGGTGGCCTTGAGATAGCGGCTCTCCAGGCGCTCTAAAGCTGCTCTGAGTCCAGAAGGCCCCTCTTCAAAGGCGCACCATTGAATGAGGCTATGAACTCCACCGTTCATTTCTGGGTGAGCGGAAGTTAGATCAATCTTCTCTACTTTCTCAACCAACGTCTCAGAAATTGGAGCGTCAAAGTTAGCTACCAGACCATGGAGGCGCTCGTATGCGTCCTCCAGCCCCTGCACTGGTTCCGCCACTCCGTTTAATCCCTTCGGCACAGTTCCACGGGAAAGGCACTCCACCCACTGTTTGGGCAGTGTGGGGAGATCCCACACAGCGGGTGGCTCCACAGCTTCACCATCAGGGTCAAGCCACTGGTACCGTTCGCCATCCTTTACGGAAGGCCACACGGTGGCGTAGGAGATACCCAGCGAACGAATATCTACGTCTGTACAGGCCTGTGCAGGCCACCACTGCTCTTTAGGGACTCTGAAGAAGTACTGACCTCCCTTATCGCTGACTCCCCGGCGCGTAGATCGCGCCGGGTGCTGGTCCAGGCTTAGTGACCCATAGTCACCCTCCAGCTCTTCCAGATGATCCCGTCCGCGCTTGTTGTCGTGGTGATCAACGTCGATAGAGATAATCTCGTAATCAGCTGAATCAGCTGCCATCACCAGTGCTAGGTTTACATCATCCTGTGGGTTATCCTCCCACCACTGGTGGGCGGTGGCGTTGGCTTCAGTGAAGGTGGTCTTGCGTCCATGGACACCCTTAAGAAACGGGCGCTTGGCGTCTTCTTTCCTCATGGGGATAGGTCGGGCGTAGCCCTTCTCACGGTAGGCTTCTGCTGCTTCATAAGCCTTGCCTACCTGTGGACTCGTATCAGCGGATGTGGTAGAATTGTATGTGTTCAAGTGGTTGAACTTCTTTCTTCAATGGATTGTGGTTGCGGGGGAGACCTTCTCATTACCCGCTTTTCACGGTTATCTTCGGACATAACCGCCTCTTCGGTGGAACCCTTCAGGAATCTCCTCTCTGAAGGGTTTTTTCATTGTCTACGTGCCAAACGGGCGGTGGCCATGCTCAAGTGAATTCTGAACCGCTCCAGGTCAATCCAAGATCGCCAGCCAATTAGCACCACAGTCAGGGCTAATGTCGTCGCTTGGCCTCCAGACCAGTTACAACGTCCGAAATATCAGTGATCGTGTCGTTCAGCTCGTATACCTTGGCGGTCAAAAGTTCAACGCTATCGGCCAGACTGATCAGCGCCTGAACCTCCATCACGCGGAGATCCCGATCTGAGAAAAGCTCTAACTCTGTAAGGCGCATTTAGTACCAACTACTTCCGTGGGAGCTGGTCTGAAGATCATCCAGCGAGACTAAAGAACTGTCGTTCTTTTCCCATAGATAATTAATGAGCTGAGGGAAAGACCACCGCACCTGAGCGAGTGCATCCTGTAGCTCATGTTGCTGGTTGCTCGTGTACAGGTTGTTAGCCATGCTGCTTCACAACCCTTCTGTAGGACAGCGTGTCCGCCTCACTAGCGTCTATCCAGTCGTCTAGATCAGACACTCGATACAGAGCGTGATTGTCTGCGTTGCGCACGTGCCGTGGACCCGTGTTGTTTGCTCGCCAGTTATACAGCGTCCTCGTTGTGAGACCTAAATACTTTGCCGCTTGAGTGGTGCTTAACCATTTGTCAATAAGCATGGGTGATTACCTCCTTGTCAATGATGGGATTAGACGCTTCCACCCCTGAAAACGTTCATGCTAGAAGTGTACCATACGCACTTTATCTAACCCCTTTAATGTCGTCATTGACGCAGGTCATGACTTTCTATCAAGCTATAGGGTTACTTTTTTGAAAGTGGCACTTTTCGGCGTGTAGAGTACCCTAAAGCCCCCTTGAAGAGAGTTTGAATTTAATTAACTCAGAGATGAGAAAACCGGCCCTAAACTAGAAAGTCGGGCCGGTTTCACTACTTAGCGACGGTTACAGATAACGACTGAAGCTAACACCTTCAGACTCCAGTCGCCCCCTCTTCTCCTCCGCTGTACCAGAGAGAAGAAATTTGAAGAACGATCTCCGGCAAGACTCACCCTCGCTCCCGCCTTCAGTGGGCACATTCTTGACTAGGTATCTACCTAAGCCTTCATTCATATCTACTTTTCCTTAGTGGTTCGGGAAGGACAGGTGTCCTATACGCCGATTTGCGCACCCGTCAACCCTTGAACTAGTAATTGCCAATCCAGACGTTCCCGGCGCGTCCACGGGGCAAATAGCGGGGGATTATCGCGCCGGGAGGGTTGCTAGCGCTCTAGGTAGCGACTGAACCCTTTGTCATGCTCGTAGTCCTCTTGGTCATATCGGCTATCAGGGCGGGGGTTGCCATTTTCCTTGAACCTCTGCACCCACTTGGCTTCATTCAAGCCGCTAGGTGATTGAGTTCGTGGGGTTGAGCTGCTTGACCCAAAGAAGATCATTTATGCGACCTCGTAGCTATCGGCATTGATCAGCTCTCGGGGGTCTGCACCTGTTCCGCGCCAGCCTAAGGGGTTGTCACCTAGGTAGACCGTGGCAAGGTCGATAACGTCATTCCAGACACCGGGGCTACTGAGGGCGGTTCTAGCTTCCTCTAGGACAAGTGCGTCCTTGTCTGCGATCTTGCCCTTAGATTCAACCTGATCTAGTAGAGTGTCGTGACTTATGGCCTTGATTAGGGGATGATGATCCTGGTGGGTTTCTTCCCCTAATCACCCGCCATAAGCGAGGGTAGTGATGGCGAGAACAAAGTCCCGACCGGTAACCCTGAGCGAGGCTGACCGTGCGTGGTTGACCGCCAGAGTCCGCACCGGGTCCTTCCCGGCCCAGCAGGTGCGTCGAGCCCGGATCCTGCTGGAACTTGACCAACACCACCCCGGTCGGCTGAGCCGCGGTGAACCGGTACCGACTCAGGCGACGGTGGCAGAACTGGCTGGAGTGTGCGCCGATACCGTGGTCAAGGTCTCCAAGGCCTACGCTGATCGTGGTGGGGACGTGGAAGAAACTGTCACCCGGAAAACACGCCTGACTCCGCCGGTGGCTCCGAAGGTCACCGGCGAGGTTGAAGCCCGCCTGATCGCTCTGGCCTGCAGTAATCCACCGGAAGGGCAGGCCCAGTGGAGTCTGCGACTGCTGGAGAAGCATGTTCTGCTCACCGACGGGCTTCCACCGTTGGATCATTCCACCATCGGTCGGGTGTTAAAAAAACGAAACTTCAGCCTCACCTGAAGGAGTACTGGGCGATCCCACCGAAAGCCAACGGCGAGTTCGTGGCCCGGATGGAAGATGTTCTCGATGTCTACGCCCGTGCTCATGACCCGGATATTCCGGTGGTGTGCATGGGTGAAAAGCCCTACCAGCTGCTGGATTACACCCGGGACTCCATCGACGCGACACCCGGGCGTGTCCGCAAAGAAGACTACGAGTACTCCCGCAAGGGAGTGTGTTCCATCTTTGTGTGGAGCCAGCCTTTGGCCGGGCGACGCCGGGTGCATGCCAGACCCCGGCGCACCCGGGTGGACTGGGCCCACGAGATGAAGACACTGCTGACCGTGGATTACCCCGACGCGGACAAGGTCGTGCTGGTCATGGATAATCTCAACACCCACACTCTGGGCTCGTTGTACGAGGCGTTCGACGCCGAGCAGGCACGGGCCCTGGCCAACCGACTGGAGATTCACTACACACCCAAGCACGGGCCCTGGCTCAATATCGCCGAGATCGAATTATCCGCACTGTCACGTCAGTGCCTCTCCCGCCGGATACCCGACATCGACACCCTCAATCACGAGCTCGGTCGCTGGCAGGACACCACCAATGCAGATCAACGACCCGTGAACTGGCAGTTCACCACCACGGACGCACGGATCAAGCTCCGCCACCTGTACCCAGAACATTAGTCACGACACTCTACTAGGTGAAATTTGAGCTGGTCTAATAGCTGGTAAGCGTGGATCTCAGCGATGCCACGGCGGTCTTCCGCACCTTCAAGGAGAAGGTCTGAGTGGGCGAGAGTGAAAGAAGTCCTACCCGTCCGCTCCATTTTTGGATACGTGAGCGCTAATAGCTCTGCCGCGTACTCAACTCCTGTGTGCGAGTTCTCCAGCAGGCGGTTGGCTTCAGTGAAATAAGCCTTCTGCAATGCTTTCATTGCAGTGCCGTACTCTTCCCGCGTGACTTCATCGCCGTAGGGTTCAGAGCTATCGCGATAATGGGCTTCATGGGCTGCTACCGCCGCCTCATAGGTGTCTCGGTAGCCACTTTCATGACGGTTATAGTGGTTAGCCATTCTTAAATCTCTTCCTGTGGTTCGGTAATGGTGATGCGGGGGCTGTCCGTGAACGTGATGAGCACGCGGAACCCGTACCCCTTGAGTTGTTCCAGTTCCGCGCTATCGGTCTCAGTGAGCGTGGTTGGGGTAGCTACGTAGGCGTTGCCTTCCACCGTGGGATTAACTACCCATGCATTAGCGCCGTCCAGAGCTCGTAGGTAGCCAGCTAGCAGGCTCCTTCCCCATCCCGGCGCGATCTCTGGAAGGTGGGGGGATGCCTTGGCTGGATATTCTGCGTACAAGCCGTGTGGCAATGGCTTAGGGGTCTTCTTTGCGTTCTCTGCCTGCCAAGCGGCACGGGCCGCGCGGAACTCAGCTTTGGTGGCGAACTTATGACTCTTAGGCGCGGGATTGTCCTCAATAGCTTTAGAGCGGATTAGAGCAGTCAGCCCGTCTTGGAGTTTCTTACTCATGCCGCATTCCCCAGCTCAGTTGCTCCTGCCTCACGGGCATGTTCGGTGAGCCACTCCTGTACGTCTGAAACTCTGAAGCGGATGGTTCTTTCACCCAACCGCACCTCACGTGGGCCATCGCCATTCTTGCGCAACTCGTTTACCGATACCTTGCTGATCTGGAGTAGTGCAGCCAATTCCCCGATAGTAAGTAGCTTGTCTGCCTGCATAGTTCTCTTCCTTTCTCAATTTGCCTATAATAGGTTCAATCTTTCATTGTTAAGTCTTATTATACCACACAGCATTTGACACACCGACTAACTTGTGTTAAGTGGCTTTAGTTACGGCGTGTCAGGGCCTTTATCGGTGCTTTTACTTCTCAGCTCTTCTTGCCCAAAGAAGTCATGGCGTTCTCAACCGCTCCAATCTGGAGGCGGATGGATCTGCCCAATCGCTTGGCTGGAATATCTCGACTAGCGATAAATCGCCTCAGCGTGCGCTCAGAGACCGCGAAGTGCTGTGCAGCAGTGGACAACGGCACGTAGGGTTCACTCGCGCCAAGCTTGGTTATATTTGCCTTGTTAGACATGAAAAAAGACACCTATCCCTTCCCAATGGAAAGGACTGGTGCCCAATTAGTCTGGATTCCGCTTGCAGTCAGCGGGGCGTTAAGTTGAAAATGCGAACTTAGTATGAATATCTGGAGCTGTCAAGACTTGTCAGCAAAGAACTTTCCCGCCGCCTTAGCGAAGATCTTCATCCGATCATTGAAGGAATACTCCGGGAGACCATCCTGAGTAAGCGGGCTTGACTGCAACCGGGCTGGCTTATACAGCTCAGAAGGATCAATGATGACGGTCTTCCCCTTCGCTGGTATCAGCCTGTCCACGTGGACATAGCCGGAATGGTTGCCACTGCGGATGAACACCCCCTCCACTGCGGGATCAAGGTCAATAATGTCCTCTATCTCCGTATGGGCTGTGTAGGAGACACCCGTAGCCCCACCAGAATGACGGTAGAGCCAGTTGAGCTCCCTAGGGGTAACTTCTCCCTGCTCAAAGGCTTCAATCGCTTCTGTGAGCGTCCACGATTTAACTAACTCCAGCGTGACACCTTCACGGGGCTTCTCCAATGGAAGCGGAATCAAGTTAGCATCACTGCCTCTAGCCTTGACTACCCCCACCAAAACGGCGTTGCCATCCACCGCCAATGTATACCCCACAGCCCTTCCACTACCGGCAATACGCCACGTAGCTACCTTGTGGCGCTCTAATTCTTCCGGGTTCAGTTGTAGCCAGCGACCTAGACCCCTCATGTACGTTCCTTCCTCTTTGTACTCAATGGCAACCACGGGGGAGTGGCTGCCACTCTCGCCTATTCTTCCGCTTGCCAAGACCTAGACCATGCGGTCATGATCTCCTCTGTACGTCCATCCCGCACCTGTGCGTAGATCTCAAGCACCACCTTCAGGTCCTTGTCTCCGATGATCTGACCAACCGCTGTTGGTTCATACCCCTGTTCCAATAGAGCCGACACGATGAACCGCCGTCCCGCGTGTGGATGGAGACGGCGAGTAATGCCAGCACGCTTCAACATCCCATTGAAGGTGGAGCGAAAAGCGGTATCGAACACAGCACTACCGGTGCGGGTGGTAGTCAACAGTTCTTCTCGGTGGGGGCCAGTGAACTTCTCCATATGTAGGAACAGGTCCTTATGAAACATGGACAGGATTGGTACTCGCCTATTACCTTGAGCGGTCTTTGCAGATCCCATAGCTTCCATGACCCACTTGCCATCTCGCTTCACCCGCTGAAGGTTGTCGTGAACTGAGGCATGAACTAGGGGAGACCATGGTCCAGGCCCCTTAGTCAGATCAGACTTCACTGTTATGTCCTGTCGCTTAAGCGCTAGGGCTTCACCGATACGGAGACCGTGAAACTGAGTCAACAGGGTAATCAGCTTGTAACGCTCTGGAGCTTCCGAATAAATGGCCTGTTGCTCTAGCAGGGTGGGAAGATTCTTCTCCATCTTTGGCTTAACCGTCCGCTTACTAGCACGGATGACAACGGGGTTAACGGGAATAACTTCATCGTCAACTAGATCATCGAAAGCAGAACGCAGATGTTGGTAAGCCTTCCGGTTCAACTCGCCAGAATCCGGCCACCGCTGTTGAACGTCATCCCACCACTCACGCACAGCCCGGCTTGTCACCTCTGATACGGGCATATCCGCCAGCGCTAGGCCCTCAGCGGTAATCCGGTATGCCACCCGCTCCCGGTACTTGGTCATGGTGGATGCCTTCAGACCCTGTCGTTCCTTATCGTTGAGCCATTGATCCATACACACCCGAACTGTATTGCTGTCGGCTATCTCCTCAAGCTCAGCCCGGCGCTCTCGCTCCTCGGGGGAGATCCACGTTCCTAGGTCTATGAGGCGGCGTTCATCGGCTAGCCAGCCCTCAGCGTCGATCTTTGCGGGGAAGGTGTTGGGGGCATTAACCCATGCCGTGGTCTCCGGGTGGCGGTATCTAGCGCGGTATCGGCCACTCTTAAGCTCTTCGATTGCCCCGAACGCTCTGCGGGTGCGTACCTTCTTGCGTGCCATTTCTATTCCTCCGTGGGATAAGCGTGGAACAAGCGTGGAATAAGAACGTCGATTCTTGTCCATTCCCGTCCCTATATGTCCACGGGCCAATTTAGGGGAAACATGCCTTGACATGCGAAAACCCTGCTCATCGGGGGTGATGAACAGGGCAATTTGTGGTCCTAGCTGGGTTCGAACCAGCGACCTTTCCGGTGTGAACGGAACGCTCTTCCACTGAGCCATAGGACCGTGCGACCGCGGTAAACCTCATCGGTGCAATTCGAAGTTAACACGATGGTGCAGAAAATTCCTAATCCGGGCCCCAGTTTCTTCCCGCGCGGTGTGGAGTTCTTTTTCTGTAGCGGCCGATACCTATCTATAGGAAGGGGAAAGGTGGTCGGTGACCATGTCCGGCGCCCGCTTTCTGTCTGTGCCCTGGGAAACTACGGCGGTGTAATTCATGTGGTGTTTGCTTTCGCCCTGGCTGGGGCGGGGTAACTATGGTTTGAGCTGCGGATTTGTGTTGTTCGCGCTGTTCGGACTAAAGTTGGTTCTCGCACCGCAACGAGGGGTTACAACGTAATCATGTTCAGCGCAGTGCATGCGGATGTAGCGCAGTTGGTAGCGCATCACCTTGCCAAGGTGAGGGTCGCGAGTTCGAGTCTCGTCATCCGCTCTGGTACGTTAACGTGTACCTGAGGCGGGATCAACCGCCACGGTGGAATGGCCGAGTGGTGAGGCAACGGTCTGCAAAACCGTGCACACGGGTTCGATTCCCGTTTCCACCTCGCAGCAAAGCGCGTTTAGCTCAGCGGGAGAGCGCTTCCCTGACACGGAAGAGGTCACTGGTTCAATCCCAGTATCGCGCACCAGAGTTTGAATCAACTCTCAAAACCAGATTCATGCGGATGTAGCGCAGTTGGTAGCGCATCACCTTGCCAAGGTGAGGGTCGCGAGTTCGAGTCTCGTCATCCGCTCT
>NZ_JACSPR010000005.1:46189-247730 GCF_014837045.1 Corynebacterium gallinarum
CATGCGGATGTAGCGCAGTTGGTAGCGCATCACCTTGCCAAGGTGAGGGTCGCGAGTTCGAGTCTCGTCATCCGCTCAATATGAAGGTCATCGTGTTCAACACGGTGGCCTTTTTTCGTTCCCGGACGGTTAAGTACCAAAGTGTGTCTGTGGCTGCCCGCTGACGTGCGTGTCGTCCCCATTGGTGGTTCCCCGCGATTCGACAGGGGCGCCAACTTCATGCGGGAGCCGACCCTTCCGCCGGGGAAGTTGGATATCCGGGGACCATCAGGCCTGCAGGCGGAAACCCGCCCGGGAGTGGCCAACCCCGGCCGCTGGAAGTAGCAGTAGTGCACATCACATAGTTTCATTTCATGCCTCTGAACTGGTTAGACTGTGGATCAACACCGGTTTTCGGCCCTCCGCCCGAGTGTGGCCGGAACTAAACGGGCCCGGTTTTCGACAACTGACCAGACCTGAAAACATCACAGGTCTCCAGCGCACACCCCGCGTGTGGCTCACCCTTTTTGAGAGGACCCTATGGCACAGATTGAGGCAGGCATGATTCAGCGCGCAGGTGGCTGGAACGGATTCCGGTTCAAAAGGTCGGCTGCTGTAGCCATGGCCGGGATGCTTGCTGCTGTACCACTGGCCTTCTCGCCTGTTGCCACAGCCCACGACGTGGTCCTGGGTTCCACCCCGGAGAACGGGGCGGTGGTGGAGGAATTCCCCGACACCATCGAATTGGAGTTCTCCGGCATCCCCCAGGACCTCTTCAATACCGTCGCCCTGAGCAACGCGGATACCGGGGAGATTCTGTTCTCCGGTTCACCTGAGCTCAGCGAGCGGAACCTGGTGATCGATGTCCCCGCGGATGTCGAGACCGGTCCGGGTAACTACGCGGTGGGATTCCAGATCACCTCCTCCGATGGGCATGCCACCAAGGGTTCCATCGCCTTCGAGGTGACTGGTGGGGCAGCGGATACCACCGAGGCATCCGCAGCCGCATCCCCTGAGCCGTCCATGCAGGCGGAGGAACCCCAGGCCACGGAAACCGGGATCGCGGGGCTTGAATCCCCGTGGAACTGGTTGCTCGGGGGCGCGGGTGTGCTGGTCATCGCCGGTGCGATCGTCATGATGATCGCCAAAGGCCGTAACTCTAAGTAGGAGTAGAAATTCATGAAGCTCACCATCAAGAACTCTGTTGTCGGAAGCATCGTTGTCGTGGGTGCCCTGGCGCTCGCCGCGTGTTCACCGGCCAACGAGAATGACTCCACTGAGGCCACCGCTGAGGCCACCACCACGACTGCGACCACCACCGCAACTGCGACCTCCACCACCTCCGCGATGACAACAGCCGCTGCTGATGCAGCTGACGCACCCCTGACCCTGACCGATGGTTTCGTCCGGGCGACCGTCGAGGGCACCCAGATGACCGCCATCTTCGGCACCCTCACCAACACCACCGACGAGGAGATCAACCTCACCGGTTTCACCGCCTCCGTGGATGCTGCGGCCTACGAGATCCATGAGGTGGTCGACGGTGTCATGCGTGAGAAGGAGGGTGGTCTCACCATCGCAGCCGGTGACACCCATGAACTGGCACCGGGACAGGATCACATGATGCTCATGGGTCTGGACACCCCGGTGGAGGCCGGTGACACCGTGGACATCACCCTGATCCTGGGCGATGGCACGGAGATCGAACTGGATCCGGTGCCGGTGCGCACCATCGCCGCTGGTGATGAGAGCTACGGTGAGGACAGCGGACTCATGGGCAACAACGGTATGAATGGCATGAACAACATGGACCAGCCAGCTCAGTAACAGCGCTGTTTCCCGAGGAGATGAATTTTCATGGTCACCCGTAGGGGTTTCCTGACCGGAGCCGGTGTCATCGCCGGCGGTTCGGCCCTGGCCGCCTGCGCACCCGCTGCGCAGACAACCGGGGCCGCCGATGGAACGTCGACAAGCATCGACCAGGTCAACCTGGCCGTCCAGACCGTGCCGTTTGACGGCCGTCATCAGGCGGGTATCGCCACGCCGCATCAGGCGGGGCTCAACCTGGTGGCGTTCACGATCCGGCCCGGTGTGGACCGCGACGGCATCACCCGTCTCATGCGTCTGTGGACGGAGGATGCCCGCCGGCTCTGCGCGGGTCAGACGCCCCTGGGCAGCCTGGAGCCGGAACTGACGGTCAATCCTGCCAACCTGACCATCACGTGTGGTTTCGGCTCCCGCCTGTTCGACATCGCGGGGATCGCGGATCAGCGCCCCGACTGGCTGCATCCCATCCCGGCTTTCCAGCGGGATCAGCTGGATGACAAGTGGGGCGAGGCGGATCTGGTGCTGCAGGTCTGTTCCGATGATCCGGTCACCCTCAGTCACGCCACCCGGCATATGATCCGCGCGGGTGTGGATTATGTGGGCACCCGCTGGTTCCAGAGCGGGTTCCTCAACGCCAACGGCGTGCTAGATAAGAAGGCGACGCCGCGGAACCTGTTCGGTCAGAAGGACGGCACCGTCAATCCCCGCACCGACGAGGAAATCCAGCAAGCAGCCTGGATCGAGGAGGGGCCGGACTGGGCCATCGACGGTTCGGTGATGGTGGTGCGACGCATCGCCATGAACCTGGATACCTGGGAGATCCTCGATCGCACCTCCCGGGAGGTGTCGGTGGGGCGCACACTCGACACCGGCGCGCCGTTGACCGGAACCGACGAGTTCGACGATCCGGATTACACCGCAACCGACTCCTACGGGCTTCCGGTCATCGACCCGGTCAGTCACATGGCCAGGTCGAAGCCGGCCGAGGGACATCCCGAACAGGTCATCCTGCGCCGTCCGTACAACTACGATCTGGAACCGGACCCCACCTCGGAGGAACTGTCGAATGCCGGTCTGGTGTTCATCTGCTTCCAGAAGAACCCGGACCTGCAGTTCACCCCCATCCAGCAACGCCTGGACGAGGCCGACCGTCTCAACCAGTGGATCACCCATATCGGATCCGCGGTCTTCTTCATGCCGCCCGGCACCGATCCCGATGATCCGGGGAAGGATGAGTTCTGGGGAGCCGGACTCCTTCAGGCATAGACGGACACGGTAGGATGATCCACGACAGTTGACCGACCAGGTCACCACCTGCCCGCCGGGGCGCCCACCACGGGTGTCCCGCGGGCAGGTAGGTTTCACCGGGGTCCCCGGTTCAACTGCGCACCTTGACATTAGTGCTCAGGCGGCCAGGTATGCCGCTGGAGCACGTGAGCGCACGAAGGAGCGCAAATTTCGTGAACACCTCCGTAAACATCCACGGTCTCGTGGACTTTGAAGTACCCGCCGGCACCGCCATCGGTCAGGCCATGCGGGAGCTCAACCTGCCGAACAAGGGCGATGACGCCATTGTGTGTGCAAAGGACGCCGACGGGCAGCTCAAGGACCTGTCCCACGTGCCGGAGGAGACTGCAACGTTCACAGCAGTTCCCGCCAACAGCGAGGACGGCCGGGCCGTCATCCGCCACTCGTGCGCTCACGTGCTGGCGCAGGCCGTCCAGGCTGAGTTCCCCGGCACCAAGCTGGGCATCGGGCCTGCCATCGAGAATGGCTTCTACTATGACTTCGACGTCGCGGAACCCTTCACCCCGGAGGATCTCAAGACCATTGAGAAGCGGATGAAGAAGATCATCAAGACCGGCCAGAAATTCGAGCGCCGTGTCTACGAGTCCACCGAGGCGGCAGCCGCGGAACTCGCCGATGAGCCGTACAAGCTGGAACTGATCCAGGACAAGGGCAATGTCGACCCCGATTCCGATGAGGCCACCGAGGTCGGCGCGGGTGAACTGACCGCCTATGACAATGTCAACCCCCGCACCAGCGAGGTCGAGTGGTCTGATCTGTGCCGTGGTCCCCACATCCCGACCACCCGGTACATCCCGGCCTTCACCCTGACCCGATCGTCTGCCGCCTACTGGCGTGGCGATCAGGCCAACGCCGGCCTGCAGCGCATCTACGGCACCGCATGGGAATCCAAGGAGAAGCTCGACGAGTACCAGACCATGCTCGCAGAGGCCGAGAAGCGCGACCACCGTCGCCTGGGCACCGAGCTGGATCTGTTCTCCTTCCCCGATGAGATCGGTTCCGGTCTGCCCGTGTTCCACCCCAACGGTGCCATCGTGCGCCTGGAGATGGAGGAGCACTCCCGCCGCCGCCACATCCAGGCCGGGTACTCCTTCGTGAACACCCCGCACGCGACCAAGTCCGACCTGTTTGAGAAGTCCGGTCACCTCGGCTTCTACAAGGAGGGCATGTTCCCACCGCTGCAACTCGACGCTGAGTACGACGCCGAGGGCAACCAGACCAAGCCGGGCCAGGACTACTACCTCAAGCCCATGAACTGCCCCATGCACAACCTCATCTTCGACTCCCGTGGCCGGTCCTACCGTGAGCTGCCGCTGCGACTGTTCGAGTTCGGCACCGTCTACCGGTATGAGAAGTCCGGTGTGGTCCACGGCCTGACCCGTGCACGTGGCTTCACCCAGGATGACGCCCACATCTACTGCACCAAGGACCAGCTGGAGGAGGAGCTGACCTCCGTGCTGGAGTTCATCATCTCCCTGCTCAAGGATTACGGCCTGGATGACTTCTACCTGGAGCTGTCCACCAAGGATCCAAAGAAATTCGTCGGTGACGATGAGATCTGGGAGCGCTCCACCGAGATCCTGCGGCGCGTGGCCACCAACTCCGGTCTCGAGCTCGTCCCGGACCCGGAGGGCGCTGCCTTCTACGGCCCGAAGATCTCTGTGCAGGCGAAGGACGCCATCGGCCGTACCTGGCAGATGTCCACCGTGCAGCTGGACTTCAACCTGCCTGAGCGCTTCGAGCTGGAGTACACCTCCTCGGATGGTTCCAAGCAGCGTCCGATCATGATCCACCGTGCGCTGTTCGGTTCCATCGAACGTTTCTTCGGTGTCCTCCTGGAGCACTACGCAGGTGCCTTCCCGGCGTGGCTGGCTCCCCATCAGGTCGTCGGCATCCCCGTCGCAGAAGATTTCATCCCGCACCTGGAGAAGGTCGTCGACAAGCTGCGCGCCCGTGGTTTCCGCGCCGAGGTGGACACCTCCGATGACCGCATGCAGAAGAAGATCCGCACGCACACCACCGGCAAGATCCCGTTCATGCTGCTGGCCGGTGGCCGGGACGTGGAGGCCGACGCGGTGAGCTTCCGGTTCCTGGACGGCACGCAGGTCAACGGCGTGCCGGTCGATGAGGCTGTTGAGCTCATCTCCACCTGGATCCGCGAGCGGAACAACGCGCAGCCGAGCGAGGAAACCATTGCAGCCCTCAGGTGACCACCACCCGGGCGCGGAGGACACCACTGACGCCGCAGGCAGCTCCGAGCACCGGGTCTACCTGGACCGCGGTGTGGGCACCCCGGATCGCCTCGAGCGCATCTGGGCCCCCTACCGGATGAGCTACATCAAGACACATCCGCGCAGCAGCGATGCAGCCGGCGCAGAAACTGATCCGGTGAAGCGGGATCCGTTCCTCGAGGTGCCGAAGATGTCGGATGAGGATGGTCTCATCGTGGCCCGGGGTGAGCTGGTGTACTGCGTGCTCAACCTGTACCCCTACAACGCGGGGCACATGATGGTGGTGCCGTTCCGCAAGGAACGCAACCTGGAGGATCTCACCGCGGGGGAGTCCGCGGAGTTGATGCTGTTTGTCCAGACCGCCATCCGGGTGCTCAAGATGGTGTCCAATCCGCATGCGGTCAACGTCGGTCTCAACCTGGGCAAGGCCTCGGGTGGATCGGTGGGGGATCACCTGCACGTGCACATCGTTCCACGCTGGTCGGGTGATTCGAACTTCATGACGATCATCGACGGCACCAAGGTGTTGCCACAGACCCTGCGTCAGACCCGCGCGCTGCTGGCCGGCGCGTGGGGTGAGCTTGACGACGCCCCCGGCGTCACCGACCCGACCCTCACCTCGGCGGTCACCACGGTACCCGGGCCGGAGGTGGGCTGATGCTCGGAGTACACGGACGTAAACCCGCCCAGGTCGTGGTGGAGCCGGTGGCCCGCCTCATGATCAAGCTGGGGGTCACCCCCAACCAGTTGACCGTGGCGAGCGCCTCCCTGACCGTCCTGGTCGCGGTGGTGCTCATCCCCACCGGACATCTGGTGTGGGCCGCGATCCTCACCGGGTTGTTCGCCGCCTTCGACATGATCGACGGCACGGTCGCCAGGATGCAGGGTGGTGGCACCAAGTTCGGTGCCACCCTGGATGCCAGCTGTGACCGGATCACCGATGGCGCACTCTTCGCCGCCATCACCTGGTGGCTCGTGTACTCCTACGATGCGCCGAAATCACTGGTGGCGGTGTCACTGGTGTGTCTGGTGTCCTCCCAGATCATCTCCTACGTCAAGGCCCGCGGTGAGGCCTCCGGTTTCACCATGGACGGTGGTCTGATCGAACGCCCCGAACGGTTGATCATCAGTCTCGTCGGCCTCGGCCTCACCGGTTTCGGTGTTCCACACGCCATCGACGTGGCACTGTGGGTCCTTGCCATAGGTAGCGTGTTCACCATCCTGCAGCGCCTGGTCATCGCGGGCAGGTCACCCCAGGCGGGTGAACGCATCAAGGCACCGCGTGGCGCGCGCGCCGAATACAGCGATGTCACCGGTGATCCGTCCCCGGAGAGCCAGCACTGACACCCCCAACCAGCCAAGGAGAAACGGCGAATGAGCATGCGTGAGGTGCTGCGTGATGTCCTGCGTGGGGAGAATCTCTCCGCTCTCGGGTACCTCGCCGGTTGGCGGTTGGTCAGGGTGCTTCCCCTCCCGGTGGCCCGGAGACTGTTTGATGCCGGCGCGGATCTGGCCAGCCGCCGGGGCACAGGCATGCCCATGCTGCGGGCCAACCTCGCCCGCGTGGTGGGCGCGGACAACGTCACCGATCAGCTCATCCGGGAGGCCACCCGCAGCTACGCGCGGTACTGGATGGAGGCCTTCCGCCTGCCGTCGATCGCCGGGGATCCGGATCTGTCCCGCGTCCTCATAGAGGGGCTGGTCGGGCGGGAACACCTGGATGCCTCCCTCGAGAGTGGGCGTGGGGTCATCCTCACCCTTCCGCACACGGGCAACTGGGACATGGCAGGGGTGCTTCTGGTGGCCTACCACGGGCAGTTCACCACGGTGGCTGAACGCGTGCGGCCGGAAGCACTCTTCAACGCCTTCGTGGAGTTCCGTGAATCGCTGGGTTTCGAGGTCATTCCCCACACCGGGGGCGACACCCCGCCGTATGAGCGGCTGAAGGCCGTCCTGGAATCCGGGGGTGTGGTGTGTCTGCTGGGGGAGAGGGATCTCCGGCACACCGGGGTGCGTACCACCTTCTTCGGGGAGGAGACCTCCATGCCCGCAGGCCCGGCCCGCCTGGCGATGGAGACCGGCGCCTGCCTGCACGTGGTGCATTCCTGGTTCGAGGGCGAGCAGTGGGGTGTCAGTGTCTCCCCGGAGCTCGAGGTGGATACCCTGTCCGGTACCGTCCAGCGCATCGCGAATCTCTTCGCCACCAACATCCAGGAACACCCGGCTGACTGGCACATGCTGCAACCGCTGTGGTTCTCCGACCTGGATCCGGGTCGCGGTCCCAACGGTCCCCGAGCGGAGGACTAGCCCTATGCGCATCGGTATCGTGTGCCCCTATTCCTTCGATGAACCAGGTGGGGTTCAAGCACACATCCTTGATCTAGCCCGGGAGTTTATCGCCCAGGGTCATGAGGTCCGGGTGCTCGGTCCGTGTAGCGCGGACACCGAGATCCCTGATTTCGTGGTGCGTGGCGGACGCAGCGTCCCGGTGCCCTACAACGGCTCGGTGGCCCGTCTGAGTTTCGGTCCCCGGATGATGCGGATCACCCGCCGGTTCATCCGTGAGGGCAACTTCGATATCCTCCACATCCACGAACCCAATTCGCCGAGTTATTCCATGTTCGCACTGTTCATGGCGGAGGGGCCTATCGTGGCCACCTATCATGCGTCGAGTGCCTCCTCCCGCCTCCTGCATCTGGCCCTGCCGGTACTGCGGCCCCAGCTGGAGAAGATCCGTGCGGGGATCGCCGTCTCGGAGATGGCCCGCCGGTGGCAGGTGGAGCAGATGGGCGGCGATCCGGTCCTGATCCCCAACGGGGTGGACACCTCGCTGTTCGCCCGTGCGCGCCGGACTGATACCACGGCGGATGAACCCCCGGAGATCGTCTTCCTGGGCCGCATCGACGAATCCCGCAAGGGCCTGGACATCCTCCTGCGGGCCCTGGCGCGCCTGGACCGGGAGGTCCGCTGCACCGTCATCGGCGGTGGTGCCCGGCGTGAGGTGCCCGGTGTGGATTTCGTGGGGCGTGTCAGCGATGCGGACAAGGCCGAGATCCTCGGCCGGGCCGATATCTACGTGGCCCCCAACACCGGCGGGGAGAGCTTCGGCATCGTGCTGGTCGAGGCCATGGCCGCCGGCTGCGCGGTGGTGGCCAGCGACCTGGAGGCCTTTTCCCTGGTGGTCGATTCCGAGTCCGACACCCCCGCCGGCCTGTTGTTCCAGACCGGTTCGGACCGGGACCTCGCGGAGAAACTACGTGCGCTTATCGACGCCCCGACCACCCGGGCGGCACTCGTCGCAGCGGGGCAGCGGCGTGCTGCCCACTACGACTGGTCGACTGTCGCCGACCGCATCATGACGGTCTATGAGACAGTGTCCAGCGGGGAGAAGGTGCGTCTGCGGTGATGACCATCGTCTATCTCCTCATCGCGGTGCTGATCACCGCGGTGGTGCTGTGGGCCTACAGCACGGCCCAGCGACTCAACCGACTGCACATCCGGACAGATTCCGCCCGGCAGGCACTCGGAGCGGCCCTCGACCGTCGCGCGGCGCTGGTCGGTGCCCTGATCCCGGCGGCGGCCGACGCGGCGCGCCGGGCCGAGTTTATCCCGCTGATCTACTCCTGTTTTGATGACCGGGCGCGTGCGGAGCGCACCATCTCCGAGGTGATCCTGGCGCAACCCACCCCCATTCCCGAGGCGCTGGTGGATGCCGCCGCGCGGGTGGAACTGGCGCACCGCTTCTACAATGACGCGGTGACCGATACCCGGAACCTCCGCACCCGCGTCACGGTTAGAACCCTGCGTCTCGGGGGGCTGGCTCCGCTACCGGAGTACTTCGAGCTGGTCGACACCGACATCGTCGAATGATGTGATCTTAGGTGTGTGAAATTAAACGGGGTGGCCTTTCACACCTCGGTTAGACGAGCGTTTAATATGAGCTGGGTAGAATACCGAATGCTTTACAGATACCAGGAGGCAATAGCCATCGTGTCAGCACCAACTACCAACGCCGCTCCGCGGGCCAAGACCGGTTACGCCGATAAGTTCAAGGGTGGCGTCATCATGGACGTGGTCAACCCTGAGCAGGCCCGCATCGCCGAGGATGCCGGCGCTGTCGCCGTCATGGCTCTGGAGCGTGTGCCCGCCGACATCCGCGCACAGGGTGGCGTGTCCCGCATGTCCGATCCGGACATGATCGACGGCATCCTCGAGGCCGTTGACATCCCGGTCATGGCCAAGGCCCGCATCGGCCACTTCGTGGAGGCACAGGTCCTGCAGGCACTCGGCGTCCACTTCGTCGACGAGTCCGAGGTGCTCAGCCCGGCCGATTACACCAACCACATCGACAAGTTCGCCTTCGAGGTCCCCTTCGTCTGTGGTGCCACCAACCTGGGTGAGGCCCTGCGCCGCGTCAACGAGGGTGCTGCCATGATCCGCTCCAAGGGTGAGGCCGGCACCGGTGATGTCTCCAACGCCATCACCCACATGCGCACCATCCGCGCGGAGATCAAGCGCCTGACCTCCATGGCCGAGGATGAGCTCTACGTCGCAGCCAAGGAACTCCAGGCACCGTACGAGCTCGTCGTCCAGGTCGCCCGCGAGGGTAAGCTCCCCGTCCCGCTGCTCACCGCCGGTGGCATCGCCACCCCCGCCGATGCAGCCATGATGATGCAGCTCGGTGCGGACGGCGTGTTCGTCGGCTCCGGCATCTTCAAGTCCGGCAACCCGGAGCAGCGCGCCCGTGCCATCGTGGCCGCCACCCAGAACTACAACGACCCGGACACCATCGCCCGTGTCTCCCGTGGTCTCGGTGAGGCCATGGTCGGCATCAACGTTGATGACCTCCCGGTCTCCCACCGCCTCGCTGAGCGCGGTTGGTAATCGGTGATCGTCACTAGATGATCAATGCCCTGCGAGGACTCCTCGCAGGGCATTTTCTCGTTCGTGCTCCGGAATCTAGTTCACAGACTCGACAATCGCGTCCGGATCATAGGGCTGGCCCATCGTCAGCAGCAGGGTGAAGACGATGGCGACGAGCACGAGGATGATGAGGATCGAGCGCACCGGGTGGCGCACCAGCTGCGCGAGAACCTTATCGGGGAGCGTGGTCGGCTGCTCCTGGGGAGAGGTGAAACGCCATCCCTGATCCAGGATGCCCTTCCGATCCGCCCACAGGGTGAAGGGGAGGGCGGCCCAGGGGATGATCGAGACGAGCAGACCCACCGCGCCCTGCGCGAAGGTCCACCGGTTGTTCCCCCACACGGTCACCGTGATGACGGCGAAACACAGGAAGCCGAAGCCGTGGATCCCGCCGGCGATGGGGGTCACGGCATCCGTGATTCCGCTGTACTTGAGGATCATCCCTAAGATGAGGAAGGTCCAGGTGAACATCTCCAGCCAGGCGGCGGCCCGGTGCAACATTTTCGGTGACATGGCCCTAACCGTAATCCAATGCCCGCCCTGATACCGCACCCGCACCTGGCCCCGTACTACTCTGTGTGAGTAACCTCACCGCACCAACCTCACCGCCTTGTCAGAAGATGCGAAAGAAAGTGGAGTCGACGTTGAAGTCAATCGAATACATCCTGGGACTGGAGGAGATCGACCGCGATATCTACCGGGGGCCGGTGGTGGAGTCCGCTCTCTCCCGCACCTTCGGGGGACAGGTGGCCGCCCAGACACTCGTGGCGGCCACCCGGACGGTCGATCAGGAATTCGCCGTGCATTCGCTCCACGGTTATTTCCTCCGGGCGGGCAAATCCGACCGCCCCACCGTGTTCATCGTCGACCGGATGCGCGATGGTCGAAGCTTCAGCTCCCGCATGGTGCGCGCGATCCAGGACGGGGAGACCATCTTCAGCATGCAGGCCAGTTTCCACCGCCGCGGTGATGAGGGAATTGAGCACGCCGACAGCATGCGGGACATCCCCGGACCCGACGAGATCGAGCACTACACCGATCACATGGCCACCAGCTCCCGCAGGCTCCTCGAGGAATGGTCCGACTGGGATATCCGGGTCGTGCCCCCGACCGCCTATGAACACAACCCGCACACCGCCACCGAGCAGGTGGTCTGGTTGCGTTCCAGGGCCGAGCTGCCCGACGATCCGACATTCCATGTGTGCACCCTGGCCTACATGTCGGATATGACCCTGCTGCCAGGTTCCCTCGCCCCACACCCCGGGGCCAAGGTGCAGATGGCCTCGCTGGATCACGCCATGTGGTTCCTGCGTCCCTTCCGCGCGGATGAATGGCTGCTCTATGATCAGCGCTCCCCGTCGGCGGGCAGTGGCCGGGCCCTGACCCATGGCAGGCTCTTCAATCAGCAGGGTGATCTCGTGGCCATTGTCAATCAGGAGGGGTTGACCCGGACTTTGCGTGACGGGGCCAGGGCACTGCCCATCGAGGACCTCGATCCCAACGAGGGATAGGTGGTGGGGGCGGGGGTCTTTTCGTCGATAAGCACCCGCCGAGAACCGGTACGGTGACAGATATCGGTGGGGTTACGGCTGGCGCGGGCCGCCACCACGTATAATCGGGGAGGTTCCAACTACCACCCCCACGTCCAGGGGCGTTGACCGAACCCGCTCCCCGTTGTTTTCCCGGGTCGAGCCGGGCGTGTGATGTCAACGGCCATTCCGGGAACCCCCGGTGGACGATGGCGGGACGAACGACGAAAGGGAGCATATGGCTGGCCACTCCAAATGGGCAACTACCAAGCACAAGAAGGCCGCGAACGATGCCAAGCGTGGCAAGGAGTTCGCCAAGCTGGTCAAGAACATCGAGGTTGCAGCCCGCATGGGCGGCGGAGATCCCTCCGCCAACCCGACCCTCGATGACATGATCAAGAAGGCCAAGAAGGCATCGGTGCCCAACGACAACATCGAACGCGCCCGCAAGCGCGGATCGGGTGAAGAGGCCGGTGGCGCCGACTGGGTTCCCATCATGTACGAGGGTTACGGCCCCAACGGTGTCGCCGTGCTCATCGAATGCCTCACCGACAACCGCAACCGCGCGGCCACCGAGGTGCGCACCGCCATGTCGAAGAACGGCGGCAACCTGGGTGAAACCGGTTCCGTGTCCTACATGTTCACCCGCACCGGCATCATCCAGGTGAAGAAGGGCGAGCTGACCGAGGATGACGTGCTCATGGCCGTCCTCGAGGCCGGCGCCGAGGAGGTCAACGACCTGGGTGAGGTTTTCGAGATCACCTGCGAGCCGACCGACCTGGAGGCCGTCAAGGCCGCGCTTGTCGACGCCGACATCGAGATTGAGGACGCCGACTCCGATTTCCGTGCCTCCGTCGAGGTTCCCCTCGATGCCGAAGGTGCCCGCAAGATCTTCCGCCTCGTGGACGCCCTTGAGGAGTCCGATGATGTGCAGAATGTCTACACCAACATCACCCTGAGTGATGAGGTCCTCGCGGAGCTCGAGAACGACTAGCAGCCCGCCGGACACCGCCCCTCACCCCGCCAACCACCACCGTGGATGGCGGGGTGATCGCAATTATGTGCTAAAAATTAAGAGATAGCTATCCACGTCGGAACGGGTGTACAGATGAATCATGAGGGTCTGCGGGTGATGGGCATTGACCCAGGCCTGACCCGCTGTGGTCTGTCCGTTGTACAGGCGGGACGGGGGCGCACCGTCTACCCGGTCTCCGTCGGGGTGGTCCGGACCCCCTCTGATGCGGAACTCGCGGAACGGTTGCTGCGGCTCAGTCAGGCTGTGGGGGAATGGATGGATGATTACACCCCGGACGTGATCGCCATTGAACGTATCTTCGAGCGTGGCAACGTCTCCACCGTCATGAATACCGCCCATGCCGTGGGGGTGCTCATCCTCGCGGCCGCTGAACGGGGACTTCCGGTCCACATGTACACCCCCAGTGAGGTGAAGAAGGCGATCTCGGGCAACGGCCGGGCGGATAAGAAACAGATGACCGTCATGATCACCCGGATCCTCGGGCTGGCCGAGGCACCGAAACCCGCCGACGCTGCCGATGCCCTGGCACTGGCGGTGTGTCACTGCTGGCGCGCGCCACTGCTCATGCGCACCAAGATGACCACCTCCGACCTGGAACACCGACGCCGCCAGAACCAGGGCAGGCTGGGGAAGGCGAAGTCAACCCTGAACGCCACCCTCAACGCGAAGAACCATGCCCAGATGCCGGAGGCTTCCGGGGAGGCACGGGCCCGCGCCGGGCATCCCAGCCAGTTTGAACGACCCGACCGGGCCGACCCC
Organism: Corynebacterium gallinarum; assembly: GCF_014837045.1. Taxonomy (GTDB): domain Bacteria; phylum Actinomycetota; class Actinomycetes; order Mycobacteriales; family Mycobacteriaceae; genus Corynebacterium; species Corynebacterium gallinarum. Next base: position 59,782 of record NZ_JACSPR010000005.1, read on the forward strand.
CGGTGAGTCATCACCGTCCAGACCATCGTGTATGCCTTTTTAACATCTCAGGAGAAACCTCATGATCGCCTCATTGCGCGGAACCGTCATCAGCATCGGGCTGGGGACGGCGGTCATTGAATGCCAGGGGGTCGGCTATGAAGTGACCACCACCCCCAACACCCTCGCCCGCCTGCAGCGTGGCGAGGAGGCCACCCTGCTGACCACCATGGTCGTGCGCGAGGATGCCATGAAACTCTACGGGTTCATCGATGACCAGTCCCGGGAGATGTTCGCACTGCTCCAGACCGTCACCGGCCTGGGGCCGCGACTGGCGCTGGCCTGCGAATCCGTGCTCACCCCCCTCGAGATCACCCAGGCGATCGCCGGTGGTGACGCCAAAACCCTCCAGCGTGTCCCGGGTGTGGGCAAACGGATGGCCGACCGTCTCATCGTGGAGCTGAAGGACAAGGTGGCGGCCTACACCGCGGGCGTGGTCGATGACGGCGCCTCCACGTCGCCCACCCAGGGTGTTGCCCCGGTCGTGGTGGTGGATCAGGTGACCCAGGCACTGACCGGGCTGGGCTTCACCGAGAAGCAGGCTGATGACGCGGTGGCCGCCGTCCTGTCCGCTGATCCCGGTCTGGATACCTCGGCGGCGCTGCGTGCCGCCCTGGCTAAACTCGGCGGGAAATAGGGAAGAGGGGCGAGTGCTGAATGGGTGACGTGGAACGCACCGAATTTGAGATCCCGGGGGGCATCCCCCCGCGGAGAACCGGACGGGATCCGGAGACCAGTGTGGACGCCAACGTCCAGCCGGACGATGTGGAGGCCGAGGTCACCCTCCGTCCGAGATCCCTTGATGAGTTCATCGGCCAGCCGAAGGTCCGCAACCAGCTGAGCCTCGTGCTCACCGGGGCCAAGAGACGTGGAGTGGTGCCGGACCATGTCCTGCTCTCCGGCCCTCCCGGGCTGGGTAAGACCACCATGGCGATGATCATCGCCCAGGAACTGGGCACCAGCCTGCGGATGACCTCCGGTCCCGCCCTGGAACGCGCAGGCGATCTCGCCGCCATGCTGTCCAACCTCATGGAGGGCGATGTCCTCTTCATCGATGAGATCCACCGCATCGCCCGTCCCGCCGAGGAGATGCTCTACATGGCGATGGAGGATTTCCGCATCGACGTGATCGTGGGCAAGGGCCCCGGCGCCACCTCCATCCCCCTGGAGATCCCACCGTTCACCCTGGTGGGTGCCACCACCCGCTCCGGAATGCTCACCGGTCCGCTGCGTGACCGTTTCGGTTTCACGGCCCAGATGGAATTCTATGATGTCGACGACCTCACCCGCGTGGTGAAGCGAACGGCGAAGATCCTGGAAGTGGGCATCGACGCCGATGCGGCGGTCGAGATCGCCTCACGGTCACGGGGCACACCACGTATCGCCAACCGGTTGCTGCGACGGGTCCGTGACTTTGCGGAGGTGCACGCCGATGGCCACATCACCCTCGGTGCCGCCAACGCCGCGCTGATCGTCTTCGACGTCGACGAGCTGGGCCTCGACCGGCTCGACAGGGCGGTTCTCGACGCCCTCATCCGCGGACACGGAGGCGGCCCCGTCGGTGTGAACACCCTCGCGGTGGCAGTCGGTGAGGAACCCGCAACCGTCGAGGAGGTGTGCGAACCCTATCTGGTGCGTGCCGGGATGATCGCCCGGACCGGCCGGGGCCGGGTGGCAACCGCCTCCGCCTGGCGCCACCTCGGCCTGGAACCACCCGAGGGGACAATCGGGGACTACTAGGACAAACCCACGTGCCCGCGACCAGGTGGTGACTGTTCCGGGTAGCGATGACGTGGGGCATTCTGGCACACTCACTGATTATGGATATTCTTCTACTACTGTTCCTTCTGGTCATCCTCGCACTGCCGACCATCCTCATGAGTCGTCGTCAGCGTTCGAAGATGGCCGAGATCCAGAAACTGCAGAATGCTCTCCAGCCGGGTGACAGGGTGGTCACCACCGCCGGACTGCACGCCATCGTGATCTCGGTATCGGAGGAACTGGTGGATCTGGAGATCGCCCCAGGCGTGGTGACCTCCTGGGAGAAAATGTCCGTGGTGCGTGTGGTGGCACCGGCGGCAGGCAGCACCCCAGCCGTCGGCCCGGTAGACAACACCTCCACCAATCCCTTCGGCCAGGGTGCCTGGGACCCCTCCTACGAGCAGAATGACGGTCCCGACACCTACCGGGAGAACCACCCGGAGAATTTCCGCGACAATGACGGTGACGATCGCCCATCCGGCACCCCGGAGACCCGCTGATCCACCACACCGCGCCCCCGTGCTGACAACCCTGCACAGGGGTTTTCGTTTTTCTCATCGGTAGCATAGTTGACGGGCATTCCGGGCGTGGGGGAGTGTTACGGGGGCCGGGGTGCCCAACTTCACCGGGGCACACCCGGGTAAAGTCCCCCCGATGGCGTACCATATTCGACGGTAAGCGCTCTATGACGCACTTTGTCCGATTGTGGTTGCGCGTGCGGAAACCCTTTCACGCCGTGTGGTGGTGGTCAACCCGGTGGGTCCCACCCCCGCTGCAGCGTCAACGGCATGACGATTCCCCGTTCCACAGGTCGGTATCCCGGTTTAAACCGGGGAACTCGGTGACACGGGGATCCGATGGATCAATTTCACTAAGGAGACATACTTGGCTCGGCAGAAGAAGAGTGCCGTTAGTGCCTGGGAGGCATGGCCGAAACGCGCGATCGCGATTTTCGTCCTCATTCTCTTCGGCGTCTACGCGCTCGTATTTTTTACAGGTGATCGTTCGGCCACCCCGAAACTCGGAATTGATCTCCAGGGCGGTACCCGTGTGACGCTGGTTCCGCAGGGGGAGGAACCCACCCAGGATCAGCTCAACCAGGCGCGTGTGATCCTGGAGAACCGCGTTAACGGCATGGGCGTCACTGGTGCCAGTGTGGTTGCCGATGGCAACACCCTGGTGATCACCGTCCCGGGTGAGGATGTCGCCCAGGCCCAGGCCCTCGGCCAGACTTCCCAGCTGCTGTTCCGCCCCGTCGGTCAGGCCGGCATGCCGGATATGGCCACCCTCATGCCGGTGCTCGAGGACATGGCCAACCGCTGGGTGGAATACGGCGTGATCACCGAGGAGGAGGCCAATACCGCACTGGCCGAGATGCACTCCGCGATCGTCGAGACTGAACAGGCCGGGGAGGAGGCTGCGGAGACCGCCAGCGAGGCGCCCACAGTGACGGCGGAACCGATGCCGGAACCGGCGAACTCCATCGAGGCCACGGAGCGTCGTCAGGATATCACCGAGATGCTGCGCACCGATCGTCAGTCCACCGACCCGACGACCCAGATCGCCGCCAGCTCCCTCATGCAGTGCACCCCCGAGGAGATGGATCCGATTGCGGGTACTGATGACCCACGTCTGCCACTGGTCGCCTGCGACCGGGCCAGCGGCGGGGTCTACATCCTCGATCCGGCGCCTCTGCTGCAGGGGGAGACCGATGAGGAAAACGGTGCACGTCTGACCGGCAATGAGATCGATACCGACCGTCCGATCACCGGTGGATTCAATTCCCAGACCGGCCAGATGGAGATCAACTTCGCCTTCAAGTCGGGTGCGGGGGAATCGGGTTCCGCCACCTGGGCCGCCCTGACCAACGAGTACCTCCAGCAGCAGATCGCCATCACGCTGGATTCCGAGGTCATCTCCGCACCGGTGATCCAGTCCGCCACCCCGGTGGGCAGCGCCACCTCCATCACCGGCGACTTCACCCAGGAGGAGGCCACGGAACTGGCCAACAACCTCCGGTATGGTGCCCTGCCACTGAGTTTCGCCGGTGAAAACGGTGAGCGCGGTGGCACGACCACCACAGTCCCACCCTCCCTGGGTGCGGCCTCCCTCCAGGCGGGTCTCGTCGCCGGTGTCGTGGGTATCGTCCTCGTCGCCATCTTTGTCTTCGCCTACTACCGCGTGTTCGGCTTCGTCTCCCTGTTCACGCTGGTGGCCGCCGGTGCACTGGTGTACGGATCCCTCATTCTGCTGGGCCGGTGGATCGGGTATTCCCTCGATCTCGCGGGCATCGCCGGTCTGATCATCGGTATCGGTACCACCGCCGACTCCTTCGTGGTCTTCTACGAGCGCATCAAGGATGAGATACGTGAGGGCAGGTCCTTCCGGTCCGCCGCCCCACGTGCCTGGGAGCGAGCCAAGCGCACCATCGTCACGGGCAACATGGTCACCCTCATCGGTGCCGTGGCCATCTATCTCCTGGCTGTCGGCGAGGTCAAGGGCTTCGCCTTCACCCTGGGTCTGACCACCGTCTTCGACATCCTGGTGACCTTCCTGGTCACCGCACCGCTAGTGATCCTGGCCTCCCGCAAGCCGGTGTTCGCCAAGCCATCCGTCAACGGCATGTCCCGTGTGTACAGGCTGGTGGACGAGTTGCGTGCCAACGGTGAACTCGATGAGATGCACCATGTCGGTACGGTCGCCGCTCCTGCGACCGTCAGCTCCGGCACCCCCGGTTCTACTGAGAAGGAGCAGAGGTAAGTCATGAGCACCATCCACACACAGAAGAAGTCCCGGGGCACGTTCAACAGCCTCTACACCGGTGAGGGCGGCATTGACTTCATCGGCCGGTCCAAGCTCTGGTACTGGATCACCGGTATCCTGCTGATCCTGTCCATTCTGTTCATCGCGGTCCGCGGTTTCTCCCTCAGCATCGATTTCGAGGGTGGCACCAAGATGAACATGCCGGCGGCGGATTACTCCACCGAGGCGGTGGAGGAGACCTTCACCGAGGCCACCGGGGTCACCCCCGAGCTGGTTCAGGTCGTTGGTTCCGGTGATGCCCGCATCCTGGAGATCCACTCCGAACGTCTCGGTGATGATCAGATCGAATCCGCCCGCCTCGCGCTCTATGAGGAATTCGAACCGGTCAACTCTGAAGGTGCGGCCACCCCGGATGCCATCGGTAACTCCACGGTGTCTGAATCATGGGGATCCACCATCACCGAACGCATGATCATCGCCCTGCTGGTGTTCCTCGCGCTGGCTGCCATCTACATCGGTATCCGCCTGGAACGGGAGATGGCCGTCGCGGCGATGGCCGCCCTCCTCGTCGATGGTGTGGTCATCGCGGGCATCTACGCCGTCATCGGTTTCGAGGTGTCCCCGGCCACGGTCATCGGCCTGCTGACCGTGTTGACCTTCTCCATCTATGACACCGTGGTGGTCTTCGACAAGGTGCGTGAGAACACCGAGGGGTATGAGCACTCGCTGCGGCGGACCTACGGTGAACAAGCCAACCTGGCCGTCAACCAGACGTTCATGCGTTCGGTGTCCACGACGATCATCTCCGCCCTGCCGATCATCGCGCTGATGGTTGTCGCGGTGTGGATGATGGGTGTGGGTACCCTGAAGGATCTGGCACTCATTCAGCTCATCGGTGTCGTCGAGGGCACCTTCTCCTCGGTCTTCCTCGCCACCCCGATCCTGGTCTGGCTGAAGAACCGCTCGGCCGCCACCAAGCGCCACAACGAGACCGTCGCCGCGGCCCGGGAGGGCAGGCTTGACGACGCCGAGGAGGTCCTCACACCGACCCTCGGTGAGAAACGCACCGTCGCAAAGCCGGTTGCCCCGGAGGAGCCCGGCCAGCCGGGTGGAACCTGGCGCCCCGGCCGTAGCTGATCCGCGTTCAGTACATCCCGTCACCGTCCCTGTGTGGACAAAGGTGACGGGATTTATGCGTTGTGGGGGATGCTCAATATACTTGTGTGTCTTGACAACAACCGGGGCGAAGGGCTGGGGGAATAAGACGTGGTGAACAGGAAAACACCGGTGGCTGTTCTGCTGTCTGCCTGTGCCCTTGTGCTGGCCGCCTGCGCGGAGACGGTGGAGGAGCCCACCGCCCATGAGCAGAACCATTTCGGGTATGCCCTGAACTCTCCACTGGCCACCACCAATGCCGCCTCCCTCCTCGGGGTGGCCACCGACGCGGGCCTGTTGTCCTCCCGTCTGTACCCGGCGGTCTACGTGCAGGGCCCCTCGGGCCAGATGATCCCCAACACGGATCTGGCCACCACGCAGGTGCTGCCCGGAGCCAACCGCCAGGTGATCTACACCATCAACCCGGAGGCCACCTACTCCGACGGCCAACCGGTGGTGTGTGATGATTTCCTCCTCGCGGCGAAGGCGGGCATGATGCCGAGCGTCTTCGACTCCCACGTGCCCCTGGCCACCCAGATCGAACGGGTGGACTGCCAGTCGGGCTCCAAATCGGCCACGGTGGTGTTCAAGGAGGACTACGGCAACAGGTGGCGTCACCTCTTCGATCAGGGCACCCTGCTGCCGGCCCACGCCATCGCGACGAAGGCCGGGATCACCCTCGGGGAACTCCACAGGGCTCTGCAGGAGGAGGATGTGGAGGCACTGGAGGAACCCGCCAGGATCTGGGCGGAGGGTTTCAGGTTGGACAACTTCGACCCCGCCCTCCAGGTGTCCTCGGGTCCGTATGTGATCACCGAGGTGGGTGAATTCGGCGAGGCGACCCTGGGCCGCAATGAGCACTACAGCGGGGATGCCGCCACCCTGGATCAGATCGTGGTGTGGCCGAAGGGCGCGGATCTGGACACGATCGCCCGTGCCGGGAATCTCCAGATCGCCGACACCGGCTCGGGGGATACTGCCACCTGGGTCAACCGGGATGATCCGATGAACCCCTATGACATCTACAAGGAGATCGGCGTGCTCACCGAGCAGCTCACGCTCGGTTCCTCCGGCGTGTTCTACGGTGCACAGGCCCGGCAGGCGTTCGCGGCCTGCGTTGACCAGCAGGCGGTGGCGGCGGCGTCGTCACGCGTCTCCGGCATCGAGGTCCCCGCGATCGGCGTGCACTCCGTGCGCGCACAGAACCCCGTGGGGCAGCAGCTGGGGGACCTGCCCGCCAGGAAGATGGCGGTGGACATCGGTACGGCCTCGGCACTCGCCGGGACCACCGTGCGCATCGGTTATGACGGGCCTGATGAGCGCAAGGCCGCCATGGTGGAGGCCATCCGGGTCAGTTGTGAACCCGCGGGTATCACCGTGGTGGACGCTTCGGAGGAGGTGGTCAGCCTCAGGGATCTCAGCCGCACCGTGGTCACCGAGTGGGGGTATGAGCAGTATTATGAGGGCTCCCTCGACGCGGTGTTGCACGCGGTGGATCCCAACAGGGAGTTCGCCACGGTGAATTCCACCGGTTCGGACCCGATTTCCACCCGGGAGACCGAGGAGCGACTGTGGACCGAGGTGCCCTCGATTCCGCTCTCGGCCCAACCCCGCGTGTTCGTCATTGACCGCACTGTCGGTAACGTGGTGGTTAATACGGATCTCTCCGGAATTGGATGGAACATGGACCGCTGGTCCAGAAGTGAGGACTAAGAAGTGACCGAGACCGACATGGATAGCGGCCAGGACAGCGGCAGTGACAGCACCGCCAGGGCGCGTGCCGCCCTCATCGAGCACACCCGGTATGTGCACGATTTCCCGGCGGAGGGGGTCCTGTTTGAGGATCTCACCCCGGTGTTGGCCAACGCCGAGGCCTTTGCCGCTGTGGTGGACGCTCAGGCGGAGGCGGCCGCGGAGCTCGGTGCGGAGATCATCGGCGGGTTGGATGCCCGCGGATTCCTTCTGGGTTCGGCCGTGGCCTACAAGCTGGGTCTGGGTGTGATCGCCATCCGCAAGAAGGGCAAGCTGCCCCCGCCCGTGGTCACCCAGGAATATGACCTGGAGTACGGTTCCGCGGCTCTGGAGCTGCCCTCGGAGGGGCTGGATATTGCCGGTCGGAAGGTTGTGCTCATCGACGATGTACTCGCCACCGGCGGAACACTCGCGGCAGCACGTAAACTAATTGAAACATGTGGCGGTAACGTCACCGGATTTGTTCTCGCCATTGAGGTCGGTGGCCTCGGTGGCCGGGAACGTCTGGGAGATATCCCGGTCCATGTGATCAGGGATCCGCAGTAGCGGAAGTGAGAAAGGCGACGAGAAGATGAGTCTGGAGCGTAATCCGCAGAAGTCGACAATAGGTGTGCGCAGCATGTCGGCCAGGCTCGCCCGAAGTCTCACGGGAACCAGGGTTCGCACCAACCCGGTCCTGGATCCCCTGCTGAGCATCCACCGGCAATTCCATCCGAAGGCCGACGGGGTGGTTCTCGAACGGGCCTATTCCACCGCGGAACGTCTCCACGAGGGTGTGGTCCGCAAATCCGGTGATCCCTACATCACCCATCCCCTCGCCGTGGCCACCATTGCTGCGGAGATCGGCATGGACACCACCACGCTGGTCGCCGCGCTGCTGCACGACACGGTCGAGGACACCGACTACTCCCTCGACGATCTCACCCGGGATTTCGGTGAGGAGGTCGCCAGGCTTGTCGACGGGGTGACCAAGCTCGACAAGGTCGCCCTGGGGGCTGCGGCGGAGGCCGAGACGATCCGCAAGATGATCGTGGCCATGAGCCAGGATCCCCGGGTGCTGGTGATCAAGGTCGCCGACCGCCTGCACAACATGCGCACCATGCGTTTCCTGCCCCCGGAGAAGCAGGCCAAGAAGGCACGCCAGACCCTGGAGGTGATCGCCCCGCTCGCACACCGCCTGGGCATGGCGAGCATCAAGTGGGAGCTGGAGGACCTCTCCTTCGCCATCCTGTACCCGAAGAAGTACGAGGAGATCGTCCGCCTCGTCGCCGACCGTGCCCCCTCCCGGGACAGGTACCTCAAGGAGATTATCGACCAGGTCACCGCCGGGCTGCACGACAACAACATCGCCGCCGAGGTGCTCGGTCGCCCGAAGCACTACTGGTCGATCTACCAGAAGATGATCGTGCGGGGCCGCGACTTCGACGACATCTTCGACCTGGTGGGCATCCGCATCCTGGTGGACAATGTCAACAACTGCTACGCCGCCATCGGCGTGGTCCACTCGTTGTTCAATGCGCTGCCGGGCCGTTTCAAGGATTACATCTCTGCTCCACGTTTCGGGGTGTATAAGTCACTGCACACCACGGTCATGGGCCCGGGGGGTAAACCCCTGGAGGTGCAGGCACGTACCCATGAGATGCACTACAACGCGGAATTCGGCATCGCCGCACACTGGAGGTACAAGGAGACCAAGGGCTCGCACACCGGTGACCGCGAGGAAGTGGATCAGATGGCGTGGATGCGTCAGCTGCTCGACTGGCAGAAGGAGGCCGCGGACCCGAATGAGTTCCTCGACAGCCTGCGCTATGACCTGACCTCCAAGCAGATCTTCGTGTTCACCCCCAAGGGCGATGTGGTCAACCTCCCGGTGGATTCCACCCCGGTTGACTTCGCCTACGCGGTGCACACCGAGGTCGGCCACCGGTGTATCGGTGCCAAGATCAACGGCAAGCTGGTCGCCCTGGAAACCAAACTGAAATCCGGTGACCGCGTGGAAGTGTTCACCTCCAAGGACCCCAATGCCGGTCCGAGCCGTGACTGGCAGGACTTCGTGGTCTCCCCACGGGCCAAGGCCAAGATCCGCCAGTGGTTCGCCAAGGAACGTCGCGAGGAGTATCTGGAGGCCGGCCGGGATGCACTCGCCGCGGTGATCCAGCGTGGTGGCCTGCCGATGCACCGCCTGTTCACCGCCACCACGATGAAGAGGGTAGCCACCGAGCTGCACTACTCGGATGTGGATGCGCTGTACACCGCCATCGGTTCAGGCTCCGTCTCCGCGCAGCATGTGGTCAACCGCCTGGTGGCCATCTTCGGTGACCAGGAGGACGCCGAAGACGCCCTGGTTGCCCGGACCCCGTTCAGTGAGCTGGTGGAATCCCGTGCGGCCACCGGCAACAACGAAAGTGGGATCCTCGTCGAGGGCAGCCCCGATGTGCTGGCCAAGCTGGCCAAATGCTGCATGCCCGTGCCTGGCGATGCGATCTTCGGTTTCGTCACCCGTGGCGGTGGGGTCTCTGTGCACCGCACCGACTGCACCAACGCCGAGAAACTCCGCGAGGAACCTGAACGCATGGTGCAGGTTGCCTGGGCCTCGGAGGGGCAGGGTTCGGTGTTCTCCGCGACGCTGCAGCTCGAAGCCCTTGACCGCGCCGGGCTCCTCTTCGAGCTCACCCGCGTGATCAACGAACAGAAGGTGTCGGTCACCGCGATGAATTCCCACTGTTCCGACGACCGTGTGGCCACCGTCCGGTTCACCTTCGCGGTCTCGGACACGAAACAGTTGGGGTCCCTGATGACCCAGCTGCGCAACGCCGAGGGTGTCTTCGATGTCTACCGTGTGACCTCAGGCGGGTAGTCGGGGATAGGTCAGGAGAACGGCGCCGTCATCCCGGGTGGGATGACGGCGCCGTTCTCCTTCTACGTCGTTCTCCTATGAATCTTGGAATCCACAGAATCCGCAGAATCCTTCCAACCCCAGATACAGGAAAATCCCTCCCGTATGCCGGTTGATACGCGGCGTGGGAGGGATGAAACCCGGTGTGACCTAGCGGGCCATGAAACGGTCCAGGTTGCTGGCGAAGGTCAGGATGGTGGTCAGGGCACCGATGACCGCGGTGATGATCTTGATCCAGTCATTGACATTGTCCATGTCGGAGGAGCCTGCGCTCTTGGTGGTGCTTGGGACAGCGGTGACGGTGCGGGTCGCGGTCTCGGTCACGGTAGGGGCAGCGGTGGTGGTCTCGACGCTGGTGGCCACGGTTGTGGTAGCCACGGTGGTGGTCTCGGCGCTGGTGGTCTCATCCTCTGCGAATGCAGGGGCGGTGAAAGCGGAAGCGGCGACGGCGGCAGCGGTACCAAGCGCGACCAGGGAGGTGCGGGAGAAAATCTTCATGTCCTGGGTCCTTCGTGATGAGGGGCGGTTTTATCTAGTGCTCACTCTAACTGCGCATCCAGAGTGGTGCAAGCAAACTGTGATGGAGAAGTAGGGCAAATGTTATATAAGCTCCACATCATGGGATTTTCATCCATAAAAACGGGTTTAATTGATGAAAGTCACAGGCGGACGGTCAGGCCCCGCGGAACTAACCACCCCCGATTGAGGGTGTTTTGGCCCGGTTGTTTAACAGGTTATGGACAGTGTTTCTCCAGTTAGATGGTGTTATCCGCCGCTTGGGATGGAAGGCCGGGAAAACGCGCCTGCAGGCGGTGGTGAGGGGGAAATCAGATATCCACCCGCAGAAGGAAACCGCCTCCCGACCGGCATTGCTGCCGGGGGTCGGGAGGCGGTTGTGCTCGGGGGTCCGAACTTTATGCAGCCGGTGTCTTAAGCCACCGTCGCGGTCTCGATGACCACTTCCTCGGCGGGTGCGCCGTCGGTTGCCCCACCCTCCACGCCGGTTTCGGCGATGGCATCGAGGGTGGTCAGGCCCTCGTCGGTGATCTGACCGAAGTAGGTGTAGGCCGGTGGCAGCGGGGAATCATCGTAGTTGAGGAAGAACTGCGAGCCGTTGGTGTCCTGACCGGCGTTGGCCATGGCGATGGTGCCGCGCTCGTAGATGACCGGGGTGTTCAGGTCCTCCTGGGCAGCCTCATCGGTGGGGTATTCGTTGGCGAACTGGAAGCCGGGGCCGCCCGCGCCGGTGCCACTGGGGTCACCGCACTGGAGAACGTAGATGCCGGAGGTAGTCAGACGGTGGCAGACCACGTCATCGTAGTAACCCTCAGCGGCGAGGTGCTCGACGGCGTTGACGGTGCAGGGGGAGACGGAACGGTCGAGTTCCATCCCGATCTCACCCTGGTTGGTGGACAGGTTGACGGTGACGGTGCCGGTGGCCGGAACGTCCTCGGTGGGCGGGGTGGATACCTCACGGGAGGCCTCGCCCGCCTCCTCGTAGGTGCAGGAGACGGTGTCACCGAGTGGGGTGGTGCGGGTGACCGCCAGTGGCTCGTAGGTGGGTTCCTCCGGAGCGGTCGTTGTCTCATCGGCGGTGATGGCCTCGTCGCCGGAATCGCGGGTTGCTGCGTACCAGATGCCGCCGACCACGAGGAGGATGACCGCCAGGGAGGCAGCCACAACGGTCATCGGCTTGGTCTTCTCCTTGCGATCCCTGCTCTTGAGTTCCTTTTCAAGCTGGGAGAGTGCCGTCTGGCGCCGTTCCTTGTTATTGCTCACCGCGTTGTATCCCTTTTTTCGTGTTGGAAAGTACGTGCATGAAAAATTCCTCCCTATTCTAACCATCCGGGGAAACCGTGCTGAATGGTGATCACCTGGGGGGTCGGGATTAGACTCTGCCTTCATGGAGATTCTCGGTTTCGCGGCAGGTCCCTACAAGACCAACTGTTATGTCGTTGTCGGTGACGGTGAGGTGGCGATCATCGATCCCGGTATGCACACCCACGATGATCTGGTGGAGTACATCACCACCAATAAACTCACCGTGGACAAGATCGTGCTCACCCACGGTCACATCGACCACACCCGGGATGCGGGGGTGGTGGCCAGGCGTTTCAACGCACCGGTCTACATCCACCCCGATGATGTGTTCTTCCTGGAGGCCTACAAGGGCAGCGGCACCCGCACCGCCATGCTGTTCGACGCCGATAACATGCTCTCACCGGAGTCCACCATCGATCTCGTCGACGGGGAGACCATCACCCTGGCTGGCGAGGAGTTCACCCTCCGGCACGCGCCGGGACATTCGCCCGGATGCACCATGCTGGTGGGGCAGGACTACTGCTTCTCCGGTGATGTGCTGTTCAAGGGGTCCATCGGCCGCACCGATTTCGAGTTCGCTGATGAGGAGGCGATGACCCGCTCCCTGCGCACCGTCGTGCTGCAGCTGGATGACGCCCTGCAGATCCTGCCCGGTCATGGTCCCACGACCACCATGCGGGCGGAGCGGATGGGCAACCCGTTCCTGCGTGCGCTGCGTCCGAACTGACGCCAAACCTGATCCTGTCTCCGACCCGTCCACGATGAAAAGGTATCGTTAGCAACCGTGAGTGACAAGAACACCAAAACCGAGAAGATCCAGCCGTTTTCCGCACCGAAGGGTGTACCGGATTACGCACCGCCACGCTCGGCGGCGTTCGTCGCCGTCCGCGACGCCTTCATCAGACAGGCGCATCTGGCGGGATTTGAGCATATCGAGCTGCCGATCTTCGAGGACACCGGCCTGTTCGCCCGTGGTGTGGGTGAATCCACCGATGTGGTGAGCAAGGAGATGTACACCTTCGCCGACCGCGGTGAGCGTTCCGTCACCCTGCGCCCGGAGGGCACCGCCGGTGTCATGCGTGCGGTCATCGAGCACAGCCTGGATCGCGGTCAGCTGCCGGTCAAGCTCAACTATGCCGGGCCGTTCTTCCGCTATGAGCGCCCCCAGGCGGGTCGTTACCGTCAGCTCCAGCAGGTCGGTGTGGAGGCCATCGGTGTTGATGATCCGGCCCTGGATGCCGAGATCATCGCCCTGGCCGACCGCAGCTACCGGTCCCTGGGCCTGACCGGTTTCCGCCTCGAGCTGACCAGCCTGGGGGATAGCAACTGCCGTCCCGCCTACCGCCAGAAGCTCCAGGATTTCCTCTTCAACCTGCCCCTGGATGAGGAGACCCGCCGCCGCGCCGAGATCAACCCGCTGCGGGTGCTCGATGACAAGCGTGCGGAGGTCCGCGAGATGACCGCGGATGCTCCACTCATGCTCGACCACCTCGATGACGAGTGCCGCACCCACTTCGAGACCGTCACCGGCCTGCTCGATGACATGGGTGTGCCCTACGAGATCAACCCACGTATGGTCCGTGGCCTTGACTACTACACCAAGACCACCTTCGAGTTCATCCACGACGGCCTCGGTGCACAGTCCGGTATCGGTGGCGGTGGGCGTTACGACGGCCTCATGGCCCAGCTCGGCGGCCAGGACCTCTCCGGCATCGGTTACGGCCTGGGTGTGGATCGCACCATCCTCGCACTCGAGTCCGAGGGCGTGGCCGTCGGCCAGGAACGTCGCGTGGATGTCTATGGTGTGCCCCTCGGCCAGGCTGCGAAGAAGGCGATGGCCGGTGTTATCAACGATCTGCGTGCCGCCGGCATCAGCGCCGACATGTCCTACGGTGACCGCGGGCTCAAGGGTGCGATGAAGGGTGCGGACCGTTCCGGTTCCCTCTACACCCTGGTGCTCGGCGAGAATGAGCTGAGCAACGGCACCGTCGCGGTCAAGGACATGCGTGCCCACGACCAGCAGGATATCGCCCTGTCTGAGGTGGTCTCCATCCTGCGGGCGAAGCTGGCCTAGCAGCGCGCTTGTCGACGAACCGCTGAGCGCTACTGCCCGCCGTCGTGACCCTTGAGTAGATCGGCGAATGAGGTGAAGCCCTCACCCGGGGTGACCCCGGTGCGGCGGTAGGACAGATCCGCGTCCTGGTTGGCGGTGGCGCCACCCAGGCCCTGCACGCTGCCGTAGTCCTGGAGCATGAGGGTGGCCAGTTCCCCGGCCGCCCGGTTGACGCGGCGTTCGAACTCCACACCCGCCTCGGTGCCGAAGTCGGCGGTGGCGGCGAACACGCCGGTGGGGACCACCACAGCGCGCAGGTAGTTGAACATCGGTCGGATCGCATGATCGAGCACCAGGGAGTGGCGTTCGGTGCCGGCGGAGGCGGCGATGAGGGTGGGCAGCCCCACGATGGTCTTCGGATCCAGGGCGTCGAAGAACATCTTGAAGATGCCTGAGTAGCTGGCGGTGAACACCGGGGTGACGGCGATCAACCCGTCGGAGTGCGCCAGGCGTTCCTTCGCGGCATCAAGGACGGGGGAGCTCATGCCCGCGCTGGTGAAGGCGGTGGCCAGGTCGAAGATGAGATCGCGGATCTCGATGACCTCGATGTCCACGGACTCACCGCGGGCGGTGACAGCCGCCTCGACGGCATTGGTGAGCTGGTCGGCCACGGAGCGGGTTGTCGACGGGTTGGACAGTCCCGCGGTGACCACGGTGAGTGTGCGCATGGGGTGAACCTCTATTCTGCGTTTATTCCGCGCCTGCTGGCTGACCGGGGCTGACCTTGAAGTGCGGGTGCTCCGGGTTCTCCAGCAGGGTGCGGTGGGTCGGTGGGTCGGAGGGGACGTGGTCGGGACGACGTTCCTCCATGCGGCGGCGGACCTCCGGGACCACATCGCGGCCGAGGCGTTCGATCTGGTCGAGGACCACCTCGAGGGGGAGTCCGGCATGGTCGATGAGGAAGAGCTGACGCTGGTAGTCGCCCACCCAGTCGGCGAATTCCATGGTGCGCTCGATGACCTGCTCCGCGGTGCCCACGGTCAGCGGGGTCATGCGGGTGAAGTCCTCCATGGAGGGGCCGTGGCCGTAGACCGGTGCGTTGTCGAAGTACGGGCGGAAGAAATCCTTGGCCTGGGACTCGGTATCACCGATGAAGACCTGACCACCCAGGCCCACGATGGCCTGGTCGGCCTGTCCGTGGCCGTAGTACTCGAAACGCTGGCGGTAGAGGTTGACCATCTGGGCGGTGTGTTCCTTGTTCCAGAAGATGTTGTTGTGGAAGAACCCGTCACCGTAGAAGGCGGCCTGTTCGGCGATCTCGGTGGAGCGGATGGAACCGTGCCAGACAAATGGTGCCACACCGTCCAGGGGTGCCGGGGTGGAGGTGTAACCCTGCAGCGGGGTGCGGAACTTGCCCTGCCAGTTCACCACGTCTTCACGCCACAGGCGACGCAGCAGGTGGTAGTTCTCGATCGCCAGGGGGATGCCCTGGCGGATGTCCTTGCCGAACCACGGGTAGACCGGGCCGGTGTTGCCGCGGCCCATCATCAGATCCACGCGACCACCGGAGAGGTGCTGGAGGAAGGCGTAATCCTCGGCGATCTTCACCGGGTCGTTGGTGGTGATCAGGGTGGTGGCGGTGGAGAGCAGCAGGTTCTTGGTCTGCGCTGCGATATAGGCGAGGTGGGTGGTGGGGGAGGAGGGGACGAAGGGTGGGTTGTGGTGCTCGCCGGTGGCGAAGACATCGAGGCCGACCTCCTCGGCCTTGAGCGCGATCTGGGTCATCGCGTGGATGCGCTCGCCCTCGGTCGGGGTGGTGCCGTTGGTGGGGTCGGTGGTTACGTCACCGATGGTGAAGAGGCCGAACTGCATGGGGGGATCCTAACTCGTCAAGGTTTTTGTTGATATATCACCAATGTAGCTATTGTTGTCACATCATGCAACTATCGCAGCTCCACCATTTCGATGAGACTGCGCATATCCCGGCCACTGATCAGGCGCAGTGGCTTCTGGCCCGGCTTCCCATGTTCGGTCACAATCACCGACCAGGGCAGCTCCGGACCCGTCATCACATCGATGACCTCCTGGGCGGTTGCGGTCCGTGGCATGAACACCGCGGAGTCGGAGGTTTCGGCATAATCGAGCACCTCGGCGACGGTGGAGGCATCCAGGATGGAGTTGTCGGAGAGATCGGCGGCCACCCACCGGGCAATCGTGTTGGTGGTCAGCAGCGCCACATAGGAATTGCCGTCATAGACCGGGAACTGGGAGATCTCGGTGGTTCGGATGATCTTCAGGGCATCGGCGATCGGGTCATCCACCTGCAGTGAGCGCACCGTCTGATGGGACAGCACCTGCAACGCAACCGGTGGATCAAGCAGCAGGTCACGGATGTGCTGGATCGTGGCCACGGTGTCGGGGCGGGGATCGGCGATCGGGCGCAGGTTGTTGTAGGGGCCGTGACTGATGGCATTGCGAAGTTCCGCGAACGCATCCAGGGCCTCCGACTGCTGCGCGGAGATGAGGTGTTTCTTCTCCGCCAGGCGCACCATCCACCGGAAACTGTCCGACCGTTTCGCATTGAGCTGGGTGCGCAGATGCGCCTCAATGTCATTGAAGGCCGCCAGGAAGGCGACTGCCGGATCGGTGGGGGTCTCATCAGGGGCGCTCATAACCACCCACTGTAGCTTCGGGGCCTGCTTCTCGACGCCGCGAGCACCCCACCCCGACGCGCCCCGTGGCGGGGTCGGGGCGTCGACAAGCTAGCGCACGCTCAGCGCCCGCGTGGACCCGGTCAGGGAGATCTCGAAGACCTCATCGGTTTCCCTGCACCGGATCTGCGCGGACCCGGCGGGTGCCGGCCCCGGGGTCAGTTCGGCGCTGAAGGCGAACCAGATGCGCACCTCATCGTAGGGGCGGTTATCCACCACCGGTTCGTGGATGATGGTCGGCTCGGCGTGGAGGAGGGAATAGGGTGGCTGCAGAGCGCTGGTGGGCAGCACCTCGAACGTGACGGGTTGCGCCGCCTGGACACGGAAGAGTGCGTACCGACGTTCCACATCCCCGGCCATCACATTGGTGAAATTGAGCCCAGTGGTCATCTGCTGCACCGAGGGCGGATCCGTGTCGTAGATATAACCCATGGACCGGCGGTGATCCAGGCAGTTCGCCGGGGTGGGGGAGGTCGAGTCCAGATAGGCCATCTCATCATGGAGATTATGACCCGGAGGCCCCTGTCCATCCGGGAGGTAGTCCCCGGCGTGGGTCTGCTGCCAGCGCGCCCAGATCAGATCGACGAAGGCGTGGTGGAGGAAGAACACCGGGTCATTCGGGGAGGTGCCCGGCCCCATGTCACCACCCACCCACACATGGACCCGGTTGTGCATCGCGGGCCCGTTCGGCCATCCCTCCAGCTGGTTGCGGAAGCTGTCCACACTGCCCGGGTGCCACGGGTCGGTGTCATACACCGGCAGGTCAGTGATGCAGGCCCTCACATCAGCCGGGGTCGGGAGCGTGGGTACCGCCAGTCCCAACTGGCGCCGCAGCCCACCGGGGCGTCGGGTGAAACCCATGCCCCATTCCACCAGGACCTCCCACCCGGCGAACGGGCCGGTGTTCACCGTGGAATCAGGACCGGTGCCATTGCCGCCGATGTAGATGCGGCCACGGTCCGGATCGGTGTTCCACAGTGGTGCGGCGGCGCCGGCGGCGGAATCAGCAGCCCAATCCCAGTAGGGCAGGGTCACCGACAGATCCTTATCCTGCAGCGCCAGTTCGAATTCCCGGCAGTAATAACGGTGCCACGGCAGGAACGCCGGCCCGCGGTGGGCAGAGTTGCGCAGCAGGTGCCCACCTGATTCCCAGGGGAAGACGGTGGCCTCATGCATGGAGTGGTGGTGTTGTTCGGTGAAGTAATCGTAGGTGCCGTC
The DNA here is from genome assembly GCF_014837045.1 of Corynebacterium gallinarum. Lineage (GTDB taxonomy): Bacteria > Actinomycetota > Actinomycetes > Mycobacteriales > Mycobacteriaceae > Corynebacterium > Corynebacterium gallinarum. Next base: position 77,951 of record NZ_JACSPR010000005.1, read on the forward strand.
CGCCTTGAGCGCGTTCACCGCCGCCTGGAACCTCTCCAGCTGGTCATCGGTCAGCGAATAGATGTTCTGCCTGATGTCCATGGGTCACGCCCCCGTCTCCGGGGTGCGGTGGTGGGAATGGTCCCCGTTGTGTTCTCCGCCGTGCTGTCCATCCTCCGGCGGGTGGAGCTGCCAGTACTCATCGCTGGTCCGGATGAGCTGATCCACCACCTCATCCAGGGTGTCAAACTCCACATACATGTGTGCGGTGGGGGAGTAATACTTCCCATTGACATAGGCGACCTCAACGGGGGTGCCGTCCAGGGCCAGGGAGATGCCGTCCTCATCCTCGGTGATATCCACCTGGATATCCCGGGAGCGGTACGATTCCCGCCGCGGTTGTCCTGGTGGCGGGGCTTCATCGTGTCTGCCGCGGGTGTCGTTCATGGTGGTCTCCCGATCTCTCTGGTGCTGCAACCGAGGTGCTGCTTGAGGGGCTTGAGCGCGGGCGCGCGACCCTCACCACCTCAGCCTAGGAAGAACCCCGGAGGCATACAACAGATCTGCTACTCCGTTCTCATAACGTTTCGGCCCATTCCACAGCTGTTTCATGCAACTTTCACACCACACCCCACACCATGTCCCGCACTGCGGCGGGTGGCTCCCGTGTCCACCCCGGATGGCACAATGAACAACCATGGACCGGACGCATCTCCAGACTCAGCTCACCGCCGCGCAGCAGCACCTCAACCGTGTGCAGCAGGCGCAGGAGCTGCTGCGCTCCCTGGAATTGCCCGTACGTGTCCACATCCATCGGAAGATCGGTTTCGGCGAACCGGACCAGTCGAGGATCGTTCTTCTCCGGGATGCTGACCTGGACTGGTCCTCCAATTTCTACACCCGGGTCGCCCTCGAGGGAACGGGGGCCGAGGAGCAACTGCGTCGCTATATCACCGCCAGCTCGGTTCTCCCCGGACTGATGGAGGCGGCGCGCGCCGGGACGGGTGGATTCCTGCGTCGGTTGTTCAACCCGGAATCCATCCGCCGTGGTGAAACCGCCCTGGAGGATCTCACCCCGAGGGTGGCCGACCTCGACCGGCAGGTGCCCGGGATCACCCCGCTGCTCGACGCCGCCACCACCGCAACCAGCACGCAACGCGGCGGGGTGCACCTGTTCCCCGGCGCGCACCCGGTGGGGCAGCGGTACATCGATGCCGCCCGCGCTGAGATCGCCCGCCAGCTGGGGGAGTACGCACCGGGGTTCCGCCAGTGGGATGGCCACCACCTCACTTCCGTACACAGGCTGGTCCACACTTACGCCTCCGATCCGAACTCGCAGGTCCGGCTCCGGGCGGAGGCGGAACGTGCCCTGTCGCAGATCAACCGCCAGCGCGTGGAGATCCTCCTGGAGCAACTCCCCGTGGATGCGCTGCGCACCGCCACCAACCACCGTCTCCGGTTCGGCTCCCTCGACACCATCGGTGTCAGCACGGTGGCCGAGGTGCTCCGGGCATCTGAATCCCTCCTCGCCACCGCCCAGGGCATCGGACACCAGACCGCCCGGCACATGAAGGCCGCCGCCCAGACCCTCCAGCAGGAGGCCCTCGGGCGCAACACCGTGCTCATCGGCGACACACCGACGCAGGCGGCCGTCGCACTCATCCGCATTCTCGCCCGGTTCGAACAGGCCGATGCGCTCTCACCCGCGGAGCGTGAACGCCGCAACCGTGTGATCGACTACATCCAGCAACTCCCCGCCATCTCGGCAACCGACACAACCGGGTGGATCGTCGTCGGCGCCGGACCGGACCAGGGAGACACGGCCTGGAACCGCATCACCGATGACCTGGCCTGGGTGAGCGCCAACCCCAACCTCTTCCATCCCCAGCACATCACACCACCCCCGGCCGATATCTGGGACGACTATCTGACCCGCCCCGCCCACTACCAGGGTCTGCTCGCCACGTTGCTGGGACGTGAGATCGAGGGCGTGGATGAACACCTGGACACCACCGTCCTGCAACGCATCCGCGAACTGGAACTGGACACCACACACCTGCGCAACCTGCACCTGCGTGGGTACCAGTCCTTCGGGGCCCGCTTCACCGTGGTGCAGAAGAAGGTCCTGCTCGGCGATGACATGGGCCTGGGTAAAACCATCCAGGCGATCTCCGTGGCCGCGCACCTGACCGCCACAGAGGACAACTTCCGCACCCTCGTGGTGGTCCCGGCCTCCGTGATCGTCAACTGGGTACGCGAATGCCGACGGTTCACCGACCTGCCCATCTTTGTCGCGCACGGGCAGGACAAGGAGGCGGCCGTCACCGCCTGGGCGGACACGAATGGCATTCTCATCTGCACCTACGCCGGCGCCAGGAGCCTGGACATCCCCGCGCCGGGCCTGATCATCGCCGATGAGGCCCACATGATCAAAAACCCCACCAGCAAACGGAGTCAGGCCTGCGCGCGGCTCATCACCGCCGCGGACTATGCCCTGCTCATGACCGGCACCCCGCTTGAGAACAAGGTCTCCGAGTTCGTTGCCCTCATCCGCTACATCCAGCCTGAGCTGATCACCCGCGGGATGTCCACCATGTCCGCCGGGGATTTCCGCGCCCGGATCGCACCGGCCTATCTCCGCAGGAACCAGGCCGATGTCCTCGATGAACTCCCCGAACGCACCGACTCCATCGACTGGATCGAACTCACCCCCGCAGACCGCGTCGCCTATGACGATCAGGTCCGTGCAGGGAACTGGATGGGCATGCGCCGCTCGGCCATGCTCGCCCCGAAGACCTCGGCCATCTCAGCCAAGATGAAGCGCATCATCGAGCTGCTCGACGAAGCCGAGGAACATGGCCGCAAAACCCTGATCTTCACCTTCTTCCTCGACATCCTCGACGAACTCGAGCATGTCCTGGGGGAGCGTGTCACCGGCCGGATCGACGGCAGCGTGCCAGCCACCAGACGCCAGGAGCTTGTCGACGCCCTCACCGACGCCCCCGCCGGATCCGCCCTCATCTCGCAGATCACCGCGGGAGGTGTGGGGTTGAACATCCAGAGCGCCAGTCAGGTCATCATCTGTGAACCCCAGGTCAAACCCACCATCGAACAGCAGGCCGTCGCGCGCGTCCACCGCATGGGGCAGACCGCCACCGTCAACGTCCACCGCCTCATCGGCGATGACACCGCCGATGAACGCATGCTCGAGATCCTTGCGGGCAAGACCCAGATCTTCGATGTCTATGCACGCCTGTCCGAAACCGCGGAGACCCCGGATGCCGTGGACATCACAGAGGCCCAGCTGGCCGCCAGCATCATCGATGCCGAACGGGCCAGACTGGGCCTGGAGGGAGAAGGCTAGGTGGTGCGGTAGACACCTCGGTCCAGGTAGTCGCACGAGCTCATTTGGCCGGTGGTGTACCCGTCGAGGAACGCCTGTCGACGCTGCTCTGAGGACCCATGGGTCCAGCTCTCCGGATTGACCTCACCGCCGGAGCGACGCTGGATATTATCGTCACCCACCGCCGCGGCGGTGGTCAGGGCGGCATCGAGCTGCTCCTCGGTGATTGGCTCAAGCATGCGGTCTGGGCCCTTGTCCGCGTAACTGGCCCAGATGCCCGCGTAACAATCAGCCTGCAGTTCGACCATCACGGCATTGGAGTCAGCGCCGGGATCGTTGTAGTTGGACAGTCCCAGGGTACCCTCCAGGTTCTGCACATGGTGCCCAATCTCATGGGCCACGATGTACATCTGAGCAAACGGGGCATCTTCTCCGCCGAACTGACGCATCTGGTCGAAGAAGGAGGTATCAAAGTAGGCCTCCTTGTCCGTCGGGCAGTAAAAGGGACCGGTGGATGCAGAGGCGAAACCACAACCTGACTGGGTGCTGCCCTCGAAGTCCACCAAACCGGGCTCCTCGTACTCCATTCCAGCCTGGGTGGGAAGCACCTCTTTCCACATCGCGGTTGTCGAGTTCATCGTGAAGAGTAACCGGCAATCGTCGTAGGTATTGGCATCCTCACCGGTCTGACAGTGATCGAAGGTCTCACCGGTGTCGAGCTGGGCCTGTCCCTGACCCTGCCCCTCGCCCTGTCCCAGCATGTCGGGGATCTGCGCGGGATTGCCACCCAACAATACGAAGAGGCCGACCAACAGGAGGCCTCCGAGACCGCCGCCGACGGCCATGCCACGGCCACCGCCGCCACCCTTACGGGCCTTTCCGCCTGAGCGGGAGATATCACCACGAAAAGTCATGTGAGCATCATCTCACAGGCGGGCGGGGTAGGGAACGTGGGAAACGATGAAATGGTCCATATTTCCTCCCCGCGTGGGGGGTGCGGGATCACCGGGCGGGTTGATGATCCGCGGTGTCCGCTCCGGCGGGTACAATGCCAGTGTTACATGTGCCCGTGGTGGTGACATGTGCCGATGTGCCCGGGGAAATGGTTTTCCACCTCCCGTGATTGGCGCAGGACATGCCCAGAAACCACCGGCAGACATCTCCGAATGGAAGGACCTCCTACACGTGCTGCGCACTCATCTCTCCGGCGAGCTTCGTAAAGAAAACGCTGGCCAGTCAGTTACCCTGACCGGCTGGGTCGCCCGTCGCCGTGACCATGGTGGCGTGATCTTCATTGATCTCCGTGACCGCTCCGGTATCGCCCAGGTCGTTTTCCGCAATGAGGACGTTGCCGAACGCGCCCACGCACTGCGCAGCGAGTTCGTCCTGCAGGTCACCGGCGTCGTCGAAAAGCGTCCAGAGGGTTCGGAGAACCCGAACCTGGCCTCCGGTGACGTCGAGGTCAGCGTCACCGACTTCACGGTCCTCAACGAGTCCGCCCCGCTGCCGTTCCAGATCGAGGACGCATCCTCCGCGGGTGAGGTCGGCGAGGAAACCCGCCTGAAGTACCGCTACCTGGATCTGCGTCGCCCGGTGCAGGCCAACGCCCTGCGTCTGCGTTCCGCAGCCAACAAGGCCGCCCGCACGGTTCTGGACGGCCACGATTTCACTGAGATCGAGACCCCGACCCTGACCCGTTCCACCCCTGAGGGCGCGCGTGACTTCCTGGTCCCGGCCCGCCTGAAGCCCGGTACCTTCTACGCACTGCCGCAGTCACCCCAGCTGTTCAAGCAGCTGCTGCAGGTCGCCGGCATGGAGCGGTACTACCAGATCGCACGCTGCTACCGCGATGAGGATTTCCGCGCGGATCGTCAGCCTGAGTTCACCCAGCTCGATGTTGAGATGTCGTTTGTGGACCAGGAGGATGTCATCGCCCTGGCCGAGGAGATCCTCGCCGAGGTCTGGAAGCTGATCGGATATGAGATCTCCGCCCCGATCCCACGCATCACCTACGCCGAGGCCATGCGCCTGTACGGTTCCGACAAACCGGACCTGCGCTTCGACATCCAGATCACCGAGTGCACCGACTTCTTCAAGGACACCAGCTTCCGCGTGTTCAAGAACGAGTACGTCGGCGCTGTTGTGATGAAGGGTGGCGCATCCCAGCCACGTCGTCAGCTCGACGCCTGGCAGGAATGGGCCAAGCAGCGCGGCGCGAAGGGCCTGGCCTACATCCTCGTCGGCGAGGACGGCGAGCTGGGTGGACCGGTGGCCAAGAACATCACCGACGCCGAGCGTGAGGGCATCGCCGCCCACGTCGGTGCGGAACCGGGTGACTGCATCTTCTTCGCAGCCGGTGACACCAAGAGCTCCCGCGCCCTGCTGGGTGCAGCCCGTGATGAGATCGCGCGCAAGCTCGACCTGATCAAGGACGGCGAGTGGTCGTTTGTCTGGGTCGTCGACGCCCCGATGTTCGAATCCGCCGCCGACGCCACCGCCTCCGGCGATGTGGCCCTGGGCAACTCCAAGTGGACCGCGGTGCACCACGCCTTCACCTCCCCGAAGCCGGAGTTCCTGGACACCTTCGACGAGAACCCAGGTGAGGCACTGGCCTACGCCTATGACATCGTCTGCAACGGCAACGAGATCGGTGGCGGATCCATCCGTATCCACCAGCGTGACATCCAGGAGCGCGTGTTCAAGGTGATGGGCATCTCCGAGGAGGAGGCCCGCGAGAAGTTCGGCTTCCTGCTGGATGCCTTCGCCTTCGGCGCACCTCCTCACGGCGGCATCGCCTTCGGTTGGGACCGCATTGTCTCCCTGCTCGGTGGCTTCGACTCCATCCGCGACGTCATCGCCTTCCCGAAGTCCGGTGGCGGAGTTGATCCGCTGACCGATGCGCCTGCACCGATCACCCCGCTGCAGCGCAAGGAGTCCGGCATCGACGCGAAGCCGAAGGCCCCGCAGGCAGCACAGGAGAAGCCGGAAGAGAAGTAGTAGGGGTACACCGGAACCACCGGTGATATCCACCGATGAGTAGGGTCTGATTTATGGATTAGGCCCTATTTTCTGTCTTATTGCCCGATACCGGGGGTAAGGTTATGCAGATCACCCACGTTCCCGATCGTGATCTGTACCATTGATCCAGGTCTGGTTATGTCCACGCCCCGGCTGGTACCACCCATGTTCCGGCCGGAGTTGTACATACCCGACATGCCCGGGAGCCCCGAGGTGATGTTCTCCCTCGCAGCCCCGGTATGGGAAGAAAAGGAGTTAAAGCTAATGCGGAGCAACGAAGAGGTCGTTGAGGTCGCACAGGATCTGCTGGCCAAGAGGTACGGCGGAACCCAGAGCCTCAGTGAGGTGGAGCAGCTCAGCGGTTCAGGGACCGCGACGGTGCTGCGTGCGCGTGTCGCCAACTCCCCGTTCCTCCAGCAACGGTCGGTGGTGCTCAAGTACATTCCCGCTACCGGGGATCTGTTCGATGATTCCGCGCTGGTGCGGGAGGTTGTCTCCTACCAGTTCACCACCTCGCTGACCGAGGAGGTCCGTCCCGGACCGGTCATCCTGGCCTATGACATCGACAAGCGAATCATGGTGCTGTCCGATTCGGGCAACGGGGATACGTTCGCGGATCTCCTGGAGCACCGCACGGGGGATCAGCGGATGCAGATCCTGCGCAACCTCGGCCAGTCCCTCGGTGGTCTGCACGCCGCCACCGCGGACCGGGAGGCCGACTTCGAGATCCTCATGTCCCGCATGCTGGCCCGCTATCCCGCCACCGCTGAGATGCAGAAGAAGCGTGACACCCTGCTGCCCACCGCGGTGGAGGTCGGGCTGCAGATCCTCAAATCCACGGGTGTGCCCGTGCCGCCGGTGGTGGAGGAATTCGCCCGCGATGCCCAGCGCCGTCTCATCTCCGGCCGTCACCGCGCCTTCACCCCGTTCGACCTGTCCCCGGACAACATCATCGTGGCTGAACGCACCCACTTCCTCGACTATGAGGTCGCCGGGTTCCGCGACGCCACCTTCGATGTCGCCTGTGTGATCGCCGGTTTCCCCCAGTTCGTGTTCAGCCATCCCCTCACCGATGATGAGGCCGATGAGCTCATCGACGCCTGGGTCCAGGAGGTCCGCAGCATCTGGCCGAATGTGAACAACGAGGACCGTCTCCACGCTCGCATCGTCACCGCGCTCATCGGTTGGGCGCTGTCCAGTGTCGCGCTCATGCAGATGGGCTCCATCGCGGCGGTGGATGCGTACCGTGAGGCCCGCGAGGAACTGGGGGAGCTGGACATCGATGATTTCACCGTGCCCCGCACTCCGGAGGAGGATGAACTGGTCCGCCAGGACATCAACGAGACCTTCTCCGCGCTCCAGCGTTTCGCCGCGCGAGGTTCCGACACCCGCTACCCGGAGGTCGCCCGTTTCGCAGGTGATGTCGTGCAGTCGCTGATCGGAGTGGAACAGTAACCGACTAGGGTTGGTCCGCATGGACCAGGATTCACTCTTCGATACGCCGTCAGGTTCACGCGCCGCCCAGGAGGCCGCACGGTATTTCCACCCGGGTGGGCATGCGCCCCTGGCCGCCCGCATGCGGCCCCGCACCCTCGACGAGGTGGTGGGGCAGCAGCATCTGCTCGGCCCGGGTCGTCCGTTACGCCGTCTGATCGAGGGCCCGGGGGAGGCATCGGTCATCCTCTACGGGCCGCCCGGAACGGGTAAGACCACCATCGCCTCGCTCATCTCGGCGGCGACGGGGGACCGTTTTGTAGCGCTGTCCGCACTGTCCTCCGGGGTCAAGGAGGTCCGCGAGGTGATCAACCGCGCCCGCACCGACCTCATCCACGGCGCCCGGACGGTCCTGTTCATCGATGAGGTCCACCGTTTCTCCAAGACGCAGCAGGACGCGCTGCTGGCAGCGGTGGAGAACCGCACCGTCCTCCTGGTCGCCGCCACGACGGAGAACCCCTCTTTCTCCGTGGTCGCCCCGCTGCTCTCCCGTTCACTGCTCCTCCAGCTGGAGCCGCTGACCGATGAGGATGTGCGCACGGTGCTGGACAGGGCGCTTGTCGACGAGCGCGGCCTCGCCGGTCGCATCACGGCGAGCGCGGAGGCACTCGACCAGTTGGTTCTGCTCGCCGGCGGCGATGCCCGCCGCGGCCTGACCTATATCGAGGCCGCCGCCGAGGCCGTGTCCGACGGTGGGGAACTGACCCTGGACACCGTCCGCGACAATGTCAACCGTGCTGTGGTCCGTTATGACCGCGACGGTGATCAGCACTATGACATCGTCAGTGCCTTCATCAAGTCCATCCGTGGTTCGGATGTGGATGCCGCACTGCACTACCTGGCCCGCATGATGGAGGCGGGGGAGGATCCCCGCTTCATCGCCCGGCGCCTGGTGGTCCACGCCAGCGAAGACATCGGAATGGCTGATCCGAGCGCACTGCAGACCGCCGTCGCCGCAGCCCAGGCCGTGCAGCTGATCGGCATGCCGGAGGCGCGCATCACCCTGGCGCAGGCCACCATCCACCTGGCCACCGCACCGAAGTCCAATGCGGTGATCACCGCCATGGATGCGGCGATCGCCGATGTGAAACGGGGGCACATCGGTACTGTTCCCGCGCAGCTGCGGGATGGCCATTATGAGGGGGCGAAGAAGATGGGCAACGCCGTGGGGTATGTCTATCCCCATGATGATCCGCGGGGAGTGGTGCGTCAGGACTATCTACCGGAGAACCTGCGTGACCGCGTCTACTACCAACCCACCGATCACGGCGGGGAGAAGCGGATCTCGGAGTACCTCGGTCGCCTGCGCAGAATCATCCGGGGCCACTGAGAACCCGGGTTGCCCGCACCCCACGGTGGGCAGGTATTGTTAGCTGATGCAACATCGGGGCCCAACATAATGTTGGTTCCGACAACAACCCGAGAAGTACTAAGGCAGGATACCGCTGTGCAGACCCATGAGATCAGGGAACGCTTCACCAATCACTTCGTTAATGCCGGTCACACGGCAGTTCCCAGCGCGTCGCTGATTCTGGATGACCCGAACCTGCTCTTCGTCAACGCGGGCATGGTTCCCTTCAAGCCGTACTTCCTGGGTCAGCAGACCCCACCGTTTGCCAACGGCACCGCCACCTCCATCCAGAAGTGCGTGCGCACCCTCGACATCGAGGAGGTGGGTATCACCACCCGCCACAACACCTTCTTCCAGATGGCGGGCAACTTCTCCTTCGGTCAGTACTTCAAGGAGGGTGCTATCACCCACGCCTGGACGCTGCTGACCAACCCGGTGGAGCAGGGCGGATATGGTCTGGATCCCGAGCGCCTGTGGGTCACCGTCTACCTCGACGATGATGAGGCCGCCGAGATCTGGGAGAAGAAGATCGGCGTGCCGGCCGAGCATATCCAGCGCCTGGGCATGGCCGACAACTACTGGTCCATGGGTGTGCCCGGCCCGTGTGGCCCCTGCTCCGAGATCTACTATGACCGTGGCCCCAAATACGGCAACGAGGGTGGCCCGGCGGTCGATGACGGCCGTTACCTGGAGATCTGGAACCTGGTGTTCATGGAGTTCGAGCGTGGTGAGGGCACCGGCAAGGACAGCTTCGAGATCGTCGGTGAGCTGCCGAAGAAGAACATCGACACCGGCATGGGCGTGGAGCGTGTCGCCTGCATCCTGCAGGGCGTGGAAAACGTCTACGAGACCGACCTACTGCGCCCGGTCATCGATGTCGCCGAGACCCTCACCGGCGCCACCTACGGTAAGGACAACACCGCCGATATCCGCTTCCGTGTGATCGCCGACCACTCCCGCACCGGCATGATGCTCATCCTCGATGGTGTCACCCCGGGCAATGAGGGCCGTGGGTACATCCTGCGTCGTCTGCTGCGCCGCATCATCCGGTCCGCCCGTCTGCTCGGTGCCACCGGTGAGACCATGGAGCAGTTCATGAACACCATCATGGACACCATGACCCTGTCGTACCCGGAGATCGCCGACAGCCGCGAGCGCATCCTGCGGGTGGCCATCACCGAGGAACGCGCCTTCCTCAAGACCCTGGTCTCCGGCACCCACCTGTTCGAGGAGGCCGCCGCCTCCATCAAGTCCTCCGGCAGCGCCACCGTCGCCGGCGCGCAGGCCTTCGCCCTGCACGACACCTACGGTTTCCCCATCGACCTCACCCTGGAGATGGCCTCCGAGGCGGGCCTGGAGGTGGACGTCGAGGGCTTCGAGTCGCTCATGGCCGAACAGCGTTCCCGCGCCAAGGCCGACAGCCAGGCCAAGAAGCACGGCCACGCCGACCTGTCCATCTACCGTGAGTGGGTGGACAACAACCCGACCGTGTTCACCGGTTTCGAGGAACTGGAATCACAGTCCCGTGTTCTCGGTCTGCTGTCCGACGGCACCCGTATCAACGAGGCCGCCGAGGGCCAGGAGGTCGAGGTCATCCTCGACCAGTCCCCGCTGTACGCAGAGTCCGGTGGACAGCTCGGTGACCGCGGCCGGATCCTCATGGGCGACACCGTCGTGGACATCCAGGATGTCCAGAAGATCGGCAAGAAGCTGTGGGTCCACAAGGCCGTTGTGGCCAATGGCGGGCTCGCGGTCGGTGATGAGGTGGTGGCCGCCGTCGACAAGCAGTGGCGTCACGCCGCACGCCAGGCGCACACCGCAACCCACCTGATCCACGCCGCCCTGCGCCAGGTGCTCGGCCCCACCGCCGTCCAGGCGGGTTCCATGAACAAGCCGGGTTACCTGCGCTTCGACTTCAACTACACCGAGCAGCTGAGCCCGGAACAGATCAACCAGATCCAGACCATCACCAATGAGGCCGTGGACACCGACTGGGCCGTCAACACCATCGAGACCTCCCTGGAGGAGGCCCGCGCGATGGGTGCCATGGCGCTGTTCGGCGAGAACTACGGTGATCTGGTCCGCGTCGTGGAGATCGGTGGTCCCTTCTCCATGGAGCTGTGTGGTGGCACCCATGTCGCGCACTCCTCCCAGATCGGACCGGTCGCCCTCCTGGGTGAGTCCTCCATCGGTTCCGGTGTCCGCCGCATCGAGGCCTACTCCGGACTCAACTCCTTCGACTATCTGTCCAGGGAGCGTGCACTGGTGGAATCACTGTCCAGCACGCTGAAGACCCCCTCCGCGGACCTCCCGGAGCGCATCAGCCAGCTGCTGGACAAGCTCAAGGCCGCGGAGAAGGAGATCGCCACCCTGCACCGCAGGGAACTGGCCGCCAAGTCCGAGGAGTTCATCACCGGCGCCGAGGAGATCAACGGCATCCGTGCCGTGATGGTGCGGGTCCAGGACGGGCTGGAGGCCGGTGACCTGCGCACCCTGGCCACCACGCTGCGGGACAAGCTCAGCAACGGTGAGGGCCTGGTGATCGTCGCCTCCCGTTCCGAGGACGGCACCAAGGTTCCGTTCGTCGCGGGTGCCACCAAGCAGGCTGTCGCCCGTGGTGTCCACTCCGGAAACCTCATCAAGCTGATCGGCTCCTACATCGACGGTCGTGGTGGCGGTAAGCCGGACATGGCGCAGGGTTCCGGTAGCGACATCGATGGCCTGGATGCGGCCTTCAATGCGGTCCGAGCCGAACTGGAAAACCTCTAGCACCCTCCTGGGGCCGGAAGGTGACACCACCGGGGTCCTCTTTTCCACAGAGGGCCCCGGTTTGCCGTGTTCAGACCCGGACACCCGGTCCCTGCCGCTAGATTATGGTGCAATGGCGCACACCTGTGCAGCGCGGATGTTGATGCAGATTCATGAGAAAGGTCACCCCACCCGATGAAGGTCACCCCAGATACCCCCGGCCGTGATGATCCCGGCCCGGGCCGTCGAATAGGCCTGGATGTCGGCACCGTCCGTATCGGCGTGGCAGCCTCCGACCGTGATGCCCGTCTCGCCATGCCGGTGGAGACGGTCCCCCGTGAAACCGGGATGAAGGGGCCGGACCGGGGGGATATTGACCGGTTGATCGACATCATCACCGAATACGATGCTGCCGAGGTCGTCGTGGGTCTGCCCCGTGACCTCCAGGGCAACGGCTCCGCCAGCGTCAAGCAGGCCAAGGAGATCGCCTTCAGGATCCGTCGCCGTCTCACCGCCGCCGGGCGGGAGATCCCCGTGCGCCTCGGCGATGAACGCCTGACCACCGTCGTCGCCACCCAGGCGCTGAGGGCCTCAGGTGTCACCGAACGCGATGGCCGTAAAGTTATCGATCAGGCCGCCGCGGTGGAGATCCTGCAGACCTGGCTCGACGGGCGAGCAGCCGCCCTGAACACGCTTCCCGAGACACCCCACACCGATGAGAAGGGAAACTTCCCACGATGAGCAACAAGACCAGCGGTTCAGTCCGGAACCGACGGATGGACCCCGTGTATGTGAAACGGCGCCAGCGGTTCCTCGCGGTGACCATCGCCGCCCTGATCCTCATCATCGGAGCCGTCATCTACATCGGTGTGGCCACCTCGGAGCGTGGTGACACTACCGCAACCGACTTCGAGGGCACCGGCAACGGTGTGGTCCAGCTCGTGGAGATCCCGGAGGGGTCCTCCATGTCCGAACTGGGCCCCGAACTTGAGGAACGGGGCATCGTGGCCACCAACGCAGCCTTCCAGACCGCCGCCGCCGGCAACCCCGACGCCGGAAGCATCCAGCCCGGTTTCTACCGCCTGCAGGAGGAGATGAATGCCGCCGCCGCGGTGGCCGCACTGCTCGATCCCTCCAACCAGGTGGATCTGGTGGACATCCACGGTGGTGCCACCCTCATGGATGTCGCCGTGGTCGGTGGGGACACCCGCCCGGGCATCTATTCCCAGATCGCCCAGGTCACGTGCACGGAGGGGTCCACCAACTGCATCACCGTGGAGGACCTGCAGACCGTGGCGGCCACCGTGGACCCAGCCACCCTCGGCGTGCCGGAGTGGGCCGTGGGCACGGCCGAGTCCCGTGGAGCTGACCCGAAGCGTCTGGAGGGGCTCATCATGCCCGGCCAGTACGTGGTCAACCCGACCGCCGACGCACAGGGCATCCTCACCGACCTGATCACCCGGTCGGCCGCGAAGTTCGAGGAGACCGATATTGTCACCCGGGCTCAGGGCATCAACCTCACCCCCTATGAACTGCTGACCGCAGCCTCCCTCATTGAGCGTGAGGCACCGGCAGGGGACTTTGACAAGGTGGCCCGGGTGATCCTCAACCGCCTGGAGGAGCCGATGCGTCTGCAGTTCGACTCCACCGTCAACTACGGTCTCCCCGAGGTCGAGGTGGCCACCACCGACCAGGATCGTGAGACGGTCACCCCGTGGAACACCTACGCCATGGACGGACTGCCCGAGACCCCGATCGCCGCGGTGTCGATGGAGGCGCTCCAGGCCATGGAGAACCCGGCCGAGGGCAACTGGCTGTACTTCGTCACCGTGGACACCGATGGCACCACCGTGTTCAACGACACCTTCGAACAGCATCAGGAGGACACCATGCGCGCCATCGACAGCGGTGTCCTGAACAGTAACCGCTAGGACGACACCCACCATGACTGACACCACCACCCACCGCGCGGCTGTGCTCGGCCAACCGATCGGGCATTCCCGCTCACCGGTGCTCCACAACGCCGGTTATGCCGCCCTCGGGCTGGATCACTGGGCCTATGACCGCTTCGACTGTGATGCGGATGCCCTGCCCGGGCTGGTGGGTGGTGCAGATCTGTCCTACCGCGGATTCTCGGTGACCATGCCGGCGAAGTTCGCTGCCCTCGCCTTCGCCGATGAGTCCACCGAGCGGGCCCGTCGCATCGGTTCCGCCAACACGCTGGTGCGCACCGACACCGGGTGGCGCGCCGACAACACCGATGTGGACGGTATCCGGGGTGCGCTGGCCGAGTTGCTGGGCGGTGGGGGACTCGTCGACAAGCGTGCCGTTGTGGTCGGTGGTGGCGGCACCGCCCGGCCGGCCATCTGGGCGCTGCTCGAGGCGGGCGTTGCACACATCACCGTGGTCAACCGCAGCGACCGCACCTCGGAGCTGACCGGGCTTGTCGACGCCTTCCCGACCACCCTGTCCTATCTCCCGCTGGAGGGGGATGTGGAGGCCGAGGCCGCTACCGCTGCGGTGGTCATCTCCACCGTCCCGTCGGCCGCCGTCGCGGGACTGGAAAAGCACCTGGCCCAGGCACCGGTGCTGGATGTCATCTACGACCCCTGGCCGACCCCGCTGGTGACCGTGGCACGGTCCAGGAACATCCCTGCCGTGGGTGGACATGTCATGCTGGCGCACCAGGCCTATGGCCAGTTCGAGCAGTTCACCGGACAACCCGCACCGCGTGAGGCCATGCGGGCGGCCCTGGAGGCATCTCTGGGCATGTAGGCATTTCCCCGGATCACGGAACCTGGGACCATGCACTGGCAGTCAAACAGTGCATGGTCCTTTTTGTCATGTGTGTGGTGTTCGTGGTCTGGGTCGGTGTGCTGGCGGTGGGGGATCTGAGAACCCGGCGGCTACCGGATGTGCTGACGCTCCCGGGAGCCCTGGTGATCACCGGGTGGGCGGTGGTGGTGGAGCCGTGGTTGCTGCTGGGCGGGGTGGGGTGGTTCCTGCTGTACCTGGTCACCGCGGGGGTGGTCGGAGGGATCGGTGGGGGAGACATCAAATTCGCCCTGGGGCTGGGCACCGTCGCGGCCGTGGGGTCGGTGGAGGGGTGGGTGCTCGCCGTGGTCGGATCCTCCCTGCTCACCCTGATGTTGTCGGGTGTGATGACGTCGGGGCTGGTGGCAGGGGGTGGGGATCGGACGGGGCAGGTGCCCCACGGTCCGGGAATGGGGTTGGCGACCTGCCTCGCGGTGTGGGTGACCATGCCCTGGTGAGGCGGACACGATGCCTGTGGCCATCCCACCAGGTGGGATAGGGCGGGTTGTTTCGGGCTTATCTGTCTCCCCATGCGATAATGCTAGGCATGCTTCGATGGACTACAGCAGGTGAATCCCACGGCCAGGCATTGGTTGCGACAGTTGAGCACATGCCCGCCGGTGTACCCGTGACCAAGGATGAGGTCGCCTATCAACTCGCACGACGCCGCCTCGGATACGGCCGCGGCGCGCGCATGAAGTTCGAACAGGATGAACTGACCTTCCTCACCGGCATCCGCCACGGACTGACCCTGGGCAGCCCGATCGCCATCGTCATCGGCAACTCCGAGTGGCCGAAGTGGACCACGATCATGTCCTCCGACGCACTGGACATGGATGATCCGGAGAATGTCGCGGCGATGTCCTCCGGCCGCGGTGCCAAGCTGACCCGCCCGCGCCCCGGCCACGCCGACTTCGCCGGCATGCTCAAATACGGTTTCGACGATGCCCGCAATGTGCTGGAGCGGTCCTCCGCACGCGAGACCGCAGCCCGCGTGGCCGCCGCCACCGTGGCACGGTCCTTCCTGCGTGAGACCCTCGGCGTCGAGGTGCTCTCCCACGTGGTCTCCATCGGCCGTTCCGAGCCCTACGAGGGCCCGACGCCGACGTTCGCCGACATCACCGCGATCGATGAGTCCCCGGTCCGGTCCTTCGGCAAGGATGCGGAAACCTCCATGATCACCGAGATCGAGGCCGCCAAGAAATCCGGCGACACCCTCGGCGGCATCGTCGAGGTCATCGTCGAGGGCCTGCCCATCGGACTCGGCTCCCACATCTCCGGCGAGGACCGTCTCGATGCCCAGCTCGCCGCCGCCCTCATGGGGATCCAGGCCATCAAGGGCGTGGAGATCGGTGACGGTTTCGAGGAGGCACGTCGTCGTGGTTCCGAGGCCCATGATGAGATGGTCCGCGATGAGGACGGTGTGTACCGCACCACCAACCGCGCCGGTGGCCTGGAAGGCGGCATGACCAACGGGGAGACCCTGCGGGTGCGCGCCGCGATGAAACCGATCTCCACGGTGCCGCGTGCACTGAAGACGGTGGACATGTCCACCGGCGATGCCGCCACCGGCATCCACCAGCGCTCCGATGTCTGCGCGGTTCCCGCCGCGGGTGTCGTGGCTGAAGCGATGGTGGCTCTCGTGCTCGCCCGCGCGGTGCTGAAGAAGTTCGGTGGGGATTCCCTGGAGGAGACCACCTGCAATATCCGCTGCTACCTGGAGCGGATCGGCAAGCGACTGGAGTTCAACGACGGTGAATAGCGTGGCACGCCCCATCGTCGTCCTGATCGGCCCACCCGGTGCCGGTAAGTCCACCATCGGCCGTCGCCTGGCACGCGCCCTGAACGCGGACCTGGTGGACAGCGATGAACTGATTGAAAACGCCACCGGCAAGGCCTGCGGGGAGGTGTTCTCCGAACTCGGTGAGCCCGCCTTCCGCGAACTGGAGGCACACCACGTCGCCGAGGCCCTCAACCATGACGGTGTGGTGAGTCTCGGTGGTGGGGCGATCCTCACCGCATCCACCCGCGAACTGCTGAAGGAGCATGATGTGGTGTGGATCGATGTCTCCGTCGCCGAGGGTGTGCGTCGCACCGCCGGGGAAAGGACCCGTCCCGTCCTGGCCGCCGACGATCCCGTCGAGCATTACCGTAACCTCCTGGAAACCCGCCGTCCCCTCTATGAGGAGGTGTCCACGTTCCGCGTGCGCACCAACTCCCGCAGTCCGCAGCAGGTGGTGGCAGAGATCCTGCACCACCTCGAGGATGATTAGTTCCACTTCCACCTGAAAGGCCCTGTGCACGTGACCACCATCTTCGATACCGTCCCCGTCAATGGCGCATCCCCCTATGAGGTTGTGATCGGTTCCGGACTCACCCCGCTCATCGCGGAGCGTGCGGCCACGTCAGGTGCCGCCCAGGTGGCCCTGCTCCACCAGCCGAACCTGGCGGAGGTCGCCGCCGGTATCGATGAGGCCCTGCAGGCCGCCGGACTCCAGGTTCTCCACCTGGAGGTACCGGATGCCGAGGCCGGCAAGACCCTCGCCGTGGCGGGGGAGTGCTGGGACAAGCTCGGTGCCGCCGCCTTCGGGCGTCGCGACATCATCATCGGCATCGGTGGTGGTGCGGCGACCGACCTGGCCGGGTTCGTCGCCGCAGCGTGGATGCGTGGTGTCCGGGTGATCCAGGTCCCCACCACGGTGCTCGGCATGGTCGATGCCGCCGTCGGTGGCAAGACCGGTATCAACACCGCCGCCGGCAAGAACCTGGTCGGGGCCTTCCACGAGCCCGACGCCGTCTTCATCGATCTGGACCGGGTGCACACCCTGCCGGAGGAGGAGATCATCGCGGGTTCCGCGGAGATCATCAAGACCGGGTTCATCGCGGATGAGGAGATTCTCCGTCTCTACGAATCCGACGCGGCCGCCTGCCTGCAGAAGGACATGACAGGCTCCCACCTGCCGGAGCTCATCGCACGCTCGGTGCGGGTGAAGGGTTCCGTGGTCAGCGCGGACCTGAAGGAATCCAATCTGCGTGAGATCCTCAACTACGGCCACACCTTCGCCCACGCCGTCGAGCTGCGGGAGAACTTCCAGTGGCGTCACGGCAACGCGGTGGCTGTGGGCATGATGTTCATCGCCCACCTCTCGCACAACCTCGGACTCATCGACGCTGAGCTGCTGGAACGCCACCGGGCGATCCTGGACTCCATCGGTCTGCCCACCACCTACGAGGGTGGGGCGTTTGATGAACTCCATGCGGGCATGACCCGCGACAAGAAGAACCGTGACGGCCATATCCGCTTCGTCGCGCTCACCGCCGTCGGTGAGGTCACCCGCATCGAGGGACCTGACCGCGCGGAACTGGTCAGGGCCTACGAGGCCATCAGCAACCCGACAGACGCTTAAAGGATCCGGTGTACCCATGCATGTTCTGGTGATCAACGGACCCAACCTCAACCGGTTGGGCAAACGACAGCCCGAGGTCTACGGTTCGACCACCCTCGCCGACGTCGAGGCCATGGTGAGCCGGCGTGCCGACGCCCTCGGGGTGGACGTGAGCTTCGTCCAGTCCAACCACGAGGGTGAGCTTATCGACGCCGTGCACAACGCCGCCGACCACGGCTGGCCGGTGATCATCAACCCGGGTGGTTTCACCCACACCTCGGTGGCGCTGCGTGACGCACTGGCGGAAATCGCCGACGGGGCCGGTTTCGTGGAGGTGCACATCTCCAACGTCCATGCCCGTGAACCGTTCCGCGCGCACAGCTACCTCTCACCGATCGCGCTCGGTGTCATCGCAGGTCTCGGGGTCAGAGGGTATGAACTGGCCCTGGAGTTCCTCGCCGATCGGGAGCACTAGACCCCCACCCCGCCCCGAAATCCCTCCCCGGTGGCCCCGGCCGTACTACATTGGCTATAACCTTTAGTTCAAATGTAGAGACACGTTCCCGGGTGGTTGCGCCCCAGGGGAGAAGGAGCGACACACATGGCTTTGGCTGATACACGTTTTGCCACCCGCAGGAGAGCACTGGCTTCCAAACTGGCGGCCCAGCGGATCGACTCCATCCTGGTGACCAGTCCGATCCACGTGCGGTACCTCACCGGGTTCACCGGTTCCAACGGTGCGCTCCTGTTGCACAAGGACCTCTCGGCCCGCATGTGTACCGATGGGCGTTACACCACCCAGATCGGTGAGGAGGTGCCGGATATCGAGGCCATGATCGAACGTGCCTCCGCCACCGCACTCCTGGACACCGTGGAGGGGGATCGCCGGGTGGCCTTCGAAGCCTCCCAGACCACCGTCGCACAGCTGGATGCGTTGCGTGAGGCCGCCGGGGAGGATGTGCAGCTGATCCCCGTCACCGGTGTCGTTGAATCCATCCGTCTGCACAAGGACCCCTTCGAGCAGGACCGCCTGCGGGAGGTGGCCGCAGTGGCCTCACAGGCCTTCGAGGATCTCCTGTCCGCCGGGGAGCTGGCCGAGGGACGCTCCGAACGGCAGGTGGCGGCGGATCTGGAATACCGGATGCGGATGCTCGGCGCCGAACGGCCCAGTTTCGACACGATCGTGGCGTCCGGGCCGAACTCGGCCAAGCCCCACCACGGGGCGGGTGACCGCATCATCCAGCGCGGTGACCTGGTCACCATCGACTTCGGTGCCCATGCCCGTGGGTTCAACTCCGACATGACCCGCACGATCGTCATGGGTGATGCGGGGGAGTTCGAAACCGAGATCTACGACATCGTGCTGCGTGCCCAACTCGCCGGTGTGGAGGCCGCCTACACCGGGACCAAGCTCGTGGACATCGACCACGCCTGCCGTTCCATCATCGAGGACGCCGGATACGGGGACTACTTCGTGCATTCCACCGGCCACGGGATCGGACTGGAGGTGCATGAGGCACCCGCCGCCGCGAAGACCGCCACGGGCGTTCTGGAGGAGGGATCCACCCTGACGATCGAACCGGGAATCTACGTTCCGGGTAGGGGCGGTGTGCGCATCGAGGACACCCTCATCATCACCGCCGGTGCACCGGAAATCATCACCAAGGTGGGGAAGGACCTCCGCGTGGTGTAGTCTGGGTTAGCTATTCAGTCCCCACCCGGTTGTCGCGGTCCACTCTGCGCCTGAGGTGGGGCACCCACTGACGCCAAACACAAGGGAGATCATCACCGTGGCATCCACCGCTGATTTCAAGAACGGCCTTGTCCTCAAGGTCGACGGCAAGCTGCAGCAGATCGTCGAGTTCCAGCACGTGAAGCCGGGCAAGGGCCCAGCCTTCGTGCGCTCCAAGCTCAAGGACGTCGTCACCGGCAAGACCGTCGACAAGACCTGGAACGCCGGTGTCAAGGTTGAGACCGCCACCGTCGACCGTCGTGACATGACCTACCTGTACAACGATGGCAGCTCCTACATCCTCATGGATGACAAGACCTTCGAGCAGTTCGAGCTCCCCCTCGACGCCTTCGGTGATGCTGGCCGTTTCCTCCTGGAGAACATGCGCGTCCAGGTGTCCTTCCACGACGGTGAAGCCCTCTTCGGTGAGCTCCCCGTCTCGGTTGACCTCCGCGTCGAGCACACCGACCCGGGCCTGCAGGGTGACCGTTCCACCGGTGGCACCAAGCCCGCCACCCTCGAGACCGGCGCCGAGATCCAGGTCCCGCTGTTCATCGAGACCGGCAACATCCTGAAGGTGGATACCCGCGACGGTTCCTACCTCTCCCGCGTCAACAACTAGGCATCATCCCGGGGAATCCCCCACCCACACCTCATCTGAACAGGAACAAAGAGTACTCAACGTGAGCGAGAGTCGACAAGGTTATAAACGCCATGGAGCCCGTTACAAGGCACGCCGTCGTGCGGTAGACATCCTCTTCGAGGCGGAGTCCCGTGACGTGGATCCGGTGGCGATCATCGATGACCGCAAGACACTGTCCAGCGCCGTCGATCCCGACGTGGCGCCGGTGGCCGATTACACCGAAACCATCATCAACGGCGTCGCCGTGGAGCTGGACACCATCGATGACCTGCTCTCCGAGCACATCGCAGAAACCTGGCTGCTGGAACGCCTCCCCTCCGTCGATCGCGCAGTGCTGCGCGTGGCGTCCTGGGAGATGCTCTACAACCCGGATGTTCCCGTGACCACCGCGGTGGTGGAGGCGGTGGAGATCGCGTCCCAGTACTCCACGGACAAGGCCAGTGCCTACATCAACGCCACCCTGGACAACATGGCTTCAAAGATCGATGAGTTGCGTGCGCGCGCGGCCAACCCCGGCGCAGTGTCCGAAGCGGACACCCCGGTCGCTCCCTGGGATGACTCGGAGGACGATGAGGCGGAGGATACCCGCCCGTAATCCCCATCAGCGCTGAAAAATGGCCGGTTCCTGCAATCCTGGAACCGGCCAATTTTTGTGTCTCCTGGGAGTTAACCGATGGTGTAGTCCTTGACGGCCTTCTCCACGGCATCCTGGATAGCCAGAACATGGTCGATGGCGTTCTTCAGCATTGCGGACAGCTGGATGTCATTGAGTCCCGCGGCGATGGGGATATCCTTCTCGGCGCGCACTACGGCCTTCTCCGTGCGGTCCATGACCACGGCCTTCGCGGCGAAGTTGAAGCAGTTGAC
The DNA here is from genome assembly GCF_014837045.1 of Corynebacterium gallinarum. GTDB lineage: Bacteria > Actinomycetota > Actinomycetes > Mycobacteriales > Mycobacteriaceae > Corynebacterium > Corynebacterium gallinarum. Next base: position 99,326 of record NZ_JACSPR010000005.1, read on the forward strand.
CTGGTTGCAGGCCAGGTGCCAGCGGGGATCGCCATCGGCGATGGTGGTCTCGGTCGCCTTGTCGGTGCGCACGATGAGCACGGAATCCAGCAGGGCGAACATGACGGGGTAGCCGTTGAGGTTGGCGGAGGCCACCGAGGCGTTCTTCCCCTGGCTGTCGGCGACCGACAGCTCGATGCCGAATTCCCTCATGATGGCGACCACACGGTCGAGGGTGACGGCGATGGGCTTGGGGGTGTTAGTGCTGCTCATCGTGGTCATCCTTCCAGGTGACGAGATCGGGGAACTGCTGCTCGAGCCAGTCGAAGGCGGTGGTGGTCGCCTCGAGGGAGCTCATGATGAAGGCCCCGACCTGGTTGTGGCTGAGCCCCGCCGAGGTGGTGAGTTGGCGGATGGCGTTGACCGCGAGGGTGTCCTGCTCCATCTCGAAGAAGCGCAGGGTGGGGGCGAACTGGGTGAGGTTCCACTCATTGACAGCGGCCAGCACCACCGAGGCCTGGTCCGTTGCCGGGGCTCCGCGCCACATGGCCTCCATGGTGAGGCCGCCGTCGAGGGCGATGAAGCTGATGGCGGCGTTGATGAAACCGGTACGGACCACATCGGTGCCGTCGAGTTGATCGACGCGGTAGTTGAGGTTCTCGTCATCGAGGATCCTCGTCACCGCATCCAGGCGAAACGCCGTGATGTCGTGGGGTGAGTCAGCTGCAGTCACTGTGGAATCTGTGTCCTAACGGGGAGTTGATAATTTTCTACAGCCACCCACCCTACCGGCCGTGTGATCAGCTGTTGCGTCGACGTCTGAAGTCGAGGATGGAGGTGCGGATCGTCTCCTCCACCTCTGCGTCGTCGACAGGCGCGGGCGTCTCCTCCCCCTTGGCGGCCTTACGGGCAGCCTTGGCGGAGAGGCGTGCCTGTTTCTTCTCGCTGGCCTCCAGGGCCTCCTGATCACGGGTGGCTGCGGCGTCCGCCAACTCCTCGCCACCGAGTTCATGGGCGATGGCGGCATCGATGGTGGTGTAGCGGAAGACATGGCCGAGTTCCTGCAGCGCGGTGGGCAGGACCTTCTGGTTGGACAGAGCCAGTTCCTCGGCGCCCTGGCGGCCCAGGATGATCTTGGGGCCGATGGTGGGGATCTGGAAGAACGCCGGGCGGTGCAGTTGGGAGGCCAGCACCTTCGTCATCTCCTCATTGGTCACCGGGTTGGGTGCGGTGGCGTTGATAGGTCCGGAGACATTCTTGTCGATCACCGCCCGGTAGAAGATGTCGGTGAGATCATCGAGGGCGATCCAGCTGAACCAGTTGCTGCCGTCGCCGAACTGACCACCCAGGCCTGTGGAGAACAAGGTCTTGAGCACGGGCAGCATGCCACCGCGGCCGCTGAGTGCAACACCGGTGCGGATCATTGCGACCCGCTTGCCCGCCTGGGAGGCGGGTTCGGTGGCCTTCTCCCAACCGCGGACCACATCAGCGAGGAATCCGCCACCGGTGGGGGACTGCTCATTCAGTTCCTCATCCCCGCGGTCGGGACCGTAGAAACCGATCGCCGAGGCCGAGACCATGGTGTGGCAGGACTCGGAGGCCGCCACCAGTTCCGCCAGGTTCCGGGTCGGTGTCACCCGGGACTTGCGGATGGCGTCCTTGTGGGAGTCGTTGAAACGACCGAAGATGGGTTCACCAGCCAGGTGGATGAGTACATCGATGCCGTCGAGAAGCTCAGGCGACGGATGCTCCGGATCCCAGGTGCGCTGCCCGGGTTTCGCCTCTCCACGCACCAGCTGCACCACGGTGTGCCCACCGGTCTGCAACTGGCCGGTCAGGGCCCGGCCGATCAGGCCCCTGGACCCGGTCATGGCGATGGTGAGCGGGGTGTCGTCGCCAAGCTCCTTGAAACGCTGCAGTGCCAGCATGTCCTCCAGCAGCTGGTGCTGACGGTAGGCGAACATGCTCGTCAGGGCGATGCCCGGGACGCGGGTGTTCACCGAATCCGTAATCAGGGTGCCCCCGTCCTGATCAACGAAGTTGTGTACATGCCGCCAGTTGGCCAGGGCCTTCACCGGGGCGTTGGTGCACACATCAGTAAAACGGCTGCCGTTGAGGTACCCCGACAGATCATGCCGCGCCACCCATTTCAGGCCCGCGGGCAGGCTGAAGATGGTGGTGCCATCCGAGAGACGTTCCGCCTGCTGGATGGGGGTGAAGGGCACGAAAGGAGGGGAGAGTCTGGTCACGGCACCCTTACGCGTGTGCCAATCCCAGACCTCTTCGCGGGGAAAAGGAATAAAATGACTGGTGGTCAGACTCACAGGGGCTTCTCCAAGTCAACGGAATGATTCCCGGGTGGGGTAACCGGGTGTCTGGTGGTGTCCTCATGTTACTCTCCGCGCGTTTATGGGGTAACATCCAAGATGTCGAAGAGACACTCTCCAACAGCATAGTCAGCTGAAACTACAAGGGTGTCATGACGGACCAGAAAATTAGACATCCTTTAACGGACCGCACAGTGAGGCGGGGAAGGAGGTCACGATGAGCGAACGTAGGAATACGGTGGTCGAACTCCTGGGGGAGAACGACGTCAACCGTACCGTCGCGCGCATCGCGCACCAGATTATTGAGAAGACCGCTCTTGATTCACCGGGAGCGGACCGGGTCATGCTTTTGGGAATCCCCTCGGGTGGTGTTCCCCTGGCGGAGCGCTTGGCAGCCAAGATTGAAGAATTCTCGGGCGTCCGTGTTGATACCGGCGCCATTGACATCACCCTCTACCGTGATGATCTCCGCAATAAGCCACACCGTGCACTGCAGCCCACATCCATCCCCTCCGGTGGCATAGACAAGACCACCGTTGTCTTGGTTGATGATGTGTTGTTCTCCGGCCGTACCGTCCGCGCCGCACTTGATGCGCTGCGTGACCTGGGGCGCCCCAACTACATCCAGCTTGCCGTCCTCGTTGACCGCGGACACCGCCAGCTGCCCATCCGTGCTGATTACGTGGGCAAGAACCTGCCCACCGCACGCGCGGAGGACGTCACCGTGATGCTCCGGGAGATCGACGGCCGTGACGCCGTGACCCTCACCCGCGAAGAGGGCGAAGGGGACATTTGATGAAGCACCTCCTCTCAATTGCGGATCTGTCCCGCGATGAGATCATCAGCCTCCTCGATGAGGCTGACCGCTTCAGGGAGGTGCTCGAGGGTCGGGAGGTGAAGAAGCTGCCCACGCTGCGTGGGCGGACCATCTTCACCCTCTTCTACGAGAACTCCACGCGTACCCGTTCCTCCTTCGAAACCGCAGGCAAGTGGATGAGTGCGGATGTGATCAACATTTCCGCCTCCTCCTCCAGCGTGAAGAAGGGCGAATCCCTCAAGGACACGGGCCTGACCCTGTCCGCCATCGGTGCGGATGCCATCATCATGCGTCACCCGTCGTCAGGCGCGGCCCAGCAGCTGGCGGGCTACGTCGCCCCCGGCGGGGTGGGTCCCAGCGTGATCAACGCCGGCGACGGTTCCCACCAGCACCCCACCCAGGCGCTTCTCGACGCCCTGACCATCCGTCAGAGGCTCGGTGGCATTGAGGGACGCAAGATCGTCCTCGTCGGTGACGTCCTGCATTCCCGGGTGGTGCGCTCCAATGTGGATCTGCTGTCCACGCTGGGCGCGGAGGTTGTCCTGGTTGCTCCGCCGACCCTCCTGCCGTACGGCGTGGAGAACTGGCCGGTGCGTACCAGCTACGACATGGATGCTGAGATCCGGGATGCGGATGCGGTGATGATGCTGCGCGTCCAACAGGAACGCATGCAGGGCGGATTCTTCCCCTCCCACCGCGAGTACGCCACCCTCTACGGCATGAGCAAGGCCCGTGAGGCCAGCCTGAAGGACTCCGCGATCATCATGCACCCGGGTCCGATGCTGCGTGGCATGGAGATCAACTTCGGTGTGGCGGATGCCCCACGTACTGCTGTCCTGCAGCAGGTAAGCAACGGTGTTCACGTGCGCATGGCTGTGCTGTTCGCACTCGTCGCAGGTTCAGACGCCACCATCTGACGATTGTCACCACGGCCGGTGGTACCGGCCGCTGTTTAAGGAATCTTCCGACATGACTGTTAATGAATATCCCGAGACCGGTGCGCTCGCGCCGGCTGCACCGGGAACCCTGTTGGTCACCGACGTCCGTGTGTACGGCGAGGGTGAGCCGACCAACGTCCTCATCCGCGATGGTGTGATCGACTCCCTCGAGGCCCCCGCCTCCGGTGAGTACGACCACGTTGTTGACGGCAACGGGGGAGTGCTGCTCCCCGGTTTCGTCGATATGCACGTCCACCTGCGCGAACCCGGCCGTGAGGACACCGAGACCATCGCCACCGGTTCCGCGGCTGCCGCCAAGGGTGGGTTCACCGCGGTGTTCACCATGGCCAACACCACCCCCGTGATGGACCAGCCGCTGATCGCCGAGGGGGTCTGGTTCAAGGGCCAGAACGTCGGCCTGTGCGATGTGCACCCCGTCGGTTCCATCACCAAGGGCCTGGCGGGCAAGGAGCTCACCGAGTTCGGCATGATGGCCCGTTCCGAGGCGCGTGTGCGCATGTTCTCCGACGACGGCAAGTGCGTCGATGATCCCCAGGTGATGCGCCGCGCCCTGGAGTACGCGAAGGGCATGGATGTCCTCATCGCCCAGCACTGCGAGGACCACCGCATGACCGAGGGTGCCAGCGCCCATGAGGGCGAGAACGCAGCCCGCCTGGGACTGCGGGGCTGGCCACGGGTGGCCGAGGAGTCCATCGTGGTCCGTGACGCCATCCTCGCCCGCGACTACGGCAACCGCGTGCACATCTGCCACGCCTCCACGGAGGGCACCATCGAGCTGCTGCGCTGGGCCAAGTCCCAGGGCATCCCGATCACCGCCGAGGTGACCCCACACCACCTCATCCTCACCGATGAGCGCCTCAAGACCTATGACGGTGTCAACCGCGTCAACCCGCCCCTGCGTGAACAACGCGACACCCTCGCACTGCGGGATGCGCTTCTCGACGGCACCCTCGATGTCGTGGCCACCGACCACGCCCCCCACGGTTCCGAGGACAAGTGCTGTGAATTTGAAAACGCCAAGCCCGGCATGCTCGGCCTGGAGACCTCCCTGTCCATCATCGCGGACACCTTCGTGGCCTCCGGGCTCGCGGACTGGCGGTTTGTGGCGAAGGTCATGAGTGAGCGGCCGGCGGAGATCACCCGTCTGCCCGGACATGGTCGTCCGATCGCGGTGGGGGAGCCCGCCAACCTCACCATCGTGGATCCGGGGCAGACCTGGACCGCCCGGGGTGAGGAGTTCGCCTCCAAGGCATCCAACACCCCCTATGAGGGCATGGAGTTCAGCGCCAAGGTTTCCCACACCATCCTGCGTGGTCGCGTCACGTGTGAGAACGGGCAACCCGCGATTGCATATAATGCATAAGAGTGAATAAACTACAGTTCGAGCAATCTCACCCCGCCCGTGTACCGGGCGAACCTACGAAAGGCGACGCTGTCACCGTGAGTAATGAAACCAATGCGAACAGCACCGACTCCCGCCAGGGCGTGACCAACATCGGTTCCGTCCCTGCCTACCTGGTGCTGGCGGATGGCCGTACCTTCAAGGGCTTCGGCTTCGGAGCCATCGGCACCACCCTGGGCGAGGCTGTCTTCACCACAGCCATGACCGGTTACCAGGAGACGATGACCGACCCGTCCTACCACCGCCAGATCGTGGTCAACACCGCACCGCAGATCGGCAACACCGGGTGGAACGAGGAGGACAACGAGTCCCGCGACGGATCGATCTGGGTGGCCGGTCTGGTCATCCGCGACCTCGCCGTCCGTGTGTCCAACTGGCGCGCCACCACCACCCTCCAGGAGGAGATGGCCAAGCAGGGTGTGGTGGGCATCGGCGGTATCGACACCCGCGCACTGGTGCGCCACATCCGCAATGAGGGTGCGGTCCCGGCCGGTATCTTCTCCGGCGCGGATGCCGAGCGTCCCATGGAGGAGCTCGTGGAGATCGTCAAGAACCAGCCGTCGATGGTCGGCGCGAACCTCGCCGTAGAGGTCTCCGCCGATGAGACCTACGTGATCGAGGCCGAGGGCGAGGCACGCCACACCGTGGTTGCCTACGACCTGGGCATCAAGCAGAACACCCCGCGTCGTTTCGCCGCCCGTGGTGTGCGCACCGTGATCGTGCCGGCGGAGACCCCGTTCGAGGAGATCAAGCAGTACAACCCCGCCGGTGTGTTCATCTCCAACGGCCCCGGTGATCCGGCTGCAGCCGACACCATGGTCAACATCGTCCGTGAGGTGCTCGCCGCCGATATCCCGTTCTTCGGCATCTGCTTCGGCAACCAGATCCTGGGCCGGGCCTTCGGCATGGAGACCTACAAGCTGAAGTTCGGCCACCGTGGCATCAACGTCCCGGTTAAGAACCACATCACCGGCAAGATCGACATCACCGCCCAGAACCACGGTTTCGCCCTCAAGGGTGAGGCCGGCCAGGAGTTCGAGACCGATTTCGGTACCGCCGTGGTCACCCACACCTGCCTCAACGACGGAGTCGTCGAGGGTGTCGCCCTGAAGTCGGGTCGCGCCTATTCCGTCCAGTACCACCCGGAGGCCGCCGCAGGCCCCAACGATGCAAGCCCACTGTTCGACCAGTTCGTCGCACTGATGGATGAAGACTCCGAGAACCAGAAGGAAGAGGCGTAAGAAACATGCCCAAGCGCTCAGATATCAACCACGTCCTGGTCATCGGCTCCGGCCCCATCGTCATCGGACAGGCCGCTGAATTCGACTACTCCGGCACCCAGGCCTGCCGTGTGCTCAAGGAGGAGGGCCTGCGCGTCACCCTCATCAACTCCAACCCGGCCACCATCATGACCGACCCGGAGATGGCGGACCACACCTACGTTGAGCCGATCGAGCCCGAGTACATCGAGAAGATCTTCCAGAAGGAGATCGAACAGGGCCACCCGATCGACACCGTCCTGGCCACCCTCGGTGGACAGACCGCCCTCAACGCCGCCATCCAGCTGGACCGCCTCGGCATCCTGGAGAAGTACAACGTCGAGCTCATCGGTGCCGACATCGACGCCATCGAGCGCGGTGAGGACCGCCAGAAGTTCAAGGACATCGTCGCCACCATCGGTGGTGAATCAGCACGCTCCGCCGTCTGCCACAACATGGACGAGGTCTACGCCACCGTCGAGGACCTCGGTCTCCCCGTCGTCGTGCGCCCCTCCTTTACCATGGGTGGCCTGGGTTCCGGCCTGGCCTACACCATGGAGGACCTCGACCGCATCGCCGGTGGTGGCCTCGCCGCCTCCCCGGAGGCCAACGTCCTGATCGAGGAATCCATCCTCGGTTGGAAGGAATTCGAGCTGGAGCTCATGCGTGACGCCGACGACAATGTCGTGGTCATCTGCTCCATCGAGAACGTCGATGCACTCGGTGTGCACACCGGCGATTCCGTCACTGTCGCCCCCTCCATGACGCTGACCGACCGTGAGTACCAGATCATGCGTGACCAGGGCATCGCCATCATCCGCGAGGTCGGTGTTGATACCGGCGGCTGTAACATCCAGTTCGCCATCAACCCGACCGACGGCCGCATCATCACCATCGAGATGAACCCGCGCGTGTCCCGTTCCTCCGCGCTGGCCTCCAAGGCCACCGGTTTCCCGATCGCGAAGCTGGCCGCCAAGCTGGCCATCGGCTACACCCTGGATGAGGTCACCAACGACATCACCGGTGTCACCCCGGCCGCCTTCGAGCCGACCCTCGACTACGTGGTGGTCAAGGCCCCACGCTTTGCCTTCGAGAAGTTCCCCGGCGCCGATGACACCCTGACCACCACCATGAAATCCGTCGGTGAGGTCATGAGCCTGGGCCGCAACTACATCGCGGCACTGAACAAGGCACTGCGCTCCCTGGAGACCAAGCAGCTCGGTTTCTGGACCAAGCCGGATGAGTACTTCGCCGGCGAGCGCGCCACGGATCTCCAGGCCGTCCTGGAGGATCTGCGTCGCCCGACCGAGGGTCGCCTCTACGACGTCGAGCTCGCCATGCGGCTCGGCGCCACCATCGAGGAGCTTTACGACGCCTCCTCCATCGACCCGTGGTTCCTGGCGGAACTGAAGGCACTCGTGGACTTCCGCGAGAAGCTGGAGGACGCACCCGTCCTGGATGAGGAACTCCTGCGCGAGGCCAAGTTCATGGGTCTGTCCGACCTCCAGATCGCCGCTGTGCGTCCGGAACTCGCCGGTGAGGACGGGGTGCGTCGTCTGCGTTATTCCCTGGGTATCCGCCCGGTGTTCAAGACCGTCGACACCTGTGCCGCCGAGTTCGAGGCCACCACCCCGTACCACTATTCGGCCTACGAGTTGGATCCGGCCGCGGAGTCCGAGGTCGCCCCACAGACCGAGCGTGAGAAGGTCCTGATCCTGGGATCCGGCCCGAACCGCATCGGCCAGGGCATCGAGTTCGACTACTCCTGTGTGCACGCAGCCCTGGAGCTGTCCCGCGTGGGCTATGAGACCGTCATGGTCAACTGCAACCCGGAGACCGTCTCCACCGACTACGACACCGCTGACCGCCTCTACTTCGAGCCTCTGACCTTCGAGGATGTCATGGAGGTCTACCACGCGGAGTCTCAGTCCGGCACCGTCGCCGGTGTCATCGTCCAGCTCGGTGGTCAGACCCCGCTGGGTCTGGCCGAGCGCCTCAAGGCCGCCGGTGTCCCGATCATCGGCACCTCCCCGGAGGCCATCAACATGGCCGAGGATCGTGGCGAGTTCGGCGACCTGCTGGGCCGCGCCGAGCTTCCTGCCCCGGCATTCGGCACCGCGCACTCCTTCGAGCAGGCCCGCGCCGTGGCCGATGAGATCGGTTACCCGGTCCTGGTCCGTCCGTCCTACGTGCTCGGTGGCCGTGGCATGGAGATCGTCTACGATGAGGCATCCCTGGAGGACTACATCCAGCGCGCCACCGAGCTGTCGACCGAGCACCCGGTGCTGGTCGACCGCTTCCTGGACAACGCCATCGAGATCGACGTCGATGCGCTCTGCGACGGCGAGGAGGTCTACCTCGCCGGCGTCATGGAGCACATCGAGGAGGCCGGTGTGCACTCCGGTGACTCCGCCTGTGCACTGCCGCCGATGACCCTGGGCGCCCAGGACATCGAGAAGGTCCGCCAGTCCACCCGGGCACTCGCCCTGGGCATCGGTGTCAAGGGCCTGATGAACGTGCAGTACGCCCTGAAGGATGACATCCTCTACGTCATCGAGGCCAACCCGCGTGCCTCCCGCACCGCGCCGTTCGTCTCCAAGGCCACCGGCGTCCACCTGGCCAAGGCGGCATCCCGCATCGCGGTGGGTGCCACCATCGCCGAGCTGCGCGCCGAGGGCATGATCCCGACCGGGTACGACGGTGGCTCACTGCCTCTCGACGCCCCGATCGCGGTGAAGGAGGCCGTCCTGCCGTTCAACCGTTTCCGCCGCCCCGATGGCCGCAGCCTGGACACCCTGCTCTCCCCGGAGATGAAGTCCACGGGTGAGGTCATGGGTCTGGCCGACAACTTCGGTGCCGCCTACGCCAAGGCCGAGACCGGCGCATTCGGCACCCTCCCGACCGAGGGCAGCGTGTTCGTCTCCGTGGCCAACCGCGACAAGCGCAGCGTCATCCTGGCCATCCAGCGTCTGGATTCCATGGGCTTCAAGATCCTGGCCACCGAGGGCACCGCCGGTATGCTGCGTCGCAACGGCATCGACTGCGAGGTCGTGCTCAAGAGCTCTGACGTGCGCGACGGCGTCGAGGGCCGCTCCATCGTGGACCGCATCCGTGACGGTGAGGTGGACCTCATCCTCAACACCCCGGCAGGGTCCGCGGGTGCCCGCCACGACGGTTACGAGATCCGTGGTTCCGCCGTCACCGTCGGCGTCCCACTGGTGACCACCGTGCAGGGTGTTACCGCTGCGGTGCAGGGCATCGAGGCACTGCGCCGCGGTGAGCTCACCGTCCGTGCGCTGCAGGAACTCGACCACGCGGTGAAGGCCTGAGTGTCTTGACGCAGACGTTCGGAGACAAGCTTCTCGACGCCGCGTCCACCCGTGGGCGGCTGTGTGTGGGTATTGATCCCCATGAGAGCCTCCTGCGGGCCTGGGGGCTTCCGGTCGATGCGACGGGACTGGCGGAGTTCTCCCGCATCTGTGTGGAGGCGTTCGCTGACACCGTCGCACTGGTCAAGCCCCAGGTGGCGTTCTATGAACGCTTTGGTTCGCGTGGTTTCGCGGTCCTGGAGGAGACCATCGGCACCCTCCGCGAGCAGGGTTGTCTGGTGGTCTCGGATGCCAAGCGCGGGGATATCGGATCCACCATGGCCGGTTATGCCACAGCCTGGCTGGACCCCGCCTCACCGCTGTCCAGTGATGCCGTGACGGTCTCGCCGTATCTCGGTTTCGGTTCCCTGCAGCCGGTCTTCGACCTGGCGGAGGAACACGGCAGGGGAGTGTTCGTCCTCGCCGCCACCTCCAACCCGGAGGCACGTGTCCTCCAGGACCAGACCGATGCGGCTGGGGTGAGCATCTCCCAGCAGATCGTCAACGAGGCTGCGGCGCTCAATGCACCTCACAGGGCGCAGCACCGGGCCGGCAATATCGGTGTGGTGGTCGGGGCAACCCTGACCGATCCACCGGTGCTGTCCGGGCTGAACGGTGCCATCCTCATGCCCGGCGTCGGCGCCCAGGGTGGCACGGCACGCGACGTGGACACCATCGCCGGGGATATGTCCCACCTGGCGTTCCCGAACGTGTCCCGGGCAGTGCTGGCACAGGGTCCGGATGTGGAGAATCTGCGGGCCGCGGTGTCGGAAACCGCCGCCGCGTTTCCAGGTTTCCCCAGGTCATAGACCGGAACAAGGCCTTTGTCTGCGAGTCTGTGACCTGCAGGTTTGTCAAACAAGGGCCTTGCCACCTTTGTGTTTGTTGAAGTAGTGCTAGACTAATCCAAAATCGCAGGGTGACACGCGTGGTATTCACTCGTGTATCTTCGATTCCCGGGTATGAAAAAGTATCCGTCTGTACATAGATCACACACGAAAACGGAGGAACCCCGTGGCCCTTCCACAGTTGACTGACGAGCAGCGTAAGGCAGCACTTGCCAAGGCAGCCGAAGCACGCAAGGCACGCGCCGAGCTCAAGGAGAACCTGAAGCGCGGCAACACCAACCTCAAGGAGGTCCTGGACAAGGCAGAGTCCGACGAGATCATCGGCAAGACCAAGGTCTCCGCACTGCTCGAGGCTCTTCCGAAGGTCGGTAAGGTCAAGGCAAAGGAAATCATGGATGAGCTGGGCATCGCCCAGACCCGTCGTCTGCGTGGTCTCGGTGACCGCCAGCGTCGTGCGCTCCTCGAGCGTTTCGGATTCGAGGACTAATTCCTGGTGTCCGGCGATAAACCACACGGAAGGCTCGTGATTCTGGCGGGCCCCTCGGCAGTCGGAAAGTCGACTGTGGTGGATCGCCTCCGTAGTGACGTTCCCAACCTGTACTTCAGTGTGTCCATGACCACCCGGGATCCGCGTCCGGGTGAGGTGGATGGCAGAGATTATTTCTATGTCACCGCACAGGAGTTCCAGGAGAAGATCAACCGTGGGGAGATGCTCGAATGGGCTGACATCCACGGTGGTCTGCAGCGGTCGGGCACTCCCGCCGAGCCTGTTCAGAAGGCTCGCGAAGAGGGTCGCCCTGTTCTCGTCGAGGTTGACCTCGTCGGGGCCCGCAATATTGCCCGTCTGATGCCCGAGGCCGAAACCATCTTCCTGGCACCACCCTCATGGGAGGTGCTGGTTGAGCGGTTGACTGGCCGGGGGACTGAAAGTCAGGACGTCATCAATCGCAGGCTGGAAACCGCACGCGAGGAATTGGCAGCACAGAGCGAGTTCAAGCACGTCGTCATCAATGACGATGTTGAGAAGGCCGTTGCGGCCATCAAGGCTGTTCTCCTCGGCACTTAGCCAAAAACGGGGCGGTAGGGTATGCTTTACCGATTGAGCAACCTTCCCGCTCTTACACTACTGTCTACAATCTTTTGAAAAGGTGTCAGTGACCAACGTGAGCAACGAGACCAACGCCACCAAGGCCGTCTTCGATCCGCCAATGGGCATCACCGCCCCTCCGATCGATGAACTGCTGGACAAGGTCACCTCAAAGTACGCCCTCGTGATCTTCGCCGCGAAGCGTGCGCGACAGATCAACAGCTACTACCAGCAGGCTGATGAAGGTGTCTTCGAGTTCATCGGACCCCTCGTCACCCCGCAGCCGGGCGAGAAGCCACTGTCCATCGCCCTGCGTGAGATCAATGTCGGCCTCCTCGACCACGAGGAAGGCTAGAGCCCACACCGGCGCTTTGAGCCCATAATTTCACAGCACTTTCAACACCCAGCCCACCGTCATCAAGAGGTGGTCACTGGGTGTTTTAAGCATGCCAGGATCACCCTCCGGCTAGAGTGTGGGAAGAAAACCAATCCCCATCCAGCCGAAGGAATGCAACAGGCATGACGCAGCAGCGTGTGAGTGACCAGGTCCAGTCCATCCCCGAGTCGAAGCGCCGGGTGGTCGTCGGCGTCGCGGGTGGCATCGCAGCCTACAAGGCCTGTCACATCATCCGCGCCTTCAAGGAGGCGGGAGATGATGTCCGGGTGGTCCCCACCGAGGCCGCCCTGGGTTTCGTCGGTAAGGCGACCTTCGAGGCTCTGTCGGGTAATCCCGTCTCCACCACGGTGTTCGATGACGTGGATCAGGTGCAGCACGTCCGCATCGGTCAGGAGGCCGATCTGATCGTCATTGCCCCCGCCACGGCGGACCTGATGGCTCGTCTCGTGATGGGTCGGGCGGATGATCTGCTGTCGGCCACCGTGCTGGTGGCCACCTGCCCGGTGGTCATCGCCCCGGCCATGCACACCGAGATGTGGTTCAATCCGGCCACCGTGGCCAATGTGCGCACCCTGCGGGAACGGAATATTACTGTCATCGAACCCGCGCATGGCCGTCTGACCGGTAAGGACACCGGCCCGGGACGTCTGCCGGATCCGGAACAGATCGTGGAGATCGCCAATGCGGTCGCCGGTGGGGTCATCCTCAACCAGGACCTGGTGGGGAAGCGTGTCCTCATCACGGCCGGCGGCACCCAGGAACATATTGATCCGGTGCGTTATATCGGCAACAGCTCCTCCGGTAGGCAGGGGTTCGCACTCGGGGAGGTGGCTGCCCAGCGTGGTGCGCAGGTGACCATCATCGCTGGCAACACCGTGGAACTGCCGACCCCGGCGGGCGCGGAGATCGTGGATGTCACCTCCACCCAGGACATGTTCGCTGCGGTGCAGGAACGGGCGGGGGAGTCCGACATCATCATCATGGCGGCGGCCGTGGCGGATTTCCGCCCGGATACCCAGGCCGATTCCAAACTGAAGAAGGGCGCTGATGAGGGGGCACTGAGCACCGTGCATCTGGTGGAGAACCCGGACATTCTCAAAACCACGGTCCGTCGCAGGGCTGAGGGGGAACTCGCCTCGGATCCCGTCATCGTCGGGTTCGCCGCCGAGACCGGTGATGCGGAAACCAGCGCACTGGATTATGCCCGGGCGAAATTGGAGCGCAAGGGCTGTGACCTGCTGATGTGTAATGAGGTCGGCCATGGCAAGGTGTTCGGCCAGACGCACAACGAGGGGTGGATCCTGACCGCGGACGGTGGCGTCACCGAGGTGGCTGAAGGCACCAAGCTGGAGGTGGCCGCGCGCATCCTGGATGCCGCCGTGGCAGTGGAACGCTGAAACTAACAGACCGTCGTAATTGTAAAATTAGACAGCTTGGTCTACATTAGGGAGAGCATTTCCACGAACCACCAGTGTTCATCTCCTGAAAGAAGGGTTTCAGTGTCCCAGCCAACCGCAGTTCGTTTGTTCACCAGTGAGTCAGTGACGGAAGGACACCCGGACAAGATCTGCGACGCGATCTCAGACACCATCCTCGATGCCCTGTTGACCGCGGACCCCCTGTCCCGCGTCGCCGTCGAAACCGTGGTCACCACCGGCATCGTCCACGTGGTGGGCGAGGTCCGGACCAGTGGCTATGTGGAGATCCCACAGCTGGTGCGACAGAAACTCATGGAAATCGGTTTCAACTCCTCCGACGTCGGCTTCGACGGCAAGACCTGTGGCGTGTCCGTCTCCATCGGTGAGCAGTCCCATGAGATCGCCGCCGGCGTGGACATTGCCCAGGAAGCCCGCGGTGACGGCCACTTCGAGGAGGACGACCGGGCAGGTGCCGGTGACCAGGGCCTGATGTTCGGATACGCCACCAATGAGACCCCGGAGTTCATGCCTCTGCCGATCGCCCTGGCACACCGCCTGGCACGCCGGTTGACCCAGGTCCGCAAGGAGGGCATCGTCCCGCACCTGCGTCCGGACGGCAAGACCCAGGTCACCTTCGCCTACGATGCGGACGACAACCCCTCCCACCTGGACACCGTGGTCATCTCCACGCAGCATGACCGGGAGGTCGACAGCGCTTGGCTGGAGCCCCAGCTGCGTGAACATGTCATCGACTGGGTGATCCGGGACGCCGGTCTCGAGCACCTGGCCACCGGCGACATCACCGTCCTGATCAACCCGTCGGGGTCCTTCATCCTCGGTGGTCCGATGGGCGATGCCGGTCTGACCGGCCGCAAGATCATCGTGGACACCTACGGTGGCATGGCCCGTCATGGTGGTGGGGCGTTCTCCGGCAAGGACCCGTCAAAGGTGGACCGCTCCGCCGCGTACGCGATGCGCTGGGTGGCCAAGAACATCGTGGCTGCAGGCCTCGCCGATCGCGCGGAGGTCCAGGTCGCCTACGCCATCGGCCGTGCCAAGCCGGTGGGTCTGTACGTGGAGACCTTCGATACCGCCAAGGAGGGTCTGACCGATGAGCAGATCCAGGCTGCGGTCACCAAGGTGTTCGACCTGCGTCCGGCCGCCATCATCCGTGAACTGGACCTGCTGCGCCCGATCTACGCCCAGACCGCGGCCTACGGTCACTTCGGCCGCACCGACCTGGACCTGCCCTGGGAGGCCACCAACCGCACCGGTCGACTCCGTGAGGCGCTCGGCCTGAAGTAGAGGCCACTATAGTATCTTCGAACCATGGCCAATCCCCGCGTCCCCGCTCCAGAAGTACCGGTGGCGCGGGTTCTGCCTCTTCTGGGCCTGCCCCACCTGGACCGGTTGTTTGACTACCGGATCTCGACCGATCAGCACGAGGATGCCCGGCCCGGCGTGCGGGTGCGCATCCGCTTCGGCGGCAGGCTTGTCGACGCCATCCTCATCGACCGCACCGGCCATACCGACCATGCAGGTGAACTGGCCTGGCTCGACCGGGTGATCTCACCGGTTGTGGTCTACCCGGAACAGACCGCCCGCCTCATCGAATCCCTCACCGACCGATACGGTGGGGTCCGTTCCGATCTCATCCGCTCCGCCATTCCCTCCCGCCACGCCGGCGCCGAGGACTCCGACACCTCCACCCCCTGGCATGACCTGGGTGCGGTGACGGAACCCGACCTGTCCTCCTGGTCCGCCTACCAGTACGGGCAGTCCTTCGTTGATGCCGTGCTCGCCGGAACCACGGCCCGCGCGGCCTGGCAGATCGCCCCCGGCGATGACTGGGCCCTCGCGGTGGCCTCACTGTCGGTCAAGGTGGTCAAGGATGGTGGCGGGGCTCTGATCGTGGTGCCGGATCAGCGTGACGTCGACAAGCTTGAGGCCGCACTGCGCACCCTCGTCGCCGCCAAACAGGTGACGGTGCTCAACTCCGGGCTCGGGCCACAGGCCCGGTACCGACGGTTCCTGTCGGTGCTCAGTGGGCAGGGACGTCTCGTGGTCGGGACGCGCAGCGCGGCGTTCGCCCCGGTGGCGGATCTGAAACTCACAGTGATCCTGGGCGACGGTGATGACAACCTGGTGGACCCGCGCGCCCCGTATGTCCACGCCCGTGAGGTCCTGACCACCCGTTCCGCGCTGGAGGGGAGTTCGCTGATCATCGGTGGACACACCCGCACCGCGGAAACCCAGCTGCTGGTGGAGGCCGGGTGGGCACATGACCTGGTCGCCCCGCGCGAGACCGTCCGCACCCGGATGCCCCGGATCCAGGCTGTCGGCGACTCTGATTTCGAGCTCGAACGCGATCCGCTGGCCCGTTCCGCCCGTCTCCCCGGCCTGGCGTTCCGGGCCGTCCGGGACACCCTCAGCCGCAATGAACCGGTGCTCATTCAGGTCCCCCGCAAGGGGTATGTACCCACCCTGGCCTGCGGGAACTGCCGCACCCCCGCACGATGCCGCCACTGTAACGGCCCCGTCGGCCTGCCCCAGTCGGATCAGCATCAGGGTGGTGTGCCCACCTGCCGCTGGTGTGGGCGCCCCGACACCCGGTTCCGTTGCCAGGCGTGTGGCTCACCGAAGCTGCGCGCGGTGGTGTTGGGTGCGGAACGCACCGCGGAGGAACTCGGGCGTGCCTTCCCCTCCACCCGCATCATCACCTCGGGTGGTAACCGCGTGGTCGACCACATCGACTACCGGGCCTGCATCGTGGTGTCCACACCCGGCGCGGAACCAGCAGTGCATACGGGTGTGGACCGCTACAGCGGGGACACCTCCCGCGGCGCTTATGGTGCCTGCCTGCTGCTGGACACCTGGGCACTGATGGGCAGGCAGGATCTCCGCGCGACGGAGGACACTCTGCAGAAGTGGGCGGCGGCGGCCACGCTGGTGCATTCCCATATCCACGGTGGTCATGTGGTGGTGGTGGCTGATCCCTCCCTCGCCGTGGTGCAGTCCCTGATCCGGTGGGACATGGTGGGCGCGGCAGCCGCGGAGCTCGCCTCGCGCCGGGAGGTCAGGTTTCCGCCGGCTGTCCACATGGCGGCCATCGATGGTGCCGCCGCGGCGCTGGACAGTTTCGTGGAACTGGCGGAACTGCCCGCCCACGCGGAGGTGCTCGGGCCGGTGGATCTTCCCCCGGGGGTCACCCTGCCGGGTGAATATGATGAGGCGCGTTTCGGGCCCCCGCAGCGCATGCTCATCCGGACCCCACTGGGGCCGCGCTCCGAACTGGGCAGGGCACTGCGCTCGGCACAGGTGGCACGGGCAGCACGCAGGAATGACCTGCCACTGCGCGTGCAGATGGATCCGATCCACATCGGATGACACCGCTGTCCAGTCTGTGTCCTAGAACGGTGGTTCATCATCCTGGACTCCTGCCGTCTCGGTGGTTTCTGTGGTGGCTTCAGCTTTCGCCGCTGCCGCCCAGCGCTGACGGTGTTTGGTGCGGTACTGCGAGACCGTCTGCGCCCATCTGGCCCCCGTCGGTGTCAACGGCCCCTCCGGGACGGTCACTGCCCAGGTGCCATCAGACAGCAGCCAGATGACGATCCCGGTGACCGGGTCCATGAAGTAGGTGATCCGGCCGTTGGTCTTGTCGTTGTGGTGGTGTCGGCACAGGCTGCACAGGTTGTGCACGCAGGTGCCACCGCCATCCTCGTGGTTGACGCGGTGATCGCAGTCGCAGTTGATCGCCTTGGCGGTGCATCCCGGGAACCGGCAGGTTCCGTCGCGTCCCTTCACCGCAGCCCTGATGTCATGACACGGATCATGACCGTTGAGGTGTTTATCCCTGGCTTTGTCCATGTCGTGGGTCCGGGTGGTCCGGGCGGTCCATTTCTCCCCGGTGCAGGAGTCCAGCCAGCCGATCCCGCTGGCCCACACCGGGGCGTTGGCGAGATCGGAGGCGGTGTAGAGATGCAGATCCACCGTGACGGTGGCCTTTCCGAGAATGAGGTCCACGAGGGCCTCGGCGGCGGTCTTCCCGGTGGCGTTGGCGTGGTTGCGGATTGCGTCGTCGATGAGTGTGGCGTCAACCGGGTCGAGGGTGGCCTGGAGGTCGGTGGTGCCATCGGGGTTGGGTGAGATGTGGACCTCCTTGGTGCCCGGGGTGGTGTTGGTCGCCCGGGGATCACTGAGCATGTCCCGGATGGCGGCGATCTTGTTGGAGATGGCCCGGGCGGAGGGCAGGACCTGATTGGGTGTGGTTGGGGTGAGGTAGTCGGTGAGATGGTCATCGACTGTGGCCAGGTGGTCGGGATTGAGACCGAACAGGGCGTTGGAGATGGCGATCAGGCGTTGGGTGTCGAGGTGGAACAGGTCGTGCTGCAGGGCGCGGAGGCCGGGTAGGTCGCGGAGTTGGTAGAGGGCGAGGATGATCTGGGTGACGCGGTTGCGGGTGATGCCGGTGGAGATGGACAGCGTGGCAACGGTGTGTTCGAAGTCGGCATCCTCATCGGGGAGGACCTCCTCCCAGGCCAGGTGGTCCGTCTTGCGGATGGTGGTCATGTGGACGGCCATGGGGTCGGTGGGGTTGTTGACGGTGTAGTAGTACGGTGTTGTGTTGGTGTTCATGGTGGTACCCCCTGTGGTTACCATGATTAGATCATTTGTTCTATTCCACCCTAGATTATGGCCGGGACATCCAGTCCCTTATTCGAACATGATTTCGAAAACCCTCACCCTGACAGACAGTCGCACCCTCACCTCCCAGCAGGCGGGGTGGGGAAGTGTCGGGTCCGGGCGATAGGATGGATGGAACATCTCCCGGCGATACCAGTGACTAAAGCCCCGGGGGAATCCCACATCCCATCCCTTATAAGGAGAACCATCTCAACCATGACCGTTCGTGACGTCAGAATCTTCGGCGATCCGGTATTGACCAGCAGGGCAGATGAGGTCGTTGACTTTGACGAGTCCCTGGCCACACTCGTTGACGACATGTTCGACACCATGGAGGATGCCGGTGGCGTCGGCCTGGCCGCCAACCAGGTCGGCGTGCTGCGGCGCGTGTTCGTCTTCGACTGCAGTCATGTGGACGGGGGCCTGCGCGGCCATGTGGTCAACCCGGTGTGGGAGCCGATCGGGGAGGAGACCCAGACTGGTAAAGAGGGATGTCTGTCCATCCCGGACGTCTCGGCTGAGACCACCCGGTATGAGACCGTCAAGCTGTCCGGGCGGGACAAGGACGGCAATCCGATCGGTCTGGTGGCCTCCGGCCTGTTGTCGCGCTGCATCCAGCATGAGACCGATCACCTCGATGGGGTGCTCTTCCTGAAGCGCCTCGACCCGGCTGAACGCAAGGCCGCGATGGGCGTTATCCGTGCCTCCGACTGGTTCAACAAGTAAAGGATTCCCTCTATGCGTCTAGTGTTCGCAGGCACGCCGGAGCCGGCGGTTGTTGCGCTCCAGAAACTGATTGATTCCGAGCATGAGGTGGTGGCCGTGCTCACCCAGCCGGATGCCCGCCGTGGCCGTGGTCGCACCCTGCACCCCTCCGCGGTCGCCGAGTTGGCGCAGGCCCACGGCATCGAGGTGATCAAACCCTCCAGCCTCAGGGCGGATACCGAGGATGGCCAGGCGGTCCGGCAGCGCCTCGCCGAGTTGCAGCCCGACTGCCTCCCGGTGGTCGCCTTCGGGCAGCTCATCACCCGGGATCTCCTTGATATCGCCCCGCACGGCTGGGTGAATCTCCACTTCTCCCTCCTGCCCGCCTGGCGTGGGGCCGCACCGGTCCAGGCAGCGATCCGCGCGGGTGATCAGATCACCGGGGCCACCTGTTTCCGCATCGACGAGGGACTGGACACCGGCGTGATTCTGTCCATGCTCGAGGAGACGATCCAGCCCACGGACACCGCCGACGACCTGCTCACCCGTCTGGCGTATGCCGGTGCTGACCTGCTGGTTGACACCATGACCGCCCTCGAGTCGGGCACCATCACCCCGCGGGAGCAGACCGGGGAGGCCACCTACGCGCCCAAGATCACCACGGCGGACGCCCGCATCGACTGGGCCGTCCCAGCCGAGGTGATCGACCGCCATATCCGCGCCCACACCCCGGGGCCGGGCGCCTGGACGATGCTTGACGACGCCCGCCTCAAGGTCGGCCCCCTCGTCACCGTGACCGACCTCCCGGACGTCCCAACGCTTACCCCCGGCGCGCTCCACGCGGCCAGGGATGCGGTGTATGTGGGAACCGGGAGCACCCCGGTGGCCCTGGGGCAGATCCAGCCCCCGGGTAAGAAAATGATGAATGCAGCAGACTGGGCCCGTGGTGTCCATCTTGATCAGGAAGCGAGTTTCGAATGAGCCTGGAGAAATCCGGGGGCTTCCGCTCCCGTACCCCCAAAGGCACGCCCAAGAGCACACCCAAGGGTGCGCCCAAGGGGCAGCAGCAGAAGAAGAGTGGGTCCACCTCCAACCGCAACCCCCGTGCAGAGGTCCGGGAGGTGCGGGCACTGGGCGTCGACAAGCCCCGTGAGATTGCCTACGAGGTGCTCGACCGGGTGCGCACCGGTGATGCGTACGCCAACCTGGTGCTGCCCCGTCTGCTGACCAAGCAGAAGCTGGACACCCGGGATGCCGGGTTCGCCACCGAGATCACCTACGGCACCCTGCGCAATCTGGGGTTGCTGGATGCGGTGATCTCCTCGGCGGCCAACCGGCCGGTGAAGGACATTGACCCCGAGGTGCTCGATATTCTGCGCATCGGTGCTTACCAGGTGCTGTTCACCCGCGTGGAGGATCATGCTGCGGTGGACACCACCGTGAAGATGGTCGGTGGGCTCAAGAAGTTCAACGCCACGGGTTTCGCCAATGCCGTCATGCGCACCATCACGCGCACCCCGGCGCCGGAATGGCTGGACAAACTGGAACCGGAGGGTGAGATCGCGCGCGTGGCGTTTCGCACCGCCCACCCGGAGTGGATTGCGCAGAGCTTCTCCCGTCTGCTGCCAGCGGAGGAACTGGAGGATGCCCTGGCCGCCGATTCCGAGCGCCCCGTGGTCCACCTGGTGGCACGTCCCGGCGAGATCAGTGCGGAGGAACTCGCCCTGATCACCGGTGGCGAGGAAGGTAAGTATTCCCCGTATGCCGTCTACCTCGAGGGCGGGGATCCGGGAGACATCGACCCCGTGCAGCAGGGCCTGGCGGCCGTGCAGGACGAGGGCTCCCAGCTCATCGCCCGCGCGCTGGTTGAGGCGCCGGTGGAGGGGGAAGATGAGGGACGCTGGCTTGACTTATGCGCCGGACCGGGTGGCAAGGCCGCCCTGGTGGGTGCGCTGGCACGCATGGATGGTGCCCGCGTGGATGCCATCGAGGTCTCCGATCACCGGGCGAAACTGGTGGAACGCTCCGTCCGTGGTCTGCCCGTGAGGGTGCATGTCGGCGATGGCCGCACCCTCACCCTCGACGACGGTTATGACCGCGCGCTGGTGGATGCCCCCTGTTCCGGACTCGGCGCCCTGCGTCGCCGTCCGGAGGCCCGCTGGCGCAAGCAGGAATCCGATATCGCACCGCTGAACACCCTGCAGTATGAACTGCTGGAATCCGCCATCAACCGGGTGCGCTCCGGCGGCGTCGTGGTCTATTCCACATGCTCCCCGGATCTGCGGGAGACCCGCGAGGTGGTGGACCGTGCCCTGGCCGCCCTGCCCATCGAGGAACTGGATGCCGCCGAGTTCATGCCCGGCATGGACAACACCGGCGAGGGTAAATCCGTGCAGATGTGGCCACACCGTCACGGCACGGATGCGATGTTCGTGGCCATCCTGCGGAAGCGGTGAACCGGTGGGGCTATGATCTGAAGGTATGGCTCAACAGCGCAAACCCATCATTGCCCCATCCATCCTGGCCGCCGATTACGCCCGCCTCGGTGAGGAGATCGCAGCGGTTCCCGATGCCGACTGGATCCACGTCGACATCATGGACGGCCACTTCGTCCCCAACTTGAGTTTCGGTTACGACGTGACCAGGGCCGTTCACCGTGTCACGGACAAACCCCTGGATGTCCACCTCATGATCGAGAACCCCGAGAAGTGGGTTGATCGCTACATCGATGCGGGTGCGGCGTGTGTCATCTTCCACGTCGAGGCCACCGACAAGCATGTGGAACTGGCTCAGCACATCCGCTCCAAGGGCGTGCGCGCCGGGTTCTCCCTGCGCCCGGGCACCCCGATCGAGGATTACCTGGATGACCTCGAGCACTTCGACGAGGTCATCGTCATGAGCGTGGAGCCCGGCTTCGGTGGCCAGAGCTTCATGCCGGATCAGCTGGACAAGGTCCGCACCCTGCGCCGTGTCATCGACGAGCGCGGACTGGACATCATCATCGAGATCGACGGTGGCATCTCCGCCACCACCATCGAACAGGCCGCCGAGGCGGGCGTGGACGCCTTCGTCGCCGGTTCCGCGGTCTTCGGCGCCGGTGAGCCCAACGCCGCCGTGCAGGAACTCCGCGCACTGGCCTCGAAGTAGACCCCGTGAGTCCCGAGGAGGCCCTCCAGCTGGCCATCGAGGCATCCGAGAAGGTCGTCGGTACCACCAGCCCGAACCCGCCGGTCGGTGCCGTCATCCTGGACACGGGCGGTGAGGTCGCCGGTATCGGTGCCACGCAACCACCCGGTGGGGCGCATGCCGAGGTCATGGCGCTGGCCGCCGCGGGGGAGCGTGCCCGTGGCGGCACCGCGGTGGTCACCCTCGAGCCGTGCAACCACACCGGGCGCACGGGTCCCTGCTCGCAGGCGCTTATCGACGCCGGGATAGCCCGGGTTTTCTACGCCAACCCCGATCCCTTCCCGCAGGCCGCCGGAGGGGCCGACCACCTGAGGCAGGCGGGCGTCGACACGCATCTTCTGGGTGTCCCCGTTCCGACGCTCACCCCGTGGCTGCGGGCAACAGAGCTCGGCCGACCTCACATCACCCTCAAATTCGCCGGCACCCTCGACGGCTTCGCCGCAGCCACCGACGGCACCAGCCAGTGGATCACCGGCGAGGCCGCCCGGGCCCATGTGCATGCCGACCGCGCCCGGCGTGACGCCATCATCGTCGGCACCGGCACGGCCCTGGCAGATAACCCCTCCCTGACCGCCCGGGGGCCATCCGGATTGTATGGCCACCAGCCGCGCCGGGTGGTCGTCGGACACAGGCCTGTTCCAACCGGATCCAACCTGGATCGCCTGGGGTTCGAGCAGTACCCGGGAATAGACGAGGCCCTGGCGGCGCTGTGGGAATCAGGATGCCGGGATGTCCTCCTGGAGGGCGGACCCACCCTGGCCGGCACCATGCTGCGTGCGGGCGTCATCGATGCGATCCGGGCCTATGTGGCCCCCGCGATCCTGGGTGCGGGCCGATCCGTGCTCAGCTGGGATGGTGGGACCACCATCTCCGACATCACACGTTTTACCACCACCGCCGTGCACCGCCTCGGCGATGATGTGCTGATTGACATGACTCGAAAGGACCAATAGATGTTCACTGGCATTGTTGAGGAACTCGGCTCCGTTTCCGGCGTGGAGAACCTGGGTGATTCCGTCCGGCTCACCATCGCCGCCGCCCGGGTGCTGGAGGACGTCAACCTCGGTGACTCCATCTCAGTCAACGGTGTGTGCCTGACTGTGGCCACCTTTGAGGACGGGCACTTCACCGCCGACTGCATGCAGGAAACCCTCGACCGCAGTTCGCTCGGGTCACTGACCGTGGGCAGCCCGGTCAACCTGGAACGCGCCATGGCCGCCAACGGTCGCCTTGGCGGACACATCATGCAGGGTCATGTGGACGGCACCACCACGTTGCTGTCCCGGGAGAGTTCCGAGAACTGGGATGTCCTGCGGTTCGCACTGCCCGCCGACCTGGCGCGCTACGTGGTGGAGAAGGGCTCCATCGCCCTCAACGGCACCTCCCTGACCGTGTCCTCCCTGGGGGAGGACTGGTTCGAGGTCTCCCTCATCCCCACCACCCTGCGCGAGACCACCCACGGTCAACTGCAGGTGGGTGATGTGGTCAACATCGAAGTCGATGTGATCGCCAAGTACGTCGAACGCATGATGACGGGCCCTGGCGCATCCGCCGGCGCAGGGGAGAACTAAGGTTGATGACTGTGACTGAGAACGCCGCACAGAACAGCCAACTGGACACAGTTGAAGAAGCCATCGCAGAAATCGCCGCCGGCAGGGCCGTGGTTGTCGTCGATGATGAGAACCGGGAGAACGAAGGCGACATCATCTTCGCCGCGGAACTCGCCACCCCGGAGCTGGTGGCCTTCATGGTCCGCTACTCCTCCGGTTATATCTGCACACCGATGACCTCAGAGGACGCAGACCGTCTGGATCTGCCGCCGATGACCGCACACAACCAGGATGCCCGCGGCACCGCCTACACCGTGACCGTGGATGCCAACACCGGATCCACCGGTATCTCGGCAACCGACCGTGCGCACACCATCCGACTGCTCGCCGACCCCACCTCCGACCGCACCGACTTCACCCGGCCCGGACACGTGGTGCCACTGCGTGCCCGGGAGGGTGGTGTCCTGGTCCGCGCCGGGCACACCGAAGCCGCCGTGGACCTGGCCCGGGCCGCGGGTCTGCGCCCCGCCGGCGTGATCTGTGAGGTGGTCAGTGAGGAGGACCCCACCGGCATGGCCAGGCTCCCGGAGCTGCGCCGGTTCTGTGACACCCACGGTCTCAAGCTGATCTCCATCGAGCAGCTCATCGCCTGGCGACGCAAGAACGAGATCCTCGTCGAGCGCGTCGTGGAGACAAAACTCCCCACCGAGATCGGGGAGTTCACCGCGGTGGGCTACCGCTCCAAGGTCGACGGCACCGAACTCATGGCCATTGTCGAGGGTGATCCCTCCTCCGACGGTGGGGAGAACGTCCTGGTCCGGGTGCACTCCGAATGCCTCACCGGTGATGTCTTCGGCTCCCGCCGCTGTGACTGCGGACAGCAGCTCAACGAATCCCTGCGCATGATCCACGAGGCCGGTCGCGGCGTTGTGGTCTACATGCGCGGACATGAGGGCCGCGGCATCGGCCTGCTGTCCAAACTGCGTGCCTACCAGCTCCAGGACGAGGGCGCCGACACCGTCGACGCCAACCTCGCCCTCGGACTGCCCGCGGATGCCCGCGAATTCGGCACCGGCGCACAGATCCTCTACGACCTGGGCGTGCGGTCCATCAACCTGATGAGCAACAACCCCACCAAACGCATGGGACTGGAGGGCCACGGCATCTCCATCGCCGGCCGGACCCCCATCCCGGTTCAGGTCCACGAGGACAACATCCGTTACCTGCGCACCAAGCGCGACCGCATGGGGCACATCCTGCCCGCGATCGATGAGTGGGACGCGGCCCACGGTGACACCGACGAGACGACTTAGGAGCCCAGCATGGCCAAAGAAGGACTGCCCGAGATCACCCTGCCCGATGCCACGGGACTCCGCGTCGCCGTGGTGACCGCCCGCTGGAACGCGGAGATCTGCGACCGCCTGCACGACCACGCCGTCACCGCCGGCCGTGACGCCGGTGCAGAGGTCAGCGAATACCGCGTGGTCGGGGCCCTGGAGCTACCCGTGGTGGTTCAGGAACTCGCCCACACCCATGATGCGGTGGTGGCGCTGGGATGCGTCATCCGCGGTGGCACCCCGCACTTCGACTACGTGTGTGACTCCGTCACCGAGGGCCTGACCCGCATTGCGCTGGACACCTCCACCCCGATCGGCAACGGTGTGCTGACCACCAACACCGAGGAGCAGGCGATCGAACGCTCCGGTGGGGAGGGCGCCGTGGAGGACAAGGGTGCCGAGGCCATGGTGGCCGCACTCGATACCGCGCTGGTGCTTTCCCGGATTCGTGCCGACAGGGGTTAGACTGTCTTCCAGAAACCCACGCAGGAACTGAATGAAGGATTTGTGACAAAGTGACGACCAACGCTCCTGACGGCGCAACGGAGGACCGAAACAACGTGGATGAGACCACCCCTCAGGCCGTCAGTGGGCAGACGACCCGGCTCAGCGACGAAGAGATGCAGATCTACACCGCCGCCTACGCCGGAACCACCACCGATAAGCCGTGGCGTCTGGTGGTCACCTCCAAGACCATGAAGCAACTGGCCTGGATCATCGTCGTCGTGGTCATGGCCGTGCACATCTTCATGGGTGCCGTCGTGGACGTTGACTTCACCGGTGCCGCCGTGTCCTTCATCGACACCCTCGCCTTCCCCGGCATCGGCATACTGCTCTCCGTCCTGGCCTACATCGGATTCACCCGTGCCCGTGTCCGGGCCAACGAGGACGGTGTTGAGGTCCGCAACTTCATCGGCACCCGTTTCTACCCGTGGGCGGTCATCTACGGCATGTCCTTCCCCAAGGGTGCCCGCGTGGCGCGCCTGGAGCTCCCGGATTTCGAGTTCGTCCCCATGTGGGCGTTCCAGGCCCGCGACGGTGAGTCAGTCGTGCGTGCCGTGGCTGAATTCCGTGAACTCGAGAACAAGTACATGCCGGAGGACTAACACCCCCCATGGCAGATCCGACCACCTACCGCCCGGCGCCCGGGACCATTCCCACGGAGCCGGGCGTTTACAAATTCCGCGATGACGCCCGCCGCGTCATCTACGTGGGCAAGGCGAAGAACCTCCGCGCCCGCCTGTCCAACTACTTCCAGGACGTCACCCAACTGCACCCGCGCACCCGGCAGATGGTGTTCGCCGCATCCTCGGTGGAGTGGACCGTGGTGGGCAGCGAGGTGGAGGCCCTCCAGCTCGAATACACCTGGATCAAACGTTTCGATCCCCGGTTCAACGTCAAGTACCGCGATGACAAGTCCTATCCCATGCTGGCCGTATCCACCGGCGAGCGGTTCCCCCGTGCCTTCTTCTACCGTGGCCCCCGCCGGAAGGGTGTGCGCTACTACGGGCCGTACTCCCATGCCTGGGCGGTGCGTGAAACCCTCGATCTGCTCATCCGCGTGTTTCCCATGCGCACCTGCTCGAAGGGTGTGTTCAACCGTCATGAGAACCTGGGGCGACCGTGTCTGCTGGGATATATCGACAAGTGCGCCGCGCCCTGCGTGGGCAGGGTGAGCGAGGAGGAACACCGGGAGATCGTCGATGGTTTCTGTTCCTTCATGTCGGGGCACACCGACAAGGTCACCCGTGAGCTCACCGCGGAGATGATGACAGCCTCGGAGGAACTCGACTTCGAGCGGGCGGCGCGCCTGCGTGATGATCTCGGTGCCATCAACAAGGTGATGGAGAAGCAGGCCGTCGTGCTTGGCGACGGAACCGATGCCGACATCATCGCCTTCGCCACCGACGAGCTGGAGGCCGCCGTGCAGATCTTCCACGTCCGTGGCGGCCGCATCCGTGGTCAGCGCGGCTGGGTTGTGGAGAAGACCGGCGACTGGGACCTTCTCGACGACTCTGATGATGAGGGACCGGATCCCGCGCTGCCACACCTCATGCAGCATTTCCTCGTGCAGTTCTACGGCGATGCCGTGGAGCGTGCCGAATCCGAGGCCGCCGAGGATGCCGAACAGATCGAGCGGCAGGTCAAACGCAGGGGAGTGGACCAGTACCGTGAGGCCCCTCCAACCGTGGTGCCCCGCGAGATCCTGGTCCAGGTGGAACCCCACGAGCTGGAGCAGACCCGCAAGGTGCTCGAGGGGCTGCGCGGCGCCGGTGTGGATCTGCGTGTTCCCCAGCGCGGTGACAAACGTTCCCTCATGGAAACAGTGGAGAGGAACGCCCGTGAGCAGCTGAAACAGCACAAGATCAAGCGCGTGGGGGACCTCACCGCCCGGTCGGCGGCACTGCAGGATATCCAGGAGGCCCTGGATATGGAACAGGCCCCGCTGCGCATCGAATGCACCGACATCTCCCACATCCAGGGCACCGACGTGGTGGCCTCACTGGTGGTCTTCGAGGACGGTCTGCCCCGCAAATCCGACTACCGCCGCTACCGCATCAAGGAGGCGGCCGGTGACGGGCACTCCAACGATGTCGCCTCCATCGCGGAGGTGACCCGACGACGTTTCCTGCGCCACCACCGCGACAAACTCGCCGTCCCGGAGGAACTCGATGATGCCACCTTCTCCGATGAGAAGGTCGAGGAGATGTCCACGGACAACAGACGCTTCGCCTATCCGCCGCAGTTGTTCATCGTGGATGGTGGTGCCCCCCAGGTTGCAGCCGCCCAGGAGGTCTTCGATGAGTTGGGCATCGTCGATGTCACCCTGGTGGGTCTGGCCAAGCGGCTGGAGGAGATCTGGCTGCCGGGTGATCCCGACCCGGTGATCCTGCCACGTAACTCCCCGGCGCTGTTCCTGCTCCAGCAGGTCCGCGACGAGGCACACCGCTTTGCCATCACCTACCACCGGCAGCAGCGTTCCAAGCGGATGCGGGTCTCCGAGCTCGACGACATCAGGGGGCTCGGTCAGGCACGCCGGACGGAGCTGGTGAAACACTTCGGTTCGGTGGCGCGCCTGAAGGAGGCGACCGTCGAGGACATCGCCGGCGTGAAGGGTTTCGGACCCAAACTGGCGCAGAGCGTGTTCGAGGCCCTGCACCCGCCGGAATGATGTGTGGGGGACCGGGGCCTGACTAGTATGTAGGACATGAACCAAACCCCTGGCTCAACGGTGCCTGAAACTGATTCCCCGGTTACGTCCCCCGATTCATCCCTCGCCGCCCCTGAAACCACCTTCACCCCGGTCGTCATCACGGGGATGTCCGGTGCGGGTCTCAGCACCGCAGCCCGGGTTCTCGAGGATCTGGGTTGGTTTGTCACCCACAACCTGCCACCCCAGATGATCCTGCCCCTGGTGGAGATGTGTGCCCGCGAGGACTCCCCGGTGGACAAGGTCGCCGTGGTCTGTGATGTGCGTTCCCGGGAGTTCCGGGGCGGTCTGCGTGAGACGATCACGGAGCTGGGGGAGAAGAACCTGGCCCCCACGGTGTTGTTCCTTGATGCCCGCGATGACGAACTCATCCGACGCTTCGACAATGTTCGACGCACCCATCCCCTCCAGGGCAGCCAGACCCTCCAGGTGGGCATCGAGCGCGAACGTCAGATGCTCTCGGATCTCAAGGAGGAGGCCGATGTGGTCATCGACACCTCGGAGTTGTCCGTCCATGACCTGCGGCGTGCCATTGAGTCGTCCTTCCGGACGATCGCCAAGCGTGTCCAGCACGTCACCATCGAGTCCTTCGGTTTCAAGCACGGCTCCCCGCGCGACGCCGATTTCATCATCGACGCACGTTTCCTCCCCAACCCGTTCTGGGTTCCGGAACTCCGACCCTTCCGGGGTGTGGACAAGCCGGTCTCTGATTATGTGCTCAGCCAGAAGGGGGCGGGGGAGTTCCTCGACAACTTCATCGCCATGCTCGATGACATGCTGCCCGGTTACCGGCATGAGGGTAAGAACTTCATCACCGTGGGCATCGGTTGCACCGGTGGCCACCACCGTTCGGTGGCGGTCTCCGAGGAACTGGCCCGCCGACTGGGCGAACGCTCCGACCTGGATGTGTCCGTGGTGCACCGCGACATCAACCGCAACTAGGCGGCGCAGGAACCCTCATGACCTTCCTGTCCGATATTCCCAATCCCACCTCTGAAATGGCTTCCCTCTTGACTTCCGACGATCTCGACCCGATCCCCGCCTGCACGGCGGACCACCCGCACACCATCACCAGTCTCGGAGGTGGTCACGGACTCTTCCAGACGCTGCGGGCGGTGCGCAACTGCGCCCCGGAGAAGATCAATGCGGTGGTGACGGTGGCGGATGATGGTGGATCCTCGGGACGCATCCGCCACGAGCTGGGACAGATCCCACCGGGTGACCTGCGCATGGCGCTGGCCGCGCTCACCGCCGATGATGACGAGGGAATGCTGTGGGAGGGTCTCCTCCAGCACCGCTTCGGTGGGCACGGTGCACTGGCCGGGCATGCCCTGGGCAACCTGCTCATTGTTGCGCTCACCGATATCTTCGGCACTTCACAGCTCGCCCTGGACAAGGTCGCGGAACTGGCCGGTTCCACAGGCCGGGTCCTGCCGGTCTGTGTGGAACCACTGGATCTTGAAGCGGAGGTCTCCGGCCTGGATCAGGATCCACGCCTGATGCGTCAGGTCCGTGGTCAGGTCGCGGTGGCGGCAACCCCCGGGCAGGTGCGTCGGGTCCGTCTGATCCCGGAGCGTCCCGAAGCCAACCCCGAGGCGGTGCAGGCCATCCTGGACGCGGATCTGGTCACCCTCGGCCCCGGTTCCTGGTTCTCCTCGGTGATCCCGCATATCCTCGTGCCCGACGTTGTTGATGCACTCGACAGGACCGACGCGGTCAAGATCCTGGTGCTGAATCTGACTGCCGAGCCGGGTGAAACCAACGGTTTCTCCGCCGAACGCCACATCCATGTCCTGCGACAGCACGCCAACAACCTCAAGGTCGATCACGTCATCGTCGATTCCGGCACGGTCACCCTGACCTCCGAGCGCGATCACATTGCCCGGACAGCGAAAACCCTCGGCGCGGACGTCAGTTTCCAGGATGTCCGGGCAGAGGATGGCCGCGGACGGTTCACCAGCGTCCACGACCCCTCCAAACTGTGTGATGCGCTGATGAAACGGTACGCGGAGATCACCGCCCGCAGGTAGGACTGACCCCAGTCCACTAGGCTGAGGGGTCAGGAATTTTCAACCGTGGGGAGGCGGTACGCACCGCCCCGCCGTGGTTCAAGGAAGGTTGACTTTGTCACTGACAACTGACATCAAGGATGAATTGGCCCGGGTCCCGGTGACCCGCCAGAGCGCGAAGGCGGCGGAGGTGTCCGCACTTTTGCGTTTCGCAGGTGAGATGCAGTCGATCACGGGCCGGCTGGTCATAGAGGTCAATCTGGACAGCATGGCGGTCGCACGACGGCTCCAGGATTTCATCAGCCAGCTGTATGACACCGAGGTCCAGGTGCACACGGTCACCCCGGGCGGGGCCCGGAAAACCCCGAAATTTCTGGTCCGCATCGTGCACAATGCCGACGAGGTGGCCCGCAGGGCCGGATTGGTGACCCGGTCGGGGCACCTCATCCGGGGTCTGTCACCCCAGGTGGTCTCCGGCACGATCAGTGATGCGGAGGCCGCGTGGCGCGGGGCATTCCTAGCGGGGGGTTCGCTCACCGACCCGGGAAGGTCTTCCGCGCTGGAGGTGGTGTGCCCGTGTCAGGAGGCGGCCCTCGCCCTGGTGGGGTGTGCGCGCAGAATCGGGGTCACCGCGAAGACGAAGGATTCCCGCGGGTCCGAGCGGGTGGTGGTCCGGGATGCGGAGGCCATCGGCGCGCTGCTTACGCGGATCGGTGCCCAGAAGTCGCGGATCGTCTGGGAGGAGAAGCGCCTCTCACGGGAGGTGCGGACCCCCGCTAACCGTCTGGCCAACTTCGATGATGCCAATCTCCGGAGGTCGGCGCGCGCGGCGGTGGCAGCGGCTGCCCGGGTGGAGCGGGCGATGAAGATCCTGGGCGATGATGTGCCTGAGCACCTCGCGGAAGCCGGGCAACTCCGGGTTCAGCACCGTCAGGCCTCGCTGGAGGAGCTCGGCCGTCTCGCCGACCCCCAGATGACCAAGGACGCGGTGGCCGGCCGTATCCGTCGACTGCTGACGACGGCGGACAAACGCGCCCGGGACCTCGGCATCCCCGACACCACGGTTGCGGTGACCGAAGAGCTTCTCGACGAGTTGTAGATTCCGTTTCCTCCCCCGGTGAAACGACATCCGGTGGCCGAGGGAGGGGATTAGTTTCATGATAAAAGGTGATTTATATCACGAGCCGGGAATCGTGTGGCCTGGACTTCCCACCCCTATGGTCTGACCATTGCTAGCCCTGTGTGGGGGTGAAGTTCGCTGGCTGGCAGGTGGATGTTTCACGAATGATCACCCGCATCGCAGGAAACGTGGGATGCCACCCCTGATCGGGCGGGCCTGGATTTCTGATTATGCCCGTTCCTAGGGAAAAGTCCTGCAGGATCTGCCGGATGGCGTTAAAATCGGGGATAGGTTAACACGCCACAGACTGGGCAACGAAGCCAATATCGGTAGATTCAGATGTTAGGTGAGTCTCAAGTTTCCACGAGTGAACCTGATGGCCGGTGCTTGTACCACCGGTGAGTTTGAATCTTTGAGCAATGAACTTCCCCACCATTTCATGAGGAGCAACAATATGACGATTCGTGTTGGTATCAACGGTTTTGGCCGCATCGGACGTAACTTCTACCGCGCAGTACTCGAGCGCAGCGACGACCTCGAGATTGTTGCAGTCAACGACCTGACTGACAACAAGACCCTGTCGACCCTCCTGAAGTTCGACTCCATCCTCGGACGTCTCTCCGAAGAGGTCGAGTACGATGATGAGTCCATCACCGTCGGCGGCAACCGCATCGCCGTCTACGCTGAGCGCGACCCCAAGAACCTCGACTGGGCTGCCCACAACGTTGATATCGTTATCGAGTCCACCGGTTTCTTCACCGATGCCCAGGCAGCCAAGGCTCACATCGATGCCGGCGCCAAGAAGGTCATCATCTCCGCACCGGCCTCCAACGAGGACGCAACCTTCGTCTACGGTGTCAACCACCAGGACTACGACCCGGAGAACCACCACGTCATCTCCGGCGCATCCTGCACCACCAACTGCCTCGCACCGATGGCCAAGGTCCTCAACGACAAGTTCGGCATCGAGAACGGCCTGATGACCACCATCCACGCCTACACCGGCGACCAGCGCCTCCACGACGCTCCCCACAAGGATCTGCGTCGTGCCCGTGCCGCAGCGGTCAACATCGTCCCGACCTCCACCGGTGCAGCCAAGGCTGTCGCCTTGGTCCTGCCTGAGCTCAAGGGCAAGCTCGACGGCTACGCACTCCGCGTCCCGGTCATCACCGGTTCCGCCACCGACCTGACCTTCACCACCAACTCCGAGGTCACCGTCGAGGCCGTCAACGCAGCCATCAAGGAAGCCGCCACCGGCGAGCTGGCTGACACCCTGGCCTACACCGAGGAGCCGATCGTCTCCACCGACATCGTCACCGACCCCCACGGTTCCATCTTCGATGCCGGCCTGACCAAGGTCTCCGGCAACACCGTCAAGGTGGTCTCCTGGTACGACAACGAGTGGGGCTACACCTGCCAGCTGCTGCGTCTGACCGAGCTGGTTGCCTCCAAGATCTAGTCCAGATCCTTGAAGCCACAGTTCGCTCGGCCTGAACCCAGGGCCCGGTCCTGCGGCTGACCCTCTGACCCGGGGTGTGCCTCGGCACACCCCGGGTCATTTTCCGTGTCGGCTTCACTACAATCTAGATGCGACTGCGCGGGCACGAGACGCAGTCCACCCCACTAAACTTCACCCAACAAACCCAAGGAGTACGGCATGGCTGTAAAGACCCTCAAGGATCTGCTCGACGAAGGCGTCGACGGACGTCACGTCATCGTTCGTTCGGACTTCAACGTCCCCCTCAACGATGATCGTGAAATCACCGACAAGGGCCGCATCATCGCCTCCCTGCCCACCCTGAAGGCACTCACCGAAGCCGGCGCCAAGGTCATCGTCATGGCCCACCTCGGCCGCCCCAAGGGTGAGGTCAATGAGAAGTACTCCCTCGCCCCGGTGGCTGAGGCGCTGTCCGACGAGCTCGGTCAGTACGTGGCACTGGCAGCAGATGTTGTCGGCGAGGATGCCCACGAGCGTGCCAACGGCCTGACCGAGGGCGACATCCTCCTGCTGGAGAACGTCCGTTTCGATCCACGCGAGACCTCTAAGGATGAGGCCGAGCGTGGCGCCTTCGCCGACGAACTCGCAGCCCTGGCGGCCGACAACGGTGCCTTCGTCTCCGATGGCTTCGGCGTGGTCCACCGTGCACAGACCTCGGTCTACGACATCGCCAAGCGCCTGCCACACTACGCCGGCGGACTGGTGGAGAATGAGATCTCCGTTCTGGAGAAGATCGCCGAGAACCCCGAGGCACCGTACACCGTCGTGCTCGGTGGCTCCAAGGTCTCCGACAAGATCGGTGTCATTGAGGCGCTGGCCTCCAAGGCCGACTCCATCATCATCGGTGGCGGCATGTGTTACACCTTCCTCAAGGCGCAGGGACACGACGTCCAGAAGTCCATGCTGCAGGACGAGATGATCGACACCTGCAAGGATCTCCTGGAGCGTTTCGGCGACAAGATCGTCCTCCCCGTCGATCTCACCTGGGCTTCCGAGTTCGCCAAGGACGCCGAGAAGAAGGTCACCGACCTGGATTCCGCACCGGAGGGGTGGCTCTCCCTGGACATCGGACCGAAGTCCGTTGAGAAGTTCGCCGAGGTGCTCGGTTCCTCCAAGACCATCTTCTGGAACGGCCCCATGGGTGTGTTCGAGTTCGAGGCATTCTCCGACGGCACCCGTGGCATCGCCCAGGCCATCATCGACGCCACCGCCAACAACGGGGCATTCTCCGTTGTCGGCGGCGGTGACTCCGCAGCATCCGTTCGTGTGCTCGGCCTGGATGAGGAGGGCTTCTCCCACATCTCCACCGGTGGCGGTGCCTCCCTCGAATTCCTCGAGGGCAAGGAACTGCCGGGCGTGGCCATCCTCAAGGACTAACCCCACCCATCCGCTCACGTTTTCTCCCCTAGAAGGAAGGTGTGTCACCCATGGCACGTAAACCACTCATCGCCGGTAACTGGAAGATGAACCTGGATCACCAGCAGGCCATCGGAACGGTCCAGAAGCTCGCATTCGCCCTGCACAAGGACTACTACGAGAAGGTCGATGTTGCGGTGACCGTCCCCTTCACCGATCTGCGATCCGTCCAGACCCTGGTGGAGGGTGACAAGCTGCAGATCACCTACGGTGCGCAGGATGTCTCCCCGCACGAGTCCGGTGCCTACACCGGCGAGGTTTCCGCCTCCATGCTGGCGAAGCTGAACTGCTCCTGGGTTGTCGTCGGCCACTCCGAGCGGCGCGAATACCACAACGAGACCGACGAGCTTGTGGCTGCGAAGGCCAAGGCTGCCCTGGGCAAGGGCATCAGCCCGATCGTCTGTGTCGGCGAGCCACTGGAGATCCGCGAGGCGGGAACCCATGTGGACTACGTGGTCGAGCAGACCCGCGCCTCCCTGGCGGGCCTCAGCGCCGATGAGCTGGCCAACACGGTCATCGCCTATGAGCCTGTCTGGGCCATCGGAACCGGCAAGGTCGCCTCTGCAGCCGACGCCCAGGAGGTCTGCAAGGCTATCCGTGGCCTGGTCTCCGAGCTCGCCGGTGAGGACGTCGCCGCCGGAATGCGCATCCTCTACGGTGGGTCCGTGAAGGCTGAGACCATCGCCGAGATCGTCACCCAGCCCGATGTGGACGGTGGCCTCGTCGGTGGCGCCTCCCTGGATGGTGAGGCTTTCGCCAAACTCGCTGCGAATGCGGCGAACGCCGTCTAAGCACCGGAAACAGACAATCCCGCCCGCCGAGATCCACCTACGTCAGGAGAATCCGGCGGGCGGTTTCTACTTCTACAGGAGCTGAACACAACCGTGAATGAACTTCTCCGCGACGATATCCGTTATCTCGGCCGCATCCTGGGCGAGGTGATCTCCGAACAGGAGGGCCACCACGTCTTCGAACTGGTTGAGCGGGCCCGCCGGACCTCCTTCGACATCGCCAAGGGGCGCACGGAGATGGACAGTCTCGTGGAGGTGTTTGCAGGTATCGACCCCGAGGACGCCACACCCGTGGCCCGCGCCTTCACCCACTTCGCCCTGCTGGCCAACCTCGCCGAGGATCTCCATGATGCCGCCCAGCGGGAACAGGCGCTGAACTCAGGTGAACCCGCGCCGGACAGTACACTCGAAGCCACCTGGGCCAAGCTCGATGACGCCGGGGTGGGCAGCGAGGAGGTCGCCGCGGTGATCCGCAATGCACTTGTTGCTCCGGTCCTCACCGCGCACCCGACGGAAACCCGGCGTCGTACCGTGTTCGACGCGCAGAAGCACATCACCGCCCTGATGGAGGAACGCCACCTGCTCCTGGCCCTGCCCACGCATGCCCGGACCCAGTCCAAGCTGGACGGCATTGAGCGCAACATCCGCCGGCGGATCACGATCCTGTGGCAGACCGCCCTCATCCGCGTGGCGCGTCCCCGCATCGAGGACGAGGTCGAGGTGGGACTGCGTTATTACAAGCTGAGCCTGCTCGCCGAGATCCCCCGCATCAATCATGACGTGACCGTGGAACTGACCCGCCGTTTCGGGGATGAGGTCCCCACCACGGCCATGGTTAGGCCCGGATCCTGGATCGGCGGGGACCACGACGGCAATCCCTTTGTCACCGCGGACACCGTCAGCTACGCCACCCACCGGGCCGCGGAGACCGTGTTCAAGTACTATGTCAAGCAGCTGCACGCCCTGGAACACGAGCTCAGTCTCTCCGACCGGATGAATGTCATCAGCGATGAGCTGCGTGTGCTTGCCGACGCCGGCCAGAATGACGCACCCAGCCGGGTCGATGAACCCTACCGCCGGGCCATCCACGGCATGCGTGGCCGGATGCTGGCCACCACCGCCACCCTGATCGGTGAGGAGGCGGTCGAGGGCACCTGGTTCAAGGCCTTCACACCCTATGCCGATACCGGCGAGTTCAAACGCGACCTCGACATCGTGGACAGCTCCCTGAGGTTATCCCGGGACGACATCATCGCCGATGATCGCCTGGCCATGGTGCGCTCGGCCCTGGACAGCTTCGGGTTCAACCTCTACTCCCTGGACCTGCGCCAGAATTCCGACGGTTTCGAGGATGTCCTCACCGAGTTGTTCGCCACCGCCCAGACCGAGGAGAACTACCGCGGGCTGACGGAGGGGGAGAAGCTGGACCTGCTGCTCCGGGAACTGAGCACACCCCGCCCGCTCATCCCGCACGGGGACCCGGACTACTCCGAGGCCACCAACCGTGAACTGGGGATCTTCTCCAAGGCGGCGGAGGCGGTCCGGAAATTCGGTCCCCTCATGGTGCCGCACTGCATCATCTCCATGGCCTCCTCGGTCACGGACATCCTCGAGCCCATGGTCCTGCTCAAGGAGTTCGGTCTGATCCGGGCCAACGGGGAGAACCCGACGGGCAGCATCGATGTGATCCCCCTGTTCGAGACCATCGACGACCTCCAGCGCGGCGCCGGCATCCTGCAGGAATTGTGGGATATCGACCTCTACCGCAATTACCTCGAGCAACGGGACAATGTCCAGGAGGTCATGCTGGGGTATTCCGACTCCAACAAGGACGGCGGGTACTTCGCCGCGAACTGGGCGCTTTACGACGCAGAACTACGCCTGGTCGAACTATGCCGTGGCCGTAAGGTCAAGCTCCGCCTCTTCCACGGACGTGGCGGCACGGTGGGTCGTGGCGGCGGTCCCTCCTATGACGCGATCCTGGCCCAGCCCAAGGGCGCGGTCCGGGGTGCGGTGCGGGTGACTGAACAGGGCGAGATCATCTCCGCGAAGTACGGCAACCCGGATACGGCGCGCCGCAATCTCGAGGCGCTGGTTTCCGCGACGCTGGAGGCATCCCTCCTGGATGATGTGGAGCTGCCCAACCGCGAACGGGCGCACCAGATCATGGGGGAGATCTCGGAGTTGAGCTTCCGCAAGTACTCCTCGCTGGTCCATGAGGATCCCGGGTTCATCCAGTACTTCACCCAGTCCACCCCCCTGCAGGAGATCGGATCCCTCAACATCGGTTCCCGGCCCTCCTCGCGTAAACAGACCAACACGGTGGAGGATCTGCGGGCCATCCCGTGGGTGCTCAGCTGGTCGCAGTCCCGTGTCATGCTGCCGGGCTGGTTCGGTGTGGGCACCGCGCTGCGTGAGTGGATCGGTGAGGGGGAGGGCGCTGCGGAACGGATCGCGGAGCTGCAGGAACTCAACCGGTGCTGGCCGTTTTTCACCTCGGTGCTGGACAACATGGCCCAGGTGATGAGCAAGGCAGAACTGCGCCTGGCCAGGTTGTATGCCGATCTCATTCCGGATCGCGAGGTGGCCAACCGGATCTATGAAACCATCTTCGGGGAGTATTTCCTGACAAAGGAGATGTTCTGCACCATCACCGGTTCCCAGGATCTGCTCGATGACAACCCGGCGCTGGCACGATCGGTGCGCAGCAGGTTCCCCTACCTGCTGCCACTCAATGTCATCCAGGTGGAGATGATGCGCCGGTACCGTTCGGGAGATGAGAGCACGGCTGTCCCACGTAATATCCGTCTGACCATGAATGGATTGTCCACGGCCCTGCGCAACTCGGGCTAGGGCGGAGACGCCCCGTGACGGCGAGCCCTGTGTATACTGTCTAAAGTTGCCCGGGTTGTCCCGGGCGTGACGGATAGACAACTTAACGGCAAAGGATTCTCCCCACATGGCACTGACGCTTCAAATCGTCCTCGTTCTCGCCAGCGTGCTCATGACGGTCTTCGTCCTGCTGCACAAGGGTAAGGGCGGCGGTCTCTCCAGCCTCTTCGGCGGTGGCGTGCAGTCCAACCTCTCCGGTTCCACGGTGGTGGAGAAGAACCTGGACCGCGTCACCATCCTGACCGCGGTCATCTGGCTGATCTGTATTGTCGCGCTCAACCTCATCCAGGCGTACTCCTAACACCTGATTCTCTTTCAAGGCCTGCCCTTCGGGGCAGGCCTTTTTTGCGTTCTCCGGGTGATGTCCGTTACATGTCGGTTTTAACCTATTGACCGATAGAAACTGCTGCGCTAAATTACCTGTCATGCAATAGAAAAAATTGCATCCGGGAACGGACCCCTCCCTGAAAGGCCGATAAATGGACCCCTCAGATCTCGCTTGGATACTCGCAGCTTTCGCACTGGTCAGCCTCATGTTCCCCGGGTTAGCCCTGCTCTACGGGGGAATGCTCGGCGGACACCAGGTGCTCAACACCCTCATGATGGTCATGGGTGCGCTCGCGGTGACCTGCCTCGTATATGTCACCTACGGACATGGCCTCGTGATGGGCGACTCCCTCGGTGGCCTCGGCATCATTGGCAACCCCCTCGACTACCTCGGCTTCCACAATGTCATGGCCGATGACGGAGCCGGTGGACTGATGTGGGCTGGCTTCTACGTCCTCTTCGCCGCCATCTCACTGGCGCTGGTGGCCTCGGGGGCTGCCGGCCGCATGAAGTTTGGTGCCTGGCTGGTTTTCGGCGCCATCTGGCTCACCGTCGTCTACGCTCCGCTCGCCCACTGGGTCTTCGGCGGTGGCTGGATGATCACCGCCCTGGGCTTCCATGATTTCGCCGGTGGCACCGCCATCCACATGAATGCCGGCGCCTCGGGCCTGGCACTGGCGCTGGTGCTCGGACGTCGTCACAGCATGGCGGTGCGGCCCCACAGTCTGCCGATGACGCTGCTCGGCGCCGGGATGATCATGGTCGGCTGGTTTGGTTTCAACGGCGGTACCGCCGGGGGCGCGAACTTCCTGGCCAGCTACGTGGTCGTCACCACCCTCATGGCTGCCGGCGGAGGCATGCTCGGTTTCATCCTCATTGAACGCATCCGGGGTGGTCACCCCACCCTGCTGGGTCTGGCCACCGGCATCATCGCAGGCCTCGTCGCCATCACCCCGGCGGCCGACGCCGTCAGCCCACTCGGCGCCCTCATCACCGGATTCCTCGGATCCGCCGTGGCCGCCTGGGCGATCTCCTGGAAGCGCACCCACCGCATCGACGACACCCTCGATGTCTTCGCCGTCCACGGCATGGCCGGTGTGGCCGGAGCACTGTTCGTCATGCTCCTGGGTTCCCCCGATGCACCGGCGGGACTCGCCGGGGTGCTGCGCGGTGGGGAAGTGTCCCTGCTCTGGCGTGAACCCCTGGCCATCATCATCACCCTCGCCTACGCCTTCGGCATGACCTGGCTCATCGCCACCGTGATGAACCGGATCACCCCGATCCGCATCACGTCCGAGGATGAGTACGCCGGCATCGACACCGCCATCCACGCCGAATCCGCCTACAGCCTCACCCCGGCGGGCATGGCCACCCGCACCAACCCGGAAACCCGCATCCCCGAGGAGACCGCACCCGCTGACCGGGCGGGCGTCGCAAAGCGCAACACAGACCAGAAAGAAGACGCACGATGATCAACTTCCTCTTCCTCAACGAAACCGACATGATCAACGCCGGCGTCACCGACATCGCCTCCTGCGTGGACGTCATGGAGGAGACCCTCGTGCTGCTCGCGCAGGGGGATTACCGGATGGCCGGTCAGAACGCCAACTCCCACGGCGCCATGATCACTTTCCCCGCCGACCCCGCCTTCGACGGCATGCCTGCCGACGGCCCAGACCGCCGCTTCATGGCCATGCCCGCCTACCTGGGCGGTCGCTTCAACAACACCGGGGTCAAGTGGTACGGCTCCAACGCCGCCAACCGCACCCGGGGCCTGCCCAGGTCCATCCACACCTTCGTGCTCAACGACACCGACACCGGCGCACCGAAGGCCATCATGTCCGCCAACCTGCTCTCCGCCTACCGCACCGGCGCGGTCCCGGGGGTGGGCGTCAAACACCTCGCCGTCGAGCACGCCACCACCCTGGCTGTCATCGGCCCCGGCGTCATGGGACGCACCATCACCGAGGCCTGCATGGCACTGCGCAGCGGGATCACCACCATCACGGTCAAGGGGCGCAGCGCCGGGGGAGTAGCTGCCTTCGCCGACTGGGTCCACGCCCGCTGGCCACATGTCACAGTGACGGCTGCACCCACCGTGCAACAGGCCGTCGACGGGGCGCACATCGTCATTGCCGCGACTACCACGGATGCCGCGGGCTCCTCCGCCTTCCCGTATTTCCGCCAGGACTGGCTCACCCCCGGCGCGCTCCTGCTCCTGCCAGCGGCTGCGCGTTTCGACGACCGCTTCCTCACCGGCGACGCCCGCCTAGTCGTCGACTACATGGGGCTCTACGACGCCTGGGCCGAGGAATACGGCGACCGGGCCTACCAGCTACTCGGCATCCCCGGCACCCACTGGCACGACCTCATGCGCGCCGGGAAGCTCGACCAGGGCAGGGTCCGCCAGATGGGCGATATCTGCGAGGGCATCATGCCCGCCCGCCTCAACAATGAGGAGATCATCCTCTATTCGGTCGGTGGCATGCCCGTGGAGGATGTCGCCTGGGCAACCCAGGTGTATGAGAACGCGCTGATCAAGGGCATCGGCACCACCCTTGAGCTGTGGGACGAACCCGCGCTGGTGTGAAAGGGGTAAACCGTGGGGTATTTCACATGTAGAGAAACTATGAGAACATTGGGGGCACTATCGATGAATAGAAAAATTGCTGTAGTGGGACTCGGTTCCACAGGTTCCATGGCGTTGTGGCATCTCAGCAGAACGCCGGGCATTGAAGCCATAGGATTTGAACAATTCGGCATCGGACACGGTTATGGTGCCTACACCGGTGAGTCACGCCTGTTCCGGATGGCCTACCACGAGGGCACCACGTACGTCCCCCTGCTCCGTCGCGCCCGGGAGCTGTGGTTACAGCTCGGGGCGGCATCGGGTCGGCAGCTGATCCACAACTTCGGGGTGCTGTCCACCGGCAAGGAGGACACCCCTGCCTTCCGGTCCCTCCTGGCATCCGTCCAGGATCATGATCTCCCGCACGAACGCCTCACCGCGCAGCAGCTGCGCGACCGGTATCCCGGGATGAACACCCGCGATGACGAGGCCGGGGTGCTGGATCTCCAGGGCGGTGCCCTGCGTCCGGAACTGGCGGTGATCAGCGCCATCGAACAGGCACAGCGCAACGGTGCCGAGGTCCACGACAACACCGAGATCACCGGCATCGAGGACACCGGATCCGGGGTGCGCATCACCGCCGGGGGCACCGAGATGATGGTGGATCAGGTCATCGTCACCACCGGTGCCTGGAGCGCCGCGGTGGTGCCTGAGATCCGGGATCTCCTCGAGGTCAGGAAACTGGTGCTCACCTGGTTCCTGCCCACCCGGCCCGCTGACTTCATGCCGGACCGCATGCCGTGTTTCATCCGCGACCGTGATGGTTTCCACATCTTCGGCGCACCCTGCGTCGACGGTTACAGCGTGAAGATCGCAGGCCTGGATCTGTGGGGCGGACCGAACTGCCCCCGGATCGAGGAATCCGACCTCCGCCTGGAACGCGCGGCCGTCTCCGCCTTCGGACGCAAGGTCCATGATCTGTTCCCCGGTGTCCTGCCCGAACCCAACCGGTATTCCGTGCACTATGACACCTACACCTCGACCAAGGCCCCGATCATCGACCGGGTCGGCGACGTGGTGGTGCTCACCGGTGGTTCCGGGCACGGGTTCAAACTCGCCCCCGCCTACGGGGAACTGGCGACCCGCCTGGCGGTGGGGATCGACAATCCGCTGCTCAGCCCCGATTTCGCCATCGCCGCCCACGACAGACTGGCCGGGGCGGGTGCGGTGGCGGCCTGAGCAGGCCTGGGCAGACTGTCAGTTTCCCGCCGCGTCGTTGGCGAGGAACATCAGGGTCTCCTGGGCGCCGGTGGCTCCGGCGGCCGGCCAGTCCTCGGCGGATGCGCCGCCAATGATTGCGGCCGCCGCCTCGGCCTTTTCCGCACCGGAGACCAGCAGCCACACGCGCTGGGATGACCGCACGGCCGGCAGTGTCAGGGTGGCGCGCTCGGCGGGGGGTTTGGGGGAATCCAGCACCGAGATCACCCGGCGGGTCTCCTCGCGCACCGCATCGGTGTGGGGGAACAGGGAGTTGATGTGTCCCTCATACCCCATGCCCAGCAGGTGCAGATCGAAACCACGTGGCGCGAACTGGTCGATCACGCGCTCGTAGTTGGCTGCGGACTCCGCGAGGGCGTCCGCGTCCAGGCCCTCGAGCCCATATCCGTGGATGTTGCCCTCCGGGATGTCCACCCTGGACAGCAGTGCCTCACGCGCCTGCCCCTCATTGGATTCCGGGTGGGTCGCCGGGACATTGCGTTCATCGCCGAAGAAGATGCGGATCTTGTCCCACGGCAGGTCGGCACCGATCCCGGCCACCTTCTCCAGCAGTTTGATGCCGGCGGTGCCTCCGGTGAGCACGATCCTGGCCACACCGTCGTAGTTGATGCCGCCACCGGGGGCGGTGGCTGCCCGTGCGACGTCGACGAAACGCTCCGCCGCCTGGTTGACCAGGTCCTCTGTATCCGTAACCCTGATGACCTCGACCATTGTGAACCCTACCTTTCCTCGTAGACCCGCTTGACCTGGGACAGGCCCGCGAGTGCGTGCTGATATCCCATGTCGGGATCCATGTGTCGTAGTTCCTCGGACAGACAGTCCGCCTCACTGCGGCGCCCGATGGCCACCAGCGCCGGTGGGACGTCACTGTCGGTGATCTCCACCCGCAGGGTGTGCGCATCCTGGATGTTGATGATCACGGTGCCGGTGGTACGTTCGATCTCCACCCGTCGCACCGCCAGCATCGGTGTGCCGTCCTCATCGCATGGCACGGTCGGTTCATTGGTGGCCACCCGGGTCACCGGAACCTGCAGGCGTCCGGCGAGCCATCCGGCCGCCAGATCCACCGAGACGCTTGTCGACGGTCCCTCCACCCGCGCCGAAACCACCTCACCGTGGGGTGGGTGGTCCAGGGAGGAGGCAACCAGACCGCGCCACTGTGTGAGGCGGGCCCAGGTCATGTCGGTGTCCCCTGGGTGGTAGTTCTCCACACGGTCCTCGAGTGCCTCGCCGCCGCCGTGCATGGCATCGGTGATACGACGCTGGGCGATCTTGCCGATGGCGTTGGTGGAGGGGTTAGCCGGGGCGTCGGTGGGCCACCACACCACGATCGGGGTGTCCGGCAGCAGCAGTGGGGTGACCACCGATTGCAGGTTGCCGGCGACCGGGCCGGACAGGTGCATGATGATCATCTCGGCGGCACCGGCGTCGCCACCGATGCGCACCTCGGCATCCACCTTCGGTTCGGCGGCACGGGAACCCACCACGAGCACGATCACACGTGATGGGTGTTCGCGGGAGGCCTCATTGGTGGATTCGGTGATGGCCTGGACATCGTTGTCGGAACGTGCGACGACGATGAGGGTGAGCACACGACCCGTAGTCACCTGGGTGCCGGATTCACGCAGACGTGACAGTGTCTTGGCGATCTCGTGGGTGGAGGTATCTGGAAGTTCAAAGATCATTGGTTATTGCCCTTTCCTACGGCCTACGCCACTGGTGGCCGTTGCGTGCCAGCATCTCATCGGCGCTCTTCGGCCCCCAGGTGCCGGCGGGATACTCCTCCGGTTGACCGTTTTCCTCCCAGATCTCCAGGATCGGATCCAGGATCTTCCAGCTCAGTTCCACTTCCTCATTGGTGGGGAAGAGGCTGGACTCGTCGAGAAGCGCATCGAGGATGAGACGCTCATAGGCCTCGGGGGATTCCTCGGTGAAGGACTCCGAGTAGGAGAAGTCCATGTTCACATCACGGACCTCCATGGCTGACCCCGGCACCTTGGAGCCGAAGCGGATGAGGACACCCTCGTCGGGCTGCACGCGGATCACGATCGCATTGTTGCCCAGCGAGGCGGTCATGCCTGCATCGAAGGGCTGGTGTGGGGCATCCTTGAACACCACGGCGATCTCGGTGACACGACGACCCAGGCGCTTGCCGGTGCGCAGGTAGAACGGCACACCCGCCCACCGACGGGAGGTGATCTCCAGGGTGCAGGCGGCATAGGTCTCGGTGGTGGACTCCGGATCGAAACCGTCCTCCTCCCGCAGACCCTTGACATACTCGGAACCCTGCCAACCGGCGGAGTACTGGCCACGTGCGGAGTTCTCCGCG
Organism: Corynebacterium gallinarum; assembly: GCF_014837045.1. Lineage (GTDB taxonomy): Bacteria > Actinomycetota > Actinomycetes > Mycobacteriales > Mycobacteriaceae > Corynebacterium > Corynebacterium gallinarum. The sequence goes on from NZ_JACSPR010000005.1 coordinate 144,088, forward strand.
ATCGGCAGGCTCGGCTTGGTGGCGCGCAGGACCTTGATCTTCTCCGCCTGCAACTGACCCGGGGTAAAGGAGATGGGCTCCTCCATGGCCACCAGTGCCAACAGCTGGATCAGGTGGTTCTGGATGACGTCACGGGCTGCGCCGATACCGTCGTAATAACCGGCGCGTCCACCCAGGCCGATGTCCTCGGCCATGGTGATCTGCACATGGTCGACATAGTTGGAGTTCCACAGCGGCTCGAACAGCTGGTTGGCGAAACGCAGCGCCAGGATGTTCTGGACGGTTTCCTTACCCAGGTAGTGGTCGATGCGGAAGACCGATTCCTCCGGGAAGACGGCATTGACCGTCTCATTGAGTTCATGGGCGGTCTGGAGATCATTGCCGAAGGGCTTCTCGATGATCACCCGTCGCCAGGACTCATCGGTGGATTCGGCCATGCCGGAGCGCTCCAGCTGGTGGCAGACCGCGGCGAAGGAATCCGGAGGGATGGACAGGTAGTACGCCCAGTTCCCGGCGGTCCCCCTGGTCTCGTCCAGACGCTTCAGGGTGTCCGCGAGATTGTCGAAGGCGGTGTCATCGTCGAAATTGCCCTTGACAAATTCCATGCCCTCGGCGAGGCGTTCCCACACATTTTCACGGAATTCCGTACGGGCACCGGCCTCCGCGGCCTCACGCACGTAGTTCTCGAAGTCATCCTTGCTCCAGTCGCGGCGTCCGTAACCCACCAGGGCGAAACCCGGGGGCAGCAGACCACGGTTGGCCAGATCATAGATCGCGGGGAGGAGCTTCTTGCGGGCGAGGTCACCGGTGACACCGAAGATGACCAGGCCGGATGGTCCCGCGATGCGGGGCAGTCGTTTGTCCTGGGGATCACGCAGGGGATTGGTCCAGGTGGTGGGATTCGTGTTGGAGCTCACGGTGAAGCGTCACGATCCTTTCTTGGAGATGGTGAAACGGCCGGAGGCCTGACGTGGAAAACGTACGAGCCCCCGGCCGTTGCGAGACAGCATGTCTGCTGGAGGAACCGGATTACTTCAGGCGTGCTTCCATGGACTCCAGGAGCTCGCTCCAGGATGCCACGAATTTCTCCACGCCCTCATTTTCCAGCACCTCGAAGACATCGCCGAGATCAACACCGAGCTCACTCAGGCGGGTGAAAACCTGCTCAGCTTCCTCGGCGGTATCGGTGAGGGTGTCGCCGTGCAGGTTGCCCTGCTCAAGCACAGCGTCAATGGTACCTTCCGGCATGGTGTTGACGGTCTCCGGACCAGCCAGCTCGGACACGTACAGGGTGGCGGGGTAGTCGGGGTTCTTCACACCGGTGGAGGCCCACAGTGGGCGCTGGGTGTTGGCACCCTCGGGCAGGTCCGCCTCGGCGAAGAGCTCCTTGTACAGGGCGTAGGCGCGACGGGCGTTGGCCACACCGGCCTTGCCGCGCAGCTCGAGAGCCTCATCGGTGCCGATCTCCTCCAGGCGGCGGTCGATCTCGGTGTCCACGCGGGAGACGAAGAAGGAGGCCACGGAGTGGATTGTGGACACATCATGGCCGTTGTCGGCGGCACGCTTGACACCGTCGATGTAGGCCTTGATGACCTGGCGGTAACGCTCGACGGAGAAGATCAGGGTGACATTCACGCTGATGCCCTCTGCCAGGGCGTCGGAGATCGCGGAGAGGGAGCCCGGGGTGGCCGGGATCTTGATCATGACGTTCGGGCGGTCGACCTTGGCCCACAGTTCCTTCGCCTGCTCCAGGGTGGCGGCGGCATCGGCGGAGATGCGTGGGTCCACCTCGATGGAGACACGGCCATCATAACCGCCGGTGGATTCGTAGATGTCGGTGAACAGGTCGCAGGCATCGCGTACGTCGTCGATGCTCATCGCGTAGACAGCCTCGTCCACGGCTGCACCATCAGCCTTGAGCTGGTTGATCTGCTCGTCGTAGGCGTTGCCCTTGGACATGGCACCGGCGAAGATGGCGGGGTTGGTGGTGACACCGACGATGGATTTCTCCTCGATGACCTGCTTGAGGTTACCGGTGGAGATGCGGTCGCGGGAGAGGTCGTCCAACCAGGTGGACGTGCCGAGCTTAAAGAGGTCATCAATGTGGGACATGCGGATCAGTTACCTTTTCATGGGGTTCGAGGAGGATGGGGCAGGGAAGACGACTGACAGCCCGGGGCGTGAAATTCCGGAGAATTCCAGCCCCGGGCTGTCATATCGTGGTTCAGGGTGGTGCGGGCGACGTAGGTTATGCGTCGAGGGTGGCGCGTGCGGCCTTCAGAACGGCCTCGGTGGTGATGCCGAACTTCTCGAACAGGGTCTGGTAGTCGGCGGAGGCACCGAAGTGCTCCAGGGACACGGCCTTACCCTTGGTGCCGAGCCAGCGGTACCACGGCATGGCGATGGCGGCCTCGACGGAGACGCGTGCGGTGACCTCGGAGGGCAGGACGGATTCGATGTACTCGGCGTCCTGCTCCTCGAACCAGTCCATGCAGGGCACGGAGACCACGCGGGCGGCAATGCCCTCGGATTCGAGGATGCCGGCTGCCTCCACGGCGATCTGGACCTCGGAACCGGAGCCCATGAGGATGATGTCCGGGGTCTGCTTGGATCCCTCGACCAGGACGTAGGCGCCACGGCGCACACCCTCGGCGGCCTTCTCCTTGGTGCCCTCCAGCACGGGCACGTTCTGGCGGGTCAGTGCCAGTCCCTTCGGGCCCTCCTTGTATTCGAGCGCGGCACGCCATGCGGCTGCGGTCTCATTGGCGTCGGCTGGGCGCAGGATGGACAGGTTCGGGATCGCACGCAGCGCGGCGAGGGTCTCCACCGGCTGGTGGGTCGGGCCGTCCTCGCCGAGACCGATGGAATCATGGGTCCAGACGTAGTACGCGTCGGTGCCCTGGAGGGCAGCGAGGCGGACTGCCGGGCGCATGTAGTCGGAGAAGATGAGGAAGGTGCCGCCGTAGGGGCGGGTACCACCGTGGAGGGCGATGCCGTTCATGATCGCGCCCATGGCGTGCTCACGGATACCGAAGTGGAGGTTACGGCCATACGGCTCGGCACTCCAGGTCTCCGTGGAGATGGACTCGGGGCCGAAGGACGGCTCACCCTTGATGATGGTGTTGTTGGAGCCTGCCAGGTCGGCGGAACCACCCCAGAGCTCAGGCAGGGTCTTGCCCAGCTCCTGGAGAACGGCCTCGGAGGCCTTGCGGGTGGCAATACCCTTGGCGTCAGGCTCCCAGGTGGGGAGGTTGTCGGCGAAACCCTCGGGCAGCGCGCGGGTGATCAGACGCTCGTGGAGTGCCTTGGCCTCCGGGTTGGCGGCAGCCCAGCGGTCGTACTTCTCCTGCCATGCGACCTTCTTCTCGGCGGTGCGCTCGGCGAGCTTACGGGTGTGCGCGATGACCTCATCGTCGATGTGGAAGTGCTGCTCCGGATCGAAGTCGAGGATCTCCTTGATGGCTGCGACCTCCTCGGCGCCGAGGGCGGCACCGTGGGATGCGCCGGTGTTCATCGCGTTCGGTGCGGGATAGGCGATGACGGTGCGCAGACGGATGAAGGTCGGGCGGGTGGTGTCCTTCTTCGCCTCCTCGACGGCGGCTTCGATGGCGGCGACGTCCTCGCCACCCTCGATCTCGATGGTCTGCCAGCCGTAGGCCTTGTAACGGGCCACGACATCCTCGTTGAAGGCGATCTCGGTGTTGTCCTCGATGGAGATGCGGTTGTCATCCCAGAAGACGATGAGGTTGCCCAGCTGCTGGGTGCCGGCGAGTGAGGAGGCCTCGGAGGTGACACCCTCCTGGAGGTCACCGTCGGAGGCGATGACGAAGATGTGGTGATCGAAGGGGGACTCGCCCTCCGGTGCCTCGGGGTCGAACAGGCCACGCTCGCGGCGGGCGGCCATCGCCATGCCCACGGCGGAGGCGAGACCCTGGCCGAGGGGGCCGGTGGTGATCTCCACACCGTTGGTGTGGCGGTACTCCGGGTGGCCCGGGGTGAGGGAGCCCCAGGTGCGCAGTGCCTTGAGGTCATCCATCTCGAGGCCGAAACCACCCAGGTAGAGCTGGATGTACTGGGTGAGGGAGGTGTGTCCACAGGAGAGGACGAAACGGTCGCGTCCGGCCCAGTTGGTGTCGGTCGGGTCGACGTTCATGACGCGCTGGTAGAGGGTGTAGGCCAGGGGGGCGAGACTCATTGCGGTGCCGGGGTGACCGGATCCGCAGTTCTCCACCGCATCCACAGCCAGGACGCGGACGGTGTCCACGGCCCTGGTGTCCACATCGGACCAATCGGAGGGGTACTTACGTTCGGTGAGCGCCTGAAGGTCAGGTGACAGCGTCAAGGTGGTCAATCCTTCCTGGTGTGAAACCGGGACGAAGGGGGATGGTGTTTTCGTTGGTGGACCCTGGGGGCAGGACCCGTGTTATCCGTTAGGTTGCCCACACAACCGGACTACACGGGACCACGCGCATGACGCAGGGGGAGTGTGGGACCGGAATGTGAACATGTAACAACACTAACCATAGTGATGTCGGCACCATTTTATAACCACGTGTGCCGCAAATGACTTAAAAGTATGACCAAAGGGGGTGGTTTGGCCGTTATCTTGGGCTTTTGCCCTCCAGTCGTGATGGCTGGGCGGCGTGTGTGATCCACCGGAGTAATCCCCTCCCGTCGTTTAAGCACATCATTAACGGGTGGTCCGCAGGTCGCCGGTGCGGTGTCACTCCCTTAAGGCCCACCGTGGATATATGTCCGTTCGGGAACCATCCGGTGTGAGCCACGTCCGGGGATTACTCAAAAACAGGTGCGGGACGATACCATGGCTAGGTCTGGTTAATGCTCGCCCTGCTATATGTATGGGCGACGATCTGTCAGGCATCAAGCACCGTGCATGCCGAGAATATGGACCTTACGGGGGCCGCAGAAATAATCCGGTACCCCCGGGAACTTTCCGGGGACAGCATCCGACTACTGTGCCGTGTGCCTCTGGTCTGGCCGGTCGCACGCATCAGCAGCACGCAGATCAGTGCACAAATGATTTTCCAATAGCAACGTTGTGGAGGAATAAACCCTTGGAGACGATCAAGGCCTATATTGCGCTTACGAAGCCCAGGGTCATCGAACTCCTCCTTGTTGCCACCATCCCCGCCATGCTCCAGGCCGAGCGCGGGGAGCACAATATCATCCTCATCCTGCTGACCGTCATCGGTGGCTGGATGGGAGCAGCGGCGGCCAACACCTTCAACATGGTGGCCGACTCGGATATCGATCAGCGCATGGGGCGCACCCGCGCCCGCCCGCTGGTCAAGCACACGGTGAGCAACCGGGATGCCTCAATCTTCGCCTGGGTTCTCACGGTGGCCAGTTTCCTGTGGCTCTGGCTGCTGTGTAACTCGCTGACCGCGGCGGTGTTCGTCATGATCACCATCGCCTTCTACATCTTCGTCTACACGAAGTGGTTGAAGCGACGCACCCACATGAACATCGTGTGGGGTGGAGCCGCCGGCTGTATGCCGGTTGCGGTCGGCTGGGCCGTGATTGTCGATCAGTTCCCCGAGGGGCAGCCACAGCAGTGGTGGCAGGCCATCGTCCTGTTCCTCATCATCTTCTTCTGGACCCCACCGCACACCTGGGCCCTGGCCATGAAGTACCGCGAGGACTACAAGGCCGCCGGCGTGCCCATGCTGCCGGTGGTGCGCACCCCGGTCCAGGTCACCCGCCAGATCGTGTGGTACTCCGTGGCCACCGTGCTGGTCACCTTCCTGCTCATCCCGGCCGCGGGCTGGATCTACGCCGCAGCCGCCGTACTGGCCGGTGTGGCCTTCCTCTGGATGGCGATCCGACTGCACCTGGGCATCAAGAACGGCGCCGAGGTCAAGCCGCTGAAGCTGTTCATCCTCTCCAACAACTACCTCGCGGTGCTGTTCCTGGCACTGTCGGTCGATGCCGTGCTTGGCATCCAGACCATCGGTGAGATGATGGGCTGGAACACCACGTTCTTCTGATTCCGGGAGCACGGCGAAGGGGGCTGGAACCACATGGTTCCAGCCCCCTTTCTCATGCGGTTATCAGTCCTGGGCGACGCGCAGGACGATGGAGCCGGTGGTCGCGCGGTTCTGCAGATCGGAGTGGGCGGTGGCGGCGTCGTCAAGCTCATAGATGCCGGTGACGCGCACCCGCAGGGTGCCGTCGACGATGGCCTGGGTGACGGCCTGCGCGCGCATGGCGAATTCACCCTCCTCGGCGATCCAGGCACCCAGGGTCGGGCGGGTGAGGAAGATGGAACCGTGGGTGTTGAGTAGCTGCGGGTCGAAGGGTTCCACAGCACCCGAGGCCGCGCCGAACAGACAGACCATGCCGCGCGGGCGGACCGCCTCCAGTGATTCGCTGAAGGTGGCCTTGCCCACGCCGTCGTACACCACGTCCACGCCGATGCCACCGTTGTGGCGGCGCACCTGCTCGGCGAGGTTGTCGGAGTAGCGGAACACCTCCGTGGCACCGGCATCCAGCGACAGCTCGGCCTTCTCATCGGTGGAGACGACGCTGTACACGCGGGCGCCCGCGGCCACCGCCATCTGGGTCAGCATCAGGCCCACACCACCGGCACCGGCGGTGATCAGGCAGGAATCCCCGGGCCCCAGCTGCGAGACACCGTGGGTGAGGTAGTGGGCGGTCATGCCCTGCAGGAGCATCGAGGCGGCGACCTCGGGTGCCACACCCTCCGGGATCGCGACGAGGCGTTCACGGGACACGCAGACCTGCTCGGCGTATGAGCCCAGACCGTCGTACCAGGCCACCTTGGTGCCGGGTGCGATGAGTCCCTGCGGGTCATGCAGCACCTCGCCGGCCCCCTCATTGCCGGGGATGAACGGCAGGCGCGAGTGGTACATGCCCTCGCGGTAGTAGGTGTCAATATAGTTGACGCCCGCCATGGTCACCTTGACCAGGATCTGGTCATCGGTGGGCACGGGGGCATCAACATCAGTGTATTCGAGGACCTCTGGTCCACCTGTGCGGGAAACTTGGATTGCCTTCATATATCCCACATTAACCACAGGTCGCGCAGGGGGGTGGGAAAACAGCAAGCTTCAGGAAGCTTTACGACGCCCGACCATCGCCCGTGGCGCTCTACGTGGCGGTGATCACGGCGCGCTTGGCGTCACCCTCGGGGGAACCGGTCACCACGGCCTCGCCGCCGTCGCGTACCCGGCCCTGGGCCCAGAACAGCGAGGTGAAGGCCACCACGACCGAGGACATGGCGATGTGGATCGGCACGGTCCAGCGGGGAACGCCCATGCGGTACTGCAGGATGCCGATACCACCCTGGATGAGGATGAACAGCACCAGCATGATGCTCAGTCGCTGGACATTCCGCGGTGCCTTCTTCAGGAAGACACCGGCCACCACGATCAGCGTGAAGAAGAGGTAGACGTACATGGAGTAGCCGTGGATGTGCGCCATGAGATCGATGTCCACATTGAGTCGGTCGTCCATGCTGATGCTGGCATCACCGGAGTGGGGGCCCGCGCCGGTGGTCATGGTGCCGGTGACCAGGACGACGGTCAGCGCGAGGGCTCCCACTGCCGCGACAGTGCGGATCCAGGACGGGAACTTCATGACAGGCTGCCCGTCGTCGGGCTCACCGATGCGGGTGTAGAGGATCGCTGCCAGCCAGACCAGGAGCATGGATGGCAGGAAGTGCAGGGCCACGGCGTACCAGTGCAGATCCACCAGCACCGAGATGCCGCCGATGACCGCCTGGACGATGATGCCGATGCCCTGGATGAAGGCGTGAACCTTGATTTCCCGGCGACGCTTGGCGGCCACCACGGCGAGGAAGACAGCCAGGGCGGCGGCGACGAGCACGAAGGTGAGCATGCGGTTGCCGAACTCCACGGCCTGGTGGATCCACGGGGCCGCGCCGGCGACGGGGACGAGGGATCCCTCGTGGCACAGCGGCCAGGTGTCACAACCCAGGCCGGAGCCGGTGACACGCACGATGGAGCCGGTGACGGTGATGCCCCCCTGGAAGATCAGCAGGAGCAGCGCGAGGATCCGCTGCACCCGGATGGTTGGAGCCCACCTCGGCAGGGGCTTCATCTTCTCAACTGGTTGTTGCGTGGGGGCAATCGAAGTAGACACAGAGCCTATGATAACCCGGGCGGGTGTCAGAGCCAGAATCGTGAAGTTCCCTGTATACGTGGCATATGACACGCCTGATACAGGGAACTTTTCCGCCCCCGTGAACGACCGGGTCCAGATGCGGGATATGTCTACCGGCCGGCGGTGAAGCTGAACCACCTGTTGGCCGCGAATCCGGCGATCGCCAGCCAGACCAGCAGGATGCCCAGCTGCAGCCACGGGAGATCCCCGGCGAAGGCATTGGAGATCCCCTGCGCCAGGGCGACGGACGGGATGATCGACAGCGCCCCGTCCGCGTTGACCTCGGGGGAGAAGGCCGCCCAGGCTGCAATGCCGGTGAGTACCACCCAGATGAGATTGGCCAGGGCGAGCACGAGCTCGGACGACAGGGTGCCACCCATGAGCAGACCCAGGGCCGTGAAGGCCGCCACACCGATCAGGAGGGTGAGGATGCCCAGCAGGGCACCGGCGACCGAGGTGCTCCACCCGAGCAGGAGTGCGGTACCGCCCAGGATGACGATCTGGACAACCGTGACGGCGAGCACCGCGATGACCTTGCCGAAGACAATGGTCCAGGCCGGCACGCCACTGGCACCGGTGCGTTTGAGTGCGCCATAACGTCGGTCGAAGGCCAGCGAGATGGCCTGGCCGGTGAAACCCGAGCTCATCGATGCCACCGCCATGATGAAGGGGAAGGTGACGGCAAGGGAGCGGTCACCGTCACCCGGGACCAGATCGAAGCGGGCGAGGGCGATCAGCCCGACCAGCGGGATGAAGAGGTTGAGCAGCTGCTGTTCGCCGTGTCGGAGAAACAGCAGGGATTCAACCCTGCCCTGTGCGAGCAGCATGCGCACCGGTGATGCCCTTTTGGGGGCTGGCGCGAAGGTGCCCGCGGGGAAACGGGACTCGTTGGTGATCATGGTCCTCGGTCAGCTCCTCAACTCTTTGCCGGTGATGTCGAGGAAGACATCCTCGAGCGACCGGTGGTTTGTGCTCAGATTCCGGATCAGCACATCCTGTTCCGCCACCGCCTCGGTGATCAGCGCGATCACCCCGGGGGTGGGGTCGGTTTTCAGGGTGTAGGCCAGCGGCCGGCTCGCGCGCACGGAGACGTTCTCCAGTCCCCGGGCATGGAGCTTGTCGACGAGTTCCCCCGCATCCAGTGCGGAGGTGGTCTCCAGTGACACGGTTCCCCCCAGCTCCTTACCCTGCTTGGTGAGCTGCTCGGGGGTTCCCCTGGCCACGATCCGGCCCTGGTCAATGATGATGACGTCATCGGCCAGCGCCTCGGCCTCGTCCATGAGGTGGGTGGTCAGCACCACGGTCACACCGTCCCGGCGGAGATCATTGATGAGTTCCCAGACCATGTTGCGGGACTGGGCATCCATGCCCGCGGTCGGTTCATCGAGGAAGATGATCTCCGGCCGGCCGATCAGGGCGAGCGCCAGGGACAGGCGCTGCTGCTGCCCACCGGACAGACGCCGGTAGGTGGTCCGACGTGCCCCGGTGAGTCCGACGACGTCGAGCAGCCACTCCGGATCATGGGGGTTGTCGTTGTAGGAGGCGGCGAGGTTGAGCATCTCACCGACCCGGATGCCACTGTAGGAACCCCCGCCCTGCAGCATGATGCCGATCCTGCGACGCACCTGGTCCGGATGGGTGGTGGGATTGACCCCCAGCACGCTGATCCGCCCGGAGGTGGGGCGGGTGAACCCCTCACACATCTCGATAGTGGTGGTTTTGCCGGCGCCGTTGGGTCCCAGCAGTGCCAGGACGGTGCCGCGGTCCACGGTGAAGGACAGGCCGTCGACGGCGGTGTTGTCTCCGTAACGCTTCACCACATCATCGACAACGATGGCGGCTTTGATGTCACTGGTGTCACTGGTGTCACGGGGAACGGGGGATGGGGAATACGCAGCCGTGTCAGCTAGGGCGCGGTGAGCAGGAAACTTAGATGTCACGGTAGATCAGTGTAAACCAAAGGTTGTAGACCACCTATGTCGGCTCAGCACCCACCACCCGAGGGCGACGGTGATGAGGAAGCCGATGAGTGCACCGGCATAGATGGTGAAGATCGTGTTGGGTGGGAGCGCCAGACCCCGGGGCAGAACGAAGAAACTGAATGCTGTGGAGTAGGCCACCACACCGATCTGGAAGAACAGGCGGTTGGCCCAGGGCGCCAGGGGGACAATGGCCCACAGCATGTACCAGGGGTGGACCACGGGGAAGAGGAGAACCAGGACGAAGGTGGAGACACCCAGGGCGCCGACCGGGTGGATGTGTCCCCGGTAGGTGGCGAACAGCATGCGCACCATGAAACCCCCGGCGACGACGATGCCTGCGGCACGGGTGATGATCAGTATCGCCGCCGTGTGATCACCCAGATCCAGGTACATGCCGAGGAAACCCGCGATGACCCCGATATCCGTGGTCATGGACATCCAGCTGCGAATGGAGGCCGCCCCGCCCTGGCCGGTGATCCACCCCAACCCGATGCCCGTGATCCAGGTGGCCAGCGCCACGCTCGCGACTAGGAGGGCCACCTGGATCAGGGCGGCGAACCCGACCGAGGTGACATGACTCCGCCCCCGGGCGTGGAGCTCACGTGCGATCGCCATGCCGATGAAGCCCAGGGCGATGAAACCGGTCACCTTGACCATGCCCGAGCACGATATGAGGACCCCGCTGGCGATGAGGTGGAGGGTGGCCGGGCCGAAGAGGCCGGTGCGGATGCGGTCCGTGCCCCGCAGGCCCATCTCCACCCCCACCAGCATGAGACCGAGGAGGATCGACTCGTTGTGGATACCGCCGATGAGGTGGAGGAGGAGCAGGGGGTTGAGGATGCCGAGCCAGAAGGCAACGGACTCCGGAACCCGGCACCGGCGCGCCAACATGGTCACGGCCCATCCGGCTGCGAGCACCCCGAGCAGGGAGACGATCCGGTGGCCGAACACCCCGGCCACGATGCTGTCACCGGTGATCACGCTGATCGCGGCAGCCACCCCCAACGCCACCGGCCCGTAGGGCGACGGGGACTGCGCCCAGATGAAGGGAACGGACCGCGCCAGGTGATTATCCGGGCCGAGCAGGTCGAGGGGGCCCGCGGAATAGGGATCCATCCCCTGCGCCACGATCGACCCCTGGGCCAGATAGGAATAGATGTCCTGGGTGAACAGTGGTGCGGTGAGCATGATCGGGGCGACCCAGGCGATGAAGGTGCGCCGCAGCATGGAGATGCTCACGCGCGCCGGGAGGGAGTCATGCCGGCGGATCGACACCCCGGTGAACGGCGCCATGAGCACCCACGCCAGGACGAGCAGACCCACGCCGATGAGCACCACCATGGAGGAGGTCTGGAGCATCCGGGCCATGAAGTTGCCGCCGGGGAAACCGGCATAGGGGTTGTTGATCACCGGGAGCGCGCCGGCACCGAGGGCCCCGAAGGCGATCATGAGGGTGCCCATGGTGCCGATGAGCCGCAGCAGGGTGAAACGACCCAGCTCTGAACCGGTGAGCGGTGAGGCGGGGCGATGGGGGGCCGACGGGGCGTCGACAAGCACCGTTGGGGAGTCCCCGACGTGCAGCGTGGCCGACCTGGACCCGGCGCGCCCCAGGCGGGGTAATTCCCGGAACACGTACCGGAGGGGACGTGGAACCCGGTTCAGCCAGTTGCGCTGCAGCCCGGAGTCCGTATCAATGGTGTGTTTCTCGCCCTCTGTCACGCGGATCAGTCTACGCACCGACCGGCCCCAATCCGCGATCCGGTGGACGGTGATTGTCTGTTTCCCGATGCTGCACATCATATGTGACTGACATCTCATTACATGGGCCGTCGGTGAGTGAGATGGGCCGGAAATCGGGCCAAGGGCGACTGCGCTGCATAAATAAGGGCACCCTTAAATGTGATACCTGAGTTTATGTCGCTGCCTATCAACTGGGTTTCCCCTGGTTGTTGAATGTGGGATTGGACACGGGAATAGAATTAGGGAACACTTGTGTTGTCTAAAGATGTAAGTGATTTACCGCAAGCAATCACAAGCTTCAACGAGCGGAGGTGAGACCAGTGGGAGATGCATTCATTGATCGTGAGGCATCCGGTGCCGACGGGGATACCCGACGAAACATCATGCTGATTCTTCTGGAACGAGCCCCGGTGACTGCGTCCGAGATTGCGGACCAACTTCAGCTTTCCACTGCAGGAGTGCGCAGACACTTAGACAACCTGGTCGAGGATGAACTGATCGAGGCCACCAAGGCCAGACAGAATCCATACGAACCCAAGACGCGGGGGAGGCCGGCGAAATCCTACCGGCTGACCTCACAGGGTCGAGCGATATTCGGCCATGAATACGACACCCTGGCAGCTTCAGCCCTCGCCACCCTCCGGGAATTCGGCGGGGATGAGGCTGTCCGTGAGTTTGCCAGAAGGCGGATCGCGACCATCGTCGAGGGGATCACCCCGGCGGAGGTCAGCGAACAGTCCATCAGGGACACAGCCAAATCCCTGGTCGATGCCTTCAGCAGACACGGTTACGCAGCTACAGTCGACGCCGCCGGCGGGGGACTGCAGATCTGCCAGCATCACTGCCCCATCTCAAACGTGGCGACGGAATTCCCGGAGCTGTGCGAGGCGGAGCACCATGCTGTGTCGGATCTGCTGGGTCTACACACCCAGCCCCTGGCCACCATCGCGGATGGACACGGTATCTGCACGACCAACATTCCATTGACACCCATCACACACACTCCTGATGAAAGGAGCGGATCATGACTTCGGCAACTACGAACCCCGGGGCTACCCAGCCCATGACCGATGACCAGATTATCGAGTCCATCGGACCGTACAACTACGGTTGGCACGACTCCGACCACGCTGGTGCCTCCGCACGACGCGGTCTCAGCGAGGACGTCGTTCGCGACATCTCCGCCAAGAAGGACGAGTCCGAGTGGATGCTCCAGCAGCGTCTCAAGGCACTGTCCATCTTCGAGAAGAAGCCGATGCCGACCTGGGGTGCTGACCTCTCCGGTATCGACTTCGACCAGATCAAGTACTTCGTGCGCTCCACCGAGAAGCAGGCGCAGTCCTGGGAGGATCTCCCCGAAGACATTAAGAACACCTATGACCGCCTGGGTATCCCGGAGGCCGAGAAGCAGCGTCTCGTCGCCGGTGTCGCAGCCCAGTACGAGTCCGAGGTGGTCTACCACCAGATCCGCGAGGACCTGGAGGAGAAGGGTGTCATCTTCCTCGACACCGATACCGCACTCAAGGAGCACCCCGAGCTGTTCCAGGAGTACTTCGGCACCGTCATTCCCGCCGGTGACAACAAGTTCTCCGCACTGAACTCCGCTGTGTGGTCCGGTGGCTCCTTCATCTACGTGCCCAAGGGCGTCCACGTGGACATTCCCCTGCAGGCCTACTTCCGCATCAACACCGAGAACATGGGTCAGTTCGAACGCACCCTGATCATCGTTGATGAGGATGCCTACGTGCACTACGTCGAGGGCTGCACCGCCCCGATCTACAAGTCCGACTCCCTGCACTCCGCAGTGGTGGAGATCATCGTGAAGAAGGGTGGTCGCTGCCGCTACACCACCATTCAGAACTGGTCCAACAACGTCTACAACCTGGTGACCAAGCGCACCAAGGTTGAAGAGGGTGGCACCATGGAATGGGTCGACGGCAACATCGGCTCCAAGGTCACCATGAAGTACCCAGCTGTCTGGATGACCGGCCCGTACGCCAAGGGTGAGGTCCTCTCCGTGGCCTTCGCCGGCGAGGGACAGTTCCAGGACACCGGCGCCAAGATGGTCCACATGGCACCGCACACCTCCTCCAACATCGTGTCCAAGTCCGTGGCACGTGGTGGCGGACGCGCAGCGTACCGTGGTCTGGTCCAGATCAACGCCAACGCGCACCACTCCACCTCCAACGTTGAGTGTGACGCACTCCTGGTCGACGACATCTCCCGTTCCGACACCTACCCGTACAACGACATCCGCAACGATCACGTGTCCCTCGGCCACGAGGCCACGGTGTCCCAGGTCTCCGAGGAGCAGCTGTTCTACCTCATGAGCCGCGGACTCGCGGAAGAGGAAGCAATGGCCATGATCGTCCGTGGCTTCGTTGAGCCGATCGCGAAGGAACTCCCGATGGAGTACGCCCTCGAGCTCAACCGCCTGATCGAACTGCAGATGGAAGGATCGGTGGGCTAAGCCCAATGACTACTACTGAAGTGGCAACTGTCAACGCCGCCACCCCGCACAACACCAAGGGTGACGTCTTCTCCTCCTACAACGTGGAGGACTTCCCGATCCCACGTGGTCGCGATGAGGTCTGGCGTTTCATCTCCCTGCGCCGCATGCGTGGTCTGCACAACGGTGAATTCGCACCGGCAACCACCTCCGATGTCGCCGTGGAGATCCCGTCCGATGCCGAGGGTGTCACCCACGAGGTCGTGGGCCGTGACGACGAGCGACTCGGTCGCGCCGGCGCACCGGTCGACCGTGTCGCCGCACAGGCCTGGACCTCCATGGAGCAGGGTGACGTGGTCACCTTCGCCCGGGACACCCAGAACAAGACCCCCGTGGTCATCACCGTCACCGGTAAGGGCGAGGGCGTCACCTCCTTCGGCGCCATCTCCATCGAGGTGGAGCCGGGTGCGGAAGCCATCGTGGCGCTGCAGTATGTCGGTTCCGGCACGCACGCGGACAACGTCGAGTTCATCGTCGGCGACAACGCCCGCCTGACCGTGATCACCGACACCCACTGGGACAACGACGCGGTTCACCTCAGCAACCAGCTGGCGAAGATCGGCCGCGATGCCACCCTGCGCCACACCGTCGCCACCTTCGGCGGCGAGGTTGTCCGTATCGTCCCACGCGTGCACTTCACCGCACCCGGTGGCGACGCGGAGATGCTCGGCGTCTACTTCGCAGATGACGGACAGTACTTCGAGCAGCGCCTGCTGGTCGACCACGCCGTCCCGAACTGCCGCTCCAACGTCCTGTACAAGGGCGCGCTCCAGGGTGATAAGAACTCCGACAAGCCCGAGGCCCGCACCTGCTGGGTCGGCGATGTCCTGATCCGCGCCAACGCCCACGGCACCGACACCTATGAGGCCAACCGGTCCCTGGTGCTCACCGAGGGTGCACGCGCAGACGCCATCCCGAACCTGGAGATCGAAACCGGTCAGATCGTCGGCGCAGGCCACGCAGCCACCGTTGGTCGTTTCAACGACGAGCACGTCTTCTACCTCCAGGCCCGCGGCATCCCGGCTGAGGAGGCACGTCGTCTCATCGTCCGTGGCTTCTTCAACGAGGTCATCAACAAGGTGCCCGTCGAGTCAATCCGTGAGGAACTCGAAAACCGCGTCTCCTCCGAACTCGCCGTTCTCGGAATGTAGGACCATGGGACCCGCTTCCGGCGGTCCCACCCTGCACTTTTTCTTGTACAGATCCGTTTTCAAACCTGAAAGATTGTCTTAAAAGATGAGCACTCTTGAAATCCGTAACCTGCACGCACAGGTCCTGCCTTCCGACGAATCCGCCGAGCCGATCGAGATCCTGAAGGGCGTCAACCTCACCATCAACTCCGGTGAGATCCACGCCATCATGGGCCCCAATGGCTCCGGCAAGTCCACCCTGGCCTACACCATCGGCGGCCACCCCCGCTACGAGATCACCGAGGGCGAGGTCCTCCTCGACGGTGAGAACATCCTGGAGATGGAAGTCGACGAGCGCGCCCGCGCCGGTGTCTTCCTGGCCATGCAGTACCCCACCGAGATCCCGGGTGTCTCCGTCGCCAACTTCCTGCGTTCCGCAGCCACCGCTATCCGCGGCGAGGCTCCGAAGCTGCGCGAGTGGGTCAAGGAGGTCCGTTCCGCACAGGAGGCACTGGCCATCGATCCGGAATTCTCCAACCGCTCCGTCAACGAGGGTTTCTCCGGTGGCGAGAAGAAGCGCCACGAGGTGCTGCAGCTTGATCTGCTGAAGCCGAAGTTCGCCATCATGGATGAGACCGACTCCGGCCTCGACGTCGATGCGCTGCGCATCGTCTCCCAGGGCATCAACTCCTACAAGGAGGAGACCAACGGCGGCATCCTCATGATCACCCACTACAAGCGCATCCTCAACTACGTGGAGCCGGACTTCATCCACGTCTTCGCCGATGGCAAGATCGTTACCACCGGTGGTGCAGAGCTGGCTGACCAGCTCGAGGCCGGCGGCTACGACCAGTTCATCAAGTAGTCATGTCCGATTTCCTCAAAGACGACGGAACCCTCAACGTCGCACGGATCAGGGAGGAATTCCCGATCCTCAAGCGCACGGTGAGGAACGGCCAGCCACTGACCTACCTGGACTCAGGTGCGACATCCCAGCGCCCCGAGCGGGTGTGGCGTGCGGAGGAGCGGTTTGTTCTGCACACCAACGCCCCGGTTCACCGTGGCGCCTACCAGCTCGCTGAGGAAGCCACGGACGCCTATGAGGGTGCCCGCGAGAAGATCGCGACCTTCGTCGGCGCAGACCAGGATGAGATCGCCTTCACCAAGAATGCGACCGAGGCCCTGAATCTGGTGGCCTACACCCTGGGTGATGACCGCGCGGGAGCGCACCGGATCCAGGCCGGTGACACCGTGGTGGTGACGGAGCTGGAGCACCACGCCAACCTGGTCCCGTGGCAGGAACTCTGCCGCAGGACCGGCGCGACGCTGAAGTGGTACAAGATCACCCCGGATGGTCGCATCGACCTCGATTCACTCGAACTCGATGAGACCGTCAAGGTAGTGGCCTTCACCCACCAGTCGAATGTGACCGGTGCGGTGGCGGATGTGCCCGAGATGGTGCGCCGTGCGCGCGCAGTGGGCGCCCTGGTGGTGCTCGATGCCTGCCAGTCCGTGCCCCACATGCCGGTTGATTTCCACGCGCTCGATGTGGACTTCGCGGCGTTCTCCGGCCAC
Source organism: Corynebacterium gallinarum (assembly GCF_014837045.1). Classification (GTDB taxonomy): domain Bacteria; phylum Actinomycetota; class Actinomycetes; order Mycobacteriales; family Mycobacteriaceae; genus Corynebacterium; species Corynebacterium gallinarum. Next base: position 161,190 of record NZ_JACSPR010000005.1, read on the forward strand.
AAGATGCTGGGACCGTCCGGCGTGGGTGCCCTGTACGGCAAGCGTGAGCTTCTCGACGCACTACCGCCCTTCCTCACGGGAGGTTCCATGATCGAGGTCGTGAACATGGACGGCTCCACCTACGCACCCGCACCGCAGCGTTTCGAGGCGGGCACCCAGATGACCAGCCAGGTTGTCGGGCTCGGTGCCGCGGTGGAGATGCTCACCGAGATCAGCATGGAGGCCATCGCCGCCCATGAACATGAGCTCACCGCCTACGCCCTGGAGAAGCTGCAGGGTGTTGCCGGTGTGCAGATCGTGGGTCCGGCCACCGCGGAGAACCGTGGCGGCGCCCTGAGCTTCGCCGTGGATGGTATCCACCCGCATGACCTGGGTCAGGTTCTCGACGATCATGGCGTGTCCATCCGCGTGGGTCACCACTGCGCGTGGCCACTGCACCGTTGCATGAACGTACAATCGACGGCACGGGCATCGTTCTACCTCTACAACACCATGGAGGAGATCGACCGCCTTATCGACGCCATCGAGAAGGCCAAGCAGTTCTTTGGAGTAGAAGTATGAGACTTGAGCAGATGTACCAGGAGGTGATCCTGGACCATTACAAGAACCCGCAACACAAGGGTCTCCGGGATCCCTTTGATACCGAGGTACACCACGTCAACCCGTCCTGCGGTGACGAGTTGACCCTGCGTGTGCGACTGTCCGCCGACGGTGAGACCGTCGAGGATGTGTCCTACGAGGCTGTTGGCTGCTCGATCAGTCAGGCATCAACCTCCGTGATGGCCGAGGAGATCGTCGGCCGCCCGGTGGCTGAGGCCATGGTCAAGCTCCAGGAGTTCGAGAAAATGATCGTCTCCCGTGGCCAGGAGGAAGGCGACGAAGACATCATCGGAGACGGCGTGGCCTTCTCCGGTGTGGCCAAGTACCCGGCACGCGTCAAGTGCGCGCTGCTCGGTTGGAAAGCCTTCCAGGCGGCCACCGCCGAGGCATTGGAGGAAAAATGAGCGAACCAAACACCGATAACACTGAAAACACCGAGGAGCAGCAGAGCTCCGCGACCTTCCAGTCGCCGGAGGCCGAGCGCCCCGAGCAGTCCGAGGATGATCTGGCCAAGGCCAGTGACGTCGAGGAGTACATGCGTGATGTGATCGACCCGGAGCTGGGCATCAACGTGGTTGATCTCGGCCTGGTGTACGACATCTACATCATCAACGGCAACGAGGCCCACATCGATATGACCCTGACGTCACCGGCCTGCCCGCTGACCGATGTCATCGAGGACCAGGCCCGCCAGGCTGTGGTGGGTAACGGACTCGTGGAGAAGATGTCCCTGAACTGGGTGTGGATGCCACCATGGGGTCCCCACATGATCACCGAGGAGGGACGCGCCCAGCTGCAGGCTCTCGGCTTCGCAGTCTAGGTTGTCCCTCCTGACACGGATGTGTCAATGGAAAAGGCACCGCCACTTGCACTTGTGCAGGTGGCGGTGTTTCTATTTGCGGAACAGCGCCGCGGGGGCGAGCCGGAACACCGCCATGGCGGTCGACGGGGTTCGTCGAAACGCGCGCAGGATGATCCGCACCATCACGCGCGCGGTAGCCCACGGACTGGTACTGGTCAGGTAGGCCAGCAGATCCCTCTCGGGGAGACCCAGGACGATCCCGAAGAACTCGTGGTACTGGGTGGGGGAGAAGCCGAGGACGACGTTGAGGCCAAAGCGTCGCAACGCATAGTTGATCCGCCATGCCCGGGAGGTGGGTGGGGACCCGGCCAGGACCCGGTCGAGCATGGCATCCGTGTCCGCGAGGACAGCGCCGACGCTGTAACCGGTGGCCGGGTGGATCCACCCACCGGCGGTCCCGATGTGGGCTTCCCCCTTGACACCCTTGCCACCCCAGGGGCCTGCCAGGAAGCGCAGATCCAATGAGGCTCTCCTGCCGAGGGGGATCATCCCCAGAGCCAGACCCAGTGGGGTGCGGGCCCGGTCACCGGGAATCCTCCGGGGCCCGAGTGGGAAACTGACCACCTCGGTGCGACGGATGTCCTCCATGGTGATTCCGAGCTGCTCCAGTCGGGCCAGGTTCTTGGCCTCCAGGTGCTCCAGAAGCGTCTTGGGATCTCCGTCGGTGGCCAGGATCGTCTCCTCGATCAGCCAGGTGCCATCACCCAGGGGGACACGGTAGCTGAAGGTGACCGGACCATCATCGGGAAAACCCGCCACCGGTGAGAAATCCATGAGCACGCCGCGACGGTGCGCCTCCGGCACCGAACCTTCCGGAACCACGAGCCCGTGGGCTAACTGGCGTGCCGACATGGGGGATGGCGTGGTGGTGATCAGGAGATGGTCGACGATGTCGATGAGGGAATCGTCTTCAGACATCACCGAGAGTAACTCATCGGATTTGGGTTGGAACCAGCTGCGCAGGGGCCGTCCCTTCTGGCCGGGCACACCAAACAGCACCGTTATTGCGGGCTCAGCCTTTTTCTCCACCACGTCGAAACCTGCGAGGTGCTGTTCCCACCCGGGGGCCAGCATGGCGTACTCGGCGGTGAGCACCTGACGGCCGGTGTGGGAGATCACGTCGGGGGTGAACCTCGATGCCACGGCATCCTCGGGGAACCAGTCGGGGAGTTGGGACGCCCACACACCGACGGTGGAGGGGGCATTGATGCCACGGGGGTCGATGCCGAGGACGTTCAGTCCGCGTTGGGAGGCGCGATACGCTGCCACCGTGCCGGAGGGGCCGAGGCCGAGCACGGCGACGTCGTAAAGCTCATTCATGCTCTTGAGTTTAGAGGTTAACCAGTCAGGCAACCGAGGAGGAACGCCGCATTGGCGGGGTGAGCCGGGAACGTGGAGGGACGGTCGGTGAACAGACCCGGATTCTCTCCATAAATGCCCAGCTCGAACTCGGCGCGATCCCCCAGGGCGGACCTGCAGGTGTCCAATGTCACGCCGAGGGAGGAGTCAACGCGGAAATTCGCCTCGATGGTGCCGAGGTTGAAGGAATAGCTGGCCATCGAGACGAGGAGCCCATAGACAAGGATGGCCACAAAGATCAGTGGCCCCAGCACGCCCCGCTTCCGGGTTGTGCGGGGTGGACTGTCAGACCACTGGGACTTGGATGAGGAGGTGTGACGCGCCCGCAGCGTCCGGTCATGGGCCTGGGCGGCCTCGGAAGCACGCTGGGCCTGGGCATAGCGCGCACCCTGATCCTTCACATCAGCCACACGAGTGGCCGCGACATCCTTCAGCGCTGCTGGATTCAAACCGTATTTGAACAATTCACGGAACAACTCCGGCTGGCCGGGATCACCCCGGAACCGCATCACCATGCTGCCACGCTGGTACTCATTGAGTAGATAGGACACCAGGTAATCACGGCCGTCGGCGGTGCTGTCGGTCATGCCGGTGGATTCAGCACCCTGCCGGCGGATTCCTCGCTGTGCGGCGCTCATGCCCCCACCTTAAACAAAGATGGGGACACGCGTCGGTGTGTCACCGGATGGGATGGCTGCGGTTAGGGCCTTGGGGTGCATCATTGATACACTGAACGGTTGTGATTGTCACCAATGATTTAGAAGTGCGCGTCGGCGCGCGAACCCTCCTGACCGCCCCCGGCCAGCACCTGCGTGTGCAGCCGGGTGACCGCATCGGGCTGGTGGGTCGAAACGGTGCGGGTAAGACCACCACCATGCGGATCCTGTCCGGCGAAACCCAGCCGTACGGAGGTACCGTAACCGTTGCCGGTGACGTCGGATACCTCCCCCAGGATTCCCGTGAGGGCAATATCGAGCAGACCGCCCGCGATCGTGTGCTCTCCGCCCGTGGTCTTGACCAGCTGCGTTCCTCCATGGAACGCCAGCAGGAGATCATGGAGACCACCACCGACGCCGGCAAGCTTGATACCGCCATCGGAAAGTACTCGCGACTGGAGGAGCAGTTCCAGGCACTCGGTGGGTATGAGGCCGATGCCGAGGCCGCCCAGATCTGCGACAACCTCGGGCTTGAGGCCCGCATCCTGGACCAGCAGCTGAAGACGCTGTCCGGCGGTCAGCGTCGTCGCGTCGAGCTCGCCCAGATCCTGTTCGCCGCCACCAACGGCTCCGGCAAGTCCAAGACCACGCTGCTTCTCGACGAGCCGACCAACCACCTGGACGCCGACTCCATCTCCTGGCTGCGTGACTTCCTGTCCAAGCACGAGGGCGGGCTCATCATGATCTCGCACGACGTTGAGCTGCTCCAGGCTGTATGTAATAAGGTCTGGTACCTGGATGCTGTGCGCGGCGAAGCTGATGTGTACAACATGGCCTTCGACAAGTACGTCGATGCCCGTGCACTCGATGAGGCACGTCGCCGCCGCGAACGTTCCAACGCTGAGAAGAAGGCCGGTGCCCTCAAGGACCAGGCTGCACGCCTGGGAGCCAAGGCCACCAAGGCCGCTGCCGCCAAGCAGATGATCGCCCGTGCAGAGCGCATGATCGACAACCTCGATGACATCCGTGCCTCCGACCGTGCCGCGAACATTATCTTCCCAGAGCCTGCACCCTGTGGCAAGACCCCGCTCAACGCCAAGGGCCTGACCAAGATGTACGGCTCCCTGGAAGTCTTCGCCGGTGTGGACCTGGCCATTGATAAGGGTTCCCGCGTGGTTGTCCTCGGCTTCAACGGCGCCGGTAAAACCACCCTGCTGAAACTGCTCGCCGGTGTGGAACGCACCGACGGCGAGGGCGGCATCGTCACTGGCTACGGCCTGAAGATCGGTTACTTCGCCCAGGAACACGACACCATCGACCCCGACAAATCCGTCTGGCAGAACACCATCGAAGCCTGCGCTGACGCCGACCAGCAGGGGCTCCGAAGCCTGCTTGGTTCCTTCATGTTCTCCGGCGATCAGCTGGAACAACCAGCCGGCACCCTCTCCGGCGGTGAGAAGACCCGCCTGGCTCTGGCCACCCTCGTCTCCTCCCGCGCCAACGTCCTGCTTCTCGACGAACCGACCAACAACCTCGACCCCGTCTCCCGCGAACAGGTCCTCGACGCACTGCGCACCTACACCGGCGCCGTCGTCCTGGTCACCCACGACCCCGGCGCCGTCAAGGCCCTGGAACCCGACCGCGTCATCGTCCTGCCCGACGGCACCGAGGACCTCTGGAACGAGCAGTACATGGAGATCGTCGAGTTGGCGTAGTCATTTGGGGTGTTATCCCCAGGTGAGGGCGTTTTACGTGAGGCGCCAGCATCCTCGTTGTCACCAACTTGCCCGCACTCGGTGACGGCACTCGCACTGGCGCCCGAGAAAGCTCATCGTCGCCGGGAAAGAAATGGGCGTAGATGTCCAAGGTGCCTGCAGCGGATGAGTGACCGAGGGCCCGTCGCACCTGTTCCACTGACGCTCCAGCGGAGATAAGTCGTGAGGCGAAGAGGTGCCGGAAACTATGGAAGGTCACAGCCACCCCAAGGTGTGTCACGGTCTTGCGTAGTTCCGAGCCAGCGGTGACGGCTCGATAGGGTGTACCCCGGTTGGTTTCGAAGACCCAGACCATTTGATGTTCGATGTCAGTATCTTCTGCCCGCATGGCACGCAGTTCGGAAAGTCGTTGCACGGTGCCCATTGCTACTCGGCACATGTCAGCGATGATTGGTCCGGGTGCCTGCTCCTGGGCGAGCGGTTTCCATTGTCCGGGGTGTCCTTTGACTCGCTCGCTGGACGGGTACTTGGCGCCAAGGACCGTATCGACCTTGCCGGCCTTAGCCTCATTCTCGCAGCGGAAATCCTTCGAGTATTGCTTCCCCGAGGGGTCGTGATATCGCACCACCCACGGCGGTTTTTGCCCCTGTCCTGAGGGGAACCCTTTTCGGTCGCCATTACATCGCGATTGATACGCTTTTCCTGTGTCTAGATGTTTATCTCGATGCTTAATGCCCTCTTCACCCTGTTGCTTGCTGGCGCTGGGTGGGGAGGGCTTGGTTTTACTTTACGGTTTAATGCCGAGATGTCGCTCTACACGATCGAAGTGATCACGCTGCTGCTGGCCGATCTGGGAGAGTACCCAAGGGATCAGTGTGGCCACCAGCGCAATAAATGAAGATCCCAGTAGAACGAATCCACTGTAAAAATCGTCCATCGTGGCGAAGAGCCCGAAGAGGACACCAAGGCCAGCGATGCAGATCGCGATGGTAGAGAGCAGGTTGGCAAGCCAGAACCGATTTCGCTCGGTTTTCGGGATGAGAGGTGGGAGATGGTTCGGGTTACTAGTGCTTGAGGTCATGGTCATTCCTATAAATGTTCGATTGCATGGGAGCGGGTAATTAAGTCTCTTGATGCAGGAGTAATTGTTTTAGTCAAGATTGATCCAGTCGCCTTCCATGACGACGTTGTCAGTAACTTCACCTTCTATGGCTGTGCAGAAGTAACTCCACCGGTTGGGTGTTCCGAATCCATTGGGGAAGTCGGCAAGCCCGGTGACGTGAATCTTCCCGTCATCACCCTCCTCAATGTTGGCGGAAACTATCTCCGCCCCTCCGGGGTATTTCGCCCGGTTGAGAGTATCTTCGCGACAAACGGCTTCGGCTTCTTCTTGGCTGGACTCTCCACATCCAGCCAAGAGTATGGCTGCAATGAGAAAAGGGATCGAAGCCGATTTTCTCATGAGGGCCTATCGGATCAGGATGCGACTATAGTTGCCACACCAGGTGGTCACGATGTCGGGGTGACGCCGAGTTTGTGCGCGATCGCGCCGGGGATGCGGGCCGTGTAGGTGTTCCGCAGCCCTATATGTATCTTCGTTGATTAACAACCTTGCCGTCCAATTGATTGGCGCGGACTTCCAGGCGGGGGTCCCCGTGGATCTCATCCCGGTAGGGGACCTGTACGGAACCGATGCCGTGAGTTCAATGATTCAGAGGACATCCACTAGCGTGGTGTATCTGAAACTGTGTGTAGGCATCCCATCGAAGAACGAAGCGGCCACCGCTGGAGCCTTTAGACCTAACTCCCTACATCACCTCGAAAGAACGGCATCCTGTCAGACCAGGCCGACTGGTTCTGGGTCATCGTGAGTTCTCGCATTGCCACCCGCGGAATCCCAGAGGCTGCGGACTTCCTCACCCGAACATTCTGAAAGGACCACCACATGAACATCCCTTCGCGCTTGGCGACGGGGGAGGACCTCACCACCGCCGCCGACGTATTGGCCGCAGCCTTCCATGATTATCCATGGACTCGCCATGTCATCCCCGAGGAAGGGTACGCCCAGCGGCTACGGGAGATCCAATATCTCTATCTCTCCCATGCCCTCGATCAGGGCTTTGTGGCAGTCACCGGAGACATCGACGGTGTGATCGCCTTGTTGCCTCCTCATGCGTCAGCTCCGGCGGAGGACATTATCGGTCGGATTGTTGAACTCCACGGCGACCGGATTGACAGACTGGGACAGGGATCCCCGGAGCCTGCTGAGGATGAGAGCTGGACCCTGGAAACCCTCGGTGTGGGGCCTGGTTCCCAGGGTCGTGGCATCGGTGGCGCCCTCATCACTTTTGCATTGCGCGACGCAGCCGCACGGGGAGCGCGGGCAGTGCGCCTTGAGACCTCGGATGAACGCAATGTGCGCCTCTACGAACGACACGGCTTCCTGGTCACCGGTGTCAATGAGGTGCCGCATGCGCCACCGGTGTGGAGCATGCAGCATCGGTGGTGAACAGGATCTGACCACCGAGGATCGTGCTGGGGGGGGGGACGGCTTCAGCGCCGTGTTTCGTACCGGGCGAGGGTCACGCCACCTGGAAACAGGCGCGTTTCAATCAGGTCGAGATGCGTCCGGCTGTCCGAGGTGGTGAAAAACGGGGTGCCGCCACCCACCAGGACAGGGTGAGTGACCAGGACGTACTCATCAATCAACCCGGCCTGCATCGCTGCACCGGCAAGGCTGGCGCCCCCAATGCTCATCCGTCCATCACCGTCGGCCTTGAGGCGGGTGATCTCCGTGACTGCATCGCCCTTCACCAGGCGGGCGTTCCATGCCACCGTCTCCAGAGTGGAGGAGAACACCACTTTCGGGGTATCCCGCCAGTTACGCGCGAACTCGATCTCCCTAGGCAAGGCACCGGGCTGTTGGTCCCCTGTGGGCCAATAGGAACTCATGGTCTCCCAGAGTCTGCGTCCATATAAGGCCAGTTCGAATGTCTTGTCCTCTTCCAACCACCACTGGAACAGTTCCTCGCTCGGTTCGCTCCAGGTGATGTCATCGCCGGGCGCAGCGATATAACCGTCCAGCGACACATTCATCCCGTAGACCAGTTTCCGCATGTCAACGCACCTTTCCTCGGTGGATCTTCAGAATATCGGACGTCTTTGGTGCAGGTAAAGAGGCGAGGGGGAAAATCATCGACCCGCTGGCATAATGGCCCGTATTCTTCCCCTGCATACCTTTCCACCCAGATAAGCATGTGAACTCCGCCACCAGAAATTCGGTACGATGGGGTAGGCAAGTTCGATCAATCAAGCGAGAGGAACACATTATGGGACTCGGCGACAAGATTAGGAACACCGCTGAAAAGGCCTCCGGCAAGGTGAAGGAAACCACCGGCAAGGCCACCGACAACGAGAAGCTTGAGGCTGAGGGCAAGACCGACCAGTTCAAGGGCAACGCCAAGAACACCGTCGAGAATGCCAAGGACACACTCCGCGGTAACTAACCGGCAGAGTGCGTCATCAGCCCGACCCCGTCAGTATCACACTGCACGGGGTCGCGTTGTGTCATAAGTGTTTGGACAACTCAAGGGAAAGAGCACCCGGATGGATTATTCACAGTTGACCTATCCGCAGCAGTTCCGCGGGCATTCGGAGCGTCTGCTCGGGGGAGAGACGCCCGCGGATCTCGGGCTGGATGGGTGGACCATCACCGATTCCAGCATGGTGCTCGGCCAGGGCCGGGAGTGTTTCGACCAGGCCACGCAGCGGTTGTTCACCTGGCAGGCCCACCGGTTCGCCGGGGTACGAGTTGAGGACCTGGGCTCAGACACGGTGGAACTCACCATCGGGCCCACCCGGTCCAGGTGCCTGATCCTCGAGCAGAAAACCGACGCTGACCGTTCGCTCCTGATCTACGGAACGCTGCCCGGTCATGTGGAAAGTGGGGAAGAGGCCTTCCAGGTGTCCATCTCCCCCGATGGCACCGTCACGGGACGGTGCGTGGCGTTTTCCCGCCATGCGTGGATCTGGGCGAGGATCGGTGCACCCGTTGCACGGATGGTGCAGCTGTACATCACGCGTCGATACCTCCAGGGCATGAAACCGGCCTGAAGCCTAGTCCGTCCGCCTCCGCACGAATTTCTCCAGCTCCACCACCACGAAAATGACCACACCAGCGGCGATGGGCACCAACCAGGAATCCAGTGACACCGGGGCGGTGCCGAAGGCGGAGTTCATGAAGGGCAGGTAGACGAAGCCCAGCTGGAGCAGCAACATGACGGCAACACACAACCAGGACACCGGGTTGCCTGTGAACAGCTCTCTTCTGAAGGCATGCACCCGGGAGAAGCGGGTGACAAACAGGTAGAAGATCTGTCCCACCGCGAGACTGTTCACAGCGATGGTCCGGGCCTGGTCGAGGGTGGCACCGTTGTCGAGCGCCAGCGAGAACGCCCCGAATGTCATGGCTCCCAGCAGGAGAGACACGTAGATAATGCGGGTGAGAGCCACCCGGTCCAGGATGTTGGAATCCGGATCGCGGGGTTTGCGTTTCATGATGTCGGGCTCCGCCGGTTCAAACGACAACGCCAGCGACAGGGTGATGGAGGTGATCAGGTTGATCCAGAGCACCTGCAGGGGAGTGATCGGCAGCTGCAGACCGAACAGCATGGACACGAAGATCACCAGGCCCTGCGCACCATTGGTCGGAAGCATGAACACGATGGCCTTGCGCAGGTTGTCGTAGATCGTCCGGCCCATCTCCATGGCGCCGGCGATGGTGGCGAAATTGTCGTCCGCCAACACGATATCCGCAGCGTCCTTGGTGGCCTCCGTGCCCTTGATGCCCATGGCCACACCCACATCGGCCTGTTTGAGGGAGGGGGCGTCGTTAACGCCGTCACCGGTCATGGAAACCACCTCGCCGTTGGCCTGCAGCGCCCGGACAATGCGGAGTTTGTGCTCGGGGCTGGTCCGGACGAACACCCCGGTGTCGCGGACCAGCTCGCGCAGTTCCCCATCCGTGGCCTCGGTGATCTCCCGGCCGGTGAGTACCCGCTTGCCCTGGATCCCCACCTCCCGGGCGATGGCGCTGGCGGTGGAGGCGTGATCACCGGTAATCATCCGCACCCGGACACCCGCCTTCTGTACCGTGTCGATGGCACCGATCACCTCGGTCCTGGGTGGATCCATGATGCCGTAGACACCGAGGAAGGTGAGCTCACCCTGGTCCACTGTGTCGGGGGAGAAGTCGTCGACAAGCACCGGCATGGCGCGCCGGGCTGCGGCGAGCACGCGCAGGCCCCGCGACCCCAGCTCCTCGATGCGCGCCTCCCAGAACGCCCGGTCCAGTGGCTCCCCGTCGCCCTGGCGTGTGCTGCGGTCCAGCAGGCGGTCGGGTGCGCCCTTGACCAGCATGATCTGCTCACCGTTGCCCTCGTGGAGGGTGGCCATGTATTTGTAGGAGGAATCGAAGGGGACCTCGGCGAGCCGTGCTGCAGGTTCCACACCGGTTTTCATGGCGAAGGCCCGGATACCACCGTCAGTGGGTTCACCCACCAGCTGCCATTCACCGTCCACCTCGCGGATCTGCGCATCGCAGACATTCGCGGCCACCTGCGCCAGGGCGTGGACATCGGCCGCATCTCCCGGGTGCACCTCCTCACCGGTGTCGTGGTGAGAGATGGTTCCCACCGGTTCATAACCATTGCCCGTGATCTCATAGGAACCGAGGGGGGTGACCAGGGCACGCACGGTCATCTCATTCCGGGTCAAGGTTCCTGTCTTATCGGAGCAGATGGTGGTGACCGACCCGAGGGTTTCCACCGAGTTCAGCTGACGGGTGATGGCATTACGCCCCGCCATGGACTGCACACCCAGGGCAAGGGTGATGGCGATGACCGCCGGCAGACCCTCCGGGATCGCGGCCACCGCGAAACCGATGGCGGACATGATCAGCTGCTCGAAGGGGGTGCCGTGGACCAGCCAGGACACCACCAGCATGACGACGGCGAGGAACACGCAGGCGATGGCGAGTGTCGCCGAGAACTTCGACATGGCCCGGGTCAGCGGCGTATCCACGCTGTCCACCTGGTCGAGCATGGTGGTGATGCGGCCGATCTCGGTGTCACTGCCGGTGGCTGTGACCACACCGGTGCCTGTTCCGGTCAGGGCGGTGGTGGAGGAGAAGCCCATGGAGGTGCGGTCACCGATGCCGGCCTCATCCTCCACCGGTTCCGGCGACTTGACCACGGGCTCCGATTCACCGGTGAGTGCAGCCTCCTCCACCTGCAGGTTGATGGCGGATATGATCCTCACATCCGCGGGGAGGCGGTCCCCGGCTGAGAACCGGATGATGTCGCCGGGAACCAGAGTGGTGGCGTCGATCGTGGTCCAGTGGTCATCGCGCAGGACGGTGGATTCCGGTGAGAGCATCTCCCTGATCGAGGCCAGGGCATCAGCGGCCTTACCCTCCTGGATGAACCCGACCATCATGTTGACCACCACCACGGCGGCGATGACGATGGTGTCCGTCCAGTGACCCAGCAGAGCGGTGAGCAGTGCTGCGCCGATGAGGACATAGATCATCGGGTCATTGATCTGCCGGAACAACCGTTGCAGAACCGTCTCCGGTTCGGCCTGGCGCAGTTCATTCGGGCCGTAGCGCTCGAGTAGCTCCGCTGCGTGTTCCGAGCTCAGCCCCCGGGTGTCCGCCTCCAGATGATCCAGGACCTCGTCCGTCCCGAGTGCATGGGGCGCGGTGAGGGGTGGCCTGTGATCTGTGGGGGTTCGAACCTCGGGTGGCTGTGACATGGTGCATCTCTCCTGGAGTTCGGGGATCTGACCCCACCAGTCTACGTCCGCGCCCACCGCACCACCGGGCGTGGTGACCAGGGTGGGGCGTCGACAAGCGCTGTTCTAGTTGCGGAAACCGTGGACCGGCGCCGGGATGAAACCACCCCGATGGACGAAGGCGTGGTTGGAGACGGTGTTGACGGGAATCACGGGGGCGTAACCGAGCAGGCCACCGAAATCGACCTCATCACCGGGGACGGTACCGGGCACTGGGATGACCCGCACGGCGGTTGTCTTATGGTTCATCACACCGATGGCGGCCTCATCCGCGATCATGCCGGAGATGATCTCCGCGGGGGTGTCACCGGGGATCGCGATCATGTCCAGGCCAACGGAACAGATCGCAGTCATGGCCTCAAGCTTGTCAATGGAGATGGTGCCGGCGCGCACCGCATCGATCATGCCCTTGTCCTCCGAGACGGGGATGAAGGAACCGGACAGCCCACCCACACGGGAACAGGCCATCATGCCGCCCTTCTTCACCGCATCATTGAGCAGGGCGAGTGCCGCGGTGGTGCCGTGGGTACCCACCTGGGCCAGGCCCATCGTCTCCAGGATGTTGGCCACGGAATCACCCACCTCGGCGGTCGGTGCGAGGGAGAGATCGACGATGCCGAAGGGCACCCCGAGCCGTTCCGACGCCATCGCGCCTACCAGCTGCCCGGTGCGGGTGATCTTGAAGGCGGCCTTCTTGATCTCCTCGGCGACCTGATCCAGGGAGGCACCCTCGAGGTTCTCGAGCGCACGGCTGACCACACCGGGGCCGGAAACACCGACGCTGACCACACAGTCTGGTTCCTCAATGCCGTGGAAGGCCCCGGCCATGAACGGGTTGTCACCGACGGAATTGGCAAACACCACCAGCTTGGCGCAGGCGATGGCGGACCGGTCAGCGGTCAGCTCGGCGGCCTGTTTGACCACCTTGCCCATCTCATTGACCGCATTCATGTTGATACCGGCGCGGGAGGAGGCAACGTTGACGGAGCCGCACACCACGTCCGTCTGGCTGAGGGCCTCGGGAATGGAACGGATGAGGTTGATATCGGCGGTGGTCCCACCCTTTTCCACCAGGGCGGAATAACCACCGATGAAGTTCACCCCGACCTCCTTCGCGGCGCGGTCCAGTGCGTGGGCCACATCGGCGGGGTTGCCGGAACAACCGGCCGTGATCAGGGCGACCGGGGTGACCGAGATGCGCTTATTCACAATCGGGATACCGAGTTCGCGTTCAATACCCTCGCAGACCTCCACCAGGCGGGCGGCCTGGGTGGTCACCCGGTCAAACACCGCCTGGCAGGTCTCCTCCATGGTGCTGCGGGTACACGACAGCAGGCTGATCCCCATGGTGACGGTACGGATGTCCAGGCGGTACTTCTCGATCATCTCGATGGTGTCGAGGATGCCCCGGGTGGAGCGGTCGGTGAGGCGGGAATGGTTTGGTGGGAACGCGGTGGTGTCCATGATGTGTGGCTGGGGTCGACTTCCTGGGTGTGGATGTGCGGGTGGGGTGCGGGGTTGGTTTTGAGGGCTGGTGCCTGGGGCCTGCCAGATGTTGTTAGATGTCGTTGACAGCGGAGAACAAGGCCTCGGACTGGATTCTGATGACCAGGCCCTGCTCCTTCTCCACTGATGTCATCCGCTCCTGGATGTCGGCGATGGTCAGCGCCGAGTCGTCGAAACCGACGTGGAGGATCATGGTGAACCATTTGTCCATGATGGTCTGGGAGACGTTGTGGATGTTGACATCCAGTTCCGCGAGGGCGGTTGAGACAGCTGCGATGATGCCGGTGTGGTCCTGTCCGGTGACAGTCATGATTGCGAACATCTTTTCATCGTACAACCGGGCCCGGACACCATCGTCCGGCGATATCATGAGGGGCATGAGCGAGATGCGGACACGTTGGAAAGACCTTGCACGGTCCATCCGTGCTGACTGGCTGGACCTGCCCACCGAGCTTCGTTTCCCCCTCATGGCGCTGGCCGCAGGGGAGTCGGCTGCCCGGATCGCCACCTGGTTGTCGCTGGCCAGGCGGCCAGCGGACCGGGTGCGGGGACCCAGGTGGGCCTGGGCTGGTGCGAGCCTGGTGGTGGGTGCAGGCCCCATGGCCTACTGGATGGCGGGTAGAAAATAGCTAGGGTGGGACCATGACACATTCACATAAGGTTCTCCTGATCGGTGGCCACGGCAAGGTGGCCCTTCTGGCCACGCCGAAGCTTATCGACGCCAGTCTCACCGTCACCTCACTGTTCCGCAATCCGGATCACACCGCCGAAATCGAGGAACTCGGTGCCACCCCTCTGTTGAGGGATGTCACCGAGCTGTCCGTCGAGGACTGGGCGGAGGTGATGCGCGATGTGGACACCGTGGTCTGGAGTGCTGGCAACGGTGGGAAGAACGGCCCCGACGCGACCTACGCGATCGACCGGGACGCGGCCATCGCCTCCATCGACGGCGCCACATCCCTCGGTGAGGACGCACCCCGCTACATCATGGTCAGCTATATCGGGGCCACGAAGCACACCGTGGACCCGTCACATTCCTTCTACCCCTACGCCGCCTCGAAGAAGGCTGCGGATGAGCATCTGGCCGCATCCGGCCTGGATTATCTCATCCTGGCGCCTGCCGCCCTGACCCTCGATGAGGTCGATGGCATCTCCGTGATCGCTGATGACCCAGAGGCCGCCGGGGAGCGCAGCACCTCACGCCATCTGGTGGCGCAGGTCATCGCGGAATTCGCCGCGCGTGACGCTTTCCCCGAGAACCGCGTCCTGGCCTTTGTCGACGGTGGGGACAAGGTCTCAGAGATCTAGTCCAGGGGGCTCAGGCGGTGACCGCCGGCAGTCGGTGTTCGGCACCGTCCGCCGGGCGCGTGCCCTCACAAACCTCGACGAAGTTGCGCAGCACCCGGTTGGCATAGACGGCATCCACACTCGGCAGGCTGGCGATGATCTGGTCGTAGTCCTCGGGGGAGAAGTAGCCGTAGTTGGCGTAGAAGTCCATGCGGTTCTTCATGGCCAGGGCATCCATGTCGGCATGGAACTGAACTGCCCAGGTCGTGGTGTTCGCCCGGACCATCTGCACCGGGCAGGTGGGACCGGTGGCCAGCACCCGGTGACCGGGGGCAGCGGTCACGACATTTTCCGTATGCCCCGTAAACGACATGAACGTGTCCGGCAGGTCATGGGTGAGGATGTCGCGCTGTCCCTCCTCGGTGAGGTGCACCGACGTGGGTCCGGACTGTTCCGGGTGAGTCCGTCCGACCTCCCCGCCGTCCAAGTGGGCGAGGAACGTGTTGCCATAACAGACGAACATGGTGGGCAGTGGTTGCCGGGCGAGGGCTGCGAGCTGACGGTGGACGTGGTGCTGCCACGCGTCGTATTCGAAATTGGTCACATTCAGCGGACTGCCGCCGACGATGACACCGTCGAACCCCTCAAGGCTACCGACCATGGTATCCACCGAATCCAGCATTCGGGAGGTCAGTTCATCGGGCTTCAGTCCCGTGGACTGAAGGAAATCACGACGCTCGGCGGCGACCACTGCCTCGCCCTGGCGGGGTTGTACAAGAAGAACTGAAACCATACCGCTTAGTCTAGATGGTGGTCAGTTCTTTGGGAGAATCCGCGAGGTGGGATGCCACAAACCCCGGGGCCCGGAGATAATCCCGGGCACCGGGGTTTGTAGGTTGGACGTGGGCTGACCCAGTCCGGCTCAGTCCGGCCGGCGGACCGAGGTCTCCACCAGGTCGAGGACCTCGGAGAGCCCCTCGGTGGAGGCTCCCGTGGCCAGCCTGGAAATGAAGCCGTCCATCACCGTCTCCAGGTAGAGGTGGAGGACGTCGATGGGAACGTCGGTACGCATACGGCCCTTGTCGGCGTTGCGTGCCAGACGCACCCGCACCGCCTCGTCGAGGACACTCTGGTGGTCGGTCCACTTGGCGCGGAACTCCGGGTCGGTGCGCAGTTGCTTGGAGATCTCCAGTCGGATCGACAACCAGTCATACCGTTCCGGATCCTCCAACATTCCCCGCATGACCTCGACCAGACCGTTCTCCGACACGGTCTCGGCCATGCGGGCGGCATCCTCACGGGCCAGGGCGAGGAAGAGTTTCTCCTTATCACCGAAGTGGTGGAAGATCGCCCCGCGGGATTTCCCGGTGGCCTCCTCCAGTCGGCGTACGGTGGCGCCTTCGTAACCGTGTTCCGCAAAGCACCGGCGGGCGCCTTCCAGGATCTCCTGGCGACTGTTCAACGGCTTATCGCCTGTCGCTACGGACACGTGGACTCCTTAGGGGAAGGTGCATGCCTCCCGATGGGACGCATGGGCAGGGGTGTTGTGGTGAAGATGGAGGTACAACAATGGGGCCCCACCTGGAGTTGGCTGCTCATCGTTGTACACGATGAACAGTGCTCAGGCGGTGGGGCCCCATCACCATCCGTGTCACCGGTGGGTGTCACGGATGGTTGGTGACCGCTTCGGTTTAGGAAGCAGCCATCTGGCGCAGCACGTACTGCAGGATGCCACCGTGGCGGAAGTAGTCAGCCTCACCGGGGGTATCGATGCGGACGACAGCGTCGAATTCGACCTTCTCGCCGTTTTCCTTGGTGGCGGTGACCTTGACGGTCTTCGGGGTGGTGCCCTCGTTGAGAGCGGTCAGACCGGAGATGTCGAAGGTCTCGGTGCCGTCGAGGCCCAGGGACTCGTGGGACTCGCCTGCCGGGAACTGCAGCGGGACAACGCCCATACCGATGAGGTTCGAACGGTGGATGCGCTCGAAGGACTCGGTGATGACTGCGCGGACGCCGAGCAGGTTGGTGCCCTTGGCAGCCCAGTCACGGGAGGAACCGGTGCCGTATTCCTTACCGGCGAGGACGACCAGCGGGATGCCGGCTTCCTTGTAGTTGACGCAGGCATCGTAGATGAAGGCCTGTGGGCCACCCTCTTGGGTGAAGTCGCGGGTGTAGCCACCTGCGATGTCAACCAGCTGGTTCTGGAGGCGGATGTTGGCGAAGGTGCCGCGCATCATGACCTCGTGGTTACCACGCCTGGAACCCAGGGAGTTGTAGTCCTGACGCTCCACACCGTGGGCGTCGAGGTACTGTGCGGCCGGGGTGCCTGGCTTGATGGAGGAAGCAGGGGAGATGTGGTCGGTGGTGACCGAATCGCCGAGCTTGGCCAGAACGCGGGCGTTCTCGATGTCGGTGACCGGCTGTGGCTCAGCGGTCATGCCATCGAAGTACGGAGCCTTGCGGATGTAGGTGGAGTTCTCGTCCCACTCGAAGGTCTTACCGGAGGGGATGTCGAGTTCCTGCCACTGCTTGTCGCCCTTGAAGACGTCAGCGTAGTCAGCCTCGTAGAGCTCACGGGAGATGGCGGCCTGGATGGTCTCCTCGATCTCCTCGGTGGAAGGCCAGATGTCCTTCAGGAAGACATCGTTGCCGTCCTGATCCTGACCCAGGGCCTCGTTCTCGAAGTCGAAGTCCATGGTGCCGGCGATCGCGTAGGCGATGACCATGATCGGGGATGCCAGGTAGTTCATCTTCACGTCGGGGGAGATACGACCCTCGAAGTTACGGTTACCGGACAGGACTGCGGCGGCAGCCAGATCATGCTCGTTGATGGCCTCGGAGATCTCCTCCGGCAGTGGGCCGGAGTTACCGATGCAGGTGGTGCAACCGAAACCGGAGAGGTAGAAGCCGAGGGCCTCGAGGTCCTTCCAGAGGTCTGCACGCTGGTAGTAGCCGTCAACAACCTGGGAGCCCGGAGCACAGATGGTCTTGACCCATGGCTTGGACTTCAGGCCCTTCTCCGCAGCCTTACGTGCGATCAGGCCAGCGCCGATCATGACGGAGGGGTTGGAGGTGTTGGTGCAGGAGGTGATGGAGGCGATGGCCACCATGCCGTGGTCGATGGTGTACTCGCCACCCTGTGGGGAGACAATGGTGACCGGGTTGGACGGACGACCCTCGGCGGTGGACGCGGCGGATTCGCCCTCGCCCGGCCAGGATGCGTTGTAGTTGTCCAGGTTGGAGGCGGAACCCGGCTGGGTGCCACCCTCATTGGCCATGCGCTTGGCAGGGATGGACTGATCGACCTGAACCGGATCGTTGGTGTAGGTCTTCAGATCCTCACGGAACTGCTCCTTGGCCTCGGACAGCAGAATGCGGTCCTGCGGGCGCTTCGGGCCAGCGATGGAAGGAACAACGGTGGACAGGTCGAGCTCGAGGTACTCGGAGTACTCGGCCTCGGGTGCGTCCGCCTCGAGCCACATGCCCTGAGCCTTGGCGTAAGCCTCGACCAGTGCGGTCTGCTCTTCCGGACGACCGGTGAGACGCAGGTACTTGATGGTCTCCTCGTCGATGGGGAACATCGCACAGGTGGAGCCGAACTCAGGGGACATGTTGCCGATGGTTGCGCGGTTCGCCAGCGGGACGGACTTGACGCCGTTGCCGTAGAACTCAACGAACTTCTGAACAACACCGTGGTCGCGGAGCATCTCGGTGATGGTCAGAACGACGTCGGTGGCGGTGACTCCGACCGGGATCTCACCGGTGAGCTTGAAGCCGACGACGCGTGGGATCAGCATGGAGACAGGCTGGCCGAGCATGGCAGCCTCTGCCTCGATGCCGCCGACGCCCCATCCCAGGATGCCGAGGCCGTTTTCCATGGTGGTGTGGGAGTCGGTACCGATGCAGGTATCCGGGTATGCCAGACCATCGTTGTCGAAGACGACGCGGGCCAGGTACTCGATGTTGACCTGGTGGACGATGCCGGTTCCCGGAGGAACAACACGGAAGTTGGAGAATGCCTCGGAGCCCCAACGCAGGAACTGGTAACGCTCCTCGTTGCGCTCGTACTCGATCTCAACGTTCTTCTCGAGTGCGTCTGGGCGGCCGAAGGCCTCGACGATGACGGAGTGGTCGATGACCATCTCAGCTGGGTTCAGTGGGTTGACCTCATCCGGGTCGCCACCGAGGGTCTTGACGGCTTCGCGCATGGTTGCCAGGTCGACAACGCAGGGGACGCCGGTGAAGTCCTGCATCAGCACGCGGGCCGGGGTGAACTGGATCTCAATGCTTGGATCAGCAGATGCATCCCAGTTGGCGATGGCCTCGATGTGCTCCTTGGTGATGTTTGCGCCGTCCTCGGTGCGCAGAAGGTTCTCGCCGAGAACCTTCAGGGAGTAGGGCAGCTTCTCCATGCCAGGCACTGCGGAGAGGGCGTAGTAGTCATAGGACTTCTCGCCGACCTGCAGGGTGCTCTTAGCATTGAAGGAGTTCTTGCTTTCAGTCACAGTGAGCTCCAATTCTAACTTTTCCAGTGTGAGATTCTCGTCGGCCTTCGCGTTGCTTGAGCCGGCGTGAGGAAAACTTCAGGCCCTATGCCACAGTCGCGGACAGGAACCCTACGTCCCCATTATCCTAACAGTACGATCGTTCTGCCGGGTACGTTGGGGGCTACTGACCGTCATTTCCCGCCCCATCTCTGCGCCTGCTAGCTTGGTTTGTGCTGATAGGCAGCGGATATGCAGATCATGGGCAAGGTGGGGCAAAGCGCCACCAGACATTTTTCCTGCCCCCATGATACCCCCGTATGTCGGTAGGGTTGCCATCTGACGCTCTTTATTACCACCTATAACTGTATTCACTGCACCGCTCACCTCCCATTCCCTCGACCTGCAGAAGGCTGGCACCACCTCATGATCCCAGACAACATTGATATCGACGCCCTCGCCCGAGATCTGGAGGACGACGCTGTCGCGATGGGTGCTGAGATGAGGGAGCAGCACCCCGCGATGGAGGAGGAGCTCAGCAGGATTGCGGAGGAGGCTGCGGACGGGGAGTTCGGCACCCTGGGGTATGTCGTGCTGGACAGCACGCCCCCGGTCACCGCGGATCTGCGTGATATCGCCCAGGAGCTGGTGAACACAACCTCCTTCGACACTGTGGCGGTGCGTTCTCCCGGGTCGGGAGCCGTGGTCAGTGACATCCACGCCCGGGCCTCCCTCGAGGCTGCCCAGCACGAGATGCTCGGAACCCCTGATTATGTCGAAGGGGCTTCGTTACTTGTTCGTGATGTAACGGGCTCGCCGCTGGCTGATATTGACTGGGCTCAGATGGCCCTGCTGGGCGGTGTGGTCTTGGCGGTTGTTCTAGTTCTGGCCCTGTTGTTCACGCGACGTCGACCACTGGAAACGCAGAACCTCTAAATAGTCAAGTTTGCAGGATTGACATCTGATTACTCGCCAGCCCAGCCCTTCGCGCCCCTCAATCCTTCGGGCGGATCTCGATTTGAGAAAATGTGGCTAACATCACAATAACGAAACGATAAATCATTTACGCAGGTGGGGCGTGCAACTTTTTGCACAATCAGCGCCTTCGTTGCGTTACCGTTGTGAAAGATGTCTCGAATGTTACCAACGTGGCCTAATGTGCAGATATCGGCTCATGGGTTGAACCTGTACCTCTGAGGCGGATGATTCGCAAAAATATTCAAGTACATAGCCTTGAATGCAGCTCACCGCGCTGGTGATAGGTGAAATTTTCGGGCAAACGGGGAAGCTTGCCGGGACGTGATCATCATCAGTGCAACTGTATGCGTAGATTCTGCTCGGAAGTTCTCCGTTTTATCCGTGGGCTCCCTTATTGCTGTCGGATGGCACCTGTTTCCAGCCTGCTGGGATTTTCTCCAGTCAGGAGGCTTGATTCGGGTGCGATCTGAAACGAACAGGAGATCACGTGGTTAGTAACGCATCACGTCTACCGCGCAAGCGGGTTGCCCAGGCCCCCCGCGGTCATTCTTTTCGCATCGGTTCCATCAGCCGCACGCTGATCGCGGTCGCCATCAGCGGAAGCCTCATGGTTGGACTGACACCCGCGGTTGCCCAGCCGGTCAATCCTGACGACGCGGCCATCGCCGGCGCACGGGAGAATGTGGAGTCCGGAAGCGGGGAGGTCTCCCGCCTGGCGGGATCCCTGTCGCAGGCGGATGCCGAGATCAACCGCCTCGAACTGGAAATGGGTGCACTGCGTGAAGCGGTGAACAAGGCGCTGGTGGATCTCCACGACGCCCAGGCAGAGGCTGAACGCGCACGGCAGAATGCTGCTGCCGCCAAGGCGGAGCTGGAGGAATCCCAGCTCCAGATCGAGGCGGCGCAGGACAGGCTCGATGAGATCTCCCGCGCGGCCTACCGTCAGAACGGTGCCTCCCGCGGAATTGCAGGCGTCTCCGGCAACGGTGTCTCCGAGGATGCCCTGGACCGCCAGACCTACCTCCGCACCACCGCGCAGAAGCAGCGTGAGGCCGTGGAGGAGCTCGACCGGCTCCGCACCGAGAACGCCAACAAGGAATCGGCCCTGCGTGAGGCACGGATTCTGGCTGAACAGCGTGAGGCCGAGGCGGCGGAGAAGGAACTTCAGACCCGCGCAGCCATCGATGAGAGCTCCGCTCAGCTCGCCGTTCTCAATACCAACCGCACCAACCTGGTGGCGGAGCGGGAGGAGGCCGAACGTAATCTGGCCCTCGCCCGCGCCAACGTGGACACCCTCCAGGGGCAGCGTGCGGAATTCGAGGAATTCCAGCGCGCCGAGGAGGAACGCCAGCGCGCTGAGGCCGACGCTGCCGCCCGGGCTGAGGAGAAGCGTCTCGCCGATGAGGCTGCTGCCGCCGCCGCGGAGGCTGCAGCAGCAGCGGAAGCCGCCGAGCAGACAGCCGCACAGGAGGCCGCCGAGGCACAGGCCGCGGTCGAGGCCGAGCAGGCCCAGGCCGTCGCCGAACTCGCCCCTGAGGCAGCCGATGCAGCCGATGCAGCCGCACCGGCGGAGCCCCAGGCCGCTGCCCGGGTCCAGGCAGCGCCTGAGGCCCACACCCAGGCCACCCAGCAGGCCCAGGAACAGGCCGAGGCGCAGGCCACCGAACAGGCTGATGCCCAGCGCCAGGCGGAGGAAGCCCGTCGTGTCGCAGAGGAGGCCCAGGCAGCCGCGGAAGCCGCAGCCGCCGATGAGGCACAGGCCCAGCAGCTGCGTGATCAGGCACTCACCGCAGCCTCCGTTGCGGCAGCCGCACTCATTGCCGCCAGCCAGGCTGAGCACGCCACCACTGAGAATCCCTACCCGTCCGGTGAGGATGCCGAAGCCGGTACCATTGCCGCCATCCAGGGGCCTGAGGTTCCGGCGGAGGCACCGGTCGTTGAGGATGACCTGTGGACTGAGGATGACTATGTGGAGCTGGAAGATCTGGGTTCGGGTTCGCCCCAGTCCTCCGGGTCCCTCGACGTCCCAGAGGCTCCGATCACCTCCGATGTTGGTTCCATCAGTCTCTCCGATGTCACGGAGTCTGCCTCCGAGCTGGTGACGGGTGACCGCGCCGCGCAGATCGAGACGGTCATCGCGCGCGCCATGGCCCAGGTCGGCACCCCGTATGCCTGGGGCGGTGGCAACGCCAACGGTCCGACCCTGGGTATCCGTGATGGTGGTGTCGCGGATTCCTACGGTGACTACAACAAGGTGGGCTTCGACTGTTCGGGCCTGGTGCTCTATGCGTTCGCCGGTGTCGGCATCGCATTGCCGCACTACACCGGTTACCAGTACCAGCGCGGAACCAAGGTCAGTCCCTCCGAGATGCAGCGCGGCGATCTGATCTTCTACGGTCCCGGCGCCTCCCAGCATGTTGCGATCTACCTGGGGGATGGGCAGATGCTCGAGGCTCCGAGCTCCGGCTCCACGGTGCAGGTCTCCCCGGTCCGCTGGTCCGGTATGACTGAGTACGCTGTCCGCCTGATTTAGTCTCAACCTATCAATCTGGCTGTATTTATTCTCTTTTGTGCACCATCAACCTTTGGTTGGTAATGTACGTTCTATGAACGCACGCACACCGGACACTAAGTCGGACGCCTATGATGCCCTCCTCGTTCTCTCCTTCGGTGGCCCCGAGGGACCCGAGGAGGTTCGTCCATTTCTGGAGAATGTCACCCGGGGCAGGGGAATCCCCCCGGAGCGGCTCGATGAGGTGGGTGCCCACTACTACCACTTCGGTGGAGTGAGCCCCCTCAACAGGCTCAACAAGGAGATCATCGCCAACGTCGAGGCTGAGCTCGCGGCGCGCGGATACGATATCCCCGTCTATTTCGGTAACCGCAACTGGAAGCCGTTCGACAATGAGGCGGCCGAGCAGATGGCCGCCGACGGGATCCGGAACGCCCTCGTCTTCGCCACCTCCGCCTGGGGTGGATACTCGGGATGCCGTCAGTACCACGAGGACATCCAGGGCATGCGCGCCCACCTGGAGGAGATCGGGGCGCCGGAGGTCACCTTCACCAAGCTGCGTCAGTTCTACGACCACCCACGGTTCGTGCGCACCATGGCACAGTACGTCCGGGAGTCCTTCGACAAACTCCCGGAGGACCTGCGTGATGAGGCGCGACTGGTCTTCACCGCCCATTCGATCCCACTGAACGCGAAGGATGTCGACGGCACCCCCATCGACGGGTCGATCTACTCCCGTCAGGTGGAGGAGTCCTCAGCGCTGATCGCCAAGGAGGTTGGTGTCACCGACTTCGATGTGGTCTGGCAGTCCCGTTCGGGCAGCCCGCATGTGCCGTGGCTGGAGCCGGATATCGTCGATCACGCCGTCGAGCTCAACGAGACCAACGGGCAGAAGGCCCTTGTGGTCTGCCCGGTAGGCTTCATCTCCGATCACATGGAGGTGATCTGGGATCTTGATTCCGAGCTGATGGACGAGGCCACCAGGCGCGGGATGATCATTGAGCGCGTGGCCACCGTCGGTCCCTCCGATGAGTTCGCGACCATGGTCGTCGACCTCATCGACGAGATTGAGATGAAGCGGGTGATCGAGCGGCTGGGCACCCTGCCGGTGCGGGGCTCCACCGTCAACGGTGAGCCCTGCGTCCCGGGATGCTGCGCGCCACGCAAGCGCCCAGCGGCCTCGCAGACCAACCCGAACGCGGACGCCCCGGTGGCGTCCCGCTCCTAAAAGCCCGCAGTAACTATGCCCTCGCGAAATCCGCGAGGGCATAGTCCACCCCCACCATCCGCGCGGTACGGATGTGCCGCCACAGGGGGATCAGCTGCGGGTCCAGGCTGTGGTCGCCGATGGTGGACTGCACCGTCTCCACGATCGCAGCCACCCGGTCGGCGCGGGCGAACAGTTTCGCCGAGCGTGCGGGAACCGCGTGCGGCAGCCCCGGGGTGTCGTAGAAGTCCGAGAGTGAACCCACGGTCAGCCGTGGGTTTTTCAGTGACCGCGGCGCCAGGGAGGAATACGCGGTGCTCTCGATGATCATTGCTGCGCGGGATGTGGCCTCACTGAGCATCTGATCCGCCTCGCCGGGGGAGACGGCCGCACCCGCCGGCAGGTGCCCCTCGACGCCCAGCCACTCCCAGTTCGTGGAATCGCCCCGGCGGTCGGGGATCAGTGCGTAGGACGTGAGCTTGTCGACGCCACGCACCACCAATGCGCCTTCCCCCGACCGCGTGACACGGCGCGCCGCCTCGGAGCCGGCCGGGAGCCCCGGTGCATCACCCGGACCGGAGAGCACCAGTGAGATGACAGGGGAGTCGAACGGCGCGTCGACAAGCGGCTGGACGGTGCCACGCACCACGCGCAACAGATCCAGCAGACCCCCGTCCCCGAAGGTGTGCGGCCCGCCGAGATCGACGAAGGCGTCGATGACGTCCTCGGTGGGGACCAGGTCATAAACCCATGCGCCGAGCCACACGGCCGTGTTCTGCAGGGGCGAGTAGATGTGTGAACGAATATCCATATCGGGCGAAAGTCTAGCCCAGGACTTCGCTAGGGTGTATCACCATGAGCTTCTCCGATCCCTATGCAGCAGACATCCTCGGTGGACACACCCGCAATAAGAAACCCGAGTACCCCACCGTCCCGGCGACACCGGGCCTGGTGGTCGAGGTGCGTGCCGACGGTTATGTCGGCGCCGTCATCGGCTTCGAGCGCACCTACGACGGCGACTTCATCCGCCTGGAAGACCGTCGGGGCCGGGAGGCGTTGTACAAACTGCGCACCGGTGCCTTCATGGTGGACGGGCAGATCGTCACCCTGACCCGCCATGTGCCCACCCAGCAGCCACGGAAATCGAACTCCGGATCGCGCCGGGTGGAGAATGTGCAGGCGAAGGTGGCCGCCCCGTCGCGCATCTGGGTGGAGGGCATCCATGATGCCGCCATCGTGGAGAAGGTCTGGGGCCACGATCTCCGGGTGGAGGGCGTGGTGGTGGAATACCTCGAGGGTCTGGACAACCTCCCCGAGCGCCTGGCGGAGTTCCAACCCGGGCCGGGCCGACGCATCGGTGTGCTCGCCGACCACCTGGTGGAGGGATCGAAGGAAACCCGGATGACGCGCTCGCTGGGGCCCGATGTCGCGGTGACGGGCCATCCCTATATCGATATCTGGGCGGCGGTGAAACCGGAACGCCTCGGCCTGCGGGCCTGGCCGGAGGTGCCCTACGGCGAGGACTGGAAAACCGGTATCTGCCGACGGGTGGGGTGGTCCGATCCGAAGGAGGGGTGGCACCGCGTCTATAACGCCGTCACTTCCTTCCGGGACCTGGACCACACCCTCATCGGGGCGGTGGAACGGCTGGTGGATTTCGTGACCAACCACGACCTGAGCAAGGAGGATGTGCTGGCCTAGCTGTACAGCCCGGGAGTCGGTCGGGTGTGATAACCCTGTCTCCCACCCACAGGTTTCTGTACGGTGGTTGGCGTGGGAGCAATAATCTGGTTTATCGGAAGCCTGGTGCTGGCGGGACTCGAGCTGGCGGTGGGGGAATTCACCCTGTTGATGCTTGCCGGTGCGGCGCTGGCCACCGCCGGTGTGTCCCTGGTCGGTGTGCCTGTCTGGGCGGAGTTCGCCACCTTCGCGGTATCGGCCTTCGCCCTGTTGTTCTTTCTCAAGCCGGCGCTGCAACGTCGTCTGATCAAGCCCGCCGCCCTGGACACCTCGGTACGCGCCCTGGTGGGAAAACAGGCCGTGGTGCTCGAGGACGTCACCGGCGTCGGCGGGCAGATCCGCCTGGACGGTTCGATCTGGTCGGCACGCAGCATGGATCCGGCCCACACCTTCACCGAGGGGCAGCACGTCAGTGTGGTGCGCATCGACGGTGCCACCGCGGTGGTGTGGGCGGAACCCTGACCCCAGACCACCAGCCACCCCAGTCCTAATCCATACAGACATCCGGAGGAAGCATGTTCGGCACAATCCTGGCGATAGTAGTACTCGTCTTTGTTGCTCTCGTGGTAATCAAGTCGCTCGCCTTGATACCCCAGGGTGAGGCGGCAGTCATTGAACGACTCGGCCGGTACACCCGCACCGTGGAGGGAGGGCTGACCCTCCTGGTGCCCTTCATCGACCGGGTCCGCGCCCGCGTGGACACCCGTGAACGCGTGGTCTCCTTCCCACCCCAGGCGGTCATCACCCAGGACAACCTGACCGTGGCCATCGACATCGTGGTCACCTTCCAGATCAACGAACCGGACCGTGCGATCTACGGTGTGGACAACTACATCATCGGCGTGGAGCAGATCTCCGTGGCCACCCTGCGTGATGTGGTGGGTGGCATGACACTGGAGGAGACACTGACCTCCCGTGAGGTGATCAACCGACGCCTGCGTGGTGAGCTGGATGCCGCCACCACCAAGTGGGGCCTGCGCATCAGCCGAGTGGAGCTGAAGGCCATTGATCCACCACCATCGATCCAGCAGTCGATGGAAAAGCAGATGAAGGCGGACCGCGAGAAGCGCGCCACCATCCTCACCGCCGAGGGTCAGCGTGAGGCTGACATCAAAACCGCCGAGGGTGAGAAGCAGGCGAAGATCCTCTCCGCCGAGGGTGAGAAGCACGCGGCCATCCTCGCGGCGGAGGCGGAACGCCAGTCCATGATCCTGCGCGCTGAGGGTGAACGTGCGGCACGGTACCTCCAGGCGCAGGGTGAGGCCCGCGCCATCCAGAAGGTCAACGCCGCAATCAAGGCTGCAAAGCTGACTCCAGAGGTGCTGGCGTATCAGTACCTGGAGAAGCTGCCCCAGATCGCCGACGGCAAGTCCTCCAAGATGTGGGTCATCCCGAGCCAGTTCGGGGACTCCCTGGAAAGCTTCGCCCGACAGTTCGCCAACAAGGACGAGCAGGGGACCTTCCGGTATGAACCGGTCTCCGTCGATGAGGAGACGAAGAACCTCGCCAACGCGGACAACACCGATGAGTGGTTCTCCACGGAATCCGATCCGGAGATCGCCGCCGCCGTGGCCGCCGCCAATGCGGTGGCCAACAAGCCGGTTGATCCCGATCCGGCGGAGATCGCGATGGGGAAGGTTCCAACGAGTTCCGACTCTGGACTTGACTCAGGCCAGGGCGCGCTGACCCGTGCAGCCGCACCCAACGATGATGAGATCCAGGCGGGACAGGCCACCCAGGAGTTCCTCCGCGCCCGTGATGCGGAGCAGCTGCCCCTCGATCCGGATGGGGAACGGCGCTAGACCCTGGCCGAGTGCTCCAGCAGGTTGACCGCCAGCTGCCACCCGGCCTGCTCCGCCTGCCACCCGGCCGCCTGGAGGCGCTGGGACATCGCCTGCTTGGAGATGCCCAGTTCCGCGGCGGCCTCATTCTGATTCATCCCTGACCGCATAAGCGAGGTGGCCTCACGCCCCTCGAAGGACCGCTTGGACAACACCTGGGCCATCAGGGCAAACGATGCGGAGATGTTGAATGCCCGCGGATCATCACGACGAGCACCGACGATGCGGACCTTCACGGCCCCTGCACGCGCGGTGGGGCGTAGGGCGTCGCTGGCGGTCTTCTTGGCCAGCTCGATCTGGGCCTCATCCTCGTCGGTGGGCTTGTCGACGCCCGGCACCACACCGATACCGATCGCCCAGTCACCCGCGGCGAGCAGCGCCATCACGACATCACAGGCGGTGGCGGACTGGGTGATGTGGGCGCGGATATCCTCCACACCCAACAGCTCGAATTCGCCCGCCCCCTCGAGGGTCGACAGCGCCTCGGCAAAACGGCGGACCAGTTCGGCCCGTCGGGTGTCGCGACCCCTGTACCTGGCATGCAGTGCCCACATCGACGACCAACCCCTTTCAGACATGAATATCCAACACAAGACCTCCTGAGTCTACCGTGCTCGTTCTATTTCCCAGACTTGACTGGCAGACGCCGGTCCAAAATGAGGCCAACCACACCCAGACAGGCCAGGGCGAGGGTGAACACCACGGCGGTGGCACTGCCGGAGCCGACGACGGCGTCGCCAAGCACCACCGTCGCGATCGTGCCGGGCGCGGAACCGACCGCGGTGGCCACGGTGAACGCCAGCAGCGGAACGCTGGTCAGGGCGGCCACGTAGTTCAACAGCGAGAACGGGACCGCCGCGATCATCCGTAGTGAGGCGATCGCCAGCCAGCCACGGTCCCGCAGCCGCGCGTTGATCCGTGCCACCGCCGGGTGGGTCAGACGCGGCCGCATCCATCCGCCGAGGAGCCCCCGCACGATGAGCAGGCTGAGTGCAGCGGAGACCGTGGTGGACCCGAGCGCGATGAGCGTGCCCTGCCACGGGCCGAAGAGGACACCGGAGGCCAGGGTGAGCACGGTGCGCGGGATGGGGAACTGGGTGATCACCACGTAGAGACCGACGAACAACCAGACGAAGGCGGGACCCGCGCTGTCCGCCCAGTCCCGCAGGGTGGTGATCGACGGGACATCCACCACAACGGTGATGGCCACCGCCACGATGACCGCTGTGAGAACAGACACCTTCTTCCACGCGGGCCACCGCCGCAGATCGCCCCACGCATCGGTGGCCAGGGAGGTGAGGAAGTGGAAAGCCGAGCTGAAAGAGGTGTTCAACCTGCCGGACACCGTCGCCCGGGTCGTGCCGGGGCTGCTCTCAGAACTCATGGGAGACACCTTACAACCATCCCGGTGTGTCCCTAGACACCTCCGTTAGGGGGGTAAGTACAACGGTTGTGGCCTATCCTGAAAAGTGCACTTGGACACAAACGCGCGCGAATGTCGTGTAGTTGTGTGCCAGCGCTCCGGCTGGGTGCAGATTACTCCCGAACCGGTGGATGCGATGTCCGCCATGGGGGCCTGAAATCCGGTTGGAGAACCACTGACTCATTACATTTCGATGGGAAGTATTTCCACCTTGACTGATCTCAGGAATGCCTCGTTGCCCGAGGAATTCACCGACAGCCTTGACGCCTGGCGCAAAGCTGTAGTGGGTGTGTTCGCACGGGTGAGCAAAAAGGACGTAAGCGATGTGCCCTCCGATGTGTGGAGGAGACTCATTGTCACCACCAACGACGGTGTGGACATCTCGCCCCTGTACACCCGCGCCGACGAGAACGGCGCCCCGATCGACGAACTGCCCGGTGAGTTCCCCTTCACCCGTGGCGCAGCGATCGATGCGGACCGCGCCGGCTGGGGAGTGACCGAGACCTTCGGCTCCTATGATGATGCCGTCTCCGAGGTGAACCGGCAGATTCTCCACGCACTCAATTCCGGTACCACCACGCTCCGCCTCGATCTGACCGGCAAGCTCGGCCCGGCGGATCTCAAGGCTGCGCTGGAGGGCGTGTACCTCAACATGGCGCCGGTCGTCCTGAGCGCGGGGGCCCGGACCACCGAGGCCACCGAGGCTCTCTACGCACTCGCCGACGCCGCCGGCACCGGCCTCGCCGCCGTCACCCTGGGTGCGAGCCCACTGACCTCGGCCGTGGACGGTTCCGAGTCGGTGGACCTGGACGCCACCGTCGAGCTGGCCCGCGCGGCCAGCGCGCGGGAGAACGTCCGCGCCGTGCTTGTCGACGCCGTCTCGTTCTCCAACCAGGGTGCCAGTGACGCCCAGGAGATCGCACTGGCCCTGGCCGCCGGCATCGACTACGTCCGCGCCCTCGTGAATGCTGGACTGAGCACCGAGCAGGCCCTGGACCAGATCGCCTTCCGCTTCGCCGTCACCGATGACCAGTTCGGTCAGATCGTGAAGCTGCGCACCGCACGTCGCCTCTGGGCACGCGTTGCCGAGGTACTGGGACACCCGGACCTGGGTGGCGCCCCACAGCACACCGTCACCGCACCGGTGATGTTCAGCCAGCGTGACCCGTGGGTCAACATGCTGCGCAGCACCGTCGCCGCGTTCGCCGCCGGCGTGGGTGGAGCCACCGACGTCGAGGTCCTCACCTTCGACACCGCCATCGACGGCGGTAACCCGGGCACCACCCGCAACTTCGCGCACCGCATCGCCCGTAACACCAACCTGCTGCTGCTGGAGGAGTCCCACCTCGGCCATGTCATCGACCCGGCCGGTGGCTCCTACTATGTGGAGTCCCTGACCGACGATCTCTCTGAGAAGGCCTGGGCGCTGTTCGCCGACATCGAGGCCAAGGGCGGTTTCCGTGAGCAGCTGGACAACGGTGCCATCGCCGCGGCCCTGGATGAGATGCACGAGACCACCCGCCAGCAGATCGCGAAGCGCCAGAAGCAGCTGACCGGCATCAACGAGTTCCCGAACCTCGCCGAGGCACCACTGCCCGCCGAGAAGCGTCAGGAACCCGCAGGTATCCGCCGCTGGGCCGCTGAATTCGAGGCACTGCGCAACCGTTCCGACGCTTTCCTCGAGGCCAACGGTGCACGCCCGACCATCGGTCTCATCCCGGTCGGCCCGCTGTCCAAGCACAACATCCGCACCGGCTTCACCACGAACCTGCTGGCCTCCGGCGGCATCGCGGTGACCAACCCCGGTGAGCTGACCCCGGGAACCCCGGAGTTCGATCAGGCCGCCACCGGATCCGACATCGTCGTCATCTGTGGCACCGACCAGGAGTATGCCGCCACCGGTGAGCAGGTCGTCGAGAAGCTCCGTGCAGCGGGTGTGAAGCAGATCCTGCTCGCCGGCGCACCGGCGAGCTTCGAGAACGCCCAGCACGCCCCGGACGGCTACCTCAACATGAAGATCGACGCCGCCTCCACCCTGGCCACCCTTCTCGACGGACTGGGAGCATAAGAAAGATCATGACCACAATCCCCAATTTCTCCGAGGTACCCCTCGACGGTCCCGCAGCTGATGCAGGAACCACCGCCACCCCGGCCGGTGCCGACCAGGTGTGGAACACCCCGGAGGGCATCGACGTCAAGCGCGTGTTCACCGAGGACGACCGTGCCGCGGCAGCCGCCGCCGGCCACCCCCTGGATTCCCTCCCGGGCCAGAAGCCGTTCATGCGCGGGCCGTACCCGACCATGTACACCAACCAGCCGTGGACCATCCGCCAGTACGCCGGTTTCTCCACCGCGGCCGAGTCCAATGCGTTCTACCGCCGTAACCTGGCCGCCGGTCAGAAGGGCCTGTCCGTGGCCTTCGACCTGGCCACCCACCGCGGCTACGACTCCGACAATGAGCGCGTGGTCGGCGATGTGGGCATGGCCGGTGTGGCCATCGACTCCATCCTGGACATGCGTGAACTCTTCCAGGGCATCGACCTGTCGAGTGTGTCCGTGTCCATGACCATGAACGGCGCCGTGCTGCCGGTCCTCGCCTTCTACATCGTGGCGGCCGAGGAACAGGGTGTTGCCCCCGAGCAGCTCGCCGGAACCATTCAGAACGACATTCTGAAGGAGTTCATGGTCCGCAACACCTACATCTACCCACCGAAGCCGTCGATGAGGATCATCTCGAACATCTTCGAGTACACCTCCCTGAAGATGCCGCGCTTCAACTCGATCTCCATCTCCGGCTACCACATCCAGGAAGCCGGAGCGACCGCCGACCTCGAGCTCGCCTACACGCTTGCCGACGGCATCGAGTACCTCCGCGCCGGCCAGGAGGTGGGTCTGGACGTGGACAAGTTCGCCCCACGCCTGTCCTTCTTCTGGGGTATCTCCATGTACACCTTCATGGAGATCGCGAAGCTGCGCGCCGGTCGTCTCCTGTGGAGCGAGCTGGTGGCCAAGTTCAACCCGAAGAACCCGAAGTCCCAGTCGCTGCGTACCCACTCGCAGACCTCCGGTTGGTCCCTGACCGCCCAGGATGTCTACAACAACGTGGCCCGCACCGCGATCGAGGCGATGGCCGCCACCCAGGGCCACACCCAGTCGCTGCACACCAACGCACTCGACGAGGCACTCGCGCTGCCCACCGACTTCTCCGCACGCATCGCGCGTAACACCCAGCTGCTGCTGCAGCAGGAGTCCGGCACCGTCCGCCCGGTCGACCCGTGGGCCGGTTCCTACTACGTGGAATGGCTGACCAACGAGCTGGCCAACCGCGCACGCAAGCACATCGAGGAGGTCGAGGAGGCCGGCGGTATGGCCCAGGCCACCGACCAGGGCATCCCGAAGCTGCGCATCGAGGAATCCGCCGCCCGCACCCAGGCCCGCATCGACTCCGGCCGCCAGGCCCTGATCGGTGTGAACCGGTATGTCGTCGACGAGGACGAGCAGATTGAAGTCCTCAAGGTGGACAACAGCAAGGTGCGCGTCGAGCAGCTGGAGAAGCTGGCCCGTCTGCGTGCCGAGCGCGACGAGGACGAGACCCGCCGTGCACTGGACGCCCTGACCGCCGCGGCCCGCAACGACAACAAGAAGCCGGGCGATCTGGAGCAGAACCTGCTCAAGCTCGCTGTCGACGCCGCTCGTGCCAAGGCCACCATCGGTGAGATCTCCGATGCGTTGGAGGAGATCTTCGGACGTCACGAGGCCGAGATCAAGACACTGTCCGGTGTGTACAAGGACGAGGTAGGAAAGGAGGGTGAGGTGTCCAACGTCAAGCGCGCCATCGCCCTGGCTGACGCCTTCGAGGAGCAGGAGGGTCGTCGCCCCCGTATCTTCATCGCCAAGATGGGACAGGACGGCCACGACCGTGGCCAGAAGGTCGTCGCCTCCGCCTATGCCGACCTGGGCATGGATGTGGATGTCGGACCGCTGTTCCAGACCCCGGCCGAGGCCGCCCGCGCCGCCGTGGACGCCGATGTCCACGTGGTGGGCATGTCCTCCCTGGCCGCCGGTCACCTGACGCTGCTGCCTGAGCTGAAGAAGGAACTGGCCGCCCTGGGGCGTGAGGACATCCTGGTCACCGTCGGTGGCGTCATCCCACCGGGTGACTTCCAGGAGCTCTACGACAACGGCGCCGTCGCCATCTACCCACCGGGCACCGTCATCGCCGACTCCGCCATCGACCTGATCACCAGGCTGGCAGCGCACCTCGGTTTTGAGCTGGATGTAGATGAGGATGCCTGACAGGGAATTTCTGGAGGACACCCTCGGCACGCTGAGCACCACCGGCGGCACGGATCTGGGCGCCATTGTCCCACCGGCCCCGGAGATGCTCCGGCGTGCGCGCCAGCGGATCAACGTCGATGAGCTGTACGATGCCGTCCTGGCCAACGAACGCACCAAGGTCGCCCGGGCCATCACCCTGCTGGAGTCCACCTCCGCGGCACACCGGGAACTAGCCCAGGAGCTGCTGGTCCGGCTGCTTCCGCATTCCGGTAACGCCCTGCGCATCGGTATCACCGGTGTGCCGGGTGTGGGCAAGTCCACCTTCATCGAGGCGCTCGGCATGCACCTGATCGGTGAGGGACACCGGGTGGCGGTTGTGGCCATCGACCCCTCGTCCACCAAGACCCGGGGTTCGATCCTGGGGGACAAGACCCGCATGTCGAAGCTGTCGCGGGAGGATAAGGCCTTCATCCGGCCGTCCCCATCGGCAGGCACCCTCGGTGGTGTGGCCAAGGCTACCCGCGAGGCGATGGTGGTGTTCGAGGCGGCCGGTTACGACATCATCATCGTCGAGACCGTCGGTGTGGGCCAGAGTGAGGTGGCAGTGCACCAGATGGTGGACATCTTCACCTTCCTGGCACTGTCCGGTGCCGGTGATCAGCTGCAGGGCATCAAGAAGGGTGTCCTGGAGATGGCGGAACTGGTGGCCATCAACAAGGCTGACGGTGCGAATGAGAAACCCGCCAAGCGGGCCGCCCGCGATCTGGCCGCGGCCATGCGGATGGTCCGCAGCCAGGATGAGATCTGGCATCCACCGACGATCACCATGTCCGCGGTGGAGGGCACCGGTGTGGATGTCTTCTGGGGTCATGTCCAGGAACACCAGAAGGTGATGAGGGAGAACGGTCTCTTCGAGGAGCGCCGCCGTCATCAGCAGGTGGGCTGGATGTGGCAGATGGTCCACGAGACGATCCGCATGCGTCTGGAGAACGACCCCGATGTGAAGACGGTCAGCCGTGACATGGAGAGGGCACTGCGCGACGGTGCCACCACCCCGACGCTGGCTGCCCGGAACATCCTGGCGGCGTTCGACAGTATCTAGCTGGCGTCAAGGCAGAACCGGATCCGCCCACACCCCCATGTGACACAGGGGGGTGCGGGCGGATTTTTCCTAGCGGGGCATGGTCGGGGGACGCCACATGGCGAACTCCGAGGGGAGATCATCGTTGTCGGGCAGATACCCCAGGGGCACGAACCCGTGGCGGTGGTACAGCTGCGCCGAGCGTGTCGAGGTGGCCTCCAGATAGATCGCCTCCTCGCCGGCACGGTCAATGCCGTGGGTGAGCAGGGCGGTACCCACCCCGGTGCCCCGGGCCTGGGGGACGGAGGCGATGGTGTAGAGGTACCAGTGGGGGAATTTCGGGTGCATGCGTGCGGAACGGAACCCCTGGGCCAGGAACTGCGGGGTGCGTGCCCCGAACAATGTGACCAGCCGGGGGAGCAGGCGGGCCTCATCCAGGACACCGTGGTCGGAATCCGGGGCGTCCCACAGGGCCACGCCGACGATGTCACCGGCCTCATCCAGAGCCACATCCACGGTGTTCGCAGTGGCGTACCGGGTCTGCAGCTGGAGTTCGAACAGGCCCCGCAGCAGACGGTTCCCGGGATCGGGCTGGGGAATCCAACGCAGGAAACCGGGATCTGTGGCGAAGGTGTCGACGAGGATGTCCGCGATCACCGGGAAGTCTGAGGTGTGAGCTGTTCTGACGGTGATGCCGGGGGTGGTGGGACCTGGTGTGCTCATGTCATCCACCTTAGATCAGGTGGGAATACGGCCGGGACTGGACCCGGGAATGCAATAAGGCCCCGATCCACTGGATCGGGGCCTTACTGGTGTTCACTCTTCACGAGTGCCCAGAGGGGGACTTGAACCCCCACGTCCGTTAATAGGACACTAGCACCTCAAGCTAGCGCGTCTGCCATTCCGCCACCTGGGCTGGTGTATAACAAGGACACCGGGCGACAACCCGGCATCAGGCAAGAAATAAGACCCCGACCTGTAGATCAGGGCCTCAAAAGGTTACTGTGTTGAAACAGTGTGCCCGGAGGGGGACTTGAACCCCCACGTCCGTTAATAGGACACTAGCACCTCAAGCTAGCGCGTCTGCCATTCCGCCACCCGGGCTGGGTGTTATGGGCGTAACTGCCCTTGGCACGAGATAAACAATAACCCCAACCCTGAGTAGAAGACAAATCCCCAGTTCACACCGGGCACCGAGGGCGGGGAAGTTACACCCGTGTGAGTTCGGTCGGGCGAGAAGGGGACACCCGGGGGATTCGGGTACTTTAAGCATCATGGCAACCAAGTTCCGCAGGATGCGTACCTGGTCGTGGTTTGTTCCCGATTCCCCGACCGATGAAACGCCCCTTCTGCCCCGTGTCACCGGTTCCACCACCCGCGCCGCCACCTGGTCCCTGCTGTGGGCCCTGCCCGTGGGCACCTGGGTGATGGTGCTGGGGTTGTTGATCTCCAGTGCGATCAACGCGGGGGTGTCCCTGATCGTCGGACGAGGCACCGACTGGGCCTTCAACGACGGTGCGGGCCAGCTGTGGCCCGTGGTCGCGGTGGGGACGGCGATCGCAGTGTGCCTGTGGCTGATCTACATCCTCCAGGCCACCTCCGACGCCCTGACCGATCTCACCTCCGCGCGGGTGGTGCACACCCTGCGGCTGGAACTGTCCCGGATGTTGCTGACCACCCCGCGCAACACCCTGTCACCCGGCGCGGTCCTCAACACCGTGGACCAGGATTCCGTGCAGGTCGGGGCCTTGAAGAACATTCTCAACTTCCCGGTCGGCATGGTGGGTTTCCTCCTGGGGTCCACCATCGCCATCGCGCCGATCTCCCCACTGATCGCCGTGCTGCTGGTGTGCGGGGGACTGTCCACGGCGTTGGCGTCCTATCTGACCTCGGGGCCTCTGACGAGGATATCGGCGAGGCGTCGCAAAGCGGAGGCCGCCTCCATCGCGATCGCCACGGACGTCGCGCAGGGATCGCGCGTGGTCAAGGGGCTCGGCGCGGTCGAACACACCGAACGCCGCTTCGGGGCGGCTGCCGACGCGGCACTGGACGTCATGCTGCGCGAGTCACGTCTGCAGGCGGGCCTGAACTTCCTGCGGCAGTTCGTGCCCGCCGCCTGGTCCATCGGGCTGCTCGGCTATGCGGCGGTCCTGGCCTTCCGTGGGGAGATCACCCCCGGACAGATGATCTCCGTGACCCTGCTGGTCCCGCCGTCGCTGACGGTGCTGGGCATCTCCCTCGGTGTGCTCACCGAGCTGTGGGCCCGTGGGCAGGCCTCCACCCGCCGCGTCCAGCACCTGGCCGGTGAGCTTGTCGACGCCTCCCTGGCCCCCACTCCGGGTGAACCCCGGTGGGAGATCGACGCCGGTCTCACCGTGTGGAATCCGCGCAGCGCGGGGGACCGCCAGCTGGTGGATGCAGAACTGCAGCGCTGGCAGCTCCAGCCCGGGGTGGTGGTGGCACCGCACCGGGTCAGCGTGTTCGAGGGTTCCCTCGCCGACAACGTCAACCCGCTGGGTACCGTGCCACCGCAACACCTGCGGGATGCACTCTGGGCGGCGAGCTGCCGGGACATCCTGCGCAGACTCGGAGGTGAGCTCTCGGAGGGGGAGGGCACGGACCTTGTCCTGCCGGAGACACCGATCGGTGAGGCGGGACTCAACCTCTCCGGCGGGCAACGTCAACGCATCGCCCTGGCCCGGTTTCTGGCAGCCGACCCACCCGTACTCATCCTCGATGATCCCACCACCGGCCTGGACTCGGTCACCCTCGATCAGGTCGCGCGCCGGGTGGCCGGGTTGCGGTCGGGGTATCGCACGGTGGTGATCACCTCCAACCCCACCTGGTGGGGTGTGGCCGACCGCGTGGTGGAGGAGTTCAGCGGGCAACCGGCCCGCAGCCCGGAGAAGGAGACGGAACAATGAGCGACGTGAACAGGACAACCGGCCTGGATGACCGGGTGGCCGATGTGCTCGAACCGGCCACCGTGCGGGAATCGGGTCGCCTGCTGGGTGCCCTTCCCTCACGCCCCACCGCCGGATGGTTCACCGCCTTCCTGCTGGTTGCGGTGGTCACCGTGACCGCCATGGTGGGTACCTCGAATCTGCTGGGGTATTCCGTCAACATCATCAACGGTGACACCCTGCCGGTCATCGGTGGCGGATCCGGGGCCATGATGTGGCTGCTGGGGATCGTCGGCGTGGCGATCCTCACCGAAACCGCCGGCCGGTCGATCACCCAGTACCTCATCAACTCCCGCACCCGTCGGTTGTCGGTGGATCTGCGTAAGGCCGCCCTGTCCTCGGCACTGCGTGCCCCGGTGCCGGATGTCATGCAGTTGGGCACCGGCAATGTGATCAGTCGCATCACCCAGGATATCGACAACACGGTGCGCATCATCGCGATGACCGGTGTGCGCGTGGTGGTCACCGCCCTGATCTTCCCCCTGTCCATCCTGTCCCTGGTGCTCATCCACTGGTCCTACCTCCTGATCTTCGCCGTCATCATCCTCATCCTCATCCCGGGCGTCAGGGGAGCGGTCCGCGTCATCCCGCAGGCCACCAATGTGGTCTCCAGCACCGAGGCCCGACGCAACAATCTGCTGCTGGACACCATCAGGGGCATCGGGACACTCCGGGTGCTGGGCCTGGCCGACTGGGCCCTTGGACGGATGCGCCGGGCATCCTGGACCTCGGTGCAGGCCACCGCCGACCGCGTCCCGATCTTCACCCGGATCCTGCTCCTGGGGTCCATCGCCTACGGCCTGCTGCTCATCGGAACCTTCAGTCTGGGGGCGTATCTCGTGGCCACCGGTCACCTCTCCGCGGGTGCCGCCACCGCCGCCGTGTTCGTGGTGGTGCGCATGGAGGTGCACGTGTTCAACGTCCTGATGTTCGCCTCCGAGATCCAGAGCGCGGTCACCTCCCTGGGACGCGCCGTGTCACTGGCCACCCTGGCCAACCGTGCGCCGGCCGCGCCGGAACCCGAGGATCTGTCAGGCGCGCCGGAGGTGCAGGTGGAGAATCTCACCTACTCCTACCCGGGTGGGGCGGCGGTGCTCAAGGATCTCAATCTCACGCTCGCGCCGGGTACCACGACGGCGCTGGTGGGGACATCCGGTGCCGGTAAATCAACCCTGGCCGGTCTCATCGCCGGCCTGCAACGCCCCGATTCCGGCCGGGTGACCGTCGACGGTGTGGACACCGCCACGGTGTCCGACACCTGGACCACCCGCCAGATCACCCTCATCAGCCAGGAGGTGCACCTGTTCTCCGGCACCCTGCGGGAGGATCTCTCCATGGCGGCCGCCGGTGCGGGTGACGCGGAGCTGGACCGGGCCCTGGCCACGGTCGGTCTGGACAAGGGCAGCCCGGCCTATATCCGGTGGTTCCCCGACGGCCTGGACACCCCGATCGGTGCCGGCGCGGAGGAACTGTCACCGGAGATCCAGCAGCAGATCTCCCTCGCGCGCATCGTGCTGCGTGACCCACCCGTACTGATCATGGATGAGGCCACCAGTGAGGCCGGCAGTGACAATGCCCGCATGCTGGAGACCGCCGCCACCCGGATTGCCCGTGGCCGCACCTCACTGGTGGTGGCGCACCGTCTGGACCAGGCGGTGGTCGCCGACAGGATCATCGTCATGGAGGAGGGGGAGATCGTCGAGGACGGTACCCACGCCGAACTCGTGGCCCGCGGTGGCCGGTATGCGCGGCTGTTCGAGCGGTGGAGTGAGGGTGCTGATTCACAGCAGGGGTGACCGGGTGACTGCGCCCACATGGGTTTTCGGGTAGTAGTGGGGATATGAGCGATTACAATGATGCCCGTTTCCCCGGCCCCGATCCCTACGCACCCCTGGGTGATGTCCCCAGCTTCCCGTTGACCTCCACCGATCTCACCAACGGCGACAAGCTCAAGGAACCCCAGCTCGGTGGCAATAACGTCTCCCCGCAGCTGTCCTGGTCCGATCTGCCCGAGGGCACCAAGTCCCTGGCGATCACCTGCTTCGACCCCGATGCCCCGACCGCCTCCGGTTACTGGCACTGGGCCGCCTTCAACATCCCGGTCAGCGTCACCGAACTTCCCACCGGCGCCGGCGATGAGACCCTCGGCGGCATCGACGGGGTGGTCTCCCTCAAGGGTGATTCCGGCGTGCGCGGTTACTACGGGGCGCAGCCACCGGAGGGCCACGGCCCCCACCGCTATCTCTTTGCCGTGCACGCCGTGGACGTGGAAAAACTCGATATTGACCCCGATTCCACCCCCACCGTCCTCGGTTTCAACCTCTATTTCCATACTCTGGGGCGATCCGTGCTGTGGGGTTGGTACGAGAACTAGTAGGGTAAGTCACATTATGAGTGCATCATCAGGTAAATCAAGGCTTAAATTGGACATGGACAACCGCATGGCCTGGCGCAAGGTCCCCGCGGGAATCCGCATCGGTGGTGCGTTCGTGGCACTCGGGGCGGTCATGATCGTCTTCGGTGTCATCCAATTGTTCAACGGCGGTCTGCTCCAGCCCTTCGCCGTGACCCCACGATTCCTGGTGATCCTCCTGGCGGCCGCCATCTTGGGCGGTTTCGCCACGGTGAGCAAATATGAAAACAGCTCCCGCCTCCAGGTCATCGCCCTGGCTGTTGCGGTCATCCTGGTCTTCGCCAGCCGTGCGCTGCCGAATGACCCCATCATGCTGATCGAGCAGTTCTGGCTCAGCCTGTGGGCCGTGACCGCCATCATCTGTGGCCTGATCATCCGCCGTTCCCTGATGCCGAAGGCGTAGCCACCCGGCAACAACCAGCAGGGGCGTTATCCGATGACACCTGTCATCGGATAACGCCCCTGTTTCTCTGTGGTGGATAAGGCCTACACGGCACTGTCCTTCCAGGGCAGACCGGATCCGACAGCCTCGGAGATGTTGGACAACCCGTGAGCCCTGACCTGCTCCGCCAGACCGAGGTGGATGTCCCGGATCCAGTCCGGGCCCCCGTAGATGAAACCGGTGTACCCCTGCAGCAGGGTGGCACCGGCGGTGATCCG
Organism: Corynebacterium gallinarum; assembly: GCF_014837045.1. Lineage (GTDB taxonomy): Bacteria > Actinomycetota > Actinomycetes > Mycobacteriales > Mycobacteriaceae > Corynebacterium > Corynebacterium gallinarum. The sequence continues at coordinate 201,607 of NZ_JACSPR010000005.1, forward strand.
CTCCCAGGCCTGCTCCGGGGTGCTGATACCACCGACACCGATCAGGACCAGCTGATCACCGACCCGGGCATAGAGACGCCTGAGGACCTCCAGGGCGCGCTCCGCCACCGGGGGACCGGAGATACCACCGGCACCCATCTCCGCCACCTCATGGGCGGGGGTGACCAGACCCTCACGGGAGATGGTGGTATTGGTGGCCACGATGCCGGCCAGGCCCAGTTCCAGGGCCAGATCAGCCACGGCGTCCACGTCATCGTCCGACAGATCCGGGGCGATCTTCACCAGGACGGGCACCGAGGTGGATTCCTGCACGGCGGCCAGGATCGGACGCAGGGACTCCACCGCCTGCAGATCCCGCAGACCCGGGGTGTTGGGGGAGGAGACGTTCACCACCAGGTAATCGGCCAGATCACCCAGCAGGGAGGCTGAGCGTCGGTAGTCATCCACCGCCTGCTCGGCGGGCGCCACCTTCGTCTTGCCGATATTGATGCCGATGACATCCCGGGACTTGCGGTGACGCAGATTATCGGCGACATCCGCAGCACCGGCGTTGTTGAACCCCATGCGGTTGAGAATGGCCTTATCCGCCGGCAGACGGAACAGACGCGGTGTCGGGTTGCCCGGCTGCGGGGAGGCGGTGACCGTGCCCAGCTCCGCATACCCGAAACCCAGGGCGGTCCACGTGTCGGCGGCGGTGGCGTTCTTGTCGAACCCCGCGGCCAGACCCAGCGGACGGGGGAAGGTCACACCGAAGACCTCCTGGGACAACACCGGATCATTGACCCCGATGACCCGACCCATGACACGGTTGACCGGTGTCGCCATCTGGAGCACACCCAGACCATCGGCGATGATGCCGTGGATACGCTCGGGACGCAGGGTGAACATGGCCTTCAGGCTCGCATCGTAGGCCTTCTGACGGATCGTGCGGGCAGGACTGGCAGGGGAGGACGAACTCATGGGAAATGACTTTCTACTGGGATCGGGAGGAAGAATCAGGAGGGGTCAGGCCGGGGCGTCAATGACCTGCAGGCCATCGCCGGAGGCGGACGCCACCACGAGGGCACCGTCCTCGAGCACCACCACATTGCGCGCATCGGCGACGGTATCCAGACGGTGCTGCTCCTCGGGCACCCCCTCGGAGATCCGGTAACCGGCCAGCTGATTATCCGACAGGGTGGTGATCCACGCCAGGTCACGTTCCGCATCCCACGCCACCCCCCACGGATCATCCCCGACCGGAGCGGTCATCTGCAGGCGGATGATGTCATCGGCGTTGTAGATGGCGATCTGACCACCGATATTGTCCGAGACCACCAGCAGCCCGTCCTCACCGCCGGCCATCTGTCCCACACCCAGACCCACGCGCAGGGTCGCGCCGGGGCGGTCGTTGGGGTAGTCGATGTCCTGGATGGTGGTGGCACCGTTCCAGATGCGCACCACAGCGTCGTGGCGGTCCTCCACCGGCACGGCGATCATCTCGGTGCCGGGATCCTGCACGTCGAAGGTCACCGGCTCCTGGCCGTCGCGGTAGACGGTGACATCCTCATCCACATCATTGCCGGTGAGGAGGATCCCATCGCTGGTCAGGGCCGCCACGGTGGTCGGTGTGTCGGTGGCCCGCAGGTCATCGAGGTCCGGGTCGGTGGCGTCGATGACGAAGGCGCCCTGTTCACAGGCGAGCACGAACCGGTCACCGGTGGCGGTGAGATCACCACAGCCGGCGTCCACATCCAGGGTGGTTTCGGTCCCCGCCTCGAAATCGGCCACGGTGCCGATGGCCAGGGTGTCCTCCGTGCGCACACCCAGGATGTCCCCGTCGGCGACCTCCAGGTCGGTGATGGCGGCGGTGTAGTCGATGACGGTGCCGGCGGGATTCTCCGCCGGTGGGGAGGCGACCGGGGTGGCATTGCCCATGTCCGGGGTGTCCGGGAGGTTCTGGGAACACCCGGCCAGTAACACGGTGGTGGCCACCAGTGACGTAACCAGCAGCGGACGGTGGGCACGGGAACGCAGGCGCATATTCACAATGTGTCAGATTACCAGCCGGACCGGGTAGTCCCTGTTATAGGGAGACATCCTCCAGCGCCTTGATGATCGGGGCGGGGAGAACAACCTCCTCCACCCGCAGCAACTGCTGCAGTTGCTCAGGGGTGCGCGCCCCCACGATCACCGAGGTGACCCCGGGGCGGTCCCGCACCCACGTGGTGGCGGTGACGGCGGGACTCAGGCCCAGCCCACGGGCGGCGGTGTCCAGGGCATCGACGATGGTGTGTGCCCGGGAGTCGAGGTACCCCTGCATCTCGGCGTCGCGCCCGGAGGATGCCGCGCGGGAATCCGGTGGGATCTGGGAGCGGTACTTGGCCGTGAGCACTCCCTGGCCGAGTGGGGCACCCGCGAAGAAGCCCACCCCCAGGTGTTGGGTGGCCGGCAGCAGCTCCTCCTCGGGTCGGCGCACCAGCAGGCTGTATTCACTCTGGGCCACCACGATGGGGCGTGCCGCCGCGGCGGCGTGGTGGGAGGCGGCATGGGTGACCGCCAGCTGCCACCCGGAATACCCACGGACCCCGGCATAGCGGACCCGGCCGGTGCGCACGGCGTAGTCGAGGGTGTCGGCGACCTCATGGGGTGGGGTGCGGTCATCCCAGTAGCCCACAGACCACAGATCCAGGTATTCCGTACCCAGGGAGGCCAGGGTGGCATCCAGCTGCGCGATGAGGGAGCGACGGGAACAGTCCACCCGCCGCCCGATGGGCAGGTGGGGATTGACACCGGCGGAGGAGGAGATCACCAGATCGGGGCGGGGTGTGTGGGTACGCAGCAACTCACCCAGCATCTGCTCGGCCGCGCCGGTGGCGTAGGTGGGGGAGACGTCGATCAGGGTGCCACCGGCGGTGAGGAAGTCGGTGAGGATCGTGGTGGCCTCGGGTAACTCGGTACCCAGCCCCCAGGTTGAGGTGCCCAGCCCCATGCGTGTCACACGCAGACCACTCGTTCCCACCATTCGCTGTTTCACGCCAACAACACTACTTCGGCCCGGCGGTAGTAGGGTTTACCGGGTGAATGAACAGACCTACCTTCTAGCATCCGCGGTGGAACCGGTCGCAGCTGACAACATGAGTTGGACGCAGACGCTCGTCCTCTCTCTGGTCCAGGGACTCACTGAATTCCTGCCCATCAGCTCCTCGGGACACCTCCGCATCATCTCCGAACTGTTCTGGGGCGCCGATGCCGGTGCCTCGTTCACGGCGGTGGTCCAGCTCGGCACCGAGGCAGCCGTCCTGGTGTACTTCGCCAAGGAGATCTGGCAGATCCTCACCGGCTGGTTCGCCGGGGTGTTCAACAAGGAGCGTCGCGGACGCGACTACAAGATGGGCTGGATGATCATCGTGGCCACCATTCCCGTGGTGGTGCTCGGTGTGCTGGGCAAGGACCTCATCCGTGATGCCCTGCGCAACATGTGGATCACCGCCACGGTGCTGGTGTTGTTCTCGTTTGTGTTCATCCTCGCCGAGAAGGTGGGCAAGAAGGACCGCGGTTATGAGGACCTCACCATGAAGGACGCCCTGGTCATGGGTTTCGCGCAGTGCCTCGCCCTGATCCCGGGTGTGTCCCGTTCCGGTGGCACCATCTCCGCGGGTCTGTTCATGGGGCTCAACCGTGAGGTCGCCGCGAAGTTCTCCTTCCTGCTGGCCATCCCCGCGGTGCTCGGGTCCGGCCTGTACTCCCTGCCGGACGCCTTTGATCCCTCCTCCGGCCAGGCGGCCTCGGGCCTGCAGCTGACCGTCGGCACCCTGGTGGCCTTCGTTGTCGGTTATGCCTCCATCGCCTGGCTGATGAAGTTCGTGGCCAACCACTCGTTCTCCTGGTTCGCCGCCTACCGCATCCCGGCCGGCCTTCTCGTCATGCTCCTGCTCTGGCTGGGTTACCTCAACCCCTAAAAAGCTGCTTGTCGACGCCCCACCCCGCAGGTCCCTCACCGGGAGCTGCGGGGTTTTTCGTCGACAAGCAGGGTGGGAATAACGACCCGCCCGGGGATGTTGTGGGTGGCGGACGCGCGACGGCGCGCTGGATGAAAACACGACCTCAACAATCCCTTACCGTGGAAAGTAGCTAGAGTTAGATCCATGCATTCTTGGCCCACCCCCGACATCCCCGCCCTGGACGGCACCCCCGTGCCACTGGCGCTCTACGACACCGCAGATCAACAGGTCAAACCCGTGGAGGTGCCGCCCAGTGGATCCGGAACCCCGGTGGGCATGTATGTCTGCGGTATCACCCCGTATGACTCCACACACCTGGGGCATGCGGCGACCTACCTCGCCTTCGACCTGATCTACCGCGTGCTGCTGGACAATGATCACCAGGTGCATTACGTCCAGAACATCACCGACGTGGATGATCCGCTGTTCGAACGCGCCGAGCGCGACGGCGTGGACTGGCGTGAGCTGGGTACCAGCCAGATCGATCTCTTCCGCAGCGACATGGAAACACTGGCGGTGATCCCGCCGCAGGACTACATCGGTGCGATCGAATCCATCGACGAGGTCATTGAGATGGTCTCCATCCTCCTGGAGGAGGGCGCGGCCTACGTGGTTGATGACCCGGAGTACCCGGATGTCTACGCCTCGATCAACGCCACCGAGAACTTCGGTTATGAATCCAACTATGACGCTGCCACCATGGCGGAGCTGTTCGCCGAGCGCGGCGGCGACCCCGACCGCCTCGGCAAGCGCAACCCCATGGACGCCCTGCTGTGGCGCGTCGCCCGCGAGGGCGAACCCAGCTGGGAGTCCCCCTTCGGCCCCGGTCGCCCCGGCTGGCACATCGAGTGTTCGGCCATCGCGACCAACCGTCTCGGCCACAGCTTCGACATCCAGGGTGGCGGATCGGACCTGATGTTCCCGCACCACGAGTTTTCCGCCGCCCACGCCGAGGCCGCCCACGGGGTGGAGCGCATGGCCAAACACTATGTGCACGCCGGCATGATCTCCCAGGACGGGGTGAAGATGTCGAAGTCGCTGGGCAACCTCGAATTCGTCCACCGTCTCACCGCCGCCGGGCATGAACCGGGCGCGATCCGTCTCGGTGTCTACGCCCACCACTACCGCGGTGACCGTGACTGGAGTGATGAGATCCTGGCAGCGGCCGAGGCGCGCCTGGCCCTGTGGCGCAGTGCCGCCGCCGTGGCCACCGATGTCCAGGCGGCGGTGGATGCCGTGGCCCAGCTGCGCACCCACCTCTCCGATGACCTGGACACCCCTGCCGCCCTCGCCGCGGTGGATACCTGGGCTGAGACGGCACTCAAGGACACCGGGAATGTGTCTGACACCGCCGATCAGTTCGACGCCCCGGAGTTCACCCCGGCCGGTCGGATCCTCGCCGCCGCCGTGGATGCGCTGCTGGGAGTGCGTCTCTGAGCGTTTTCAGGGACAATGAACGCATGAGCATTCGCGCAACCTTTCAGCCCACCGTCAACGACTTCATCGCCAACCTGGAGGAATTCGCCACCGGTTCCTATCTCAAGGACGATGAGAAGGAATTCTGGGATGCCCCCTTCGATGTGAAGGCGCTGCCGGAACTCCGCGTCATCCTGGAGAACTACCTGGATTCCCTGGATGCCATGGGCAAGGGCCCTGAGCAGGATGTCCTCAACGCCGCTGCCCAGAGCACCCTGGATGAGCTGGAGAAGTTCAACACCAAATACTACGGGGCCGTCATCGAGCCGGAGGAGAAGGAGGAACTCTCCGAGATCCTCTTCGACGCCGCGAAGCTGACCGAGGCCGATGATCTATCGCTGGCCAGCTTCCCTGAGTTCGACTAAGCAGTTCGACTAGGACAAGTACGCGCTCACCCGCATCCTGTTGTGAGGGAGGCACCCCGAGGTGGGGTGCCTCCCTCCGGTGTTTCCTCCCCTGGATGACCCCAGTGTAACCAGGGAGAGCACCGGGTATGAATAAAAATCGGGTGTGTTCAGGGGGGAAAATTCGGTAAACCCGGCAGCCGTACTAAGCTGTCTACCTAATGTCTGATACAGCTACCTCCTCCGCATTCCTTGACGCTCTCCGCAACCATGTACTCATCGGCGATGGCGCCATGGGTACCCAGTTGCAGGCCTTTGACCTCGACGTGGAAGATGACTTCCTCGGCCTCGAAGGCTGTAATGAGATCCTCAACCACACCCGACCCGACGTCCTGCGTCAGATCCACCGCGACTACTTCGAGGCCGGTGCCGATCTGGTGGAGACGAACACCTTCGGTTGTAACCTGCCGAACCTGGCCGACTATGACATCGCCGACCGGTGCCGCGAGCTGGCCTACAAGGGCACAGCAGTGGCACGTGAGGTCGCCGATGAGATGGGACCGGGCAGGAACGGCATGCGCCGGTTTGTTGTGGGTTCCCTCGGACCGGGCACCAAGCTGCCCTCCCTCGGACACGCCCCCTACGGTGACCTGCGCGGCCATTACAAGGAGGCTGCCCTCGGCATCATCGAGGGTGGCGGCGATGCCTTCCTCATCGAGACCGCCCAGGACCTCCTGCAGGTCAAGGCCGCCGTCCACGGTGTCCAGGACGCCATGACCGAACTCGGTGTCACCCTGCCGATCATCTGCCACGTCACCGTCGAAACCACCGGCACCATGCTCATGGGCTCGGAGATCGGTGCGGCACTGACCGCCCTGGAGCCACTGGGCATCGACATGATCGGCCTGAACTGCGCCACCGGCCCGGCCGAGATGAGCGAGCACCTGCGCTACCTGTCCAAGCACGCCTCCATCCCGGTCTCGGTCATGCCGAACGCCGGTCTGCCCGTGCTGGGGAAGAACGGTGCGGAATACCCCCTGACCGCCGAGGAGCTCGCCGAGGCCCTGCGCGGTTTTGTCACCGATTACGGCCTGTCCATGGTTGGTGGTTGCTGTGGCACCACCCCGGAGCACATCCGCGCCGTGCGTGACGCGGTGGTCGGTGTGCCGGAGGGGGAGACCCCGGTGCTGGAATCCGTGCCGGCCGGACCCGTCGAGCGCGCCGAGCGCGAGGTTGAGGTCGAGGATGCCGTGGCCTCGCTCTACACCTCCGTGCCCCTGAACCAGGGCACCGGCATCACCATGATCGGTGAGCGCACCAACGCCAACGGCTCCCGCGCCTTCCGCGAGGCCATGCTCGCCGGTGATTGGGAGAAGTGCGTCGACATCGCCAAGCAGCAGACCCGCGACGGCGCCCACATGCTCGATCTCTGCATCGACTACGTGGGCCGCGACGGCCGTGAGGACATGGCCACCCTGGCCTCGCTGCTGGCCACCAGCTCCACCCTGCCGATCATGCTGGACTCCACCGAACCGGAGGTCATCCGCGTCGGCCTGGAGCACCTGGGTGGGCGCAGCATCGTCAACTCCGTCAACTTTGAGGACGGTGACGGGCCGGAATCCCGCTACCGCCGCATCATGGAGATGGTCAAGCAGCACGGTGCCGCCGTGGTCGCCCTGACCATCGACGAGGAGGGTCAGGCCCGTACCGCCGAGCACAAGATCCGCATCGCCGAGCGCCTCATCGAGGACATCACCGGTACCTACGGGCTGAAGGAGTCGGACATCATCGTCGACTGCCTCACCTTCCCGATCTCCACCGGCCAGGAGGAGACCCGCCGCGATGGCATCGAAACCATCGAGGCCATCCGGGAGCTGAAGAAGCGCCACCCGGAGGTACACACCACCCTGGGTCTGTCCAACATCTCCTTCGGCCTCAACCCGGCGGCACGTCAGGTGCTCAACTCCGTCTTCCTGCACGAGTGCATCCAGGTCGGCCTGGATTCCGCCATCGCCCACAGCTCCAAGATCCTGCCGATGAACCGCATCGACGACCGCCAGCGCGAGGTTGCCCTGGACATGGTCTATGACCGTCGCGCCGAGGGGTATGACCCACTCCAGGAGTTCATGCAGCTGTTCGAGGGTGTCTCCGCCGCCGATGCCAAGGACGCCCGCGCGGAGGCCCTGGCGGCCATGCCGCTGTTCGACCGCCTCGCCCAGCGCATCATCGACGGTGACAAGAATGGTCTGGAGGAGGATCTCGAGGCCGGCATGCAGGAGAAGCGGCCGATCGAGATCATCAACGAGGACCTGCTCAACGGCATGAAGACCGTTGGTGAGCTCTTCGGCTCCGGCCAGATGCAGCTGCCGTTCGTGCTCCAGTCCGCGGAGACCATGAAAACGGCCGTCGCCTACCTCGAGCCGTTCATGGAGGCAGAGGCCGAGGCCACCGGTGAGGCCCGGGCCGAGAGCAAGGGCCGCATCGTGCTGGCCACCGTGAAGGGCGATGTCCACGACATCGGCAAGAACCTGGTGGACATCATCATGTCCAACAACGGCTACGACGTGGTCAACCTCGGCATCAAGCAGCCCATCTCGGCGATGCTGGAGGCCGCGGAGAAGCACCAGGCAGACGCCATCGGCATGTCCGGTCTGCTGGTGAAGTCCACCGTGGTGATGAAGGACAACCTGGAGGAGATGAACGCCGCCAAGGCGTCCCACTACTCGGTGATGCTCGGTGGTGCCGCCCTGACCCGCACCTATGTGGAAAATGACCTGGCCGAGGTCTACCAGGGTGATGTCTACTACGCCCGTGATGCCTTCGAGGGGCTCAGCCTCATGGACGAGCTCATGGCGGAGAAGAGGGGAGAGGGCGCCGATCCGGATTCCCCGGAGGCCATCGAGGCCGCCCGCAAGAAGGAGGAACGCCGCGCGCGCAATGAGCGGTCCAAGCGGATCGCGGCGGAGCGCAAGGCCAAGGCCGAGCCGGTGGAGGTGCCGGAGCGTTCCGACGTGGCCACCGACACCCCCGTCGCCACGCCTCCGTTCTGGGGTACCCGCATCGTCAAGGGCCTGCCGCTGGCGGAGTACCTGCCCACCCTGGATGAGCGCGCACTGTTCATGGGTCAGTGGGGACTGAAGGCCACCCGTGGTGCCGAGGGCCCCTCCTATGAGGAGCTGGTGGAAACCGAGGGACGCCCACGGTTCCGGTACTGGATCGACCGCCTCAAGGCCGAGGGCATCCTCGACCACACCGCGATTGTCTACGGCTACTTCCCGGCCGTGTCCGAGGGGGATGACGTGGTCATCCTCGAATCCCCGGAACCGGACGCCCCGGAACGCATGCGTTTTTCCTTCCCCCGTCAGCAGCGCGGTCGTTTCCTGTGCATCGCGGACTTCATCCGTCCCCGGGAGCAGGCCATCGCCGACGGCCAGGTGGATGTGTTCCCCTTCCAGCTGGTGACCATGGGTGACCCGATCGCGCAGTTCGCCAACACGCTGTTCGCCGCCAATGAGTACCGCGACTACCTCGAGGTCCACGGCCTGGGTGTCCAGCTCACCGAGGCCATCGCCGAGTACTGGCACGCGCGTATCCGCTCCGAGCTGCAGCTGACCACCGGTGGTACCGCCGCGGATGATGACGCCGAGGACAAGAAGAAATTCTTCGACCTCGACTACCGCGGTGCGCGTTTCTCCTTCGGTTATGGTTCCTGCCCGGACCTGGAGGACCGCATCAAGATGGTGGAACTGCTGCAGCCCGAGCGCATCGGCGTGGAGCTGTCCGAGGAACTGCAGCTGCACCCGGAGCAGTCCACGGATGCCTTCGTGCTCTACCACCCGGAGGCGAAGTACTTCAACGTCTAAACCCCTGGTCTTGCGGTTTGGTCCATTCCCATTAGAGTTGTCTGCATGATCAAGGCAATCTTCTGGGACATGGACGGCACGATGGTGGACACGGAGCCGCAGTGGGGGGTGGCCACCTATGAGCTCAGTGAGGCGATGGGGCGCAGGATTACACCGGAGATCCGTGAGCTGACCATCGGTGGCAGCCTGCCGCGCACCATCCGCATCTGCGCCGAGCACGCCGGCATCGAGGTCTCGGAGGCCGACTTCGAGCGCTACCGTCGCCTCATGCTCGGCCGTGTCGCCGAGCTTTTCGACGAGGCACTCGTCCCGAATCCCGGCGTGATCCCCCTGCTTGCGCAGTTCACGGGGCTGGGTGTGCCCATGCTGGTGACCACCAACACGGAACGGTCCCTGGCACAGGGATGCATCGAGGCCGTCGGTGCGGGGTACTTTGTGGATTCCATCACCGGTGATGAGGTGGACAATCCCAAACCGGCCCCCGACATGTACATCGAAGCTGCCCGCAGGGTGGGACTACCCCCATCCGAGTGTCTCGTTTTCGAGGATTCCTACAACGGCATGAGCGCCGCGGTGGAGGCTGGGTGCCGGGTCATCGGCCTGCACCCCGAGACCCTCACCCCGCCGGCCGGCGTTGTCCCCCTGCGTGACCTGCACGGACGCAACAGTTTCGAGGGGGTCACCGCCGAGCTGGTGGGCTCCTGGTACGCCGGTATCGAACCGGTGGGCGTGCGAAACTAGGGTGCCCGGAACCTGCCCCAACACAACAACCGCACGATCGGTATGTAATGATGTACTGCGTGAAGACATTTGACTCGCTGTACGAAGAACTTCTTGACCGCGCCCAGAACCGCCCTGAGGGTTCCGGAACCGTAGCTGCCTTGGATAAAGGTATCCATCATATCGGCAAGAAGGTCATCGAGGAGGCCGGCGAGGTCTGGATCGCGGCGGAATACCAGTCCGACGAGGAACTGGCCGAGGAGATCTCCCAGTTGATGTACTGGACCCAGGTCATGATGGTTGCTCGGGGCATCAAGCCCGAAGATGTCTACAAGAACCTGTAGGAGAAGACACCACCCATGCTGAAAATCGCTGTGCCCAACAAGGGCTCACTGTCCGAGCGTGCCATGGAGATCCTCAACGAGGCCGGATACGCCGGGCGTGGGGATTCCAAGTCCCTCAACGTCCTTGACACCGCCAATGATGTTGAGTTCTTCTACCTGCGTCCCAAGGACATCGCCATCTATGTCGCCGGCGGACAGTTGGACCTGGGTATCACCGGCAGGGATCTCGCCGCGGATTCCCGCGCCGATGTCCATGAGGTGCTTTCCCTCGGTTTCGGTTCCTCGACCTTCCGTTACGCCGCACCGGCGGGACAGGACTGGAGCATCGAGAAGCTGGAGGGCAAGCGCATCGCCACCTCCTACCCCAACCTGGTCCGCGATGACCTGGCCGCCCGGGGTATCACCGCCGAGGTGATCCGTCTCGACGGCGCCGTGGAGATCTCCATCAAGCTCGGTGTCGCCGACGCCATCGCCGATGTCGTCTCCACCGGCCGGACCCTGCGCCAGCAGGGCCTGGAGCCCTTCGGTGAGTCCCTGTGCTCCTCCGAGGCTGTCATCGTCGGTCGTCGCGACGAGGAGATGACCCCCGCGCAGCGGGTGTTGCTCAGCCGCATCCAGGGCATCCTGCACGCGCAGAACTACCTCATGCTCGACTACAACGTCGACCGCGACCGCCTCGAGGAGGCCAGCGCCGTCACCCCGGGGATCTCCGGACCCACCGTGTCCCCGCTGGCCCGGGAGAACTGGGTGGCCGTGCGCGCCATGGTTCCGATGAAGTCCGCGAACGCCACGATGGACAAGCTGGCCAGCATCGGGGCCGAGGCCATCCTCGCCTCCGAGATCCGCATCGCGCGTATCTGATACCTATCTGACACGTCCTCCGCACAGGGGCCGTCACCTGAGGATTCACCCTCCCTGGTGGCGGCCCCTGAGTTGGTCCGCCCCCTGTGATTAAGGGTACGTATGATTGCCACTAGGCAATTTCGTGTATCAATTTCACCCGTGAGAGGCGCACTATGTCGAACAAGGATAAGAAGGTGTCCGAGGACACGTCCACCGAGCAGGCGGAGCATACGGACCAGACCGGGACCCCGCAGGATCCCGCGGTGGACGGGGAGGCCCTGGTGACCACCACGGAGACCACCTCCACCGGCGAGAAGACCGCGGCGGCGAAGGCTGCGGAAAACCGCAGGAAGGTCAAGAGGAACTTCCGTGTGGAATCCGACCTGCTGGGGGAGATGGAGATCCCGGCCGATGCCTACTTCGGTGTCCACACCCTGCGTGCCGTGGAGAACTTCCAGATCTCACGCACCACCATCAACCACGTCCCGGAGTTCATCCGCGGCATGGTGCAGGTGAAGAAGGCCGCCGCCCTGGCCAACCGCCGCCTGCACACCCTGCCCGCCGACAAGGCCACGGCGATCATCTGGGCCTGTGATCAGATCCTCGTCGAGGGTCGCTGCATGGACCAGTTCCCGATCGACGTGTTCCAGGGCGGGGCGGGCACCAGCACCAACATGAACACCAATGAGGTGGTGGCCAACCTCGCGTTGGAGTACATGGGATACGAGAAGGGGCGCTACGACATCCTGCACCCCATGGATGACGTGAACATGTCCCAGTCCACCAACGATGCCTATCCCACCGGTTTCCGCCTCGGCATCTATGCGTCGATGACCAATCTCATCGCGGAGATCGAACAGCTCCAGGCCGCCTTCCGGGAGAAGGGCAACGAGTTCATCGACATCATCAAGATGGGCCGCACCCAGCTCCAGGACGCGGTGCCGATGAGCCTGGGTGAGGAGTTCCAGGCTTTCGCCGCGAATCTGGCCGAGGAACAGTCCGTGCTGCGCGCCGCCATGGACCGTCTCCTGGAGGTCAACCTCGGTGCCACGGCCATCGGTACCGGCGTGAACACCCCGGCCGGATACCGCCACCAGGTGGTCGCCTCCCTCTCCGAGGTCACCGGTCTGGAGATCAAATCCGCCCGCGACCTCATCGAGGCCACCTCGGACACCGGTGCCTACGTCCTGGCGCATTCCGCGGTCAAGCGTGCAGCCATGAAACTGTCCAAGATCTGCAATGATCTGCGTCTGCTGTCCTCCGGCCCGCGCGCCGGACTCAATGAGATCAACCTCCCGCCGCGTCAGGCCGGATCCTCCATCATGCCGGCGAAGGTCAACCCGGTCATCCCCGAGGTGGTCAACCAGGTCTGTTTCAAGGTCTTCGGCAATGACCTCACCGTGGCCATGGCCGCCGAGGCCGGCCAGCTGCAGCTCAACGTGATGGAACCGGTCATCGGGGAGTCGCTGTTCCAGTCGATCCGGATCCTGGGCAATGCGAGCAAGACCCTGCGGGAGAAGTGCGTGGCGGGCATCACCGCGAATGCGGATGTCTGCCGGTCCTATGTGGAGAACTCCATCGGTATCATCACCTATCTCAACCCGTTCCTGGGCCATGACATCGGCGATGCCATCGGTAAGGAGGCCGCGGAGACCGGCCGGTCCGTCCGGGAGCTGATCCTGGAGAAGAACCTCATGGATGAGGCGACCCTGGATACCGTGTTGTCCAAGGAGAACCTGATGCACCCGATCTTCCGGGGCAAGCTGTACCTGGATCAGTAGGTCAGTGGCTCTCGTCCCGCCCGGTGGGGTAGGGGCGGGGCCACGTGGAGCCCCGGAGGCTTTCCAGGTCCTGGTTGAATCTGATCAGCAGCGTCAGGAAGGTCTCCAGCTCCGCGGGGTCCCAGGACTCCGTGATCTGCCGGGACAGGTGATCACGGTTGTCGAATTCCTCGCGCAGCCGGGCCAGCCCCTCCGGCGTAGGGCGGTGTTTACGTGCCTGACCGCCGTCGGGGTCGGGGATCCGCTCGATGAGACCGGCCTTCATGGCCGCGGCCACCTGGCGGTGGATCGTGGAGATGTCCAGGTCCAGGGCGTCGGCAAGCTCGCTCACGCTCATCGGACCCTGCACGTCCAGGCGGGAGAGCAGGAGGGTGGCGCTGCGGTCGAGACTCCAGTCCCGCCCATGCGGTGCGGCGTTGTACAGGGCGTAGCGCGATGAGAGCATGTGTTCGTAGGAGAGCTTCGAATACGGGCTGAACTCCGCCAAGAATGATCCTTCCGTGGGTGTGCAGGGCTGCTGACCGCCGTGCAATTTGTATCATACAATTGCATGATACAATCCCCTAATCACCGGGCATGATGCCGCCTGGCACGTCACGAGAACAGGAGATCGTCCTTGTCAGCACCCACGACTGAGGTCGCAAGCCGGAAAACGGCGACCCAACCCAGGCTTTTCACCCCCACCTTCGCCCTGGGCTGGTTGGTCAACTTCCTGTTCTTCCTGGTCTTCTACTACCTGATCACGGTCATGGCCCTCTACGCCGTCAGGGAGTTCGCGGCCTCGGACCTCGCCGGTGGTTTCGCCTCCAGCTCCTTCGTGGTCGGTGCCACCATCGCGCGATTATTCGCCGGATACGTGGTGGACCGTTTCGGGCGCCGCCGGATCCTGCTCATCTCCGCGGTCCTGGCCGTCCTCGCCTCCTCGTTGTACCTGGTGGCTGATTCGCTGGTATTCCTCATCGCGGTGAGGATGCTCCACGGTCTGGCCTTCAGCCTGGCCAGCACCTCGGTCATGGCGCTGGTCCAGTCGGTCATCCCGGCGGTCCGGCGCGCGGAGGGCACCGGGTACCTCGCCCTGACCACCACGCTTGCCGCCGCCGTCGGGCCGGCGCTGGCACTGCTGCTTGTGGACGCCTACAACTACGACGTGCTCTTCTGGGTTGCCCTCGCCACCTCGGTGGTGTCCCTCCTGGTGGCCCTCTTCCTCAGGGACCCCGCCGGGGACGGTGGCAACACCTCCATCAGGTGGAGCCTGAAAACCATCGCCCACCCGTCGGTGTTCCCGATTGCGGTGTTCATGATGATCATCGCCCTGTGTTATGCCGGTGTGCTCACCTATATCAACCCCTACGCCGAGGAGCGGGGACTGATCACCGGTGCGGCCTTCTTCTTCATCGCCTATGCGGTGGCGATGCTGCTCACCCGCCCCTTCCTGGGCCGGATCCAGGACCGGCACGGGCCGACCCCGGTGGTGGTCTTCGGTTTGATCTGGATGGCCGTGGCACTGGTCATCCTCGCCGTGGCCGAGACGGACTGGCTGGTGATTGTGGCGGGTGTGTGCACAGGACTGGGATACGGCACCCTCATGCCGGCCGCCCAGGCGATGTCGGTGCAGGCCGTCGCCCCGCACCAGCTGGGTACCGCGCTGTCCACCCTGTTCCTGTTCGTCGACCTCGGATTCGGCCTCGGGCCGATCCTGCTCGGCGTGGTCCTCGGCTGGGTCGGTTATGGCACCCTCTATCTCCTCCTGTCCGGCGGGGTAGTGGTGGCAGGCTGCTACTACCTGGCCATCCGGTTGTGGGCGCGCCGGTAACCGGGCAGGAAAAAACCGTGTCCCCGACGGGGGACACGGTGACGGTGGGAAACTCTAGGCCGGCTGGCGGTCAGCCTGGTCGAAGGTGCGCTGGAGGGCGATCCACTCCTGGGCACTGAGCGGGAAGGCCCGTGACAGGCGCACGGCCAGGCCCATGGTGAGGGTGCTGCGGCGGTTCACCAGGTTGGAGATCGTGGCCTCGGTGACGTGCAGACTCTTGGCGAGGTCATAATGGCTGATTCCACGGGGCGTGAGGAACCGTTCCTGGAGGACCTCACCAGGGTGTTGCGGTGTCCGGATTGGGTGTGAGATCGTCAACACTCCTTTCGGGAAAATGGGCACGGTGCCGGGAACACCGGGTAACTAATAGGGCAAACTAAGTCAAAGAGCTAACTATTATAATATTGTCTAAATAAAGCTGCGCAACCTCGACTGCCCGGCAGCCGCCTGCATCGTCCCATCTCACCGACGCCCGCACGGCAAGATCATCCTTTGGAATGACCACCCACCACGGACTAGGGCGTATCCGCCGTGCTGCCCGGCCACCCCGGGTACTCCGGGGGCGTGCCACCGAATTCCGGGCACAGGGACTGGTGGGGGCACCAGCCACACAGCTTGGAGGTCTTGGTGCGGAATTTCCCCGCCTTGCCGTCCATCTCAATCCTGGCCCACAGTTCGCCGAGATCACGTTCGAAGTATTCGAGCTGCTCCCGGGAGGGGGTCAGAAACATCGAGTCATTGACCTTGAGGTACATCAGGCGCAGCTGCGCCGGGATCTGATCGAACAGACGCCAGTACACCAACGCGTAGAACAGCATCTGGAACTGCGCCTGCTGGCTCCACTGCGGTTTGGGTTTCTTGCCGGTCTTGTAGTCCACCACCCGGACCTCACCGGTGGGGGCGGTATCCACGCGGTCGATGAAACCACGCACGGGCACACCATTGGGCAGCACGGTGTCCACATACATCTCCACATCGGAGGCATCGAAACCCTGTGGGTTCTCCATCTCGAAATAGCCACGCAGCAGGGTCCGGCACTCCACCAGGAAGTCATAGAGCTGATCCTCCGGGACCAGTTCATTCAGGTCCGGGTCCTCGGCGCACATGTCCGCCCAGTGTGGCTTGAGGCGTTTGACCATTGCCGGGTAGTCGCGCTGGTCGCGGGGGAGTTTGTGCATCTCCTCCAGCACCGCGTGCACGAGGGTGCCCTTGACCTGGGCGACGGTCTTGGGTTCCGGCAGACGGTCGATGGCCCGCAGGCGGTAGAGCAGGGGGCACTGCTGGTAGTCCCCGGCGCGCGAGGGGGACAGCGCCAGGGGGCGGGGCTTGCGGTCAGGAGCGGGTGCGGTGGTGTCTACAACGTTGTCAGTGCTGGTCATGATGACTGACACCTTAGTGGTTCCGGTGGACACGGGCACCATTCCCCGCATCGTCCTGCGGTGATGCGACCTGATTGGCTAGCCTGGATCCATGCATGTCACTGATGATTTCCTAAGTTTCTTGGCGCTGAGCCCCAGTTCCTACCATGCCGCCGAGACGGTGGCGCGACGCCTGATCCATGAGGGGTTTGTCCGTCAGGACGAAGCTGAGGCCTGGGATGCCACCCCGGGCGGGCATGTGCTGGTGCGCGGTGGTGCGGTGGTGGCCTGGTGGGTTCCGGAGAACGCTTCCCCGGACTCCGGTTTCCGCATCATCGGATCCCATACCGACTCACCCGGATTCAAGCTCAAGCCGCGCGGTGATCTGCGCTCCCACGGTTGGCAGCAGGCCGCGGTCGAGGTCTACGGCGGTCCCATCTACGCCTCCTGGCTCGACCGGGAGCTGTCCCTGGCCGGCCGGGTCGCGCTTTGCGACGGGTCGATCAAACTCGTCAACACCGGTCCCATCATGCGGATCCCCCACGTGGCCATCCACCTGGACCGCACCGTCAACTCCAATCTCGCCCTCGACCCGCAGGAGCACCTCCAGCCGGTGCTCGCGGTGGGGGACCCGGAGCTGTCGGTGGCGGATGTGCTCGCCGAGGCCGCCGGGGTGGATCCGAAGGACATCATCGCCCATGATCTGATCACCGTGGACACGCAGGTCCCGGAGATCTTCGGGGCGCACGGGGACTTCATCGCCGCGGGCCGTCTGGACAACCTGTCCTCGGTGCAGCCGTCGATGACCGCGCTGATCGCCGCAGCACAGTCGGAGGACACCGGCGATGACATCCTCATCCTCGCCGCCTTCGACCACGAGGAGGTCGGTTCCAACTCCACCACCGGGGCGGGTGGCCCACTGCTGGAGGATGTCCTGCACCGCACCGCGCATGCCCTGGGTGCCGATGAGGACGAACGACGCCGCATGTTCACCCGGTCCACCATGGTGTCTGCGGATGCCGCGCATTCCATCCACCCCAACCACGCGGGTAAACACGACCCCGTCAACCACCCCATCATCGGCGGCGGGCCGGTGCTCAAGGTCAACGCCAACCAGCGCTACACCTCCGATGCCGTGACCTCAGGCATGTGGATACGCGCCTGCCAGGCCGCCGGTGTGCCCCACCAGGTGTTCGCCAGCCGCAACAACGTGCCCTGTGGGTCCACCATCGGCCCCATCAGCGCCACCCGCCTGGGCATCCCATCGGTGGACGTCGGCATCCCTCTACTGTCGATGCACTCGGCCCGGGAGATGGCCGGGGTGAAGGATCTGGGATGGTTTGAACAGGCCCTGGAGGCCTATCTGGTACATTAACGCCGGTTCACCCCTGTTGTTCCACGCACGTTTTTCAAGAAAGTGAGGGCCCGCATGCCCTACTCCGGTCCGTTCCAAGCAGGCGACCGTGTTCAGCTGACCGACGCCAAGCGTCGTCACTTCACCATCATCCTGGAACCGGGAGGCAGCTACCACACCCACCGCGGGCAGATCCCCCACGACGAGATCATCGGCGCTGACGAGGGCACCGTCGTCCAGTCCACCATGGGCTCGGACTTCCTGTGCTTCCGTCACCTCATGGTCGACCATGTGCTGTCCATGCCGCGCGGTGCCGCGGTGATCTACCCCAAGGACTCCGCCCAGATCCTGGTGGAGGGTGATATCTTCCCCGGTGCCCGCGTCCTGGAGGCCGGAGCAGGTTCCGGTGCGCTGTCCATGGCCCTGCTGCGGGCCATCGGACATGAGGGCAAGTTGATCTCCTATGAGATCCGCGAGGATCACCTCGAATTCGCCGTCAACAACGTCGAGGAGTACTTCGGGCAGCGCCCCGCCACCTGGGACCCCCGACTGGGTGATCTCAAGGACGCCACCGTCGAGGACCTCGGCGGCCCCGTCGACCGCATCGTCCTGGACATGCTCGAGCCCTGGGAATGCCTCGAGGTGTCCAAGAACCTCCTCATCCCGGGTGGTGTGTTCATGACCTACGTGGCCACCGTGCCCCAGCTGATGAAGGTCATGGAGGGCCTGCGTGAACTGCAGTGCTTCACCGAACCCCGCGCCTGGGAATCCCTCATCCGCGACTGGAAGGTCGAGGGACTGGCCACCCGCCCCGAGCACCGCATGAACGCCCACACCGCATTCCTGGTCATGGCCCGACGCCTGGCCGACGGCGTCACCCCACCGCGCCCCCAGCGACGCGCGCGTCGATAAGCACCGGTAAACGCCCAAGTCCCCGAAACCCGGGGACTACAGTGGGGGACATGGCCTCATCGACAGATCCCGCTGCACACAACTCCTTCACCGACTTCAACCGGGAGGAGATGACCAGACTCGCCGATGACGTGCGCTCCCTCCAGCGCACCAACCAGGATTTGAGCGCCCGCAACACCAAACTGGCGGAGATGCTCAAATCCTCCCGCGACAAGCTGTCCATGATGTACCAGCAGCTCGAGGACATGGCCCAACCACCCTCGCTGTACGGCACCTTCCTGGAGATGTCCACGGACGGCACCAATGCTGAGATCTTCGCCGGCGGACGACGCATGCGCGTGGCCATGTCACCCATGCTGTGCGCCGGTGACCTCATGCCCGGGGTTCAGGTGCGCCTCGGCGAGGGCAACCAGATCCTCGAGGCCTGCGACTACGAGCAGACCGGTGATCTGGCCACCCTCATGGAGATGATCGGCCGCGACCGCGCCCTGATCTCCGATCGCTCCGGTGAGGAACGCGTGGTCAAACTCGCCGGCCCCTTGATGGATCGCACCCGCAAACTCCCACGCCCTGGCGACACCCTCCTGGTGGATCGCCGCGCCGGGTATGCCTTTGAGAACATCCCTAAAACCGAGATCTCCAAACTCGCCCTCGAAGAGGCACCTGATGTGTCTTACGCCGATATCGGTGGGCTGGATAATCAGATCGAGTTGATCCAGGATGCCGTTGAGCTGCCGTTCCTGCATCCGGAGATGTACCGGGCCTACAACCTGCACCCACCCAAGGGAGTGCTTCTCTATGGGCCGCCCGGATGTGGCAAGACCTTGATCGCCAAGGCCGTGGCCAACTCACTATCCCAGCGGATCGGTGAGGCCGGCACCTCCTATTTCATCAACGTCAAGGGCCCGGAACTGCTCAACAAATACGTCGGTGAGACCGAACGCCAGATCCGCGTCATCTTCGAACGCGCCCGTGAACTGGCCGGTGATGGCCGCCCCGTGATCATCTTCTTCGATGAGATGGAATCCATCTTCCGCACCCGCGGATCCGGCATCAGCTCGGATATGGAAACCACCGTGGTCCCACAGCTGCTCGCTGAACTCGACGGCGTGGAGGACCTGTCCAATGTCATCGTCATCGGTGCCACCAACCGCGAGGAACTCATCGACCCCGCCATCCTGCGCCCGGGACGCCTCGACATCAAGATCCGTGTGCAGCGCCCCAACCGCAGCGGTGCCCGCGATATCTTCGCCCGCTACATCACCGACGCCATCCCGCTGGCCGCCCCCGTGGATGAACTCATCGACACCGCCGTGGCCCACCTGTTCACCCCACGGCCCTACGTGCGCCTCACCCTCATCGACGGCACCGTGGAAACCCTCAACTACCACGACTTCGTCTCCGGCGCGATGATCGCCAACATCGTCGACCGCGCCAAGAAGAGCGCCATCAAGGACCACATCGACGGCCGCACCACCGGCCTGAGCGCCGAGCACCTCATCCACGCCATCGACCAGGAGAACCAGCAGAGCGAGGACCTGCCCAACACCTCCAACCCCGATGAGTGGACCAAGATCATCGGCCGTCAGGGCAAGCGTGTCACTCATGCCGAAGTGGTGCAGTAGCGGGGAGTGTGGGGCGCCCGGCTGCAGAGAGCTTGGCGATGTTTCCCTCTGCGCAGCCATTCAACGAAGCGTAAAGTGGTTTACGAATCGTAAAGTCACAGTCAGGAGCACTGAAATGGGCCAGACGGGCGCACGTTTTTCCCATGCTGCAGCACAGGCACGTGAGCGGAATCCCAGGGGAATATCCACACGGGAAGGGCGGCTCATGATCCTCCAGTTGATCGCCAGTGTGGTGATGATGTCGATCTTCTTCCAGGCACACAACTGGTACTGGGGAGGAATCATCAATTTCGCCAGCGTGGGAGTATTCCTCATCCTCACTATTATGATGTCCACAAGGATGGAACGAGTTCGCGGAGTCCATCCGGCAGGGCATAAGTGGCGCTTTCTGCTGGCAAGCCTTCTTCCGCTTCTGGCCATCATCATCGGTGGGTGGTACTGGACTCTCTATGAGCCGCACAGTGCTTCCTGGCTGCTGACCACCTCAGTTGCCGTACTCAGCTATATTCCACTAATCATGGTGGGTTATTCCCTGATCGTCCGAGGTGACCGGTGAACCTGTCCCAGGCACGGGAAACTCTCGACGACATGATCCATTCTCCTGTGCGTTTCACCCTGGTTGCAGCCCTGAGCTCAGTGGACTCCGCCGACTATCAAACGCTGAGGGAGGAATTAGGCATCAGTTACTCCCTGCTCTCCAAGCACGCAGGCATATTAGAAGAAGTAGGTTATCTGAAGATCACGAAGGGATTTGACGGTCGCACCCAAATGACCAGGATGAGCCTGACCAGACAGGGTAGGGAAGCATTTCAGAAACATTTGAGCGCCCTAGACAGAATTGTGCAAGGCTTGTCCTAAAACTGTATTGAAGCAGAAGGTGAATGTGGACATGGGGCTGACACCGGAACAAATGGAGGAACTCCAGGAACTCAGTGAGGCTGCAACCCGCCTGGATAGAGATATTCAAGAACTCCTGCAGCAACGCCAGGAAATATCAGCCCGGGCTGGAAACCTGACCGCAATCCAGATGCGACAACGTGCAGATGAGATCAAAAAAGCAACACCGCCAAACTCTGGCATGGACCTGGAGTTGTTATCCAGGTGGCTCATCACCAAGGTCCAGCGACTTGAAGATGAAAACCTTGTCGCACTCGAAGGCAAACTCCGCTCTCCCCGCATCATGCCCGGCATGGTCCCTATCATGATCAACGATGACGGTTATTGCACACAACTGGTGATCCATGCTGATGCTGATCGTTTCCAAGCAATGGTGGGTGCCTCGATCGAAGATGAGGGACACCGCTCCCAGCCTGGATATAATGAAGAACTCCATGCCTCCACTGTCATCCTCGCCCTGATGGGTGAACATCCCATCACCCTTGCAGCGCAATGCCAACCAGGTGAGATCAAGTGGATGTTTGGCGCGCCGGGTTACCCTCACCCCGATAATATCGGTGACCTGATTGCCACAGCACGGGAGACGGGTGCCTGGTTGCATCCGCGAATCGGCGAGATCCCGCATTTTTAATGGAGAGAAGTGAACCAAGAAACGGGAAGAGAAGCGGGTATATATGAGACTGACCTCGAAGCAGATGCGGGAACTCCGTGAACTCAATGAACGGGCTGAGTGGTTGGATGCTGAGATGCAGAAGCTTCTCTTGGAACGTCAGCAGGTTTTCCAGCGGATAGAAGACTTGGACATGATACGCCTGGACGGGTTGCAGGCAGAGAGAAGGCTGACAGCACCCACTGCTTCCACGATGGATCTTGAAGTATTGGCTCATTGGCTGAGCATCCAGATGCAACGTTTGGAAGAAGAAAATCTGGGCCACACGAGCAGGGGTACGCCCCGCAATTACCGAGTCATGCCCGGGATGGTTCCCATCATGGTTAATGATGACGGCTATTGCACACAGATGGTGGTTCATTTCGATAGCGGCCAGATCCAGGGGATGGTGGGCTTTTCTTTCGACGACCGTGGTGGTCAGGGTCAACCGGAATATGACGAGAAGGATCATGCCGAATTTCTCGGTTTACTGCTTATGGGCGAGTACCCGGTCACTCTCGCAGAGCAGTGCGAACCAGGTGAAATCAAATGGTTCTTCAGAACTCCGGGATACTCACATCCTGACAACATCGGTGATCTCATCACGACGGCACAGGCATTTGGTGCTTGGCTACACCCGCGGATCAGGGAGATTTCCCATTCCTAGCGGATACTGAGGCAACCACCGTCAATTGCGATAGTTTAATAACGATGTCATTGATCAGTGATCTGCTTGCCGGCCCCAGGGGTAGGGACTTTCTCATGGAGGTGGCCCTTGCCTCGGATGGCCTGGACGGACCATTATTTCAGGCCACCTGGCGGCTTAGTAGCTATATGTGGCGCAACGCGGACAAATTCGGGATCAGCAGGAAGCAGTCTGCGGAAGCTCTATCCAAGAAAGTGGCACCCCTGCTGGAACAGGTGCCCTTGGTGGAGATTACTCCCACACTGCTTTATGACGCTCTGGAAAGCCCTGTCTTCCGGGCGACCTACTGGGTAGCACCTAGTGATGAAAATGTGTTCCTGAGATCAAAGCCTCTTAAGACCGGCCTGCGGCGTATTGCCCGTCATATCGCCAGCTCTGACGTGGTCTCTGATTGGTCTGATTCCTTCCAGATGGATCGTGCACAGGCTTCGGTGAGTTGGATAGCTCCGGGAAAAGAGAAGCCTTCACCTCCAATTGGGGAGGCCTTGGAGAAATGGCGGGAAGAAGCACGTACCGATAAGTTGTGGTGGTCCATGCCTCCGTGGCCGCTGGTCGCCACATCCGGAAAGCTCAAAGATGGCACTCCGGGGGCACTTCGTTTCATTGAGGATGGCTTCGGAAGGACAACCGGCTGGGTGCGGGAGGCCACTGTGTCAGCCGATGCCAAGGTATTCACAATCCATGGACCAGGGGACTGGGCGGAGCTGTGTAGGCGCTTCCCATTGAATGTCACCACCAGCAAGGGTGTGGACTGGCATGATGTCACCGGATATCCCCACAGGTGGGTCATGCCAGACTATGTGGAGGTGGCTCAGCATTATGATGCGGTCCATCTGAGTATGGCGGGCTATTTCGCCACTGTGGAAAGGGGCATCCCCGTAGATGATAAGCAGGCCAGCATGCTGGCACGGTGGAATCCTGGACAGACCTTCTGGTTCACCGAGTCTGTGACACTGGACGAAACACCTGTGCAGTGGCGTGATCGTGGTGATCAGGACTGGTGGCCTCACGTCGATAAGCTTTAAGCGGGAGCCGGGCAGTGTCCCGCTAATCCCACCCCGTGTCCACCTCTGCCGATAAGCTGTCACCCATGGAACGGTTCATCGGTTCAGAGACCGAATACGGCATCGCAACCCCCGGGCATACCCATGTGAGCCCGATCGTCACCTCCACCCACGCGGTGGTGTCCTACGCCAGCGCGCGCGGGTTCGGGGAGCACCGCGTGCGGTGGGATTTCTCGGAGGAGTCCCCCCTGCGCGATAGCCGCGGGTTTGATCTGCGCCGTTACCACCAGGCACCCGTGGTTGATCCGCATGCCATCGGCGTGGCCAATGTGTTCATCACCAACGGCGCACGCTTCTATGTCGATCACGCCCACCCGGAATATTCCTCACCCGAGGTCACCAACGCCTGGGATGCGATGGTCTATGACGTCGCCGGCGACCATATCCTCATGCAGGCCGTCGCGGACACAGCCGCATTTTCCAGCCAGGGAAAATCCGTCCTCGATGGGCTTGATCCCTGCCCACCGTTGAAGATCTACAAGAACAACGTCGATGGCAAGGGCGCCAGCTACGGTGCACACGAGAACTACCGTTACCGCCGGGACATCGACTTCGAGGTCATCGCCCAGGCACTCATCCCGTTCTTTGTCACCCGCCAGGTGATCATCGGTGCCGGCCGTGTCGGCCTCGGCCAGCAGGGTGAGCGCGCCGGGTTCCAGATCAGCCAGCGCGCCGACTACATCGAGCAGGAGATCTCCCTGGAGACCACCCTCAACCGCGGCATCATCAACACCCGCGATGAGCCGCACACCAACGCCGAGGACTGGGGTCGCCTGCATGTCATCATCGGCGATGCCAACATGTCCCAGACCGCCAACCTGCTGAAATTCGGCATGACCTCGCTGGTCCTCGACGCCATCGAGGCCGGCTGCGACTTCACCGACCTGCAGCTGAAGAAACCCGTGCGCGAGGTCTCGGCGATCTCCCACGACCTCACCCTCACCCACCAACTCGAGCTTGCCGACGCCCGCCGCCTCACCGCGCTTGAGATCCTCCGGGCCTACCGCGACCGGGTGGTCACCGCCCTCGGCGATCGTCTCTCCGAGGTGGACATCCGGGTGTTGGCGCTGTGGGAGGAGGTCATGGACCTGCTCGCCGAGGATCCGCTCAAGACCTCCCACCTGCTGGACTGGACCGCCAAGTGGGCACTGATCCAGTCCTTCCTCGGCCGGGGCCTGGCGATTGATGACGCCAAGATCAAGCTCGTGGACCTGCAGTACGCCGACATCGACCCGGCGCGCAGCCTCCACCACGCCCTGGTACGCAAGGGCCGGATGCACCAGTTCGTGGATGCCGAGGACATCGCCCGGGCAGCGGCCACACCACCGGAGGATTCCCGTGCCTTCTTCCGGGGCCGGATGATCGAACGCTTCCCGGAGTCGATCACCGCGGCGAACTGGGAATCGCTGATCATCACCACCGCCACGGGCAGCGAGGTCCGGGTGCTCACCACCGAGCTGGGCGGGCTCACCGGCGCGGAGGTGGGCACCATCCTCGACACAGCCGCAGATGTGGATGAGGTGCTGGAGGCCCTGCGCTCCCGGAACCTGACGGAGCTACGTCAACTGTGACCGACGGAAGTGAGGTACCTAACGTCTGCTCCTTCAGCACAGCAACTAAAGTGAACCTAATAAGCATGTTCCAACCGGGAACAACCCAGATCAGGAGTGTGATGTTGTGAGTGGCAGGCAGACGCAGATCTCCGCCGGTGGCGGACGCGAGGACGACCACGACGATCAGGTCCAGTCGGCCGGGCAGGTCCAGGTCAACACCGAGGGCGTGGATGACCTCCTCGATGAGATCGACGGCCTCCTGGAGAACAACGCCGAGGAGTTCGTGCGTTCCTATGTCCAAAAGGGCGGCGAGTAGTTCCCTTGAGCGCTGAGGTCACGCACACCAGTCAGCACCCCGAGACCGGCGCCCTGACGCGCCGGATCATGGGGGTGGAAACCGAATACGGCATCACCTGCATGGACGGGGAGGTGCGTAGGCTGCGCCCCGATGAGATCGCCAAGTATCTCTTCCGCCCCGTGGTGGATAAATACTCCAGCTCGAATATCTTCATCCCCAATGCCTCACGGCTGTATCTCGATGTCGGTTCCCACCCGGAGTACGCCACGGCTGAATGCGACAACCTCACCCAGCTCATCAACGCCGAGAAGGCCGGGGATGTGATCGTCAACCGCATGGCCGTTGAGGCTGAGGCCGCCCTGGCCAGGGAGGGCATCGGGGGGCAGGTCTACCTGTTCAAGAACAATGTGGACTCCATCGGCAACTCCTACGGCTGCCATGAGAACTACCTGGTGCGCCGTGAGGTGTCCCTCAAGGCACTGGGCCGTCGCCTCATGCCGTTTCTCATCACCCGTCAGCTCATCAGCGGCGCCGGGATGATCCACCACCCGAACCCGATGTCCAAGGGGGAGGGTTTCCCCCTGGGGTACTGCATCTCCCAGCGCTCCGACCATGTCTGGGAGGGGGTCTCCAGTGCCACCACCCGGTCGCGGCCCATCATCAACACCCGCGATGAACCCCACGCCGATTCCCACCGGTACCGCCGCCTGCATGTCATCGTCGGTGATGCGAACATGGCCGAGCCCACCATCGCCCTCAAGGTCGGTTCCACGCTGCTGGTCCTGGAGATGATCGAGGCCGATTTCGGTCTGCCGGATATGGAACTGTCCAATGACATCGAATCCATCCGGGAGATCGCCCGCGATCAGACCGGCAGGATCCCCCTGAAGCTCAAAGATGGCACCACCCGCTCCGCCCTGGAGATCCAGCAGGTCGTGTTCGACCATGCCCGGCGCTGGCTGGATCACCGTGTGGAGTCCCGCGGCACCTCGAATGAGGAGATGGCACGGGTGGTTGACCTGTGGGGCCGGACGCTTAGCGCCATTGAGACCCAGGATTTCTCCCAGGTGGATCAGGAGATCGACTGGGTGATCAAGAAGAAGCTGCTGGACCGCTACCAGACCCGCGGCAACCTCGGGCTCGATGATCCCCGCCTGGCCCAGATCGACCTGACCTACCATGACATCCGTCCCGGCCGTGGCCTGTTCAGTGTCCTGCAGAACCGGGGGATGATCACCCGCTGGACCACCGATGAGGCCATCAACCACGCCGTGGATCATGCTCCTGAGACGACACGCGCGCATCTCCGCGGGCGGATATTAAAAGCTGCCGATAAGCTGGGAGCACCCGTGACGGTCGACTGGATGCGTCACAAGGTCAACCGACCGGATCCGCAGGTGGTGGAGTTATCTGATCCTTTCTCCCCGGTGGATGCGGAGGTTGACGCCCTCATCGCGTATATGGAAGCCCACGCGGAGACCTACCGCACTTAAGATCAGCCCAGGAGGTTGGATGGCCACCAAGAGAGACGACCTTGAACGTCAGATCAACCTCACCTTCGCCTTCCTCAGCGCGGAGTCCTATGACCGGAAATATCTGACCCAGTCGTGGATCCACACCAACCTGGAGGGCTACCGGCACCTGTCCGGTGACGCGTTCCGCAAGGCGTTGCGGCGGGACCTGGCGACCCTGCGCAAGATCGGGGTGCCCATCGAGGACCACACGGTCACCTCGGGACCCGATGAAGGTAAACAATCCTACAGCCTTGATCCAGAGGGATATGAACTCCAGGACATCGAGTTCACCCCGGAGGAGGCCGCCGTTCTGGGCCTGGCCGGGGAGATGGGGCAGGAGCTCGAACTCGGTGCTTTTGCCCGCTCCGGGTGGACGAAGATCGCCGCCAGCGGTGCCAACCGGGATCTGGGGGCCGCCGGCATGGCGGTGTCCACCGCAGGTGATCTGAGGTGGTTGTCCGCCGGTGATTTCGATGCCATCCTGCACGCCCGGCGGCTCGGGCGCCGTGTCCGTTTTGCCTACACCCGCAACCGCACCGAGACACCGGAAATCCGCACCATGGACCTCTGGGGCCTGGTGCCCGAACGTGACCGCATCTATCTGGTCGGCCACGACATCGACCGAGATCAGGTCCGCTGCTTCCGCGTGACCCGCGTAGACCAGGTGGAGGTGCTCGGCGAACAGGCTGAGAATCCGCCACCCGCCGCGGACCTCCAGGAGGTCGTGCGCGCCAACCTGCGTCGCGGCAGTGAGCTTGTCGACGCCCACCTCATCGTCGAGAAGGGTCGTGCCGTGGCCCTCACCTCGGAGGGTACCTCGCTCGGTGACAACAGGTGGCTGCTCCAGGATGTCGACCGTAACTGGCTGGTGCGCACCGCCGCCGCCCACGCCCCGGAGGCCGTCGTCACGCAACCCCGGGATGTCATCGACGAGGTTGTCGCACTGCTGACCACCGCGCACGAGAGGATGATCTAGCGTCATGGCCCGTCCCGCACGAAGAATCGATGAGCTGACCCGCCAGCTGAATCTGCTGCCGTATTTCCAGCGCCATCCCGACCGCACCGTCATGGAGGCCGCCCGTGACTTCGGCCTGCAGCCCGCGGAGATCATGGAGGACCTCAACCGCCTGTGGATGTGTGGCCTGCCCGGTCTGCTGCCCGGTGATCTGGTGGAACTCGAGCACAGTTACACCTCGGTGAAGATCCACAACGCCCAGGGGATGGACAAGCCCCTGCGTTTGACACCCACGGAGGCCGGTGTCCTGCTCCTCACCCTGGAATCCCTGGAGAACCTCCCGGGGCTCACCGATCAGGAGGCGGTGGTCTCTGCGGCGGAGAAACTGCGCCGGATCATGGGGGACTACACCACCGCTGTCTATGATTCCGTCGCTGATGGTGAGGACGACGGGGACAATGCCACCCTGTCGGTCCTTCGCGATGCCATGCAGCAGAATAAGCAGGTGTGTTTCACCTACCACTCCCACAGCTCCGATACCACGAAGCTCCGTCAGGTCAGCCCGGCGCGGATCTTCACCCATGAGGGCGAGGCGTATGTGCGTGCCTGGGAGGAGGAGTCCGGGGACCACCGGAACTTCCGTATCGACCGGATCCGGGAGATCACCATCACCGCCGAGACCTCCGAGCCGCATCTGGCCCGCCTGCGTTTTTCCGCCGATGATCCCTTCGATGCCGGTGAGAACACCGACCGGGTTTCATTCCTCCTGCGGGAGGACGCCACCTGGTTGGCCGACTACATGTCCATGGACCTATCCGATGAGTCGGAGTACGTCACTGATGCTGACGGCATTGTCTGGGTGCCGGCATCGCGACCGCTCTACTCGCGGGACTGGTTCATCAGGTTTAGTATCAGTCAGGCAGACCGGATGCAGGTAACCGGACCGACAACTCTGGTTGAATCCATCGAAGCGAAGATATCCGTAGGTTTGTCTGCATACAATCATCAACTAAAGTAAGAAACAGCTCGTCTACCTTGGGTAGATCTATCCACAAGTGTCACCGGCTGCCTCTAGCTCTCACCGGCAACGTGGTGTCAGGATTGCTTGTACAACGTGAATTTGGAGTAACACACCAATGCCTAGTCTCGGTCCTTGGGAAATCGCCATCATCGTCCTGCTGATCATCGTTTTGTTCGGCGCGAAGAAGCTTCCGGATGCGGCCCGTTCCATCGGTCGCTCCATGCGCATCTTCAAGTCCGAGGTCAAGGAGATGCAGAAGGATGATGAGACCCCGGTAGAGCCCCAGCAGCCACAGGGTTACCAGCCCCCACAGCCGCAGCAGATCGAGGCTCCCCAGAATCTGCAGCAGCCCAACTTCCAGCAGCATTATCAGAACCAGCCTCAGCAGGCTCCGAACCCACAGCAGCCGGATTACCGCCAGAACTACGAGGATCCCAACCGCACCGCGTAACACCATGTTTGTCAGGCGCACCGTAACGAGCAGTCATACCAAGTTGCGGTGCGTTGTCGGTTGATCACACGGTCCACACCCACGCTGGTGTGGACCACCGTTTCGGATGAGGGTGGCATAAAGTGTCTGATTCACAGAGGGCCGGGGTTAGTAAGCCCCGGAAGAAGCTGCTGCGGCGTGGGAAGAAAACCTCCGTCACAGGGGATATGTCGGTGGTGGAGCACATCCAGGAGTTCCGTCGG
Source organism: Corynebacterium gallinarum (assembly GCF_014837045.1). GTDB lineage: Bacteria > Actinomycetota > Actinomycetes > Mycobacteriales > Mycobacteriaceae > Corynebacterium > Corynebacterium gallinarum. Next base: position 231,373 of record NZ_JACSPR010000005.1, read on the forward strand.
CGCTTGCTGATCTCCCTGGCCGGCATCCTCGTCGGCACCATCCTCGCTTTCATCTGGTATCAGACCTCCCTGTGGGGAACCCCCAGCCTGGGTCAGATCCTGCGCGAGCCCTACTGTTCGCTGCCACCGGATGCACGCGCATCCTTCTCGGCCTCCGAGACTGATGACTGTCGCCTGCTGGCCACCGGCCCCTTTGATCCCTTCATGCTGCGTTTGAAGGTCTCCGGTCTGGTCGGTCTGGTGCTGGCCTCCCCGGTGTGGCTGTCCCAGGTCTGGGGTTTCATCACCCCGGGGCTGATGAAGAACGAGCGTCGGTGGACCTTCGTCTTCGTCTCCATCGCCGTGCTGCTGTTCGTTGCGGGTGCGGTCCTGGCCTACTTCGTGGTCGCCTTCGGTCTGGATTTCCTGCTCACCATCGGTGATGAGGCCAGCATGGCGGCCCTGACCGGTGAACGCTACTTCAACTTCCTGCTCTCCCTGCTGCTGATCTTCGGCGTCAGCTTCGAGGTGCCCCTGATCATCATCATGCTCAATGTGGTCGGCATCCTGCAGTATGAGGCCATCAAGGACAAGCGTCGCATGATCATCATGATCCTGTTCCTCTTTGCAGCCTTCATGACACCCGGCCAGGACCCCTTCTCCATGCTGGTGCTCGCCATGTCACTGACGCTCCTGGTGGAGATCGCCATCCAGTTCTGCCGCATCAACGACAAGCGTCGCGACCGCCAGCGCCCCGAGTGGCTGGACGCCGATGATCTCTCGGCCTCCCCGCTGGATGATGCTCCCGGTGGTGCCGGGGCACCCCAGCCGGTGGAACCACCGGCCCCGGTCGATGCTGACCGGGGTGACAACCGGACGTCGACACGCTTCACCCACGGCGGATCGGCCTTCGACGACGTGCTCTGAGAGGCGGTTAGGTAGCCTGGTGACATGAGTTTCACTCCCGAACCGGGTACCCATCTATCAGAATTCGTCGCCGACCTCGGCTTTGACCTGGATGATTTCCAGATCCAGGGTTGTCAGGCGGTGGAAGGTGACCACGGCGTGCTGGTGTGTGCACCCACCGGTGCCGGCAAGACCATCGTCGGTGAATTCGCCGTCTCTCTCGCGCTGTCGCGGGGGACCAAGTGTTTCTACACCACCCCGATCAAGGCGCTGAGCAACCAGAAATACCACGACCTGGTGGCCAAACACGGCGCCGATGCCGTGGGGCTGCTCACCGGTGATGTCTCCATCAACCACGACGCTGAGATCGTGGTGATGACCACCGAGGTGCTGCGCAACATGATCTACGGGCAGTCCTTCGCCCTGGAACGCCTCAGCCATGTGGTTATGGATGAGATCCACTTTCTCGCTGACGCCTCCCGTGGCGCGGTGTGGGAGGAGGTCATCCTCAACCTCGACGAGTCCGTCAAGATCATCGGCCTGTCCGCCACCGTGTCCAACTCCGAGGAATTCGGCGAATGGCTGACCACGGTGCGGGGTGACACCCAGGTGATCGTCACCGAGCACCGACCCGTACCCCTGGATCAGTACATGATGGTCCAGCGCAAGGTGCTGCCCCTGTTCGAACCCGGCACCGACGGTCGCCTGAACAAGCAGCTGGAGGCTACCATCGACCGGCTCAACTCACAGGCCAGCGAACCGGGGCGCTCCGAGTACCGCTCCGGCGAGGGCTTCCGGACTCGCGCCAAGGGGGGACGCGATCGCGGTCGTGATGATGGCAAGGAGAACCGGGACACCCGCCGTTCCGGCCAGGTGCGTGAACAGGACCGCAACCGCCCCCTCGGCAGGCCCGAGGTGCTGCGGATCCTGCAGGGGATGAACATGCTGCCCGCCATCACCTTCATCTTCTCCCGCGCCGGGTGCGACGGTGCGCTGTACCAGTGCCTGCGCTCCAAGCTGATCCTCACCGATCAGGAGGAGTCGGAGGAGATCGCCCGCATCATCGACGCCGGTGTGGTGGGTATCCCGGAGGAGGATCTGCAGGTCCTCAACTTCAAACAGTGGCGTTCGGCGCTCATGCGTGGGTTCGCCGCCCACCACGCGGGTATGCTGCCGGCGTTCCGCCACATTGTGGAGGAGTTATTCGTCAAGGGGCTGGTGCGGGCGGTGTTCGCCACCGAGACCCTGGCCCTGGGCATCAACATGCCGGCGCGCACTGTGGTGCTGGAGAAACTGGTCAAATTCGACGGTGAGGGTCATGTGGACCTCACCCCGGGCCAGTACACCCAGCTGACGGGACGTGCGGGACGACGGGGCATCGACATCCTCGGTAACGCGGTGGTGCAGTGGTCACCGGCGATGGATCCCCGTTTTGTGGCGGGTCTGGCCTCCACGCGCACCTACCCGCTGATCTCCACCTTCCAGCCCGGGTACAACATGTCGGTGAACCTGCTGAAAACCATCGGCTATGAGCAGTCGCTGCGTCTGCTGGAGAAATCCTTCGCCCAGTTCCAGGCCGACGGCTCGGTGGTCGGTGATGTCCGGGAGATCGAACGCGCGGAACGCAAGGTCGAGGAACTGCGTACTCAGCTTGACCGTGAGATCACCGCAACCAACCCGGCGGTGTCCCCGGATAAGACCGCCGTGGAGTCCTTCCTGGAGTACATGGAGCTACGACGTGAACTCAACGAGGAGGAGAAGACCCACCGCCGTGACAGTATGGAGCAGCGCCACGCGGAGGTGACCACCGTGTTGTCCAAGCTGCAGGTCGGCGAGGTCATCGCCATGCCGGGCCGTAAACGCCCGGTGCTCGCGGTGGTGATGACACCGGCCAACCAGGCCCGTGATCCCCGCCCGTGGGTGACCACGGAGTCCGGCTGGTCCGGGCGCATCGACGCGGATTCCTTCAACAACGCCCCCATCGTGGTCGGCAACATGCGCCTGCCCCGCGGTGCCGCCCAGTCACCACGCCGGTTCGCCCGCCAGGTGCAGGAACTGTTCCGGCGCGGCAACTTCAAGCGACCGAACAAGATGCGTGACACCGCCCGGGTGCGTCCCAATGAGCGGATCCATGAGCTGCGCAGCGTCATCCGCGATCACGAGGCCCACCACTGGCCGGATCGTGAACAGCTGGCGCGCACCGCCGAGCGGATGCTGCGCAAACAGCGGGACCTGAACAAACTGACCGGAACGGTGGACCGGGCACGGGAAACCCTGGGCCGAACCTTCGAACGCATCCTCTCCCTGCTCAGTGAGATGGACTATGTCGACTACGCCGATCCGGACAACCCGGTGATCACCGAGGAGGGCGAGCGCCTGGCCAAGATCCACAATGAATCGGATCTCCTGGTTGCCCAGTGCCTCAAGCGGGGTATCTGGGATGAGCTGGACCCGGCGGAGCTGGCCGGTGTGGTGAGCATGTGCACCTTCGAGAACCGCCGGGAAACCGGTGGCTCCCCGGAGGCGGTCACCGAGGGGATGGCCGAGGCCATGAACAACACCGAACGCATCTGGTCGGAGCTTGTCGACGACGAACGCCGCCACCGCCTGCCCCTCACCCGCCAGCCGGAGGCCGGGTTCGCCATGGCCATCCACCAGTGGGCCGCCGGCGCACCCCTCGGGTACTGCATGGCCGCGGCTGCGGAAAACGGTGCGGAGCTCACCCCGGGTGATTTCGTACGCTGGTGCCGCCAGGTCATTGATCTGCTGGAGCAGGTGGCCAAGACCTCCTACAGCGATGAGATGGCACGCACCGCCCGCCAGGGTATCGACGCTATCCGCCGTGGCGTGGTGGCGATTGGTAGCTAGCGCACCATCATGACCGATGAAACCCCTGGTCCGGCATGTCTGCCCTGCTGGACCAGGGGTTTATGGTTGCAGTGAGATCAAGCGGACGCTAATTTCTGATTGACCCAGGTGTTTAAGGACACTCCCTCAGCCTCTGCTTCCATTACCAGTCGACGGTGTAGGGAATGGGAGGTGCGTACATTGAACTTTCCGGAATAGGAACGCTCTCCCAGTGGGGTGGGGATTTTCTCCCCAGACTCGGCCATATCCTCCAGAACCTCGGCTACCAGGTTCAGCAATCCCTGTTCTGCCTGTGCACGGTCGGGGTCCAGCCAGGATAGGGAGGGAAATTCAAGCACAGTGGCGATGTACTCGCCGTCTTCCTCTGACCAGGAGATTTGATAGGTGTATTTTTTGGGGTTCATGGAGCGCTCCCTTCATGATTGTTGGTGATTTTTTCGACGGCCTGAAGAACCTGATTGACCTGGTAAACCTTCGCTTTGCCTCGGTCGTTTTGAATATTGACACGGGGGTCACCTAGCCAGGGTGTTTTATAGGTTCGATGAGATGATCCTGACGATCGTCGCCTTTCGAAAAAGTAGTCGCAGACTTTCTCTAAATCAGTGAAACGAACATTGGTTGGAGATTCCTGCATCTTTTGAAGAAGCTCAGCGATTCTTTTCTCCACACCCTTATGGTACTGCCCGTGGTACTAGAGTCAAGGGGGTGCTAAGTGCTCATCGAGGAGAAGGTGGCGATATCTAGTTACCAGTCTTCAGGTCGGGGAACTTCTGCTCGATGACCTCCAGGGTGCGCTTTGCACTGTCCTGACGCAGTTTGGCCATGCGTCGCCGACGTTCGGCCTCCCAGGCCCGGTCACGTTCGGGGACAGGTTGTCCGTCTCTATGGTGGGTGGTCATTGTTTTGTTGCCTCCTCATTCCTGGTTGGCATCCCCGAATTGCTCCATGGCCCGCCGGATGGCAGGCAGGTGGGGAGCCAGGGCCGCCACGGTGGCCACCCGGGTATTAAATCCCAGGGGGTCGGTGATCATGGATTGCAGCCCATAGACCAGGCCATCCGAGAGAACGGGCCCGCCGGAATCGCCACGAATCGCAGGCTCAGGATGGTTGAACACCATCACGCCGTGTCGCACCCGGGTGAACGGGTTGCGGGAGAGCGCGAAGGGAACCCTCGCCAGCACCCGGCCGGGGAGCTCCTTCGGTACCAACGCATTCGACCGACCCCCGAAACCGTAGGTCACCGTGCGCTGACCAAACCGGATCGGTGTGGGTGAGAGCATCGGCAGTTGACGGGTCGGCGCCGGGGTCTCAAGGCGCAGCACGCCAATGTCGGTGCCGAAGATGGACACATGCTCCCGCGCCGTGCCGGACAGGCGCACCCCACGCACCCGGATCGGGGAAGAACCCCCTGACCCTCGCAGGAAATGCGCCGCGGTGAGCACGAACTCCGCACGGTCGGACAGGTGGGGCGGCAAGTCGCGCGCGCCGGGGTCGAGGTGGGCGGAGAGGGAAGCGTCGACAAGCGCTTTCGAGACCAGAAACCCGGACGCATAACGTCCCGGCGCACTCAGGCGGACAGTGTGGTTGGATCGCACACCTGTCCAGGCTACTAGGCTTGGATGCCATGAGTGATCCCTCCATCAATATTTTCCCCACTGAGGTCTACGCCGAACGCCTGGAACGCGCGCAGGCCGGTGCCGCCAGCGCAGGTCTCAACGGCCTGATCATCGGCACCGGCGCGGAGCTGGCGTATCTGACCGGTTCGTGGCTTACCACCCATGAGCGCCTCACTGCACTGGTGATCCCGGTGCTGGGAACCCCGACCATCATCCTGCCCGCCGTGGACCGCGGCGATCTCGCCCTGTCCGCCATTCCGGACCTCGACATCACCGTCCGCGGCTGGGTGGACGGGGAGAACGCCCACCAGCTCGCCATCGACGCCCTGGATCCCCTCGGCATGGAGATGATGGGGGTGGGGATCGGGTCGTCGATCACCGCCGATCATCTCCTGCCGTTCCAGGAGCTGTTGCCGGTGGGTATCCGCTATGAACTGGCCGTGCAGGTGCTCAAGGAACTGTTCGTTTCCAAGGATGACGCCGAGATCACCCAGCTGCGCGACGCCGGTGCCGCCATCGACCGGGTGCACGCGAAGGTGCCGTCCCTGCTTGTCGACGGGCGCACCGAACGCGATGTGGCCACCGACCTGGAGGAACTCATCCTCGCCGAACACACGGCCGTGGACTTCATCATCGTCGGCTCCGGGCCCAACGGCGCCAACCCCCACCACAGTTTCTCCGACCGCGTGCTGGCCACCGGCGACGTCGTGGTCGTCGACATCGGCGGCACCTTCGGCGTCGGCTACCACTCGGACTGCACCCGCACCTACGTGGTCGGCGGGCCGGACACCCAGCGGGACCCGGAGTTCACGAAGCTTTACGACGCCCTCCACGCCGCGCAACTCGCCGCCGTCGCCCAGGCACGCCCCGGCGTGACCGCCTCCTCGGTGGATCAGGCCGCCCGTATGGCAATCGAGGCCGTCGGCTACGGGGAGCACTTCATCCACCGCACCGGACACGGCATCGGACTGTCCACCCACGAGGAACCCTTCATCATGGCCGGCAATGACCTCATCCTGGAACCCGGCATGGCGTTTTCCATCGAACCGGGCATCTACATCGAGGGTGTTCACGGTGCCCGTATCGAGGACATCGTGGTCATCACCGCCGATGGCTGCGAGACCCTCAACAATCAGCCGAAGGACCTGCAGTGAGCATCCTCATCCTCGGTGGCACCAGTGACATCGGCGGGGAGATCGCCCGTCGCCTGGCACCCGGTGACCAGGTGGTGCTGGCGGCGCGCCGGGTGGAGGCACTGGGGGAGCTCACCGCGGAGCTTGAGGCGCTGGGCGCTGTCGCTGTGCACCCGGTGCAGTTCGAGGCCACAGATCTGGGTTCCCACCGCGCGGTGGTGCGTCAGGCGCGCGACCTGGCCGGCCCGATCACGTGTGCGGTGGTGGCCTTCGGGATCCTGGGCGAGCAGGCCCGGGCGGAAACCGACGAGGCCCATGCCGTGGAGATCGCCACCCTCGACTACACCGCGCAGGTGTCCATGCTGACGGTGCTTGCCGACGAGCTCCGCACCCAGGATGTCAGGTCGACGATCGTGGCGTTCTCCTCCATCGCCGGGTGGCGTGCGAGGCGGGCCAATTATGTCTACGGCTCCACCAAGGCGGGACTGGATGCGTTCTGTCAGGGGCTCAGTGACGCCCTGCACGGTTCAGCGGTGTCATTGATCACCGCCCGGCCCGGTTTTGTCATCGGCTCCATGACCACCGGCATGTCACCTGCACCGATGTCGGTGTACCCGGGGGATGTCGCCGATGCGGTGGTGGACCGGATCACTGCAGGCAGGGGCAGCGCCACACTGTGGATCCCGGGTCGTCTGCGACTGCTGGCCTGGGTCATGCGCATGGTTCCACGCCCCATCTGGCGCCGGATGCCACGCTAACCCCACCGTCATCACTGGTCACCGGCCACCGGTAGAATCAGATGTCATGAGCGAACCGATCACCGTCCATACCTCCGGCGCAGCCGCACGGAAGGAATCCCTGGCATCCCCCCGGTTCGCAGTGGTCGATGGTGATCCCCAGGCGGATGTGGCCACCAGCACCAACCCGCGTGGACCCCGGGAGTCCATCACCGTGGTCGGTATCGGCGAGGATGGTTTCGACGAACTGGGGCACAAGGCCCAGACCGCCCTGCTGCGCGCCGATGTGGTCATCGGTTCCTGGCGCCAGCTCAACCACCTGCCCGACACCGTCCGGGGCGAGCGTCGCCCCTGGCCGGAACCACGCATCCCCGCCCTGGAGGGATTGTTCAAGAGCCTCACGGGCCTGCACGTGGTGGTGCTGTCCGCCGGTGATCCCATGTTCCACGGCATCGGCTCCACCCTCACCGAGGTGCTGGGACCCGACCGCATCACCGTGATACCGGCGCCATCCTCGGTCTCGCTGGCGTGTGCCCGCCTGGGCTGGCCCCTGGAACGCACCCCGGTCGCCTCACTGACCAACCGGTCCCTGGAGACCCTCATCCCGCTCATTGATTCTGGTGTGAGATTCCTGGTCATGGGCCGCGATGAGTTCAGTGCCACGGATATCGCCGGACTGCTGTGCGAGATGGGGTATGACCACCATGACCTCACCGTGCTCAGCGACCTCGGCAGCCCGGATGAGGAGATCACCGCCGGCACCGCCGCGCAGCCCCCACGGCCGGTCTCCACCCTCAACGTGATCGCGGTATCCCCACCCATCGGTGGACAGACACACCGCCGTTCCCTGCTCCCGGGCCTGGGGGAGGAGTCCTATGAACACGACGGCCAGCTGCTGGATGCCGATATCCGGGCACTGACCGTCTCCGCCCTGCGCCCGGTTCCGGGCCAGCTGCTGTGGGATATCAGCGGCGGCACGGGTTCCGTGGCCATCGAATGGCTGCGCGCCGTCGGCCTGGCCAGTGGCGGATTCACCCGCACCCGCGCCCATGCCATCTGTTTCTGCCCGGACCCGGACAGCTCCGCGCGCATCAAACGCAATGCCACCCGCCTGGGTGTGCCGTGGCTCGAGGTGATGGGGGCAGCCCCCAGGGCACTCAAGGGCGCCCGGTATGCCAGTGGTCCCAACGCCGTGGCCCCGGATGCCATCTATGTCGGTGGCGGACTGGGTGATGAGCTGGTGGTCATCACCGCCTGGTCCATGCTGCGCCCCGGGGGACACATGGTGATCAATGCCCGCACCGAGGAGGAGGCCGCAGAGTTGAGCACCTACCAGCAGCGCTACGGTGGCACCCTGCGCCGGGTGGGGATCTCCATCGACGGCACGGAGACCGAGGACATCACCCAGTGGCGCGCCATCAAACCCCTGGTGCCCACCGGCGTTTAAACCGACACATCTGGGCCCGGGTGGGAAAGATGTGTCGGAAAATTCACACTATCCCGCGCAGATACCGCGATTTTTTCGACACACACGCCGGTATCCACCGGCCCTGTGTCGAAAAAGTCCTAGTCGGCCAACCAGGGGGAGTTGGCATCGAAGATCAACCCCATGGGGGCCAGCACCTTCACCACCTGATCCGCCACCGCATCCGAGAGCCCATGGATCACCATGGACCGCCACGGGGTGATCCGGATATCAGTCTCAATCGCGGCGAGGAACCGCGCCAGCTGCGCGTCCATGCACCCCTCCCGCAGACCAGCACCGAGGATCACCACATCCCCGTCCTGCATCCACCCGATCGGGGCCTGCCGACCATCCACCGTCGGAAGCACCACCTCAGACCTGTCTGCAACCAGATCCGCCACTTCCTGACCCGCAACAGCGGCAGTCACCACCTCCACCACAGAGTCCGCGGACACAATCAGCCCCGTCGGGTCACCGCCGACCACCAGATGGAACCGCTCACCATCACCGTGGGCGACCAGACCCACATCTGGGCCCTTCGCCAGGATCGCACCGTCACCGGCATCGATCCCCACCACCGGGCCGCTGGCGGGAAGGTGGGGGACGAGGGCGTCGACAAGCGTCATCAGCGCCGGCGACAGGGGAGAGCACATGATCGACGGCGCGACCCCCAGCCCCAGACCGGCAAGCGTTGATGCGACCGCCTCCTCATCCCGCACCCCACGGATCTGCAGGTTACCCCGCGAGGTCAGATGCAGCTGCCCATCCCCGAACCCCTCACTTAACGCAGCCAACCCCTCCCACTGCGCGGCACGCACCCGCCCACCCGGAACCCGGATACGGGCGGTCAAACCATCAACGGTCTGGACAAAGGTAGAAAACTCATCATGGGAATGCATGCGCAACATGATAACCGCCTGTGCACCACAACCGGGAAAACAATAGTGTGGGCCCCATGGCAGCACCGGCAGCATATAAAGACCTCACCGCCACACGGGTCATCCGTGCCGGCAACCACGCCGCCACCCGCCGCGTCCTGCTGCCCCTGATCGACGAAAGCGCCCGCTCCCTCACCCGCCTGTTCACCGGACGCCAACGCCGCCCCGATCGCGCCGGGTCACAGATCATCCCCGACCCCACGGCCGTCCCGGACTTCGGCAGCGCCACCACCACACCCGGCATGGAACCCGGCACCCTGGTCAACGTCGCACCCCTGCGCGTCCTGGGCACCCGCGGCGAACTCAACCCCGCCAGCTCCTACCGCTTCGAATACATCACCGAGGACCCACTGGGCAGGGCGATCACCGCCACCGGGGGCGTGTGCTTCTCCAAAACCCCGCACCTGCGCGACACACCACGGCCCGTTGTCGCCTTCGCCCCCTCCACCCAGGGCGTGGCCGCGCACTGCGACCCCTCCCACACCTGCGCCATCGGCCTGAGCGTCTTCCCCGACCGCCCCGTCGACGCGATCGCCGCCTACGAACTGCCCGTGCTCACCTGGTTCCTCGCCCAGGGTGTCGACGTCATCTTCATCGACTATCCCCGCGACCCCGTCGCCGGCATCCAGTACTACTGTGACTCCATCACCGCCGCGGGGGCGCTTGTCGACGCCATCCACGCCGCCCGCCACCTCGGCATCACACCCGACCAGCCCCTCGGCCTCTGGGGCTTCTCCCAGGGCGGAGGCGCGGTGGGCTGGGCCGCCCAACTCAGCCGCACCACCCCGGATATCAACCCCATCGCGGCCGTGGTCGGTGCCCCACCCTCCGACCTCCCCGGGGTCCTGCGTGCCGTCGACGGCGGCATGCTCACCGGGGTCATCGCCTACGCGGTCGCCGGGCTCGCCGCCACCCGGCCTGAGCTTCACGACGAGATCCTCCCCGTCCTCACCTCGCATGGCCTCACGGAGATACTCCGCAACATCGCCACCTGCGCCGGCGGCACCGTCATCACCAGCGCATACGAGAAGACCACCTCCTGGACCACCACGGGACAACCCCTCGGCGACATCCTCGATGATCTACCCGGTGTGCTGGGCGAATTCGAACGCCAGCAACTCGGACACACCACCCCGGGCATCCCCGTCCTGCTGTGGGGCTCCACACACGACGATGTCATCCCCATCCAGCAGGTCCGCGACGTCCGCGACCGCTGGGCCGACCTCGGAGCCGACGTCACCTGGCACGAGTCCGGCCTGCCCCGTGCGCCCGGCCGCACCGGCATGAACCACTTCGGCCCCTACTTCCGCCACCTCACCGACCACTCCGGATGGCTCCTCGACCGCCTCCACGGGGCATGAGCTCCCCGATAGGTCACGCCAGGCTGGCCAGGTAGGGTTGGGGTGTGCCTGCAGCAATAGCAATTCCGTACTTTGTCATTGAAATACTTGCCTTCATGGCGGTGGTCATGTGGCTGGGGATCGGCTGGGCCATCGGCCTGTTGTTCCTCGCCTTTTTCGGTGGCCTCATCCTCGCCGCCGTGGAGATGCAACGCATCAGCCGTGCCGCCGCCATCGCCCAGAAATCCGGGCAGGGTAACCCCGGGGCCATCGCCGGCAACTTCGGCCTCACCGCCGCCGGTGCCATCCTGGTGGTCATGCCGGGCTTTGTCACCTCCGTGCTGGGCCTGCTCCTGATGTTCCCACCCACCCGTGCGCTGTTCAGGCGCACGCTGGCCAAACGCGTACGCACAGCGATCGAGGACCTCGGCGTCCGCGGTTTCCAGGCCGCCAACGGTTTCCGCCCCCAGACCTCCTACGGTGGATTCGGTGCAGCCAGCACCACCCCGGAGCAGCCCGCCCGACCCATCGTCCTCGATGAGGAGGAGATCCAGGAGTGGACCGCTGATCTGCGCCCGGAGGACTTTGACAGCCCGCGTGACGGGAAAACCGATGACGACCCCTCCGATCGCGAGGACCGGGATAAGTGACCGTTTTCATCCGCGGGTCCATCGCCGCTCTCGGTGGCCTGTTCGTCTATGCCTCCCATGAGCCCGTCGGCTGGTTCATCGCCGGTATCGTCGGCACCGCCCTGTTGTATATCTCGCTGGCGCCCTGGGGTCACGGGAGCCGTGTGGGCCGCAGTGGTCGGGTGGCGGCCGGACCGACCATCGCCCAGGGCATGCTCTTCGGTTTCATCCACGGGCTGACCCAGTACCTGCTGCTGTTGCCGTGGATCGGTGAGTTCGTGGGCAATCTGCCCTATATCGCACTCGCGGTGGTCCTGGCGCTGTACTCCATCGCCCTCGGTGCCGGAGGCGTGGCCCTGGCCAGATGGCGTAGGTGGGGTGCATTCCTGTTCCCGCTGTTCTACGTGGCGGTGGAATACCTGCGCAGCAGCTGGCCCTTCGGCGGGTTCGCGTGGGTGCGCCTGGCCTGGGGTCAGATCAACGGACCCCTGGCCAACCTGGTCTCCCTCGGTGGGCCAGCCCTGGTCACCGCGGCCACCGTGTTCGTTGCAGTGGGACTCGCCGTGGCACTGATCAACCGTGACCGCCTCGTGGGGCTCGGGGTGGCCGTCCTGGTCCTGCTGATGGGGCTGACCACCTCCCTCTACGTCGACCGGGACGGCACCAGCTCGGAGACGGTGTCGGTGGCCGCCGTGCAGGGCAATGTGCCACGCATGGGCCTGGAATTCAACGCCCAGCGCCGTGCCGTGCTGGCCAACCATGTGCGGGAAACCCGCAACCTCGACGAGCAGGTGGATCTGGTGATCTGGCCGGAGAACTCCTCCGATGTCAACCCTTTCACCGACCCGGAGGCCGCCGCCCTCATCAACTCGGCGGTGGATGCCGCGCAGGCCCCGATCCTGGTGGGCACCATCACCCGCGATGAGGTGGGTCCCCGCAACACCATGGTGGTCTTCGATCCCGAAACCGGGGCGGGGGAGTACCACCACAAGAAATACCTCCAGCCCTTCGGTGAGTACATGCCCTTCCGGGAGTTCTTCCGCCTGTTCTCCCCATGGGTGGATGCAGCCGGCAACTTCCAGCCGGGTGACGGCACCGGCACGGTGAGCATGGATGCCGCCAGCCTCGGCCGGGCCGTGGTGGTGGGCATCCAGACCTGCTACGAGGTGATCTTCGACCAGGCCGGCCGGGATGCGATCGCCAACGGGGCGGAGTTCCTCTCCACCCCGACCAACAACGCCACCTTCGGGTTCACCGATATGACCTACCAGCAGCTGGCCATGAGCCGCATGCGGGCCATTGAGTTCGACCGGGCCGTGGTCGTGGCCGCCACCTCGGGTGTGTCGGCCATCGTCATGCCTGACGGAAGCGTCGAACAGCGGACCAGGATTTTCGAGGCCGCCACCCTCACCGCGGACATCCCCTTGAAGCAGACCATCACACTTGCAGCCCGTGTGGGTTTCTATGTTGAATTGGTGTTGGTTATCATGGGAACATTGGCCGGCATTGCCGCCCTGTGGTTCAACGCCCGTTCCCGGAACCAGGTTGGTTCGTCGAAGACATCCAAAAATGCAGCTTCGCGGAAACAACCGGTGAAGAAGACAGGCCAGTCATCCCGAGGGGGGAACTCCTCCGGGGCGGGTAAACAGCGTGCTGCTTCGGCCCGTGCGACCACACGTCGCAAATAACCCAGATTCATCTTCACAACTAGGTCCGCATCATGCGGACAAGGAGGCCCACCCCGATGAGCAAAGAGGCACCAGGGGCTACCGCTACCACCTTGGTCATCATCCCCACCTACAACGAACTGGAGAACCTCCCCCTGATCGTTGACCGGGTGCGCACCGCCACCCCGGAGGTGGATGTGCTCATCGTGGACGACAACAGCCCCGACGGCACCGGTGACCGTGCCGATGAGCTGGCCGCCGCCGACGACCACATCCACGTGCTCCACCGCACCGAGAAGGATGGACTGTTCGCCGCCTACCTCGCCGGTTTCCGCTGGGGCCTGGACCGCGACTACAGTAACCTCTGCGAGATGGACGCAGACGGTTCCCACGCCCCCGAGCAGCTTCACCTCCTGCTCGCCGAGATCGACAACGGTGCGGACCTGGTCATCGGTTCCCGCTACATCCCCGGCGGCAAGGTGGTCAACTGGCCGAAGGACCGCTGGGTGCTGTCGAAGGGCGGCAACATCTACATCTCCCTGGCACTGGGCACCGGACTGTCCGACATGACCGCCGGCTACCGGGTATTCCGCCGCGAGGTCCTGGAGGCCCTGCCCATGGATGAACTCTCCAAGGCTGGGTACATCTTCCAAGTGGAGATCGCCTACCGCGCCGTGGAGATGGGCTTCGATGTCCGCGAGGTACCCATCACCTTCACCGAACGCGAAATCGGTGAATCCAAGCTGGATGGCAGCTTCGTCAAGGATTCCCTCCTGGAGGTCACCCGGTGGGGCCTGAAGCACCGCGCCACCCAGGCGAAGGAACTGTCCAAGGAGATTGCGGGCCTCGCCGCCTATGAATTCAAGCACTGGCGCAAGCGCAACGACTGGTTCTAGCGGGTCTTTTCGTCGACAAGCACCAGTCAAGCACCAAAGGCGGTGCCCCCCGCCAGTGTGATGGTTGGGGGCACCGCCTTTTTAAGGTGGGGGAGGAGCTACTCGGCTGCCTTCTCCGCCTCCTCGGCCTCCTGCTGAGCCTTCAGCAGCTTGGCTGCGTTACGACGACGCTTACGCAGCGCCTCGATCCGCTCCTCGAGGAGAACATCGAGCTCCTCGATGGAACGACGCTCAAGAAGCATGTCCCAGTGGGTACGTGGGGGCTTGACCGGCTTGGACTCAACGCCCTCACCCTCGACGAGGGTGCCGAGCTTACCGTTCTTGCACATCCACTCCTCGGGGATTTCCGCATCATCAGCGAAGGGGACCTCGTAGATTTCTCCATCCTCAGTCCGGTATTTCACAAGCTGGCGTGGTGCCAGGTCGTGATCCCTGTCGGTTTCATAACTCACGGCGCCCATGCGGCTGCCACGAAGAACGCGATCTGCCATCTAGGTATCAGTCCTTTGCCCTCGGTAATGCGGATATCAGCAACACCTGTTACTGATTACAGTCACAAGGTATAACGAATCAACCGCGCTATTTGTTCCCTGGTATTCTACCTCTTTCAGTTGGCGCGCGGTTCGGTAGGGTTCGGCAGGTGGGCAGGTCACGTCCGCACACCCGTTCGGAGAGTGGTTAGGTAAGACCTATAAATGGGGTGGTGAACTCGCGAATCGTTCTATGGTGCCTGATCGACTAATGTGTTATCAGTGCAGAACAAACTCCCAACCCAACAGGTTCCCACGTGTTCCTGGTGCGGAAAGGACATTGCCCCCTCAGGTCGTGGACGGCCGAGGAAATACTGCAAGCAGGCATGCCGGCAGCGTGCCTACGAGCAGCGCAACAGTGTCTCAGGTACCACCATCCCCGTGAACGCCGTCATCATGACGCCGGAACGGGCAGACGAGCTCCGGGATTCCCTCTTTGAGCTCAGGTGTGCGGCCGAGGATATCGCCACCGCGGTGGACGAGGGGGAGAACGCCCGGGAAGTCGGCGCGTTGTGCACAGAACTGGTGGAACTGGCTCGAAGAATTGAGAAGTTGAGGTCATGAGCAACACATCCGCAGATCGTCCCCACGACGATGTCACCCCTTCCGCAGGCACCCCGAACTCCCAGGGGCCGGGCGCACGGACAACAGGTGCCGGCATCGCCTCACCACGTTTCCGCACCCCGATCATCGTCGTCGCCGTCATTCTCATTGTCGGCCTGGCCCTGGTCGCCGTGATCCCACCGATCTACACCCTCATCATGGGCCCCGGCCTCAAGACAGATGGCATCCACCCGGAGGGTGCACAACCTGCTTCTACGGACATGAACGGCAGCTGGAACGTGGTGCCGGGTTCCATCCCGAACACCACCTCCGCGGGTTTCACCTTCGATGAGATCCTGCCCGGTGAGGAGAAGACCACCTCCGGTTCCACCTCGGATGTCACCGGTGAGATCGAGATCGCCAACAACTCCCTCACCTCCGGTCTGGTCACGGTCGACATGACCAACATCAGCACCGATCAGGAAAAGCGCGACATCAACGTCCGCATGAAACTGTTCAACACCGATGAGTTCCCCACGGCCACCTTCGAGGTCACCGAATCCGTCGACCTGTCCTCCATCCCGGATGACGGTACCGTCGGCCAGGTCGTTGTTCCCGGTGAGCTCACCGTGCACGGCCAGACCAACGATGTGACCCCCACTTTCGACGTCCTGCGCGACGGTGACCAGGTCATCATCGCCTCCGACATCGAGATCAACCGCCTCGACTACGGTGTGGAAACCCCGGAGTTCGTCGCCGCCAAGATCGCCGAGATGGGCGAGATCAACGTCCGCCTCGCCCTGGAGAAGTAATATGCTCGCAGCCCGCATGATTCCCGCACTGTGGTTCCGCCTCATCGTGCTGCTCGGTTTCACCCTCTTCATGACGTGGGAATCGGCCTATATCTTCAGCATCATCGCCCTTCTCCTCGCCGCACTGACCGCCTGGCAGCTGCGCACCGCCTACCGGCACCGCGAGAGCCCGCGCGCCGACACCTAAAGCCCGCAGGCTTATCGACGCCTTCACCGCCCCCTGGGGTGGCTTGTGGAAAAGTAAAATATCCGACGCTAAGGCTTGGGGAAGCGCCGTAGCGGCCTGTATTTGCCGGGCT
>NZ_JACSPR010000006.1 GCF_014837045.1 Corynebacterium gallinarum
GAGGAGCGCGGTCCTGCTATCCTGAGATCTGCTTCCTGATCAAATCCTCCGTGTCTACCATCCGGGGGTCGGGCCCCTGTTCAACGTTTCTCCTATTTAGAGAGAACTACCGATCGCCTAAATTCCCAACTGGGCTTCTCACTTCATTTAGCCAGCCACAAATGGTAGTTGAGCCTAGGTTTTCAGGATGAGGCTTAGAAGAGACGTCAATCACTGCGATTTAACCAAGCCATATATGCCGTAGACATCATCATCCGGCAGCAATATGGTCAATTCTTCGGAACTAACACCCGCTTCCAGAATAAGCGCTTCAATAAACTTCCATTTTCTTTCTTGGACGCCTGGCCAAGCTACAGCACATTTATGAACGTCTAGGTTTGGGTGAGTATCTCGCATATTGGTAAAAACCATCACCCCGCCGACTGGCAAAACCGCATAAAGGCGGCGCAATAGAGCTACAATCTCGTCCTCAGTGAGATACTCAAAAAGGCCCATTGCATCAAGACAATTAGGATTAAATTCGGCTATGACCTCGTCCATCTTTTGGGCATCTTTGATGACATTAAGATTTTCAAAACGCAAAGTATCTTCATTCTTGTCATATTCTTCAGCGAGCTTTTGAGAAAAATCTAAAGCGTCTTGATCGCTGTCTATAAGTAAGTGATCAATTGGCGAGACAAACGCAGTCGAAGCGTCAAAAGTCGGCTGGCCGGTTCCACTAGCTACACTTACCCACCTAATTCTTCCCTGATCAACCAAATTCTTAGACAAAAACCACGTCATAGTATGTGCTCTAGCCCTAATTCCCCTGCCATCATAAGAGTGCTGAAACAGGGCCTTGGTGATTAAATCGAGGCGTTTATTATTGTCTATACGTCGTCGGTCAGGGTTGTGCACATAATAGGTCGCGAATCCGCCGGGCATATGTTGCGCCCATGCTCTCATCGCAGGAGTAAGCCGAAGCATATACCGAGCATAATTATTCGGAGCGTCGGCAGGCATGTCTGGCTTCGTCTTCAAATACAGAGTTAGACCATTTGAAAAAAGGACTAAGGCCCAACGCTGAAGTGTGTAACGCTTCTTGGAGAACCTATCTCGCACAGCCAAACGAACAATCCTGGCCCCACTTTCTGTCCTGTCGATTTTTTGGATCGTTAATGAAAAGAAATTGAAATTTTGCGAGCTCATAGGTAACAACTCCTATTGTAAGTACATTTACTTTTTTATCGATAGTTCTCCTGGTGGAAATGGGGCTTAATGGAGATAACTAGACGATGTATCAAATGTACAGCAAGAAGTTTAGGCGGGTACATAGAAATGCAAAAAGAAGCCACTCGGTGAAATTCACAGAGTGGCTTCTTTAATTGGTACCCCGTACGGGATTCGAACCCGTGTTACCGGCGTGAGAGGCCGGCGTCCTAGGCCTCTAGACGAACGGGGCGCGGTACGCAGAAAACTATATGTCAGCGCGGTTTAATCCCACAAATCAGGTGGTCAGCAGGCATTTTTCAGACACATGACGGCACACATGGAAGGACACCCGCTCCGGCTGTTCTCGGAGGGGTGTCGTGCGTACAGGGATCAGTTTTTAGTTCTTGATCCGACTCTCTCACGTCCACCGGTGGCTTCAACCTGCTGCCACCGCTTTCCGGCTTCGTTTCGGAAGTTTCGTTAACCCGAGTTGGTTGTCCTCGGTGTTACGTCCGTTGTGCCCGTCAGGGGCTTAATGTGCCGGGTGTGGGTTGTTGAAGTGGGTGAAGGTGGGTGTCGAATGACTCCAACGAGGTGTCATCTCTTAGCGAGCTCCTGATTCACGCATCTCTAGCGCTCGGAATCCATGGTTACGGCAATGCCAGCTGCTTCGAGGACGGCTTCGTTGCGTCCGAACTTCGTCTTCTCTTCACTTACTGCCATACACTCTCCTCTACTGGATCGGTTTCCACTGACTCCAGAGCGCCCGTTCCGAAACTCCAGGGATCCATTTCCGCTGGTCAACAGCTGGTTCCTTCGAGATATCGGGATTGAACTTCTCTGTTGAACTCGACTCTAACGTCAGGTCAACAGTGGGTAAAGCCCTTGAGGATAAAGGCATCCTTTTGCATTGATAGGCTTACCCCCGCTAAATGAAAATCCGCAGTTCATCCCGCCAGTATGATCGTCCTGAGCAGGGGGAACGTCAGACGTGTGCGAAATCACGAAAAGCACCGATTCTCAATCTGAGAATCGGTGCCAGTGCGTTGTACCCCGTACGGGATTCGAACCCGTGTTACCGGCGTGAGAGGCCGGCGTCCTAGGCCTCTAGACGAACGGGGCATAAAGGACACGATCACTATGAAAATCCAGCTGATCGCAGCTGGCCTACCAGGACTCGAACCTAGAATGAGGGTACCAGAAACCCTTGTGTTGCCAATTACACCATAGGCCAATCATTGACTTCACCGGACGACCCCACCACATGGCAGATTATCCGACTCCGTGCAACAGGTGAATACTATAGCCACATTCACCCACAACCCACAAACCCGCAGCTAACAGCCCCAAAAAACCCTCTACCCCACTAGTATTGGAAATCCGACCCCACGGACACCTTCAGAGAGGATCCTCTCCGCATGCCTTTCCCAGCACTGCTCATTCCGCTGATCTTCTGGGCCGGCGTGGCCGCATTCTCCTCCTGGGCGGTCAGTCGCGCCTTGCCACTCTCCGCCACCCGCACCGTCCGGATCAATGCGCCCGCAGATGAGGTCTGGGAGCTGGTGACCGATCTCGGCCGCGCATCAGAGTGGAATGATCACATTGTCCATTCCAGCGCACCGGAGGGACTGGAGGAGGGCCGGAAACTGCGCATGCGCACCCGCCATCCGGAGACCGCGCGCCTGCGGGCGTCCTTCCGTCCGACCATCACCGTGCTGGAACCCCAGGCTGAGATGACCTGGGAGGCGAAGATCATCGCCCGCTGGATCCTGGCTGTCACCGACACTGTCCACCTCACCCGCGTGGAGGACAATCTCACCGAGGTCACCCAGACCATGACCTTCAGTGGCATGCTCTCCCCCGGCGTGCCCTTCCTGACCAGCATCGGGCACCTCCAGGACACCTCGAACGCGAAGCTCAAGGCGCTCCTCGAGCAGCGTTAGAGCGCTTTACGACGCCCGAAACCCCCGCTCCCCCTTGCGTAGTCCTATCGTTTTTCGATATGTTTCTATCAACATTCGATAAACGGAAGGATGGGTTATGAACCCACGCATTCTCTGGGCGCTCCGGATAATCTTCGGCATCGGCTTTCTCGGTGCCCTGGCTGTCCAGGTGCTCATGATCACCCAGCTGGTGATCGACACCCTGGAACACGGCACACTCTCACGCACCCCACTGGTGATCCTGGTGCTGCTCTTCGTGGTCGGCTTCGGCCTGGTCCAATTCATCATCATCTGCCTGTTCCGCCTGCTGGCCATGGTGGAACGCGATGAGATCTTCAACCGGCGCGCCATCACCTGGGTGGACAGGATCACCGTTGCCATCGCCCTGGCGGCGGTGCTCGTCCTACCCTTCGGCTACATCCTCGCCGAGCTTGACGACGCCCCCGGCGTGGTCATCGTGGCCATGGTGGTCTCGCTGCTCGTCCTCGGTGTGGCGCTGCTCGTCTACGTCACCCGCACGCTGTTGGCCCGGGCAATCGGGTTCTCCACCGAGCTGGAAGGGGTGATCTGATGCCGATCATCGTGGATCTCGATGTCATGCTGGCCAAGCGGAAAATAGGCGTGGGTGAACTCGCCGAGCGGATCGGGATCACCCCGGCGAACCTGTCGGTGCTCAAGAACGGTCGCGCCAAGGCGGTGAGATTCACCACCCTGGAGGCGATCTGCCGGGAACTGGACTGCCAGCCCGGCGACATCATCCGCTTCGAGGAGTAGGGGGACCTACTCCGCTGCCTGGTACGGGGTGGCCGCCCGTGCCGCGCGCAGGCGGGTCAGGGTGGACTTCCGCCCCAGCAGTTCCATGGACTCGAACAGCGGTGGGGACACGGCCTCACCGGAGATGGCCACGCGCAGGGCACCGTAGGCCACACGGGGCTTCAGGCCCAGTTCCTCGATGAGCGCCTTGGTCAGCGCTGCCTCGATATCGGGGGTGGTCCACTCGGTCACAGCCTCCAGAGCGGCAATGCCGGCGTCCAGGGGCTCGATGGCGGCCTCCTTGAGGTTCTTCTTGGCGGCCTTCTCATCGAGGACCAGATCCTCATCGGCGGTGACGAGGAACTTCAGCAGACCGTAGGCCTCGGCGAGGGTCTTGATGCGCGTCTGGACGAGATCGGCTGCCACCTGGAATTTATCCGCCGGGTAGTCCTCCGGGAAATCGGTGAACTCGCTCAGGTGCGCGCGCAGACGCTCCTCGAACTCCCCGGCGGGAAGCAGGCGGATGTGGTCGGCGTTGATGGCCTCCAGCTTCTTCTGGTCGAAGCGGGCCGGGTTGCCGAGCACATCGGCGATATCGAAGTTGGCCACGAACTCCTCAACGGTGAAGATGTCCTGGTCAGCCGACAGGGACCAGCCCAGCAGACCGAGGTAGTTGAGCATGCCCTCGGGGATGATGCCGTTGGTGCGGTGCTGGAACAGGTTCGACTGGGGATCGCGCTTGGACAGCTTCTTGTTGCCCTCCCCCATCACGAACGGCAGGTGACCGAAGACCGGGGTCTGCTTGGCCACACCGATGCGCTTGAGCGCCTCGTAGAGGGCGATCTGACGTGGGGTGGAGGGCAGGAGGTCCTCGCCGCGCAGGACGTGGGTGATCTCCATCAGGGCGTCATCCACCGGGTTGACCAGGGTGTAGAGCGGCTGGCCGTTGGAACGGGCGACCACGAAGTCGGGCTGGGTGAAGGACTTGAACTCCACCTCACCGCGGACCAGGTCGTTCCACTTCCAGTCCTGCTCCGGCATGCGCAGACGCCAGACGGGCTTGCGGCCCTCGGCCTCGAAGGCGGCGATCTCATCCTCGGTGAGGGTGCGGTCGTAGTTGTCGTAGCCCAGCTTCGGGTCACGGCCGGCGGCGCGGTGGCGCTCCTCGACCTCCTCAGCGGTGGAGTACGCCGGGTAGACCTCGCCGGCGTCGATGAGTTTCTTCAGCACATCCTGGTAGATGTCGGAACGCTGGGACTGGCGGTACGGCTCGTGCGGGCCACCGACCTCCACGCCCTCGTCCCAGGTGAGGCCGAGCCAGTTCATTGCGTCGAGAAGCGCGGCGTAGGACTCCTCGGAGTCGCGTGCGGCATCGGTGTCCTCGATGCGGAAGATCAACTTGCCGCCGGTGTGGCGGGCGTAGGCCCAGTTGAACAGGGCGGTGCGCACCAGGCCCACATGTGGGGTGCCGGTGGGTGAGGGACAGAAACGTACACGAACATCAGTCATGCTGGCTATGGTAATCGCCTGTACCCCGGGAGTGCGCGTCCACCCCGGAAAGCGGTGGGATTAGAATGGATACCCATGGCTACACCCCTTGACCCCCAGGCCCCGCCCACCGCGCCGGATTTCCTCCTCTCGCGGGCGCACGGCTCGGTGCGCACCCAGGGCTCGCAGGAGACCTTCACGGACCCCTGGGACGCCGTGGAGGCCCTGCGCGGGGGGCGCGTGGAGATGGTCGTGGGCGCCCTGCCCTTCGAACGGGACAAACCGGCCGCACTGACGGTGCCGGAGCGCATCATCCGTGAGGACGGCCCCCTGGAGCCGCACGCCTACTACCGCCGCGGTCCCGGGTCGGTGCTCACCGCGCGCGTGGTCGGGATGGATCCCTCCCCCGAGGAGCATTTACGACGCGTGGATGCCGCCATCCGCACCATCCGCAATTCCGCCCTGGACAAGGTCGTGCTGGCGCGTGCCGTCGACATCGCCTTCGACCCCGCGGTGGACCCCCGCCTGGTGGCCGCCCGCCTGATCGACAATTCCTACAACCGCGACGGCTTCATCACCGACCTCACCGCCGCCGGCCCCGGGTTCACCGGCCACATGCTGGTCGGTTCCTCTCCCGAGGTGCTCATCAAACGGCAGGGTTCCACCGTCACCGCCTATCCCCTGGCCGGGTCCGCCCCCCGGTCAGAGGACGCGGCCGAGGACGCCCGACGCGCCGACACCCTTCTTGCCAGCGCCAAGAACCTGGAGGAGCACGCCTATGTGGTGGACCACATCAAGGCGGCGCTCACGCCCCTGTGCTCACGCGTGGACATCCCCGCGCGCCCAGAGCTGACCCGCACCCATGAGATGTGGCATCTGGCCACCCCGATCGCGGGCACCCTGAAGGATCCCTCCACCACGGCACTGGAACTGGCGATCCGGGTCCACCCCACACCGGCGATCTGTGGCACCCCCACCGATGCCGCCGAGGGCCTGATCATCGAGGCCGAATCCCCCCGCAACTTCTACGCCGGAGCGGTTGGCTGGTGTGATGACACCGGTGATGGTGAGTACATGGTGGCCATCCGCTGCGCGGAGGTCTCCGGGGACGGAAAAACCGCCCGCGCGTGGGCGGGCGGTGGCATTGTGGCTGATTCCGATGCTCAGGAGGAGTTCGACGAGACCACGGCCAAGCTGCGCACGATCATGCGCTCGCTGGGCCTGTAGGAGCCGCTAGGACGCCTGCTTCTTCTCCGCACGCAGGACCACATCATCCTTGTGGTGTGCACCTGCGCCACTGCGCACATCGCGTTCGAAGTTCTCCACCACGGTGACGGTGAACTCATCACTTAAGTGATCGGCGATCCACCGGGGCAGGGCCACGGACTCGGATTCTAGATCGTGGTGGGTGATGAACAGGATCCCGCCGGGGGCGACGAGGTTCTCCAGCTGGGCCATGGAGGTCTCATTCGCCGGGATCTGTCCGTAGGAGCAGGTCACCAGATCGAACTGGCGGCCTGATTCGATGGCGAACTCGGTGAAGGACACCTCGATGACCTCGGGGCGTTCGGGGGCGGTGAGTGAGGCGTCGACAAGCTCCCGGGCGCGTCGGACCGCGGTGGGTGCGAAGTCGATCCCGGTTGCCCGCCAGCCCTGCTGCGCCAACCAGATAAGGTCCGCGCCCTCGCCGCACCCGATGTCGAGTGCGGTGCCGCGGGCGGGTTCCCCACCCAGGTAGCTCACCAGCGCCTGATTCGGGCTTCCGCTCCATACCTGCTCATCGGAGGTGTAGCGGGCATCGGCCTCCTCCGGGGTCGCCAGGTGGCCCGGGCCCCGGTGGTCATCGTGCTCGTGGTGGTGGCCCATTTAGGCGTCCACCACCGGGTTGCCCAGCTTGCCCAGACCCGGGATCTCGATCTCGATGAAGTCGCCGTCGACCATGGCCTCGGTGCCCGCGGGGGAACCGGTGCAGATGACATCGCCCGGCAGCAGGGTCATGGAGGCGGTGATGAACTCGATAATCTCACCCATCTTCATGATCATCTGGATGGAGTTGGAATCCTGCTTGAGCTCGGTCTCGCCGTCGTGAGTGAGGCGGGCCTTGATGGGCAGGTTGTCCAGGTCGAAGTTGTCGATGTCGGATTCGATCCAGGGACCGAGCGGGCAGAAGGTGTCGATGCCCTTCGCGCGTGCCCACTGTCCATCGGCGAACTGGAGGTCACGGGAGGAGACATCGTTGACGATGGTGAAGCCCAGAACCACAGACTTCCAGTCTGCTGCCTTGACATTCTTACAGGGCTTGCCGATGACCACGGCGAGCTCTCCCTCGAACTCGACCTTGGTGGCAAAGCTCGGGATGCGGATCGGTGCACCCGGGCCGGTGACGGATGTCGGGGGCTTGAGGAACAGGGTCGGCGGCAGGTGCTCGGCGGATTCCTTGAACACCTCGGCGACGTGGTCGGCGTAGTTACGGCCGATCGCGACGACCTTGCTCGGCAGCATCGGTGCGAGCAGGCGGACATCCTTCAGTGGCCATTCGCGGCCGGTGTGCTTGATCTCGGTGAAGGGGGTTCCTTCAATCTCCTTCGCGGTCAGGTTGGCGATATCATCTCCATCGCCCTCGATGGTGCAGAAACACATT
This sequence comes from Corynebacterium gallinarum, assembly GCF_014837045.1. Taxonomy (GTDB): domain Bacteria; phylum Actinomycetota; class Actinomycetes; order Mycobacteriales; family Mycobacteriaceae; genus Corynebacterium; species Corynebacterium gallinarum. Next base: position 8,017 of record NZ_JACSPR010000006.1, read on the forward strand.
CCCTCTGGGGTGGCAATTCGTCCAAAACGCATAACGGCCATACTACTAGGCTTCCCCCGCGGGGCCCCACCCACCTGGGGAACAGCCGCCGATAGTGGTCGAGGCCACAGACAGGGCCTATTCAGCGATCTCCTTCAAGGTGCTGGCGTTGACCTCCCGGATCTGCGCCAGATACAACTCGGCGCAGGCCAGCGCGTCGGTGAGCGCCTGATGGTTGGAGTATTGCGGCAACCCGTACCGGGTCCGCACCCGCGCGAGGCGGAGATCCTCCCCCCGGGGATAGGTGGACATCTTCTCCATGTGCCGGCGTTCAATGGCGAAGGTGTCCACCACCGGCAGCTGCAGGGGCGCGTCGAAGTACTTCTGGCAGGCCGCGGAGAGGAAATTCTGCTCCATGGGGGCGAAATGTGCGAGCAGGACCCGCCCCCTGAGCGCGGCGAGCAGTTCCGCGAGTGCCTCCTCCAGGTCCACACCGGCGGCCAGCTCATCATCGGTGAGGCGGTGAATCACCGCGGAAGACCCCACGGTGAACCCCTCGGTTCCCCGGATCACCCGGTAACCCGCGCCACCGAGTTCGATGACGCGCCCGGTGACGGGCACCCACCCGATCGAGACGATCTGGTGCTCGTCCGGTTTGAGGCCCGTGGTCTCCACGTCGACCGCCAGCAGGGGCAGCTCATCCAGGCTTGTCGACGGTGGTGGCGCCGGCACATCGTAGAACTCCTTCAGGGCACCCGTGGCGCGTCGGGCCCGCGCCGTGCGCCCGGATCGACCCCGGCCACCGAACACTGTGCTGAACATCAGATGTTCCTCACGGGGTACTTGGTGGCCAGGGCCGTCTGCATGTCCTTGATGATGGTGAAGGCATCACGCAGATGGTCCCGGTCCAGGCGTCCGAGGTTCTTCGGGGCGATGTGGTAGTTCGGCTTCTCCCCCACCTTGATCAGGTGCGCCTGGTGCCGGAAGGCGATGCTGCCCAGGAATTCGAAGGCATCGAGCAGATCCTGTGCACCCTTGGTGGAGACCTGCCCATGCCCCGCGGCGGCCTCGAGGCGTTCCCGGGTGCCGATGGCATCACTGCCGGTGGCCAGCGCATACAATCGCGCCATCTGCACGATGCCGGCGGTCCCGCCCTTCTTCACATCCAGGGTCGCGCCGTATTCCCCCGACCGCTCCACCACGAACCCGCGGAAGAAACCCACCGGGGGGAAACGCCGGGCGGCCAGGGCTGCCAGGTGGGCATGGAACCGCCTCGCACCGCGGGCCATGTTCACCGCGGACTGGTGCACCTGCTGGGCCATCTCGATCTCCCCGTGGATGGCCCGGAAATCGAAGAAGATCTGTGCATTGAGCAGTGCGTCCGGTTCCGGGGCCTGAATCCAGTTGTGGAAGGTGTCCACCCACTCCGAGGCGGTTTTGCGCCACTCCGGGTTGGAGGCCATCATGTCACCCGGGCACAACACCTGCCCGGCTCGGTCCAGGCCGCGGCAGACAAAATCGGTGAGCGCGGCGAAGTAGTCACCGTGTTCCCGTTCATCGTAGGAATCATCCAGCAGCAGGCAGTTGTCCTGATCGGAAGCCAGACCCATCTCCTTGCGGCCCTGGGAGCCGACCACGACGAAGGCGTACGGCACCGGGGGCTTCCCGAACTTCTCCTCCCCCAGGACGAGCAGGCGGCGTGCCAGGGAATCCGCCGCCACCGTGAGCAGGCTGCTGACCTCCTCCGCGGAGGCGCCACGGTCGATGAAACGCGCCGCCACCTCGGAGGCCGACTGGTAGGTGTTGGACAGCTCCTCCACCGTGTTCTTCCGCGACAGATCCGCCGTGAGATAGATGGGATCATGGCGCAGCAGACGCATGATGTCCGCGGCGGTGACGATGCCGGAGATCCGGCCCTCGTCCACGATCGGCAGGTGGTGGATGCGCAACTCAGCCATGAGCAGCATGGCCTCGAAGGCGAGGTCCTGCGAGGTGGCGGTGCGGGGGCTGGAGGTCATGATGGTGGAGACCGGCTGGGAGATATCCAGCGCGGCGGCCACCACACGTCCGCGCATATCGCGGTCGGTGGCAATACCGATGAGCTCCCCGTCGGTCTGGATGAGCAGCGAGGACACGGCGTAGCGCTCCATTGTCTGGGCGGCCTCCCGGATGCTGGTTTCCGGTCCCACCGAGACGGGGTTATTGATCTTGAACTCCCCCAGGCGGGTGCGCAGCACCTTGGAACTGGATTCATTGCGCAGCTGCTCGGCGGCGACCCTGATGCGCTTGGACCAGCTGGAGTAGTACCGGGCCATCTCCGGGTTTCGTTCAGCCAGGGCGAGGACATAATCGCGGGGGATGCTCAGCACCAGGCTGTCCTCCACCGCCACCATGGTGTAGCGGGAGACGGGGTCCTTGGCCATCGTGGAATAGCCGAAGGACCTGCCCGCCTCACGACGGTCCAGCAGGGTGCCATCCTCATCCAGGACATCCACCGCACCGGACCGGATCACCCGGAGGTAGTCATTGTGTTGACCATGCTGAATGATCACATCCCCCCTGCGGAAATACTCCATGATCATCTTGGCGGGCAGGGCATCCAGTTCCTTCTTGGGAAGGCGGATAAAGGGTTCGAAACCGGCGATGAAATCGCGGATCTCCTCTAGTTCAACCGACATGGTTTTCACCTTAGAGAAACAACCAACCCCGGGTGGTGGTTTTCCGCTGTTTAAGCCACCACAGCAGCCGCGATGCGGTCTCCGACCTCGGTGGTGGAAATCGGGGCCTTCGGATCGCGACCAGCCACATCGCGGGCCACGGCCTCCTCGATGCGTACGGCGTTGTCCTCGTCACCCAGGTGGCGCAGCATCATGGCCGCGGACAGGATCGCCGCGGTCGGATCGGCGATGCCCTTGCCCATGATGTCCGGGGCGGAACCGTGAACCGGCTCGAACATCGACGGGTTGGTGCCGGTGGCGTCGATATTGCCGGAGGCCGCCAGACCGATGCCACCGGAGATGGCACCGGCCTCATCGGTGAGGATGTCACCGAAGAGGTTGTCGGTGACGATGACATCAAAGCGGGAGGGGTCGGTGACCAGGTAGATGGTGGCGGCGTCGATGTGGTTGTAATCGACGGTCACCTCCGGGTACTCGGTGGCGACCTCGTCGACGGTGCGCTGCCAGAGGCCACCACCGTGGACCAGGACGTTGGTCTTGTGCACCAGGGTGAGGTGCTTGCGACGCGACTGTGCCAGCTCGAAGGCGTAGCGGATGACACGCTCGGCACCGTAGCGGGTGTTCACCGAGGTCTCATTGGCGATCTCATGGGGTGTGCCCACGCGGATGGCACCACCGTTGCCGGTGTAGGCACCCTCGGTGCCCTCACGGACCACGACGAAGTCAATCTCGCCCGGGTTCTTCAGCGGGGATTCCACACCCTCGTAGAGCTTGGAGGGACGCAGGTTGACGTGGTGGTCCAGGGCGAAACGCAGCTTCAGCAGCAGCCCGCGCTCCAGGACTCCCGGGGGAACGGAACCCGGTGCGCCGATGGCTCCGAGCAGGATCGCGTCGTGGTCGCGCAGCAGCGCCAGATCCTCGTCGGTGAGCAGCTCACCATTGCGCAGGTACCGGCGTGCGCCCAGGTCCAGGTCGGTGGTCTCGATGTCGTCGCGGAGGGCGCGCAGGACCTTGAGGGCCTCGTCGGTGACCTCAGGGCCGATGCCATCGCCACCAATAACAGCAAGTTTCATTTTACGGGATTCCTTTCTCACCATGTGAACTTTTTTAGTTTAGCTGATGGAGTACCGCACGCATCTGTGCAGTGGCACCCACCACCCCGCCGTTGAGGGCCTGATCCAGCTGGGAATCATTGAGACCTGCACGAACGGGAATGGCCACATGGGAGAGAATGCCCAGGAGATCATGCTGTTTGATCATGGCGATCGTGGACAGCCACGAATCCAGGTTGGCCCGGTTGCACAGATGGAGGAATGCCGTGGCATCGATGTCCTCCTGCGCATCGGGGTTACCGGGCAGCAGCATGCTGGCCTGGACCTGCAGCACCTCGGGATCCTCGAAGTCCACGTCCACGGGCATCTCATCCATGGACAGACTGATGCAGCGGGTGTCGGGGTCATACGCCACCCCGTCGACCCCCTGGGCGGCGAACCACTGTTCCACGCGCCGCGGGGTGACCCGGTCGGCGGGTGTGGCATCCCCCACCCCGATATGGAAGCTCTCACCGGGTTGTCGTGGGGACCGCTCCGGGTACAGGGCGTGCAACTCGCGGGTGAGACGGATACCGGTGTTGAGCACCTCGGCGAGGAAGGACTTCAGCTGGGTGACACTGACGCCGTCGCCGATCGGATAGACCAGGGAGGCGGAGACCTCCAGGGGACCCTCATCGGCCTTGAGCACCGATACCAGGCTCGCCGGGTGCTCAGGTGGGGTGTCGATGCTGAACTTCGGCATGGGACCTGCATTGTTGGCCGCGTTGAGAGCCACCAGGCACCGGACATAGTCATCGGTGGTCAGCTCACCCACCCAGGTGGCCTTCGCGATCAGCCAGTCACCGGTGTGGATGACAATGTCGAAATGGGTGGCGGGAATATAGACCCCGATGCCGGAACCGGTGTCACACAGTTCAGCCTCCACCCGCTCGCCACGGAGCAGCTCAACAATGCGCTCGGCCGTCACCTCGGCCCGGGGAATGATCTGCACCATCAGCGTGTCCTTTCGCAGGTGAATCCTTGTCGGGATTCACGCTACCGGGCATCAGATGCAGACCGGCACACCGGGGGTGGTCCGTCTTCTAGAGCTCCAGGGTCGTGGACTGGCCACCGGTGTCCTCACCGGTGACACGTGACTTCACGATCTGTGCCAGTGCGGACATCTTTCCTCCGGGAAGGCCCCAGAACTGGGCGGACTCGGAGGTCACCTTGAGCAGTCCGACTGCCGGGTCGTCCTTACCGTCGAACCACCCCTCGACGTCCTTGTTCCACAGCTCATCAACCTTGGCCGGGTCGTGGACGAACTCGGTGTCGGCCGCCACCGACAACCAGGAACCCGCCTCAGCGACCGACAGGTTCACCTGGGAGCTGGCGCGGAGGGCATCGGCGTGACCTCCGGTCAGTGAGATGAAGAACCAGATATCCGCATCCTCGGTGACCTCCTGCGGAACCATCGGGTGGGACACCAGTTTGCCGTCGGTGGTTGCGGTGGTCATCATGACCCAGCTCGCATCCCGCAGCTTGGCGACGACATCTTCCTTCGTGATTTCCTCTGACATATTGTCTTCCTTCCGGTCGGGGTGACGCGGCGTCCGTGTCGATGTGCCGCCCAGCATAGACATCCCCGGCCACCCGGGCCACGTTCGTGAACACCACGAGAGGGTGACTCAGCTACTTCCGAAGGAGGAACCCGGTAATGGGCCCTCATCGGGATTTTCCCCCCTCCCGAAGTCCAGGGTGTACTCCCCCGGCGTTGCATCGACACAGGCCTGGTAGAGACGTTGCTCCTGCGCACGGACCTCCATGAGCGCGTTATACGTCTGGGGATAGGTGCTCCGCAACAACCCGCCTGCCTGGGTGTCAGGAAAATCGCGGATGGACACGAGCGCCTGGGATGCCGCATCCTGCGAGAACACCGGCTGGATGTGGGTTTCAAACGCCGCATTCATCGGAAGCGAGACAACCTCACCAAAGAGCGGTGTGTGCCCTTTCCTGGCCACCAGGGAGTAATTCGCCACGATGATCTCGGGGACGTTCAGCTCGGCCGGTGTACCCACCCGGAGCAAGGAATAATATTTGTCGAGCTGCTGCCGAAGCTCCGGGTGAGCCGCCTTCAGTTCCTTTTCAGTGACATCGGCGAGCTTCCGTTTCAGCTGTGCGTGCTCACTGTCCGTGAGGGTCACCGAACAGGTGGTGCCCTGAAGCCCGAGCTCCGCAGCGGACACCGCAGGTGCCATGATCGAGATTAACCCGACAACCGCAGTCACGGTGGCCGCACTCTTTAGGGGATGGAGTTTCATCGTTACTCAGCCTCTCGCTGCCGAAGGAAAATGGACTGGTTGGACGGAAAACCGGAATCCTCCCCTGATGCTAAACCGGTGGTTCGCTGTGTGACAGACCCTGTTTCTGGGGGCAGGCACTTTTCACCCCAAAAATGAAAAATCCCGCCCGAAGGCGGGATCTTTCCTGAAACAGCTACCGGTAACGCGAGCGGTTAGCCCAGGTTGACCTGGAAGGAATCGGCATTGAGCTCGGCGGTGATCTCCGCGACCAGCTCCTCCGGAACCTCACGCTCGACACGCAGGATCAGCACGGCGCCATCGCCCTTGGCTGCCTGGGTGAGGGCGGCGGCCTGGATGTTGATGCCGGCGGTACCCAGCTTGGTGCCCACGGTGCCCAGGGCACCCGGTGCGTCGGTGTACTCGAGGAACAGGTTGCGACCCTCGGCACGCATGTCCAGGCCACGGCCATTGATGCGGGTGATCTTCTCGACGCGCTCCAGGCCGGTCAGTGCGCCCACGACGGCGGCGGTGTTGCCCTCGCCGGTGACGACCTTGACCTCGATGACAGAGCGGTGGGTGACGGACTCGGAGTTGGTCTTGACGTCGACGCTCACGCCGCGCTCCTCGGCGATGCGTGGTGCGTTGACGAAGGTGACGGGCTCCTCGATGATGCCGGAGAACAGACCACGGACGGCGGACAGACCCAGGGCGCTGACATCCTCGCTGGAGAGCTCACCGCGGGCGGTGACCTCGAGGGAGACGGGGGTGCCGTCGACAAGCTTGCCGGCCAGCAGGCCGAGCTTGCGGGCGAGCTCCATCCACAGGGCGACCTCTTCGCCGACCTTGCCACCGGAGACGTTCACGGCGTCGGCGACGAACTCGCCGGCCAGTGCCTTGAGCACGGAATCGGCGACGTCGGTGCCGGCACGGTCCTGTGCCTCCTCGGTGGATGCACCCAGGTGCGGGGTGACAACAACCTGCGGCAGCTTGAACAGCGGGGAGTCGGTGCAGGGCTCGGAGTCGTAGACGTCGAAACCTGCGCCACGGATGTGGCCGGACTCGATCGCATCCGCCAGTGCCTGCTCATCGACGAGGCCACCGCGGGCCGCGTTGATGATGATCTGGCCCTTCTTGGCCTTGGCCAGGAGCTCGGCGTTGAACATGCCGGCGGTCTCCTTGGTCTTGGGCAGGTGGATGGTAACGAAGTCGGAGCGACCCATCAGTTCTTCCAGCTCCACGAGCTCTACGCCGAGCTGTGCGGCACGTGCCGGGTTGGCGTAGGGATCGTAGGCGATGATGGTGGTCTCGAAGGCCGCGAGGCGCTGAGCGAACAGCTGTCCGATGTGGCCGAAGCCGACGATGCCGACGGTCTTGCCGAAGATCTCCACACCGTTGAAGGAGGAGCGCTTCCACTCACCGTCACGCAGGGTGGCGTCAGCGGCCGGGATCTGGCGAGCGGTGGACAGCAGCAGGGAGACTGCATGCTCACATGCGGAATGGATGTTGGAGGTCGGGGCGTTGGCGACCATGACGCCAGCCTCGGTGGCGGCGGGGATGTCGACGTTGTCCAGACCAACGCCAGCACGGCCGACGATCTTCAAGTTGGGCGCTGCTGCGATGACTTCTGCATCCACCTTGGTGGCGGAACGCACGAGGAGGGCGTCTGCCTCCTTGACTGCTTCGAGCAGTTCGGGGCGGTTGGGTCCGTCAACCCAACGGACCTCAACTGCATCACCCAGCGCGTCAACGGTGGACTGCGCTAGCTTGTCGGCGATAAGTACAACCGGACGGCCATTCTGGCTCACAAGATACTCCTGGAAGAACTAGGAATGTCCGCCTGCAGCAGGCACGACCGCGTCGGCTGCAGACGTGTCCACGCCGGGTTTTGGCGTGCGACTACGGACATTCTAAACCCACTCCTCCACCGGGGGACACCTCGGGCTGTTTTCATGACACGGGACACACCCTCGGGTCTGTCCCAGCCTCGGCCCCGCCGCCCGGAGTGACCGCGACGCACGTTCCCGGCATCACCGGGTGCGTATTTCCATCAATCGCCAGGTCAGGACCGCAACCCCACCCCGAGACGATGGCCCCCGGGGTGCCAGTGGTTCTCCCCCACCCCGCACCGGAACACACCAAGGGGCCCTGAATATTATTCAGGGCCCCTTGTCGGCCTCCCTCATCCTCGGGTGATGGGGCGGTCTACCGGTGGCGGACTACTGGTAGGAGACGAACCACGGACGTGGGTCGACCTCCTCATAGGTCTGCTGCGGGCTGAAGGTCGGGAAATCCTCGTCGTAGAAGTTCTTCCAGGCCATGAAGAAGCCCGGATCGAGATCCTGGCGCAGGACATTCCAGGTATCGTATTTCTGCCCCGGCGTGCCGTGTCCATCGGCGTGCAGGACGAAGGCGAGCTCAATGTGATCGGTGTTGATCTGTTCGCGGTCACGCAGCATCTGGAGCTGGAACTGGTGCAGGACGAAAGCCTTCTGGGGCAATTCCTCCTCGCGGACCAGGTTGGCCAGCCAGTCAGCGACCTCATTGACCTCGGCGGCCTCCACGGATCCCACACGCGCCATGGGAAGCTCATCCGCCCCGATACGCCACTCTGGATCCAGTGCCAGGCCCACGTTGGGGCGCTTCAGCAGATCCTCATAGATCTTGGCCAGTTCCAGGAAGGTGGAGCGTCCGGGCTGGATGTCAAGCACGACGTACCCGCCGGCCTCGGTGATGGCATCGATGTAGGGCACCAGGTCAGCGGGGTCGAACTCGTTGACATAGTTGCCGTCGGGGCCCGGGAACTCGGAGGCGACGGTGGCGATGATCTCGAAGGCCGGGATGACCGGCTGGTCCTCGAAGGCCTGGTATTCCGCAGCCTTGTCCAGCGCACGCTGGGCGGCCTCGGCCGGGGGCTGCTCACCCATCGCGCCCAGTGCCGGGCCGGAGGGGTGACCGTAGAACGCGATCATGCGCCTGCCCGGGAACACCAGCCCGCCGCCACCGGGGAGTTCCTCGGTGACGGTTTCACCGCGTTCGATCTTGGCGGCCAGCTGCTCACCGGTGCCGAACTGGTCACCCAGTGCCAGCAGTGGCTTGTCGGACAGGCCGGCCACCATCTCCATGTGTTCGGTGTTCAGGCGGGGATCCGGGTAGTCCATGAAACGTACGGGGGCGCCGTAGGCACGGGCGGTGGCCACGGACGAAATCCCGGATTCGGGGCTGGCCAACACGATGGGTGCCATCTCGCCGTCGCGGGCGCTCTGGGCGGGGAAGGCCGGCAGCTCGTCGTCACCACTGGTCTCGGGCACGGTCTCCCATGCCGGCACCAGAAGTGTGTAATCCGCCGGGTCCAGCTCCGCGGTCGCGCGGGAGACTCCGGAAATATCATCGACGGTCTTAGGCTCGAACTGCAGGGCGGTCAGCTGCGCCAGGGACTCATCGGTGCCACGGTCGCGGATCACGGTGAGGTCCCCGGAGTCCTCCAGCCCGGGGAGCGCGTCGCCGACGATGAGGATAGTGGTGGCCCCGAGGCGGTCGATCTCGGCGAGGATGTCCTCATCATTGTGGCCCGGCGCGTGCAGCACGGGGGCGTGTGAGACCACACCGATCGATGCGGCCCGTAGTTCCTGGGCGATGCCGGCACCGGAGACCACTGCGGTGTCGGACTGGTCGAAGAACATCCGGCTGGCTTCCACTCCGGAGTAGTCCGGGTCGCTGACCACGGTCGGCTCTGCCGGGAAGTTCTCGGAGACCGCGCGACTGACATTGGTGGCGCGGGCCTCGCGGAACGGCCGGTTGTCATCCTCCTGGGCAACGACGGCGCTTGTCGACGCCTCCCCCGCCGCGTCATTGTCCCCGGTGTTTTCCCCGGTGCTGGCGCAGGAGGCCAGTCCCATTGCCAGCACCGCCGCGGCGGTGCCTGCTGTCAGTGTTCTCGTTCGGCGCAGTCTACTGCCCATGTGATGGCCTTCCGTGATGCTTCGCTCTTATTTGTCAGGTGGTGAACACAAGTTACCGAGTGGCTACACTATCCACAAAAGCATCAGGCCCGTCGAGCCCCCCCGTGAGATCCTCCTCATCTACATCGCGCACCACCGGTTTACCGATGGCCTCCTCGACCATGGCCAGGAGCTTCTCCCGCCGGTCGGCGAAGAAGGCCTCGGCATTGGAGGAATGCAGGTACTCCGCGCGCAGCAGGTGGGTGGCCAGCATGGCATCGAACTCTGCGTCGTTCATGAGTGATTTCGATTGCACGCGCGGAAGGTAACGCGACGGCGGGGTGTCCCCGATGACCACCTGGGTACGGTCCCCCATCGGGGTTCGGTTGAGGACACTGTGTGCCAGCACCGGGTCGATGCCCCGTTCGTGGCACCAGCGGTCCGGGAAGATCTGGTGGAAGTTGCACCCCAGCTCGTCGAAGGTCCAACGGTCGAATTGTTCACCGGTGCGCCAGTCGCGGGCTCCCCTGCCCATGAGCAGCGCGAAGATTCCCTTCCACACCCCGGTGTCCGGGCCGGCGCTGAGCAGCCGGGATTCGTGGAATACCGTGTCCCGGACGGTTTTCGGTTCAGTGGTGTCACCACCGGTGTCACGGATCCAGGCGGTGACCTGATCGGTGTCACGTCCCGAGCGGGCGATCACTGCCGGGGAGCCGTAGAGCTCGCCGAGGATCCCACTCCAGAACCACTGGTTGAGACGGTCCCAGGAGATGGAGTTGGCCAGCTCCTGTTCGCTGAGCAGGGTGAGGATGACGGCGAGTGGCACCAGCTGGGCGGTGTAGGGCACCTGATCCACGCTGAGGATGCACCGCTGGCGCAGGAACTCGGCGGCCTCCTCGAAACCGGTGCGGATCTCCTCGGCTGCGGGGATGTACTCCTCCCGGGTGAGGTTGAGGATGTTCTCGCGGTGCCCCACGGCCTTGCCCTTGCGGGCGGTGACCAACAGGGACACCGCGGTGAGGAACTCGGTGCGACCGATGCCGTCGAGGGCCGGGTGCTGTCGCAGTCGACGCTCGGTGCGTACCCAGTCATCGCGGAGGGAGAACTCGGTGGCGGTGTTCTCATCAGTGGCGAATACGGCGGTGAGGAGATCGAAGACATCCATCTGCAGCCCCGCAGAGTTCGCCTGGGCGAAGATGGAACCCACTCCCCCCTTCGCGGTTTCCCGGTCCAGCCTGATCATGGGGATGTCATAGGTGACGATCTGCCTGCCCACCTGCGCATGGAATCTCTTGGCGTTCTCCCGCGCACCGTCGCCGGCGAGATCGGCCAGGTCGAAGAGGAGCGAGGCGCCATCGTCGCCAAGCAGCATCGACACGGGAACGCACCCCGCGGACAGTGCCGTTTCCAGATCCTGGATACCGCCGGGGATCTTGGGCCCGAAGTGGGATTTGACCTCACTGTGCTCGTCGACGGCGAACACGGCCTCATCCGGCATGACCGGGGATTCAATCGCCTTGGCCACATCAACGTAGAACTTGCGGCGCACCCGCTTGTTGCGGAAATCGACGGTGTCTACATAACCATCGCCGCGGAGGCAGTGGTAGAGGGAGGTGAGGCGCTGTTGTCCGTCGAGAAGCAGCAGGCCGGGGTCCCGCCCGGTATCGGGCGCTCCGGACAGCGGCCTGGGTCGGAAGCGCATCTGCTCCCCGCGGGTGTCCAGCGCCATGAGCACACCGACGGGGAAACCACGGAGAACGGTGACGATTAGTGTGCGGATGCGGTCGACATCCCAGGAGTAGTCCCGTTGGAAGTCCGGTAGTTGGAGGTCACCCCTGTCAACCCGGGCGAAGAGGTCTGTGAGCGCGTAACTCGGCGTGGAAAAACCCATGGCTCACACTCTATATCAGCACACCGTCTCATGATCGCTGTGCTCGGAGCCCTCCAGTTGGATGGTGGAATGCGTGATACCCAGTTTGGTCAGTTCTGCTTCTGCCCGATCCAACACCCCGCAGGAGAATAGGTGCTCGGAATCGGCATCAACCACAATATGGCAGGTGGCCAGGACCTCCCGGCCGTCAATGCTCCAGATGTGCAGATCGTGGATGTCCTCCACCCCGGGGATGGTACGCAGCACCCGCTCCACCTCGTCGGTGTCCGCCCCGTCCGGAACCCGCTCCAGGAGGATGTTGAGGGCATCACGCAGGAGGCTGAGCGCCCGTGGCAGGATGATCGCGGCGATCGCGATGGAGGCGATGGTATCGGCCGGCATCCACCCGGTGTAACGGATGATCAGACCGGCGATGATCACCGCGACCGATCCCAGCATGTCACTGAGTACATGGAGCAACGCGCCACGCATGTTGATGTTGCCGTCCTGGTGGCGCATGAGCACCAAGGCGGAGACACCGTTGGTGAGAAAACCGATGACCGCGACGATGAGCATGAGGCCGGTCTGGATCTCGGTATCGGACCCCAGGCGCATGATCGCCTCCATCACGATCCACACCGCCACCGCGGACACCACGAGCGCATTGGTCATTGCGGCGAGCACCTCGACGCGCTTGAAGCCGTAGGTGGCGCGGTCAGTGGGGGCCCTGCGTCCGATGAACATGGCCACCAGCGCGATGATCAGCCCCGTGGAATCCGAGAGCATGTGCATGGCATCGGCCAGCAGCGCCAGCGACCCGGAGATCAATCCCGCGATAAGCTCCGCGAAGAAGACCGTGGCAGTGAGGATGAGGACGGCGGCAAGTGCCTTCAGGGAATTGGGCGCGTGGGAGTGCCCGCTGAAACCACTGTGATGGTGATGCTCGGCGTGGTCGTGGTGATTGTGCGCCTGCCCGTGCGTAGTCATATCCTTAGCCTGTCATACTTTCATCCTTATTGAAAGTTTGTTGAAAATTGAAAATGGGTGTCGAAAGCTCCCCCTACCTGCAGAAATGGAAACCGGTTTCAATAGCCCTACACACCCAGCACCATATCCGGGTCATACTCCACCAGATAGATGAATCCGTCCTCGGCCGCTGTCGCGATGCCCATCCGGTAGTTCTCCGCAGGCCCGGCGGGGCGCTCCATGGCAAGGATGATCGTGGCGATGTACCACTCCGCGCCCGCAGGAGTGAAACAGGTGAGCAACACGGCCCGTAGCTGAACTCCCCCGCCACAGCCTGTTCTGCCAAGTCCGCCGCGACTTCTTCGGCCCCGTCGTCGATGGTATCGCCCCACGGGCGAAAGTAGTGCTCCACCATCTCCTCAAGACGAGACTCAAGACTCTTCTCAACCACCTGGGCTGACCCCGAGGATCCGGCGGAGGAGAAGTCACTGGGAATGGCACCCGCACTAGCCGTTCCGGAGAATGTGAAACCAACCACCAGCACCGCAGCTGCACACTTTCTTCCTGTACCCATGCCATCATCCCACCGGTGCCCCACGCATTCCCGGAAGATCAGTAGTACATCTGATCACGTCGGCGCATGGAACAACCACAGCTGCCCCGCAGGGACACCGTGAGCGATCCGGTTGGATCCTGCACAGGGCCGCTGAGGGAACACTGGAGACGAGAGGCTAGGAACCCTGTGCACCCCAGTCGTGGAAGCGCCCACGCTGATAGAGCAATGGTTGTACGCCCCCAGCGGTGCCACACTCCCTCACCGCAACGGTGACGATGGCGTGGTCACCGCCCCGGAAGACATCAACGATCTCACCGGCGAACCACACGGCGGATCCGTCGATAATGGGCACCTCACGGCCACGCCGGATAATCTCCACCCCGGCGAAACGGTCAATGTCACGGGTGGCGAACTGGCGGGCAAGCGGACCCTGGCCGTCCGCCAGGACGGAGACACCCACGGGCGCACCTGCCGTCAGGTACGGAATCGACGAGGAGGTGGAGGCGACACTGAACATCACCATCGCCGGCTCGAGTGACAGTGAGGTGAAGGCACTGACGGTCAGCCCCACGTCCCTTCCCCCGCCATGCGTGGTCACGATGGTGACCCCGGAGGGGAAGGTTCCCACGGCCTCCTTCAATTGCTCACCTGTCACTGTGAGATCGGCGCACGTCATGGTTCTAGTTCTCCTTCTGGGCCCTGGAGTAGCCGGGCTCCCACTTGAGCTGAGCCTCTGGTGGCGAGGGGATGCCGGTGAACTATGTGCAACCAGCACGACCCCGGCGGCCGCCTGGTGCAGTTCCAACACGGTTGTGCCCTCGTCGATGATAATGGAGTAACACCCCCGGGTGGCGATCAGGTGGCCGCATCCGCCACACCCGGGCATTCCGGGATCTGCAGGATCATGAAGCTCGGACGCACTGCGTCACGATTCTCGTCGGGGCACCCGATGCCTTCACGCGTGGGAAACATGGCCCCTCCCCCAATCACCATGTGGCTGAGGAAGGGGGATGTCTGCATTCCGGTGCCGAAAACACTGATCGCGACCCCCGGAGGGATGGCCGCGATCAGTTGGTGCTATACCGGTAAGACTGCTTACGCGGTCTCGGTGAGTGGGTTCTTGACCCAGCTCATGAGGTCACGCAGCTTGGAGCCGGTCTCCTCGATCGGGTGCTGTGCGTACTCGGCGCGCAGACCCTCGAGCTCGGTGTTGCCGTTCTCGACGTTGGCGATGAGGTGCTTGGTGAAGGTACCGTCCTGGATTTCGGTCAGGATGTCCTTCATCCGCTCCTTGGTGTCAGCGTTGATGACGCGTGGGCCAGCGAGGTAGCCACCGAACTCAGCGGTGTCGGAGACGGAGTAGTTCATGTTGGCGATGCCACCCTCGAACATGAGGTCAACGATGAGCTTGAGCTCGTGCAGAACCTCGAAGTAGGCCATCTCGGGCTCGTAGCCGGCCTCGGTGAGGACCTCGAAGCCGGTCTTGACCAGTTCCTCGGTGCCACCGCAGAGCACAGCCTGCTCACCGAAGAGGTCGGTGACGGTCTCAGCCTCGAAGGTGGTCGGGATGACGCCTGCGCGGCCACCACCGATGGCGGAGGCATAGGACAGTGCGAGTGCCTGTGCGTCGCCGGTGGGATCCTGGTCGATGGCGATGAGGCAGGGAACGCCCTTGCCGTCGACGAACTGACGACGAACCAGGTGGCCCGGGCCCTTCGGTGCAACCATGCCGACGATGATGTTGTCAGCCGGCTTGATCAGGTCGAAGTGGATGTTCAGGCCGTGGCCGAAGAGCAGTGCGTCGCCTGCGTTCAGGTTTGGCTCAACATCGTTGGTGAAGATGGATGCCTGGGAGGTGTCGGGAGCCAGGATCATGATGACGTTGGCCCATGCTGCTGCATCAGCGGTGGTCTTGACCTCGAAGCCAGCCTCCTTGGCCTTCTCTGCGGACTTGGAGCCCTCGCGCAGACCGATAACGACCTCGACGCCGGAGTCACGCAGGTTCTGTGCATGGGCGTGGCCCTGGGAGCCGTAGCCGATGATGGCGACCTTGCGGCCCTGGATGATGGAAAGATCGGCGTCTGCGTCGTAGAACAGTTCAATGGCCATGAGAGAAAATCTCACCTTTCGTGATAAACGATGATAAAAGTGTCCGCCACATGAGACAGACAACTACATTATTGTTTCTACCACACTCACTGTGGTGGGCCGTGCTTCAGCCCACCCAGGAGCGCAGAAGGAATTTAGAACTTTGCCGGGGCCATGGTCTTGGGACCACGGTTGAGAGCGATCTGACCGGACTCGATCAGCTCGCGGATCCCGAAGGGTTCCATGACATCCAGCAGTGCACGGAGCTTGCCGGGCGTGCCGGTGGCTTCGATGACCACGGAGTCCTGGGCGACGTCGACGACCCTGGCGCGGAAGATGTTCGCGGCGTCGACGATCTGCGGACGGTTGGTGCTGTCCGCGGAGACCTTGACCAGCATGATGGCGCGGGCGATGGTGGTCTCTTCGTCGAGACGCACGACCTTGAGCACCGGGATCAGCTTGTTGAGCTGCTTGGTGATCTGCTCAATGTTGAGCTCATCGGCGTCAACGACGACTGTGATGCGGTTGATACCCGCTGTCTCGGTCTTGGCGGACACCAGCGAGACGAGGCTGAATGCGCGTCGGGTGAACATACCCGAGACACGTGAAATGATACCGTCGATGTCCTGGACCAGAACGGACAGGGTGTGGCGGGTGATATCTGAGGGGGCCATCGTGATCTCTCCTTATGCTCTGGTGGTGACTGCGTCGATGTCTGCGGGAGCTTCGCCTGCGGACTCCTCGGTATCAAACAACGGGCGCAGACCGATGGCGTACTGGATGTCCGAGTTCGAGGAACCGGCGGACACCATCGGCCAGACCTGGGCGTCCTCACCGACGATGAAGTCGATGACCACGGGGCGGTCGTTGATCTCCTGTGCCTTCTTGATGGCCGGGATGACCTCCTCCGCCTTGGTGACACGGATGGCCACGCATCCGAGCCCCTCGGACAGCTGGACAAAGTCTGGCACGTAGGAGCCCTGCTCGCGCAGCTTGGTGTTGGAGTAACGACCCTCGTAGAACAGGGTCTGCCACTGGCGCACCATGCCGAGGTTGCCGTTGTTGATCAGGGCGATCTTGATCGGGAAGCCCTCCACCGCGGCGGTGGTCAGCTCCTGGTTGGTCATCTGGAAACAACCGTCACCGTCGATGGCCCAGACCTCCTTCTCGGGAGCTCCTGCCTTGGCGCCGAGGGCGGCCGGAACGGCGTAGCCCATGGTGCCCAGGCCACCGGAGTTGAGCCAGGTGCGGGGTTTTTCAAAGTCAATGAACTGTGCGGCCCACATCTGGTGCTGGCCGACGCCGGCGCAGTAGATGGCGTCGGGTCCGACCTCACGGGAGAGTGTCTCGATGACAAACTGTGGGGACAGGGAGTCGTCGGCCTGCTCGTCATAACCACGGGGGAAACGCTTGCGCAGGTCACGCAGGTAGTCCACCCAGGCGCTGATGTCACCCGTGGCGTTCGTCTTGTTGCGCACGGAGATCAGGAGCTGGGTGAGCACCTCGCGGGCATCGCCGACGATCGGGACATCAGCCTGGCGGATCTTGCCGATCTCGGCCGGGTCGATGTCGGCGTGGATGATCTTGGCGTCCGGGGCGAAGCTGCTGACCTCGCCGGTGACGCGGTCGTCGAAACGCGCACCGATGGTGATGAGCAGATCGGAGCGCTGCAGCGCGCCGACGGCGGCCACGGTGCCGTGCATACCCGGCATGCCCATGTTCAGTTCGTGGGACTCCGGGAAGGCACCCAGCGCCATGAGGGTGGTGACGACTGGGATACCGGTGTACTCGGCGAAGGCGAGCAGTTCCTCGTGGGCGTCCGCCTTGATCACACCGCCACCGATGTAGAGAACAGGCTTTTCCGCCTCACCGATGAGCTTGACGGCCTGCTCGATCTGACGTGAGTGCGGAACGGTGACCGGTCGGTAACCCGGCAGGTCGATCTTGGGGGGCCAGACGAAGTCGAGCTCGGCGTTCTGGATGTCCTTGGGGATGTCCACCAGGATCGGTCCCGGGCGGCCGGTGATGGCGAGGTGGAATGCCTCGGCCAGGGCCTTGGGGATGTCATTGGCGTCAGTGACCATGAAGTTGTGCTTGGTCACCGGCATGGTGATGCCACGGATATCGGCTTCCTGGAAGGCATCGGTACCCAGGAGGCTGCGGCCGACCTGACCGGTGATGGCGACCAGTGGAACAGAGTCCAGGTACGCATCGGCGATCGGGGTGACCAGGTTGGTGGCACCGGGGCCGGAGGTGGCGATACAGACACCGACACGACCGGTGACCTGTGCATAACCGGTTGCGGCATGTCCCGCGCCCTGCTCGTGGCGCACGAGCACGTGGCGAACCTTCGTGGAGGAATACAGCGGGTCATATACGGGGAGAACCGCACCGCCCGGAATGCCGAACACAATGTCGGCATTCAATTCCTCTAGCGATCGAACAATTGCCTGTGCGCCTGTCATCCGCTCCGGGGTACCGGAGCGTCCACGGCTGGCAACCGTGGCTGGAGTGGGCTGTTGAGAAGCTGCCACGTTCACGACTTTCTGGCTCCTTTTCGTAGAAGGATTTCTGATGACTCCCCTGAGAGAGTCACTGTTTAATTGTTCCGACGCAGGTGCGTGTTCACGCGGTGCGACAGATGTCCGTGCAATGTTGGGTGGTGGGGTGTCTACCAACAACAAAGCCCTCGAAACAGCACTGTGGTGGGTACTGTCGAGGGCGCTTGACGAGACGACTTGTAATAAACCGTTACGGCAAACGCCGCGCAGCTACGATTATTACAAGTCGAATTGAGGTCATGGTCAGCAATGGTACCCCGCCGGACCATTTCTGACCAGCCTGCCCCATACGGGGGTTACCCCCGTGGAGCGCACAACCGGGCAGCCGGGTGGGGCGTCGATAAGCACACCGCACCGCAACCTGCGCGCTAACGTTCACCCAGACAACGCACAGAAAACGGGGTTACCCTAGTCGGCATGCTGGCTTTGAGCTATTTCCTCTCGTCCCTGTGGTCCTGGTTCCTCGGAACCGGGATCGATCTCATCATCATCGTCCTCATTGGTGCCCTCATCCCCCGCGTCGGCCGTCTGATCATGCGGATTGTGCGCAAACGGATCGAGGCCAACAACGATGAGGAGGCGGGGAAGAACAAACTCGCCTTCGCCGGCGTAGGCCTCTATATCATCCAGATCGTCGCGTATTTCGTCCTGATCGTGGCGTTTCTGCAACAGCTCGGATTCTCACTGGCCGGCGCCGCCATCCCCGCCACCGTCGCCTCCGCGGCGGTTGGTTTCGGTGCGCAGTCCATCATCGCCGACTTCCTCGCCGGCTTCTTCATCCTCACCGAGAAACAGTTCGGCGTGGGTGACTGGGTCCGTTTCGAAGGCGGAGGCGTTGAGGCGGAGGGCACCGTCGTCGAGGTGACGATGCGTGCCACCACCATCCGCACCATCTCCCAACAGACGATCATCGTCCCGAACTCCGCGGCGAAGGTGTGCATCAACAGTTCCAACGAGTGGTCGCGCGCCGTGGTGGCCATCCCCGTCCCCATGCTGGGGTCCGAGGACATCGGCGAGGTGATCGCCCGCTCGGAGGGTGCTGCACGCCGCGCGCTGGCGGAGGAGCAGGTCTCCGCGGTGGTGCTCGGTGAACTGGACGTGCACCCGGCCGTGGATATCCAGCCGCCCACAGTGGTGGGTATGCCCTGGATGGTGACGATGCGGTTCATGGTTCAGGTCACCGCCGGCAACCAGTGGCTGGTCGAACGCGCGGTGCGCACCCAGATCATCGATGAGTTCTGGGATGAATACGGCTCAGCCACCACCGTCTCCGGCGCCCTGGTGGACAAACTCACCCTGGACGATCACCCGGGCGAAACCCCCACCGAGCTGATTCCGACCCCGGACAAAACCTATTCCCGCAAACCGGTGATCGACGTCCCGGTGGATGCCCTGGACGATGACCGCACCACCGCCGCTGTGGTCAGTGCCGGGGCCGGAGGGGCTGTGGTCGGCAGGCACCTCGATGCCGCAGCGTCCGCCGAAACCGCGGAGGTCACCGCCGACGGTGAGGTCAAACCCACCGCCAAGGGCACCCACCCGAACCGCCCGGATGTCTCCATGTCCGTGCCCCCGAAGAATCCGGAGGCAGCCGATGAGACCAGGGTCTTCCCGGTCACCGACGATCCGGCGGGCGCGCCGGACGATACGGAGGACGATGATGAGACCGCAGGCAGCCGGACAGGCCTGTTCCGTTCCGAAAGTTATGACAAGTGGTGGCAGCGGTTGTTGTCAGGCGGTGGCCGCACCCGCATGAGCACGGGCGCCATGACGATCGCTCTGGTGCTCCTGCTGCTGTTCAAGGTCTTCACCATTGAACCCGAGGAGGGATGGGAGGGCTGGAACACCTCCAATGAGGAGGAGATCACCACCCCGGTCGAACCAAGCCCCGAACCGGTGATCTCCGAGGAGCCGGCACTGTCCACCGAGCCACTCGCACCGACGACCGAATCCACCGCCGATCCGACCGGCACCGCCACACCTACCGCCCCAGGTGACACGAACACACCAACCACCGCCCCGGAGAATGAACCGGCAACCACCGTGACACCGACCACTGTGACCCCGACCCCGGGCGTCGCACCCCGGCTCCAGCAGACCCCCACCCCCACGCAGCCCACAGGTCAGGCACCAACTGAGGCACCGGCCCAGACCACCGTCACGGCCCAGCCCCAGCCTGCGCCTGTGGGATGACGGTTACGGTGACGATGATGGCCACGATTACGGACATGTCCACCCCCTTTACTACTATGTGAAACATGAGTTCAGCCACTGAAAATACCCAGGACACCGCACCGGGGACCGCTTCCCGGGCAGAACCCACTGAAACCTTCCACCCTGAGCGCACCCACATCCTCAGTGCGGTTGTTCTGGCGCTGATCTCACTGCTCACCATCGGGGCCGCTCCCCAGTACCTCTGGTGGATCCTCATCTTCCCCGCCCTGATCATCTGGTGGGTGCTCAAATCCGCCACGGTGGTGGACAGCACGGGCATCGAGGCGCGCTACGCCTTCCGGGGCAACAAGGCCATCGCGTGGGATGATTTCGCGGGCATCGGTTTCAAGGGGGCACGCACCTTCGCACGCACCACCGACGGCACGGAGATCTCCCTGCCCGGTGTCACGTTCAACTCACTCCCCCGCCTCCAGCAGGCCTCCTATGGTCGCATCCCCGATGCCCTGACCGAGGGGCGTGCCGCCATGGATGGCAAGATCGTCGTGGTGCAGGAGGACGGGTACTCCGTGGTCCTGACCAAGGATGAGTACCTCGCACGCCAGAAGGAACTGGGCCGGGAGATCCAGATCGAATTCGATGAGGACAACACCCCCCACGATGTTTCGCACACGGCCTCCGGGAACAATTCCGGGGCCAGTGGTGTTGAATCCCCCGGTAGCGCAATTCCCACTGCTGAGCCTACTCATCAGCCCACTGATGACAGGCCGACGCCACAAGCGTAAATATCCCCATCCAGTGTGACGGTGTGATTCGAACCAGAGAACCGATCGCCGTCGGACACCATATTATTCTTACGGATTCCGCCGCCCCCAGCCCACCTCACCCGGTCCGGGCATGGTGGCGTGGCCTCCGAAAATTCCCCCTTTCCGCCACTCTTTCAGGATCTGTCCGAAAGAGTTGATCTGAAAAGCGCATCATGATTCCTCTTCGTTCAAAAGTCACCACCGTCGGCCGCAACGCAGCCGGAGCCCGCGCACTGTGGCGTGCCACAGGCACCAAGGAAAACGAGTTCGGCAAGCCGATTGTGGCCATTGTCAACTCCTACACCCAGTTCGTGCCGGGCCATGTTCACCTGAAGGACGTCGGAGATATCGTCGCGGATGCCGTCCGTGCAGCCGGTGGTGTGCCCAAGGAATTCAACACCATCGCCGTCGATGACGGCATCGCCATGGGTCACGGTGGCATGCTGTACTCCCTGCCGTCGCGTGAGATCATCGCCGACTCGGTGGAATACATGGTCAATGCCCACACCGCGGACGCCATGGTGTGTATCTCCAACTGTGACAAGATCACCCCCGGCATGCTCAATGCCGCGATGCGCCTGAACATCCCGGTCGTGTTCGTCTCCGGTGGCCCCATGGAGGCCGGTAAGGCTGTGGTGGTTGATGGTGTCGCCCACGCCCCGACCGACCTGATCACCGCGATCTCCGCATCCGCCAATGACGGTGTGGATGATGCCGGTCTGCTCGCCGTCGAACAGTCCGCCTGCCCCACCTGTGGTTCCTGCTCCGGTATGTTCACCGCGAACTCCATGAACTGCCTCACCGAGGCCCTGGGTCTGTCCCTGCCCGGTAACGGTTCCACTCTGGCCACCCACTCCGCCCGCCGTGCCCTGTTCGAGAAGGCCGGCGAGACCGTGGTCAAGCTGTGTGAGCGTTACTACGGCCAGGAGGACGAGTCCGCCCTGCCACGCTCCATCGCCACCAAGCAGGCCTTCGAGAACGCCATGGCACTCGATATGGCCATGGGTGGTTCCACCAACACCATCCTGCACATCCTCGCCGCCGCCCAGGAGGGTGAGGTCGACTTCGACCTGACTGACATCGACGTGCTGTCCAAGCGCGTGCCCTGCCTGTCCAAGGTCGCACCGAACTCGGACTACCACATGGAGGATGTCCACCGCGCCGGTGGCATCCCCGCCATCCTCGGTGAACTCAACCGCGGTGGCCTGCTGAACAAGGACGTTCACTCGGTCTTCTCCGATGACCTGCAGTCCTGGCTCGACGAGTGGGATATCCGTTCCGGCAAGGCATCCGAGGAGGCCATCGACCTCTTCCACGCCGCCCCCGGTGGCATCCGTACCACCGAGGCGTTCTCCACCGACAACCGCTGGGATTCCCTGGACACCGATGCCGAGAACGGCTGCATCCACAGCATCGAGCACGCCCACACCGCCGATGGTGGTCTGGTGGTGCTGCGCGGCAACATCGCCCCCGACGGAGCGGTGATCAAGTCCGCCGGTATCGACGAGGAACTGTGGACCTTCACCGGCCCCGCCCGCGTGGTTGAGAGCCAGGAAGAGGCGGTCTCCGTCATCCTCAACAAGACCATCCAGGCCGGCGAGGTGCTGGTTGTGCGCTACGAGGGTCCCTCCGGTGGCCCGGGCATGCAGGAGATGCTGCACCCGACCGCCTTCCTCAAGGGTTCCGGTCTGGGTAAGAAGTGTGCCCTGCTCACCGACGGCCGTTTCTCCGGTGGTTCCTCGGGACTGTCCATCGGCCATGTCTCCCCCGAGGCTGCCCACGGTGGTGTCATCGGCCTGATCGAGGACGGGGATATCATCACCATCGATATCCACAACCGCGTGCTGGATCTGGGTATCTCCGATGAGGAACTCGAGCGTCGCCGGGCAGCCGAGGAGGCTTCCGACAAGCCGTGGCAGCCGAAGAACCGCCAGCGTGTGGTCTCCAAGGCGCTGCGTGCCTACGCCAAGATGGCCACCTCCGCCGACAAGGGTGCGGTCCGCCAGATCGACTAACAGGTCCGGGTGACCACAAAAAACTCCCGGTGGACGTTCACTGTTGATCAGCGAACTCCACCGGGAGTTTTCTTATGCCTGGTGTCAGGCCTGGTGTCAGGCCAGCGCACCGAAGGGGTTGACGCCGGCGCCGAACCACCACAGCACCATGGCCAGGGCGATGCCGATGATCACGAAGATCCACGAGGAGACCAGCGGGCGGCGTGCCCAACTGCGGCCGGCATCCAGGGAGATACGGCCCGGGCCGGTGAACTGCAGGCCGATGACCACCAGGGTGAGAACAACCGCCAGCACAATCGCCTCGTCCAGCTCACCCCAGCCGCCGTCATGGACATTGATCTGGTGCAGGGCGGTGAAGGACGTGGCCACGGTGGCGACCGCGGCGGCCACCGGGGTCATGAGCCCCAGCAGCAGGAACACACCGGCGGCCAGCTCCAGGGACGGCAGCAGGATCGCCAGGACCTCGGGCCACTGGTAACCGGCGTACTCTGCCTCGAGTCCGGCGAGCCCGTCCGAACCACCGATCGCGAAGAATGCTGACACCCCCCGCAGGATCAGGTAGAGACCGACCGCGACGCGGATGATGAACAGACCGAAGTCGAGGGTGCCGCGCCGGGCATCCAGCGCCGTGGCCGGCTCCGCGATGACCGGTTCCTCCGGCGGCTGCGCCGGGGGGATGACGGCGGGCGCCACGGGCTGCGCGAAGTCCGTATCACTGTAGGACGCGCCGGGGACGGGTTCCCGGTCGAGCTGTCGGGTCGGCTGCGCGGGTGGTGGTGGCGTCACCGTGGTCGGCGCGTCGGACGCCAGACGGTCGCTTGTCGACGCCTGATACCCCTCCCCCGGACGGGCGAAGGCCGTGGTCTGGGGTGCCTGGGTGGCCTGGGGTGCATCTGCACGCGAACCGTTGTAGGTCGGGATGTCATCATCGGGGTCACCGAGATCGGAGGACTCCACGGGCTGGGGTTTCTTCCCCATCAACCGGCTCAGGGGGTGGGAACCCCGCCCCGGGGTGGACGGCGTCTCGGATGCCTTGTCAGTGGGGTCGGAACTGGGGTCGGTGTTACGCGGTTTCTCAGCCATGCTGCCAGGTTAATCGAACTCACCGGGCCTGGCCTGCAGGAAGCCCCGGTGTGCCCGGAATGTTATGCGGCGCAGGTGTTCAGCTGGGTGGACAGTGCCTCGGATTCCGCCTGGGTGACCCATACGTCATAGCGGTCCTTGACCGTGATGATCATCTTGGCGTAGTCGCAGCGGAAGGCGCGGTTCGGTGGCAGCCAGGTGGCGGCGTCGCTCGCGCCCTTCTGACTGTTGAGACTGCCCTTGACGGCGAGGAGGTTGTCCGGGTCGTTGGCGAAGCTCCTGCGGGTCTGCTCATCCCACTGCTGTGCACCCTTCTGCCAGGCGTCGGCAAGCGGTACGAGGTGGTCGATCTGCACCAGGGAGGAGGTGGACTGGCCACGGGTGAACCGGATGGTCTCGCCGGAGAAGGGGTCCTCCAGGGTGCCCTTCTCCACCAGGCAGTCCCTGGTGCCCGGGCGGGTGTCCACGCCGGTGAGGTCGCGGTTCAGGATGTCGTTGCGGGTGTCGCACCCGTTGTGGCCGAGGTCCACGTCGACGGTATCGGTCCAGGCGGGGCCGAAGAGCTCGCGGTTGTATCCGGTCATGGGGGCGCGTCCCTTGACATCCAGGCCGGCGAGCATGGTGCGGTACCCGGCGACTTCGGCTGTATGTGGGCGGTCATCCCCGGGAGCGCCATTGATGACATATGCGACCGCGATGATGACCGTGACGAGGGCGGTGAGCACCCCGGAGGCAGCAGCCCTGGCCCGGACGGCGCGGGACTTCTGCGTGGTTTTTGAACGTGTTGCCATGGCGTTTTACTGTATCAACCTGCACTGATGCCCCATCGACTGGGGTTCGAATATATGTTCAGCTGGCAGCAGCTCCCGATTCCGGCTATAATTGTTGACATATCATATAAATCCTTGAAGGAGTTTTCACATGAGCAACACCACTGCTGACTGGGCCGGCGCCCCACAGAATGCCTCCCCCGACGGCGAGTTCGTCCGGGACACCAACTACATCACCGACCGCATCGTGGCCGATGTCCCGACAGGGTCCGAACCGGTCGCACAGGAGGACGGATCCTTCCACTGGCCGGTTGAGGCCGGTCGCTACCGCCTGGTTGCCGCCCGCGCCTGCCCCTGGGCCCACCGCACCGTGATCACCCGTCGCCTGCTGGGACTGGAGGACGTGATCTCGCTCGGCCTGACCGGCCCGACCCATGATGTGCGTTCCTGGACCTTCGACCTGGATCCGGGCGAGGTTGATCCGGTCCTCCAGATCCCCCGCCTGCAGGAGACCTACTTCAACCGCTTCCCCGACTACCCGCGTGGCATCACCGTGCCGGCCATCGTCGAGGAGTCCAGCCGCAAGGTGGTCACCAACGACTACCCCTCCATCACCATCGACTTCAACCTGGAGTGGAAGCAGCACCACCGCGAGGGTGCCCCGGAGCTCTACCCCGAGCACCTGCGCGAGGAGATGGAACCGGTGATGAAACGGATCTTCACCGAGGTGAACAACGGTGTGTACCGCACCGGTTTCGCCGGCTCCCAGCAGGCCCACGATGAGGCCTATGAGCGTCTGTGGACGGCCCTGGACTGGCTGGAGGAGCGACTGTCCACCCGCCGCTACCTCATGGGTGATCACATCACCGAGGCGGATATCCGCCTCTACCCCACCCTCGTGCGTTTCGACGCCGTCTACTACTCCCACTTCAAGTGCTCCCGGAACAAGATCACCGAGATGCCCAACCTGTGGGGCTACCTCCGCGATCTGTTCCAGACCCCGGGATTCGGTGACACCACCGACTTCACCGAGATCAAGCAGCACTACTTCATCACCCACGCGGAGATCAACCCCACCCAGATCGTCCCGGTCGGCCCCGACCTGTCCGGTCTGATGTCCGAGCACGGCCGCGAGGCACTGGGCGGTTCCCCCTTCGCCGAGGGTGTCACCCTGCCGGGCCCGATGCCCGCCGGTGAAGAGGTCAAGAACCCGGAGCCCTTCCAGAACTAGGTTCTCAGGCCCGCCCGGGCCGCATCCACCACGGCGTCTGTGAGTCTGGCGAGCAGCCTGGACTCCAGGCGCCATCGTTGCCAATAGAGCGGGGTGTCCACCACCTTCTCATCGAGCTGCACCACATCCCCGGCAGCCAGCATCGGTGCCGCCTGCGCCTCGGGCAGCAGGCCCCACCCCAGGCCGCGCCGCACCGCCTCCCCGAACCCCTCCGCAGACGGAACCACCGAGACACGGCGCCTGGCGACGGTTCCCTCGACCCTGCCCTCGAGATCGCGGTCCTGCAGCACATCATTCGGCCCGAAACGCAGCACCGGCATGCGCACCCAGTCGGGGTGGCCGTCCACGCTGTAGCGATCCCGGAGTTCCGGGGTGGCCACGGGCAGGTGCCTCATGATCCCCAGGCGTTGAACCTCACAACCTGCGACGGGGTCCGCCTCGCGGGTCACAGCCCCGAGCACGGAACCGCGGCGCAACAGTGACAAAGTGTGGGCCTCGTCCTCCACCCGCAGCGTCAGGGTGACCGCGCCCCAGCGTGCGACCTCGGCGAACACCGGCGGGAACCAGGTGGATAGGGAATCAGCGTTGATGGCCACCGTCAGAGGGATCTCATCGAGCCGTTCCGCCAGTTGTTCGCGGGTCTCCGCCTGCAGCAGCGCCATCTTGCGGGCCGCCTGAACCAGCACCTCCCCGGCTTCCGTGGCTACCGCCGGCTGGGTGCGCGACACCAGCACCCGCCCGACGGATTTCTCCAGTGCCTTGATGCGTTGACTGACCGCCGAGGGGGAGATCGACAGCGCGAGGGAGGCATTCTCGAAGCTGCCCTCGTCAATGATGGTCAGCAGGGTGTCCAGGTGGATCGGGTTCATGAAGCAATTCTAAACCATGTTCAGTCTCTATCATTTTACTTAATATAGTTGGTGCGCGAACATGCTGAACATGGAAATCTTTGTCACCGGTTTGTTGTTGGGAGCCAGTCTGCTGTTGGCCATCGGCCCACAGAATGTCCTGGTGATCAAACAGGGCATCAAACGCGAGGGCATCACGGCCGTCATCATCGTCTGTCTACTGTCCGACGTGGTCCTGTTCACCCTCGGCACCGTCGGGGTCGGCCTGATTTCCGAGACCGCCCCGATCATTCTCGACATCCTGCGCTGGTGCGGCACCGCCTACCTGCTGTGGTTCGCGGTGATGGCTGCGCGCGACGCCCTGCGCACCCGCACCGAGGTCACCTTCGTCGACCACTCCGAGCCCGTCGCGGCACCCGGCGCCTCCGGCGGGGGCGTGACGACGAAACAACGACACCGGCTCCACACCACACCCGGCACCCAGAAGATCTGGGTCAAGCCCATGCTCATGGCCATTGTGCTGACCTGGCTCAACCCCAATGCCTACCTGGATGCCTTCGTGTTCATCGGTGGCGTGGGGGCCCAGTACGGTGAGACCGGCCGGTGGATCTTTGCCGCGGGTGCCTTTGCCGCCAGCCTGATCTGGTTCCCACTGGTCGGCTACGGCGCCGCCGCCCTGTCCGGTCCCCTGTCCAGCACGCGGGTGTGGCGCTGGATCAACATCGGTGTGGCCGTGGTGCTCACCGGACTGGCCGTGAAGCTGATCCTGATGGGTTAATCCAGCTCCCTCGGTGTGGCTGTCTTGGATTCGGTGGCCTTGGCCCAGATGTTCACCCCGGCGTCATGGGCGATCTCATCGATGGCCTGGAGTTCCGCCTCGGTGAACTCCAGGTTGGCCAGTGCGTCGAGGTTGGCATCGAGCTGCTTCACGCTGGAGGCACCGATGAGCGCCGAGGTGACCGTCTCCTCGCCGTAGTTGCCCTGTTCCCGCAGGACCCAGGCGATCGCCATCTGTGCCAGTGATTGACCGCGCTCCTGGGCGATGTCGTTGAGGCGGCGCACCATACCGATGTTCTCCTCGGACAGCATGCCCTCCGACAGGGACTTGCCCTGGGTGGCGCGGGAGCCCTCGGGGACACCGTCGAGGTAGCGGTCGGTGAGCAGGCCCTGTGCCAGCGGGGAGAAGGCGATGACCCCCAATCCGTGGTTCGCGGTGGCCTGAAGCAGTGACTCCCCCTCATCGCCCGGTTCCTCCACCCAGCGGTTGACCAGGGAGTAGCTCGGCTGGTGGATGAGCAGCGGGCAGCCCTCATCGGACATTAGCTCGGCAGCCTCGGCCGTCAGATCCGCACCGTAGGAGGAGATACCCACGTAGAGCGCCTTGCCGGAGGCGACGATGTCACGCAGGGCGTAGAGGGTCTCCTCGAGTGGGGTGTCGGGGTCCGGGCGGTGGTGGTAGAAGATGTCCACGTAGTCCACCCCCAGGCGCTTGAGCGACTGGTCGAGGGAGCTGACCAGATATTTGCGGGAGCCACCGAAACCGTAGGGTCCGTCCCACATGTTCCACCCGGCCTTGGAGGAGATGATCATCTCATCGCGGTGATCGGCGAAATCCCTCTTCAGGATGCGGCCGAAGTTCACCTCGGAGGACCCGGCCGGTGGGCCGTAGTTGTTGGCCAGGTCGAAGTGGGTGACTCCCCTGTCGAAGGCCCGGTGGATGATCTCGCGCTGGGTCTCCAGGGGTTTGTCGTTGCCGAAGTTGTGCCACAGCCCGAGAGAGATGGCGGGTAACTTCAGTCCGGAGTGCCCGACGGTGCGGTACTCCATGTCGTCATAGCGTGTTGGTGCTGGTACATAGGTCATGGCCACCATTGTGCTCACTTCGGGCTGTGGCTGCCATAACGGCAAAAACGCCCCTCACGGGGAGGGGCGTTGTGCAGGTGATCAGGCGAGCTTCTCGGCGATGAGCTTGTTCACCTGGGCCGGATCAGCCTTGCCGCGGGTGGCCTTCATGACCGCACCCACGATGGCACCGGTGACCTTGGTGTTGCCAGCGCGGTACTTTTCCACGATGTCGGGGTTGGCCGCCAGGGCCTCGTCGACGGCGGCCTCGATCGCTCCGTCGTCACGCACGACCTCCAGGCCGCGGGAGGCGACAACCGCATCGACGTCACCCTCGCCGGCGAGCACACCGTCGATGGCCTGACGGCCGAGCTTGTTGGTGAGCTTGCCCTCCCTGATCAGGGCGACCACGCGGGCGACATGCGCCGGGGTGACCGGCAGTGCGTCGAGTTCCACGCCGGACTCGTTGGCCTTCTGGGAGAGGTAGGACACCCACCAGGCGCGGGCCTCGTCCGGGGTGGTGCCCGCCTCGACGGTCTCGATGATCAGATCGAGGGCGTTGGCGTTGATGAGATCACGCATCTCGGCGTCGGAGAGCTTCCACTCCTCCTGGATGCGGGCACGACGGACCCAGGGCAGTTCCGGCAGGGTCGCGCGGATCTCCTCGACCCACTCGGCCGGTGCGATGACCGGTGGCAGGTCGGGATCGTTGAAGTAGCGGTAGTCCTCGGCGGTTTCCTTCGGACGTCCCTTGGAGGTGGAGCCGTCAGTCTCCTGGTAGTGGCGGGTCTCCTGGTCGATGGTGCCACCGTTGTCCAGGACGCGGGCCTGACGCTGCATCTCGAAGGTGATGGCCTGCTCGACGGACTTCAGGGAGTTGATGTTCTTGGTTTCGGTGCGGGTACCGAATTCCTCCTGTCCGATGGGGCGCAGGGAGAGGTTGGCATCCACGCGCATGGACCCCTGATCCAGACGACCATCGGAGACACCGAGGGCCTTGACCAGATCACGCAGCGCGGAGACATAGGCCTTGGCGATCTCCGGTGCGCGGGCACCGGCACCCTCGATCGGCTTGGTCACGATCTCGATGAGGGGAACACCCGCACGGTTGCAGTCCACCAGGGAGGCGGTGGCGCCGTGGATGCGACCCGAGGTACCACCGAGGTGGGTCAGCTTGCCGGTGTCCTCCTCCATGTGGGCGCGCTCGATCTCGATGCGCCACTCGGTGCCGTCCTCCAGCATGACGTCCAGGTAACCGTTGTAGGCGATCGGCTCATCGTACTGGGAGATCTGGTAGTTCTTCGGCTGATCCGGGTAGAAGTAGTTCTTGCGGGCGAACCGGGATGATTCGGCGATGCTGCAGTTCAGTGCCAGACCGATCTTGATCGCCCACTCCACACCCTTAGCGTTGACCACAGGCAGCGCGCCCGGCAGGCCGAGGGAGACGGGATCGACGTTGCTGTTCGGGGCCGCGCCGAAATGGGCGGAGGAGGCGGAGAACATCTTGGTCTCGGTGGCCAGCTCGACGTGGACCTCGAGGCCCATCACGGGGTCATACTTCTCCAGGACCTCGTCAAAGTCCATCAGATCATAAAAGGCTGCAGTCATGAGTCACTATTCTAGCCCTCCGTGGCCACCCGGGTGTTCATCGGGTGGAGAGCAACAACGGGGGCGGGAAAGACGAAACCGGACCACCACGACAGCCGGGGCGGTCGTGATGATCCGGGAGATGGATGAGGGACAGATGAGGTGGGTTGTTAACCCGCGTCGACGAGGGAAACCTCGCTGGGCAGGGTGGGCACCTGGAGACGACGGTGGAGCCGCTCCAACAGCGTCAGTTTGACCGCAGGCCACTCGTCATTGGTGATCGAGTAGATGACGGTGTCACGGACGGTGCCATCGGGATGGATGCGGTGCTTGCGCAACACACCATCCTGTTTGGCCCCGAGCCGTTCGATCGCCGTGCGTGACCGGTGGTTGTGCCAGTTGGTGCGGAATTCCACGACATTGACCCCCAGGTCCTCGAAGGCACGCTGCAACTGGAGATATTTCGCGGAGGGGTTGATCCCGGTGCCGTGGACATGCGCGGCCATCCACGTGCGCCCGATCTCGAGTCGTTTGTTGGACTGGTCGAAGGTATGGAGTGAGGTCATCCCCACCGCCCGTCCGGTCGCGGCGGAGACGATGGCCCAGGGGGCACACAATCCGTCACGGTGTTCGGCGAGACGACGGTCAATTTCCTCGGCCATGCCCTCTGGTGTGGGTAGAGCGACGAACCAATGGCGCCACAGTTCCTGTGAGGCGACAGCTTCCTGGAGATCCCCCGTCCACTGGTGTGACAGTGGTTCGAGAATCACCGCGTCGTTCGCCAGACGCGGGTTTTCAGCGAAATGCATGAGATGAATATAGACCCACCGGGCCCAATTGTCCTATTCTGCATTTCATAGCAGTTCAGGTGATATAAATTCACACCTATCGGGCCACTCTTCCATAAGGAAATGACACGGATGTCTCTAGCTTTTCGACGTCCGGCCCCGCCTCTGCACGGAACCGGCCGTAGATCCGTGGATGTGAAGGATGGTGGGGATACGCACCGACTCCACGACCCCTTTTCCGGAGATCAGTTTTTGCAGGAGATCGAAGGCCTGCTCACCCATCTTCCCTACCTGCTGGTCAATGACGGTCAGGCGTGGGTTCTGCAGGCGGAACACCGGGTTGTCGTCGAAACCAATGAGCTGGAGGTCCTCCCCGATCACCAGATCCAACTCGTGAATGGCCATGAGGGCGCCGATGGTCATCATGGAGTCACCGGCAATGATCGCATTGGCGCCCTGCTCAAGGAGCACCCGCACACCCTCATAACCGGATTCCTGACGGTAACCGCCGTAGTAGACCGATACCCCGGTGATGCCACGATCCACACAGAGCCACTCGAACAAGCCCAGGCGTTCCCGACCGGTTGAGGTGTCCTGCGGTCCCGATAGATACCCGAGGGACACATCAGTGGCGGTCAACAAATCCACCGCCGCAGTCATCCCCGGCTCCGGGTCCGAGGTGACCGATGGGATACCGGTGTCCTTGAGCTTGCGATCAACCAGGACGATGGGGACTCCCCTGGCATGAAGTTCGGCAACCTTGTCCGCGCTCTGGAGATGCGGGACCACGATGATTCCGTCGAGGCGCTGATCATCCATGACATCGAGTGCCTGATTGACCAGGTCGGGATTCTCCTCGGTGTTGGTCAGGATGGTGGACACCCCGGCCCGGCGTGCCCGACGCTGGACGGCGGCAGCCAGGCTGGCGAAGTACGGGTTTTCAATATTGGGTACCAGCAGACCGATGGTATCGGTGCGTGATTTCCGCAGCGCCCGTGCCTGGGCATTGGGGCGGTAGTTGAGCTGCTCTGCTGCCTCGATGACCCGCAGGCGGGTGGGTTCGGGGATGCTGGCGTTGTTGGACAGTGCCCGGGAGATGGTGCTGACGGAGAGCTGAGTGGCCTGTGCAATGTCCTTGAGTGTGGTGGCGCGCTTCTTTCCCGGAGGGTTTTCCGAATACATGAGGGGCGGGCCACCTTTCTCGAAGCTCACCAGAACATACCGGCACAAGGGGCAATCGTTTGCACCTTTATTTAAGAGCGAACTTAAGCGATTTCCCACACCATCGTCAAGCGATAGACATCACAATTTCATACCGATATGTTTCCGAGCATAGAAAACCCAACCCCGCAGACGCGGAGCCGGGAGATGGGACTGATTAACCGAACATGGCCTGGGCGGTGACCCAGCGTTCCATCGGCACCTTCTTCAGGGTGCCCACGGCCTCCTCGAAGGAGATCATCCGGATGCGTTCACCCTTGAGCGCCACCACGGTGTTGAACTGACCCTCATGGCAGGCACGGGCGGCGCGCACACCATACCGGGTGGCCAGGACACGGTCGAAGGCGGTGGGGGTGCCACCGCGCTGGATATGACCCAGGACCGTGGTGCGGACATCGTGGCCCAGACGCCTGTGGACCTCATCGGCGATCTGCTGGCCGATGCCGGTGAAAGTCTTGTGGCCAAACTGATCCACCTCACCCTCACGCAGATCCATGGTGCCCTCCTTGGGTAGCGCACCCTCCGCGACGACGATGATGCCGTACTTCTCCCCCATCTGGAAGCGACGTTCCATTCGCTTGCAGATCTCTGAGATGTCGAAGGGCACCTCGGGAATGACGGTGTAGTGAGCTCCACCGGCCATACCGGCGTGCAGTGCGATCCAACCGACGTGGCGACCCATCACCTCGACGATCATCACACGGTTGTGGGATTCCGCCGTGGTGTGCAGCCGGTCGACGGCGTCGGTGGCTACTGCCACGGCAGTGTCGAAACCGAAGGTGAAGTCCGTGCCGTTGACATCATTGTCGATGGTCTTCGGGACACCGACCACAGGGATGCCGTTGTCGGCGAGCCACTTCGCGCCCTTGAGGGTGCCCTCGCCGCCGATCGGGATGAGTGCGTCGATTCCCGCATCGGCGAGATTCGCCTTGACCTGGTCGATGCCGGCCCTGAACTTGTCCGGGTGCAGACGACCGGTACCCAGGATGGTTCCACCGCGGAGCAGGATGCGGTCGATGTCCTCGTCGTCGTAGAGCTGAACGCGTCGGTCTGCAAGCAGGCCCTCCCAGCCGTCCTGATAACCCACGACCGTGGAACCGAATTCATTACTTGCGGTACGGACAATTCCCCTGATGACAGCATTGAGTCCGGGGCAGTCGCCGCCAGACGTGAGAGTGGCAATTCGCATGTCTCCCATATTAAACCCCCCACACCGTTAATGCTGTGCTATTGATGCCATAGACACGCCCGAACGGACATAGTGTCCGCCGCCCCGGCCCGTTCGGGCACGACGGAGAGAGTGGTTAGACTGTCTGGCATGGATATGAAACTCAAAGACGCTGACCAGGTCAGCACCGCCACCGTTGTTGCCGCAGGTCTCATCGGCGGGTGGCTGACCGCCCGTGAATCAGGCATCCGCCCGCTGGGCACGATCCCACTCGTGGCCGCCGGAGCGCTGGCCGCCCGCAGCTGGAATAAGAAGAAGGGGCCGGGCGTCACCGCGGCCCTGCTGGGCACCTACGTGGGTGCCTTCGGCATGTCCCACCCACTGGCCAAGAGAATCGGCGCATGGCCCGCGGTGCTCACCGCAACCGGTGCCGCGGCCGCCGTCGCCTACATGGTGTCGGATTCGGAATAACTAGGACGAGGCTGCCGCGGCAGTCTCCTCCGCCTCCATGGCCTCCGCGAATTCACGCTTGGAGGCCTGCCACTGATCCTCGGTCATGCCCAGGCGCCAGTAACCGGAGATGGAGGCATCCGCACGGTCCACCCCACCGTCGACGAAGAGGAAGCGGCGGGTCTCCTTGACCATCTCGGCCACGCCGTGGATGAACCAGGAGGTCTTCTTCTCCGGGTAACCACCGGCCCGCACCGCCTCGATGAGGCGGGAGCCGTGGACGGCGCCCTCACGTGGGACCCAGACGAGCTCCGCCGACGCCGGGACGGAAACGTCGAAAAGCGCCCCGTCGGTGGAGATCTCGATGTAGGCCGTTGCGGTGGTCCCGGCGGGGAGCTGCTGGAGTGCCTCGACGATCGCGGGTGCCGCCGCCTCATCGCCGGCGAGGACAAAGTGTTCGTAGTCGGCGGTGGGTGACCACTTGCCGCCCGGGCCGGCAAACGCAATCTGGTCCCCGGGGCGGGCCGTCATGGCCCAGGGGCCGGCGAGCCCCTCATCACCGTGGACCACGAAGTCAATGTCGAAGGTACCTGCGACGGTATCGATATTGCACAGCGTGTAGGTACGGGTGACCGGGTGCATCTCACGCGGCCTGGTCTCGCGGATCTCAGCGAGATCGAATGGCCAGGAGTAGTCGGCGCCCTCCGGCACGAAGAGCAGTTTGACGTAGTGGTCACTGTAGGGCAGCTCCACACCGATGATCCCTGGGCAGTCGAAACTGAGCCGGATGAGGTCGGGTGAGATGCGGGTGGTGGCAGTGACGGTGGCGCTACGGGCGGCACGCTTGGCGGGTGCGGTCATGTAAACTCCGATGCTTCGATATATCGTTAATCAACATAGGTAAGCCTACACTCTCCGGCCGTGGTCGGGAAAGACCGATGCCCGGGACACCATGGTCCCGGGCATGTAGCAAGTCCTACTTACGGCCAGCCTCAAAGGCCGCACCGACGCGGTACAGGCGGTCATCCTGGAACGCCGGCGCCATGATCTGCAGACCGGTGGGCAGACCGGTGTCGGATGCCAGACCGGAGGGTAGCGACATGCCGGACAGACCAGCCAGGTTCAGCGGCAGGGTGCACAGGTCGAAGTTGTACATCTCCAGCGGATCGGTGATCTTGTCGCCGAGCTTAAACGCGGTGGACGGGGTGGTTGGGGACACCAGTACGTCGACCTGCTCGAAGGCACGGTTGAAGTCCTGCGCGATGAGGGTACGCACACGCTGCGCCTGCAGGTAGTAGGCGTCGTAGTACCCCACGGACAGCGCGTAGGTGCCCAGGATGATACGACGCTTGACCTCAGGGCCGAAGCCCTCGGCGCGGGTCAGTGCCATGACCTCATCGGCGGAGCGGGTGCCGTCATCACCGGAGCGCAGGCCGTAACGCATACCGTCGAATCGCGCGAGGTTGGAGGACACCTCACACGGCAGGATCAGGTAGTAGGCGCCGAGGGCGTCATCGAAGTGGGGGCAGTCAACCTCGACGATCTCCGCACCCTGGGAACGCATCTGCTCGACAGAAGCGTGGAACGCCTCGAGGACCCCGTTCTGGTAGCCATCGCGGTCGAACTGCTTGACCACACCGACACGGACACCGTTGAGGTCCCCGCTGGCACCCTCGCGTGCGGCGGCAACCACGGGCGCGACGGGCTTGTCGACGCTGGTGGCATCGAACATGTCGTGACCGGCAATGACCTCGTGGAGCAGCGCGGTGTCGAGAACGGTACGCGCGGTCGGACCGACCTGATCTAGGGAGGACGCACACGCGATGAGTCCGTAACGGGACACGGTGCCGTAGGTCGGCTTCACACCGACGGTGTTGGTCAGTGCGGCGGGCTGGCGGATGGACCCGCCGGTGTCGGTGCCGATGGCCAGCGGGGCCTCACCGGAGGCCAGCGCTGCGGAGGATCCACCACCGGAACCACCCGGGGTGCGCTCCAGATCCCACGGGTTGCGGGTGGCACCATAGGCGGAGTTCTCCGTGGAGGATCCCATGGCGAACTCATCCATGTTGGTCTTGCCCAGGATCGGGATGCCGGCCTCGCGCAGCTTCCGGGTGACGGTCGCATCATAGGGGCTCATGTACCCCTCGAGGATCTTCGATGCCGCGGTGGTCGGGGCATCGGTGGTGACCAGGGCGTCCTTGAGTGCCAGCGGGACACCGGCCAGTGCGGATGCGGGAGCCTCGCCGGCGTCGAGAGCCTTATCGACGGCGTCTGCCGCGGCCAGGGCAGCTTCCTCACCGACATGCAGAAAGGCGTGGATCTCGCCATCGACCTCATTAATGCGGTCGAGGTGCGCCTGTGTGACCTCCCGGGAGGTGACCTCGCGGGAGTGGATCAGACCGGCCAGTTCGGCGGCGGTCTTGGTGGTCAGCTCGCTGGTGGAGCCCTCAACCAGATATTTGTTGCTCATAATGATTAGTCGCCCTCACCCAGAATCTGCGGAACCATGAAACGCCCATCCTCGACGGCCGGGGCCTGATCGAGTGCCTGCTCCGGCGTAAGAGTCTTGACCACGACATCCTCACGCATGGTGGTCATGATGCTGTGCGGGTGGCTCATCGGCTCGACCCCCTCGGCATCAACGTTCTGCACCGCGGAGACATGTCCGACGATGTCATCAATCTGTCCGGCGAACTGCTGCAGCTCCTCTTCGCTGAGCGCCAGCCGGGCCAGTTTGGCAAGGTGAGCGACCTGGTCGCGCGAAATCTCAGGCACTTGGTTTCTGATCCTCTTCGCTAGTCACAATGGGTGGATAAAAATGGCACACGCCCGCTGATGTGTCATGGAGAAATCAGAACAGGCGCAACTGCTGGATCATCTTACTGCACCGTGCGGACACGGAACCTCCCAGGGTGAGGGTCACGACGAACGCTGTCCAACTCAACCTCGGGGAGGAACCGCGATGGTATTGTCTAGGGGAAGAATGTTCCCCATCCATCCCCCCAAGTTATCTGAAAGTAAGGAAGCGATCCCCTGATGTCTTTCCTGATCCGCGTCCTGTTGTCTGACACCCCCGGCAACCTCGCCCTTCTGGCGGAGGCACTAGGCCTGGTGGAAGCCAATATTCAGTCCGTGGACGTGGTGGAGCGCTTCCCGAACGGAACCGTGATGGATGACTTCGTGGTCTCCATCCCCAAGCACGTCATGGCGGACACCCTCATTACCGCCGCCGAGCAGGTTGAGGGTGTGATGGTCGACTCCATCCGTCCCTTCTCCGGGACGGTGGACCGTCGCGGGCAGATCGAGATGCTCGCCGCCGTGGCCGCCAGCAAGAGGGATGTGCCCAAGGCCATGCAGGCCATGGTCAATGTCATCCCCCGCACCATGACCTCCGGGTGGGCCATGGTCATCGACACCATTCCCCCGGTCCGACGTGTCGCAGCCTCCCAGGCCGCGCCTGAGGATGATGGCACCGTGCCCCAGAACGTCGTGCTGGAAACCGCCCGCCTGCTCATCCCGGAGCAGGAGGACTGGATCCCGGAGAGCTGGACGCTGCTGGATTCCTCCCTGGCCATCGCGCCGCTGGGCAGGACCACCCTGGCACTCATTATCGGTCGCCCCGGTGGCCCCGACTTCCTGGCCAGTGAGGTTCAGCACCTCGGTGACCTGGGGGCGATCGTGGGCGCGATCATCTCCTAATCTGCATCCCCGCACCCCTGCTGGCCGATCCACTCCCGCGCCGCCCGTTCCGCTGAGACGGTGACCCTATCCGGTTCAACCGGATTCTCACCGAATATCTCGCCGGTGCGGGCTTTGTTGTGCGCGGTGGTCAGAAGGATGCTGGCTCCGTCGGGCATCTCAATGGTGGTGTTGGCGCTGGCGTACCCGGCGGTGGGGCCACCGAAGGACCTGGAATTCTCCAGCCCACGGAAGGCAAGCATGATGACCTCGCCGGAGGAACCGGTCATACTGTCGGTGAGCACCGCGACCGGCACCTGGAATTTCTCATCCACCTGGGCACTCATGGGCGTGCCCCCTCCCCGGACGCTGTTGCCGGTGATGGTGACCGGGGTGTCATAGAGCGGGGTGCTGAACCAGAGAACGTCACTGTCCGGCAGCAATGGTGAGACAGCTGCCAGCATGGGCCCCATATCACCGCCGGTATTGCCCCGCAGATCGAGGATGACTGCGCATCCATCTCCCCGGAGGGATTCCACCAGGGCGGGTGCCACCGCATCCACATAGGCCTGACCATCCCAGCTGGCATCAGTGGCAGGCAGGATCACAGTGACCACCTGCCCACCCGATTCCACGGTGGGGATCAGATCAGCCTGGCGTTCCTTTGGAACAACACCGGGCAACATCAGCGTGGAGTGCTTTCCACCGGCGGCAGCAAGGATGGCATCTATGTGCGGATAGGTGTCCGCGATGGAATCGGCGTCGGCGACGGCCTCCTCCGCGCGGGCGCGCGCGACGGCAAACAACTCGGAACCGGCGTAGATGCCCTGGCGTCCGGCGATGTCAAAGACGGTGGTGGCGTAGCATTCCGGAGTCGGGGGAACGAGGAACACCGGCCTGCCCCACAGAGCGGTTCCGATGGTGGGGCCGAATGCCCAGATGGCGGCCAGGCCCACCACCAGCCCCGTCGCGATGATTCCCCCGACCCAGCGGAGGAGCCTGCTCCTACGCCGACCCTCAGCAGCCGGAAGTGGCGCTCCCGTCTTTGTTGACACTGCGGTGACACTCCGTAGGCTCTGGACATCTTTCTCCGTGTCACCTTAAGGCCGCTCGAAATGCAAATCCCGCAGATGGGAATTATTCAGGGTTTCCCCTCCCCCCAACCCCGAGCTTCCCTACACAGTGCCGGTATCAAGGAGCCGGACGAAAGCCTCCTCATCGAGAATGGTCAACCCGAGCTCCTCCGCCCTGGTGGCCTTAGATCCGGCATTCTCCCCCACCACCACATAATCGGTCTTCTTCGACACCGACCCCGAGGCCTTACCGCCACGGGAGATGATCGCCTCCTTCACCGAGTCACGGGTGAACCCCTCCAGGCCTCCGGTGACCACGATGGTGAGCCCCTCCAGGGTCTGCTCGAGCTGTTCGATCTCGGCGTCTTCCATGGTCACCCCGGCCGCCGCCCAGGTGTCCACGATGGCACGGTGCCAGTCCACCTCGAACCAGTCCTTGAACGACTGGGCGATGATCATGCCCACCCCGTCGGTTTCGGCGAGTTCGTCCACGGGGGCGTCGACAAGCTTCTGCATGGACCGGTAGCGACCGGCCAGCGCGCGGGCGGCCGTCGGGCCGACATGCCTGATCGAGAGTGCGACAAGCACACGCCACAGGTCGGTGTTCTTGCGTTGTTCCAGATTGGCGAGCAGTTTGCGCCCCGAGGCATTCACCGCGCCCGCCTTGGTGGTGTAGACATCGGATTTGAGCAGATCCTCCTCGGTGAGGTCGAAGAGACCTGCCTCATCGATGAGGATGCCGTTGCGGATGAGATCCTGGGCCCCCTTCTCACCGAGTGCTTCGATGTCGAAGGCGCCGCGACCTGCGATGTAGGTCAGGCGCTGGGACAGCTGGCCGGGGCAGCTGCGGGTGTTCGGGCAACGCCAGTCGGCATCCTCAGCCTTGGTCGGGGCCAGCGTGGATCCGCATTCCGGGCAGTGCTCCGGGAAGACGAATTCCCGTTCCGTGCCGTCGCGCATCTCCACCACGGGCCCGAGCACCTCGGGGATCACCTCGCCGGCCTTACGGACCACCACGGTGTCGCCGATGAGCACGCCCTTGCGTTTGACCTCGCTCTGGTTGTGGAGGGTAGCCATGGACACGGTGGATCCGGCGACAAACACAGGTTCCATCATGGCGAACGGGGTCACCCGGCCGGTGCGGCCCACACTGACCTTGATGTCGATCAGCTTGGTGGTGACCTCCTCCGGCGGGTACTTGTAGGCGATCGCCCAGCGCGGCGCACGGCTGGTGGACCCCAGGGCGCGCTGGGAGGCGATGTCATCGACCTTGACCACCAGGCCGTCCATCTCGTGCAGGGCGTCGTGCCGGTGGTCGGCCCAGTACAACACCTTGTCGACGACGGCGTCGGCGGTTTCGACGGCCTCCGTGTAGGAGGACGTGGGCAGGCCCCAGGCGGCGAGCGCCAGGTAGGCGTCATGCTGTGAGGCCGGCTGGAAACCCTCGCTGTAGCCGATACCGTGGGTGATCATGCGCAGTCGGCGCTTCTTCACATCCTCGGTGTTCTTCTGACGCAGCGATCCGGCGGCGGCGTTGCGGGGGTTGGCGAACGGCTTGCCACCATCCTCGATGCGCTGGGCGTTGACCTCAGCGAAGTCCCCGATGGGGATGAACACCTCACCGCGGACCTCGAGCACCGCCGGGATGGGGTACTCATCGGTGGCGGTCAGCTCATGCGGGATGTCCCCGATGACACGGGCATTGGCGGTGATGTCCTCCCCGACCCGGCCGTCACCACGGGTGGCGGCACGATCCAGTGTGCCGTTGCGGTAGATCAGGTCGATGGAGAGCCCGTCGATCTTCAACTCCGTGAGATAACGCTTCGCCGGGGTGCGGGCGAGCCAGTCGCGCAGCTCCTCCTCGTCGAAGACATTGTCCAGGCTGAGCATGCGCTCGAGGTGCTCGACATTGTCGAAGCTGGACTGTTCGGTGACCGGTGCGCCCACCTCCTTGGTGGGACTGTCCGGGACGGCGAGCTCCGGGTGCTGTTCCTCCAGATCCTGGAGCTGCCGGAACAGGGCGTCGAAGTCGGCGTCGGGGATCTCCGGTTGCTGGTTGTAGTAGAGATCCCGGTGGTACCGGACCTTTTCCGCCAGCTCGTTCCAGGTCCTGCGCAGTTGGGCATTATCGTCAGTCACGGTTCCCGATTCTAGATGGTCGCCGATTGTGCCGGGCGGGGGCACCCGGTGTCCGGGGCGTTGGTTAGGGTTGGGGTCATGAACTCCACGGTGAAACTCCCTGCCCACTTCGACCCCGCAAATATGCTCTCCTTCGACCTCGAGACCACCGCCGCCAACCCCTTTGAAGCCCGCATCGTCACATCCGCCATGGTGACCATCACCAAGGCCGGCGCCACGCCACTCGAACTGCTCGCCGACCCCGGTGTGGAGATCCCCGAGGGTGCCACCGCCGTGCACGGCATCACCACGGAATACGCCCGGGAGCACGGCCAGCCCCATGAGGAGGTGCTGGCTGAAACCATCCGGAGAATCCAGGAGGGATGGGGAAATAATCAAGCCCTCATCGTTTATAATGCACCCTATGATCTGACCGTGCTGCGCAGACTCTCCGGTGATTTCACCGTCGATGGGCTGGTTTATGATCCGTACACCGTCGACAGGATCAAGGATCCCTACCGCAAGGGCAAACGCACCCTGAGCGATCTCTGCGCGCATTA
Organism: Corynebacterium gallinarum; assembly: GCF_014837045.1. Classification (GTDB taxonomy): domain Bacteria; phylum Actinomycetota; class Actinomycetes; order Mycobacteriales; family Mycobacteriaceae; genus Corynebacterium; species Corynebacterium gallinarum. The sequence continues at coordinate 49,397 of NZ_JACSPR010000006.1, forward strand.
TGAGGTGCAGCTGGGCAACGCCCACGAGGCCACCTCCGATGCCCTGGCCGCCGCCCGCATCGCCTGGAAGCAGGCCCGTATCTGGCCCGAACTGGCCACCATGAGCGGGGAGGAACTCATGGAAATGCAGGCGGTGGGATATTACGAGAAGCAGACCAGTTTCCGCAATTATCTCCAGGGCCAGGGCAAGGACGGCTCCACCGTGAACACCTCTTGGCCGGTGCAGTCCAGTTAATCCCCGTCCGCGATGATGGAAGTCGCGACCCTGTGAAGTCATAAACCACAGGGGCGCGACTTTTCTGCGCTCAGGTGGAAGAATGGATGATCGTGTCCACTGGTAACAAACTCAACAACGCTTCCGCGCAGGACGGCAGGACCTATCCCTCCATGCCCCTGCCCGAGAAGGAGGCGTGGCCGGCCCTGATCGCCCTGTGCGTCGGTTTCTTCATGATCCTGCTGGATCAAACCATCGTGGCGGTGTCCACCCCGGCCCTCCAGGAGGACATGGGCGCCACCTACAACGAGGTCATCTGGGTGACCTCGATCTACCTGCTCACCTTCGCGGTGCCGCTGCTGATCTCCGGGCGGCTGGGGGATAAATTCGGGCCGAAGAACGTCTACGCCGTGGGCATGATCATCTTCACGGTCAGCTCCCTGGCCTGTGGCCTGGCCCCGGACATGATGAGTCTGATCATCGCCCGCGGTGTGCAGGGTTTCGGTGCGGCGCTGCTGACGCCCCAGACCATGGCCACCATCAACCGGATCTTCTCCATCGAACGACGCGGGGCCGCCCTGGGCATCTGGGGCACCACCGCGGGTCTGGCCACCCTGACCGGCCCCATCGTGGGTGGTGTGATCACCGAGAACTGGGGGTGGCAGTGGGTGTTCTACATCAATGTCCCCATCGGTGTGATCTCCGTGCTCGCGGTCCTGAAATATGTTCCTGCGTTCCCTCCCCACACCCGACCACTGGATCCCCTGTCCATGCTGTTGTCCGCCACCGCGATGTTCCTGCTGGTGTTCGCCCTGCAGCAGGGTGAGGTTGCCGGCTGGGTGGCCTGGATCTGGGTGATGATCATCGTCGCCTTCGCACTCGGATACGGTTTTGTCCGGCAGCAGGCCAGACTGGCCCAGGCAGGCAGTGATCCGCTGATCCCCCTGGACATCTTCCGGATCCGCAATTTCTCCCTGGGCAATATCGGCATTGTGGCCATGGGCTTCACCGTGGCCGGTATCCCCCTGCCGATCATGCTGTACTTCCAGCAGATCCACGGCATGGGACCGATGCAGGCGGGCTTCATGATGATCCCCCAGGCGCTCGTCGCCGTCCTGCTGTCGCCTTCCATCGGCAGGCTGGTGGACAAACGCAACCCCAACTCCATGGCGGCGCTCGGGTTCGGCATCAGTTCGCTGTCCATCCTCGGTCTCTCCCTCATGATGATCTTTAATGCTCCGATCTGGGTGGCCCTGGTGTCGATGTTCTTCCTGGGTGTGGGAAACAGCCTCATCTGGGCCCCGAACTCCACCTCCACCATGCGCGACCTGCCGGGACGATTCATGGGGGCGGGTTCCGGTGTGTATAACACCACCCGGCAGCTGGGGTCCGTCATGGGTGCCGCCGCCATCGGTGCTGTGCTCCAGGTCCGTCTGGTCGCCGGCGAGGGAGGGGCTGCCTTCGGGCAGGCGCTCCTGCTGCCCACCGTCATCCTCCTCATCGGTGTGGTGGCATCACTGCTGGCGGAAAACGCCACGCCGGAGGCAACCCGGGCCCGCATGGAAGCCAAGGCTGATAAGTCCGTCTGAGTCTCCCGGGTTAGAACGGTGGGGCATCCTCCTGAACCTCGGTGGTCTTCGCCTCTGCCTCAGCCTTCGCTGCCGCCGCCCAGCGCTTGCGGTGTGTGGTGCGGTACTGGGAGACCGTCTGTGCCCACCGGGCACTCTGCGGTGTCAGTGGCCCCTCCGGCACGCTGACCGCCCAGGTTCCGTCCTGCCAGACCCACACCACGATCCCGGTGACCGGGTCGCTCAGGTATACGCATCGCCCATCGGTCTTGCCGTTGTGATGATGACGGCACGCGGAAGACAGGTTCCCGGCGCAGGTGCAACCTCCGTCCTCGTGGTTGATGCGGTGGTCGATATCGCAGCGATCGGCTGGCACCGTGCAGTACGGCGCCACACACCCGCCATCGCGACCCTCCACAGCGGCCCGGATATCGGGGGTCGGATCATGGCCGGCGACGTGCTTCCCCATCGCCTGATCCATATCCCGGACCGTGCTGGCCTGGGCGCTCCAGTGGTTCCCCGTCTTCTCATCGAGCCATCCGATACCCGTGCCCCACACAGGTGCGTTGGCGAGGTCCTTCGCACTGTAGAGATTGAGGGCGACCTTGATTTTGACCTTGCTCAGGATGAGGTCGACGAAGGCCTCCCCCTTGTTCATTCCCGTGGCCTCAGCATGTTTAGCCACCGCATCGTTGATGAGTTTGCCTTCCACAGGGTCGACCGAGGCGAACAGGTGGGCTGTGGTGTCATTGTCACCGGGTGAGATATCGAACTCCCTCCGGTTGGTGGGGTCCTTATCGGGGTCCGCCTTGGCATCGTCGAGCATGCTGCGGATGGCGGCGATCTTCGCCCGGATGGATCGGTGCGAGGGCAGCGCCTGGTTGGGTGCGATGGGAGTGAGATAGTCGGTGAGCAGCTCATCCACCACCTCCAGATGCTCGGGGTTGAGGCCGAACAGGGCGTTGGAAATGGTGATCAGGCGCTGGTGGTCGAGGTGGAAGAGGTCCTGCTGGAGCTGCTCCAGCAGGGGCAGGTCCTTGAGCTGGTAGAACGCGAGGATGAGTTGCCTGACGCGGTGACGGGAATATCCGGTGGAGACAGCGAGCGTGGATACCGCCAGTTCGAAGTCGGTGTCCTCATCGGGCATCACCTGCGCGATGAGCTGGTGTTCCGCCTTCCTGATGGCGCTCAGCGCCATGGCGGTGGGATCGGCGGGATTGTTGACGGTGTAGTAGTTGGGTGGATGAGTGGTGATCATGGCATAACCCCCTATGGCAACCATGGTTCGTTCACTTGTTCTAATCCACCCTAGAACACGCCCCGGACACCGGGTGCCCCCGACCGGCGTGACCAGGGCATATGCCCCTACAGGTCCCCGGAATCCTTTTCCAGCATCCCCGCCACCACACGGGCCATTCGATAGGCCTGAGCAGCAGAAACCAACTCGCCTCCAGCCCCAAAACCCATGCGCGGATGCACATCCACCCGGTCCACCAGATGGGCGCGGTCCACCCCGAGGTGATCGAAGAACCTGGCCGCCTCAACGGCGCGCACGCGGGGCAATTCCTGCAGTTCATCCACCCGGTCCTCCGGACCCGTGATGCCCAGGCCGATGCGCACGCCTCCGGTGATCGTCTCCCCGAAACCGTCGAGCTGCTCATTACCCGTCACGCGGTCCAGGGTCACCTGAACCGTTTCGGCGCCCGCTCCCCTGGCTACCTCCCACAGGGGTGTCTGTCCGGTGAGGTTGAGGTAGGTGTGTTCGATCCCCTCACCGCGCACGGCGTCGAACACACCACTCAGGCGTTCGGTGATATCAGCGGCGTTGACCGCCCGGATCGTGTCGAAAGTGGAGGTACCCTCCAGCCTGCCGGCAGCGATGGCCGCCAGATCCGGCTCATCGATCTGGACGGACACCTGCGCGCGGAACCGCCGTGATACATCCGCGGCATGCTCCTGAATACCCAGGATGAGTGCCCCGGTGAGATCACGCATGGCACCGCGGTCGGTGAGCACACGGTGCCCGTTGGGCAGTTCGATGCGTGCGCCGAGGGTCCAGGGGCCGACCACCTGGATCTTGATGTGGTCCTGGGAGGTGCCCCAGACCTCTTCACAGGTGTCCAGATCCATGCTGAGATAGTCGCGCGTCCGGTGTGTCAGTCGGCTCGGGCGGGCGCTGAGGACCCAGGAACGGGCACCACGTGCGACGGTGAGGGCGTCGATAAGCCCCACGCTCCGACCGATCGCGTCGGCACCCAGGCCGCGGGAGGGCAGCTGCGGCAGGTGCAGCAGGTCACCGGTTTCGCCCTGGATGATGTCGGCGGCCTCCGTAATCGAGGTGCCGGGGAGTTCCCCCAGACCGTAGGCGGCCATGTTATGCCTCCGTGCCGCAGATCGTGCCGGACCCTAGGACAATGTCCCCGTCCGGGTCGGGCAGGTAGAGCACCGCGGCCTGGCCACGGGCCACGCCAGAGAGGGGCTCGGCGAGGTCGAGGCGCATGGTGTCGGCGGTGCGGTCGATGCGCGCGTGACACTTGACGACGCCTCCGTGGGCACGCACCTGGACCTCGCAGTCGAGCTCGCCGTCCATGGCGGGGTGGAGGAATTTCAGGCGGTCGGCGTGGATGACCCCGACCTCCAGATCCTCCCGAGAACCGACAGTGACGGTGCCGGTGGCGGCATCGATATCCGTGACGTAGCGGGGGCGGCCATCAGTGGCGGGTTCCTTGATGTCAAGTCCCTTGCGCTGACCGATGGTGAATTCATGCACGCCGGCATGCTCACGCAGGGTGGTGCCCTCCCGGTCGACGATCATGCCCGGGCGCAGACCGATGTGCCTGCCCAGGAACGCCTGGGTGTTGCCGTCGGGGATGAAGCAGATGTCATAGGAATCCGGCTTCTTGGCCACGGAGAACCCGGAGGCGGCGGCCTCCTCGCGGATCTCGGGCTTGACGGTGTCACCGACTGGGAACATGCAGTGGGCGATCTCATGCGCGCCGAGGACACCCAGAACATAGGACTGGTCCTTGTTCATGTCCACGCCACGGCGCAGGTAGCCGTCGCCGCCATCGGCGGGCTGGGTCAGGCGGGCGTAGTGGCCGGTGACCACAGCGTCGAAACCCAGCGCGATACCACGCTCAAGCAAGGCTGCGAACTTGATCTTCTCGTTGCAGCGCAGGCAGGGGTTGGGGGTTTCGCCGATGGCATAGGAGTCGATGAAGTCATCGATGACATCCTCCTTGAACCTGTCGGAGAAGTCCCACACGTAGAACGGGATACCGAGCTTGTCGCAGACACGGCGGGCATCGGCGGAGTCCTCCAGGGAGCAGCAACCACGGGAGGATTCACGCACGCTCTGCGGATCCCGGGACAGGGCGAGGTGCACCCCGACCACCTCATGGCCTGCTGCCACCGCGCGTGATGCCGCCACCGCGGAATCAACGCCTCCACTCATTGCTGCGAGAACCCGCATGATCTCCCCTCGTGTTGTCATCCCGGCCATCAAAGGCCATGTCACCGTTGTTCAACCTCGTAGCGTATCTTTGTGTTCCCCGAAAGCCACAATTACCGGCTAGGCGCGCGCAGTTCTACCGGATCTAAACCGCCCAGCCACTTCTTAAAGATCTAAAAAGACGCTACACTTCTTATAGATCTAAAAACCATCTCCGGAGGATCACCATGCACCCCACCAGAGCCAACCCCTTCCGCCCCACCTTCGGCGTCTCCCCCACGATCCTGGCAGGCCGTGATTCCCTGCTCGAATCCTTCACCCTGGGCCTGGCCGAGGGACCCGGCAGTCCCTTCCGGGCCCTGCTCATCTCCGGTGCACGTGGCATGGGAAAAACCGTCATGCTCAATGAATTCGAGGACGCCGCCGCCGCACAGGGGTGGGTAAAGCTGCGTGTCTATCCTGACTCCTCCATGCTGGACACGCTGACCAACACCACCCTGCCCGAAGCCATCCGGGAGCAGACAGGGCCCGGTGACAAGCGGATGCTCACCGGTGTCTCCATCTCGGGTATCGGACAGATCACCACCGCCGCCGATCCCGATCATTCCCATCCCACCCCGACTCTGATCTCCCGGCTCCGGGAACTGGCCACCATCCTCCGTCAGCGCGCATCGGGCATCCTCATCACCCTCGATGAACTCCAGAGCGCGGATATCAACCACCTCCACGAACTGGCCACCGCCGTGCAGGATCTGCTGCGCGATGACTTCGATATCGCCATGGTGGCTGCCGGCCTTCCAGAAGGCGTTGAGAGGCTGCTGCAACACGAGGGCACCACCTTCCTCCGGCGTGCTGAGCGCATCCACCTGGGCGAGGTTGATCACGCCGATTCGGTGGCGATGTTCCTCGAGACCACCACCGCCGGTGGTCGCAACATCGATCAGGACGCCGCCGAGCTGGCTGCCCACATCAGCGTCGGTTATCCCTACTCCATGCAGCTGACCGGTTCCCTGGCGTGGGCCCGCGCGACCCTGGATAAGACAGACCACATCACTACCAGGCAGGTGGAGTCCGTGCGCGATGAGGTCATCCGCCGCATGGGCATGCAGGTGCATGAACCATCGCTGCATTCTGTTCCCGACGGTGAGTTGACTATCCTCTATGCCATTGCCGAATTATCCGACAACGGTGAGATGGTGGCCACCGGCGACATCGCCGCACTGATGAAAGTCAAGCCCAACGCCCTGTCTGTGCAGCGTCGACAGCTGCTGCGCCGCGGTCTATTGGCCGTCCCGAAGTACGGCTATCTCAACTTCGTGCTGCCCTATATGCGCGAACATCTGCTGGCCAACCCACAGCACCGCCCGCTCTAGCACCCACCCGGACAGAAAGAACACACCCCACACCGTGGCCCGTAAACGCAACACCTCCCCCGACATCACCAATGCCAACCCCGTCGCCGGCAGCTATGCGGGCGAGTACTCCCTCATCGAGCTCCAACCAGATTTTTACACCACCGACGGTTGGCTCATCAGTGTCAACGGTGTCCCCAGCTCCCATATCGTCCTCGGAGAACCCCGGGCCCTGGTGTTTGAGTACATGCGCTGGATCGCCACCGGTACCCAGGCCTTCGCCGATCAATTCCTGGACACCGACAAGCTCCGCATCACCCACCTCGGTGGCGGGGCGTGCACCATGGCACGCTACTTCGCGGACGTCTACCCGCAGTCACGCAACACCGTCGTCGAACTCGACGGGGAACTCGCCCGCCTGGCCCGGGAATGGTTCGACATCCCCCGTGCACCCCGGGTGAAGATCCGTGTCGATGACGCCCGCGTAGTCGCCGAAGCCTTCACCCCGGCCAGTCGTGACATCATCATCCGCGATGCCTTCGCCGGCGCCGTCACCCCGGACAACCTGACCACCGTGGAATTCTTCGAACACTGCCACCGCGGCCTCGCGCCGGGCGGGCTGTATGTCTCCAACTGCGGCGACCACTCCGATCTGCGCGGTGCCAAGAGCGAGCTCGCCGGGATGATGGAGGTCTTCGACCACGTCGCGGTCATCGCCGATCCCCCGATGCTCAAGGGACGCCGCTACGGCAACATCATCCTCTTCGGTTCCGACCGGGAGCTTTTCGACGCCCACTCGCCCCAGGCAGCAGCCATCACCCGGGAGTTACTCGGCGGCGGTGTGCCGGCCCACTATAAGGACGAAGCCTGGGTGCGCCGCTTCGCCAGCGGCGCACACCCCAGGCGCGATGAGGTGGCAGACACTACGGTTGAGTGATGCGTATTCTCACTAAAGCACTGCTCAGTACGGTGGTGGCGGGCACCGTCCTTATGTTTCCAGCTCAGGCGAATCAGCCCGCTCCAATGACCTCTACCGGCTCCAGCTATGCGCAGGAGCTCAAGTTTCTCCAGGACATCACCGGTTTCAGGGAATCAATCCTGGGTACCTATGAGGTGGTGGATTGCACCACCTATCCCCTGCCGCAACAGATTGCCTGCCATGCCTTCGATGCTGTGGGTCCGGTTATTTCCTATGTGTTCTTCGGTACCAGCAGCTAGGCATTAACTAGGCTTCCCTAACACGAAAGCTTCCGGGGAAAGAATATCCAGCCTGATTTACGTAGTGCAGCAGTATCCAGTTACCGCATAATGCTTCCTCTATTTCTCTTTTTCGTTGCGCAATATGATTCCCTAACGCACCACCACAACGCTACAGAGAGTATTCATAATCGGGATTACCTCCATCCACATGCTTCTTAGTAAACGGGTGCAATGCGAAAGGACTCTGCCAGGGGATGGGAAGCTTCCATATGTCCAAACTGTCACTTTGGTGGTGTCGGCGTACAGCCGCCTCAGCACCATCGAGGTCGAAAGCTGCGACTATGCCAACTGGGTTAGAAAACTCAAGAGCATCAGGGGCAGCTTGCTCATATCCACCTTGAAAAACTATAAATACGGTGGAAGGGAGGTGTGCTGGGTCTGTTGCATCAGAGATTGCGATTTCCTCCCACCAGAGCTCATAACCAATCTCTCTCGCCTGTTGTTCCAATCCTTTTACCTCAGCTTCTGTCCCAAAAAGCGCACAAATTACATCACGACGAGATGCCTCATATGGAACTACTCCAATGTAGGGAATGCGTCGACGATAGACAGCATAAACTTTTTCAGACATGAGCTTTTCCTCTAACTGAACAGAACGTTCTCAATCACTTCTACTACTTAGCAGAAGTTGTACTGCCGGTTTTATTGCCCATGGTGTCACATCCGGGAGCTGTGGCTTCGTGTCAGTGACTACCTCTTGACAAAAACATAGGGACACCCCCACGTATTAAAACGCCAGTCCTGCGGTTCTGGCACGGGCAACCACATCAGCGATCACAGCGAGTACCGCATCCACGTCTGATTCAGTGGTGGTGCGTCCCAAGGTGAATCGGATGGCTCCACGGGCATCGGACTCAGTGATACCCATCGCCAGCAGCACATGGCTGGCGCGGTTGACGCCGTTGGAACAGGCGGATCCTGTGGAGGCCTCGATGCGCATGGAGTCAAAGAGCATGATCAGGCTGTCCCCCTCCGCGCCGGGGAAGGACAGGTGCAGGTGTCCCGGCAACGCGGGCTCAGTGGTGTGGACCAGGACGTTGTCGATCAGGGACAGGATGCCGTCGTAAAGCCTGTCGCGGAGGGCGCTGAGGCGGGCGAGCTCGGTGTCGACCTCGGCCACCGCCTCACGCAGCGCCGCTGCCGTGGCGGCCGCACCGGCGACGTCGAGGGTACCGGGGCGGATGCCGCGTTCCTGTCCACCGCCATGTAACACGGCAGACGGTGCCGGGGAGCGACGGGCCAGGAGCAGACCCACGCCCCGGGGTCCGCCGAACTTGTGCGCGGATGCCGCCAGCGTGGTCGCGCCCAGGGCATGGAAGTCCACCGGCAGATGACCCACCACCTGCACGGCGTCGATGTGTGTGGGTGTCTCCCCCGCCGCGGCGATGAACTGTTCCACCGGCTGGATTGCACCGGTTTCATTATTCGCCCACATCATCGTCGCCACCGCGGCGGGTTGGGCCAACGCCTCGAAGGATGAGACACGACCATCACCACCCACCGGCAGCAGCTCCACCTGCGCCCCCTCAATCCCGAGAGCCTTGACCGTTTCCAGGATGCCGGGATGCTCGATCGGGGTGGACACGATCCGGTTCATCGGCGATGCCCGGTACAGGCCCTGAATGGCGAGGTTGTCGGCCTCGGTGCCGGAGGCGGTGAAGATGACCTCGATGGGCTCACAGCCCAGCAGCGCGGCGATCTCCTCGCGGGCCGTATCCACCACGCTGCGCGCCCTGCGTCCCGAGCCGTACTGACCACCCGGGTTGAGTGCCTGGGCATGCTCCATCCAGGTGTCGGCGGCGATGGCCCGCATCGGGGTGGTGGCGGCATGGTCGAGGTAGAAAGTATCCACGGTCCTTCTTCGGTTCTTGCTTCAGTTTTTGCTTCGGCTTGTGATGGGAGATGGATCAACAAGGGCCCGACAGTGACAACACCGTCGGGCCCATGTTTATTCGGTACGTGATCCTACTTGCGCTTGTTGATCTCCTCAAGCAGCGCAGGAGCAACATCGAAGAGGTCTCCCACCACACCGAGATCGGCGATGTCGAAGATGGGGGCGTCCTCGTCGTTGTTGACCACGATGACTTTCTTGGCGGTCTGCATACCGGAAGTGTGCTGGATCGCGCCGGAGATACCGAAGCCGATGTAGACATCCGGGGAGACGGTCACACCGGTCTGGCCGATCTGGTACTCGCCCGGGTAGTAGCCGAGGTCGACGGCGTCGCGGGTGGCACCCACGGCGGCACCGAGGGCGTCGGCAAGCGGCTCCAGAACGGTCTTGAAGTTCTCGGCGGAACCCACACCACGACCACCGGCGATGACCACCTTGGCCTGGGGCAGCTCGGGGCGGTCGCCACGCTCGGCCGCGGTGGCGGACACCACGGTGACGTCCTTGGCGGTGGCGGCGGGCAGCTCCAGGGTCTGGAGGGTGCCGGCAGCAGCGACCGGCTCACCGGCGACGGCACCGGCACGCAGGGTGTAGATCGGGGACGCGCCACCCACGGCCGCGGACACCTGGATGGTGTCACCGAAGATGGACTGGTCGGCGGTGCGGTCGGCGTTGATACCGACAACATCGCACAGCACACCGGAGGCCAGGCGGGCCGCGAGGCGACCCGCGATCTCGTTGCCACCGAGGTTGGCGGACAGCACGATCGGGCCCGGGTTGTGGGCTGCCACGATGTGGAGGGCATCCACCTCGGGCAGGACCAGGCGCTCGGACACGGACGGGGACTCAGCCACCACGACCACGGCAGCACCCAGGGCACCGAGCTCGGCGGCCAGGCCCTGGCCGGTGCCGGGTCCACCGACCACCACGGCGGTGACCTCACCGAGCACGCGGGCTGCGGTGATCAGTTCAGCGGTGACGTGATCCAGCTGACCGTTGTTCTGCTCTACCAATACATAAGCAGTAGACATGAAACGTTTCTCCTACAGGATTTGACGGGTTGTTGATCGGGTTGGAACTAGATCACGTTGTCGGCGGCCAGGTGCTCGGCGATCCGTGCCGCGGCATCCCCGGAGCTGATGACTTCACCGCGGGTACGTGCCGGGCGCTCGGAGGCGGCAGTCACGGCAGTTGCCGCGTGGGCCAGGCCGACCTGCTCCGGGGTGACACCGATCTGCGCCAGGTTGAGGCGCGCGATGGTGGCCTTCTTGGCGGCCATGATGCCCTTGAAGTTCGGGAAACGGGGCTTGTCGGCCTTGTCGGTGATGGAGACAACCGCGGGCAGTGCGGCCTTGAGCTCGAAGCTGCCCCGGTGATCCACACGGGTGCCGGTCACGTCAGCACCTTCAATGGCCACCCTGGACAGTCCGGTCAGTGCAGGCACCTGGCGGTACTCGGCCAGCACACCCGGCAGCGCACCCATGGAACCATCGGAGGAGGCAGAACCCGCAACGATGAGGGAGACATCCGGGATGGTGTTGATCGCGTTGTTCAACGCCCAGGCGGTGCCCAGCAGATCGGAACCCGCCAGTGCCTCATCGGTGAGCAGGATGGCCTCATCCGCACCCATGGACAGGGCCTTGCGCAGTGCCTCATCAGCGGATTCAGGGCCGGCGGACAGTGCCACCACCTTGTGCCCCGGGTTGGCCTCCCGGAGCCGCAGAGCCTGTTCGAGTGCGAACTCGTTGATCTCATCCAGGACCTCGTCAACGCCCTCACGATCGAGGGTGAAGTCGGCCTCCAGGGTCCGCTTTGACCACGTGTCTGGAACGTTTTTCACCAGCACCACGATTGTGGACATCCACACTCACCTTTCAACAGTTGCTCTCAGGAAGAATTCAAACTCTCCGGCCATGGTACGCGGACGGTTCCGGTCACCCCGCAGGACAATCCATCACCCCTGCCCGCCCTAGACAGAACAGTCTATTCAATCCAGACTATCTAAAGTCCTGCGCGTTGCACAATGTGAGATTCACCCGTTCCATTCGCGGGCGCCACACACCAGTGCCACTCCGGCGGAACCGATGCGGGTGATCACCACGGCCATCGCCTGGTCCCCCTTCAAACCCAGCTTCTTCCGCAGTTGGTCGGGATCCACATCCACACCCCGCACGAGGATCTCCAGGGACCCCGCCCCGTGTGCAGCCAGAGCACCTTTCAGCCTCTTCAGGGGTACCTGCTCGATAAACCGGAACCCGCTGGTGCCAGCGGGGATCTGATTACCGGTCAGATACGCGATGCGCTCATCCAGCATCCACAGCCCCTCACGCACCGCATAGTGGCGCACCAGCCCGGCGCGCACCACGGCACCGTCCGGGTCGATGATGAACTCCCCCGGTTCGCGTGCTAGCTGCTCGCCGGGCGCATCGTCGAGCGTGTCGGTGATCCGGTCTGTCCGGGTTCCGCGCATGATCACCGCCTCGCGGGTCTCCCCATCGGCCAGATCAGGGGTGTACAGACAGGCCTCTTTCACCCCACCATCAACACTGACCAGGCTGACCAGGCCGGTCCACCCGGAGAAGTCCAGGCCGGGCGCGCATTTAACCGCCATCGCATGGCCCTCCCACGCGGTGAGCAGATCTGGCAGCGGGGGCAGCAGCTGGGCTGGGTCGGTGATTCGTCGCCCGCCCGCCCGGCGTGCAGGGTCGGCGATGATCACGTCGGCGCCGGTCACCGCGGGTGCCAGGGCGTCGGCACGCAGCAGGTGCGGCGAGTGCTTGTCGACGCCCCCACCCAGGTTGTATCTCGCCATCAACAGGCGTGCGTGGTCGAGGTCGGAACCGATATACCCCATGCCGACCTGCCCGACAGCATGTCCCTCTGTACCGATGGAGCAGGTGACATCCACGGCGGTGGCCCCCTCCCCCAGGGCCGCCACCAGACGCTGTGCCCTCACCTCGGAGACCTGCATCGGGGTGGCCTGCTGGGCGGAATCATGGCACATCAGCCAGTCACCGGGGAGTTTGCCCTCCGCGGAACGACGCGCCCCGGCCAGTTCCGCCACCGCCCTGCCGTGCTCACCGAAGCGGGCACGCAGCGCAGCCACATCGGAGATCATGGTCTTCTTCGTCAGCGCCAGATCACGCGTGGCGGCATCGATATCGGGGAGGTGGTCGATGAGGAAGCGCACCTCATCAGCGTTGAAACTCATTACCCCAGTCTATGGGGTGCGAGGTCAGAAGCGTTCGACCCGGTGCAGTTCGTAGAATTCCCGGTAGCGGGGATTGTGCACGGCATCATCGACCACCGGGGTCATATCGAAGTCCTCGATCCGATCCATGAGTTCGGCGGTACTCGAGAATTGGGACAGTTCATACAGTGACGCCCAAGTCGGGATGACCAGTCGCAACAACCCGGCGCGCCACCCCTCCAGGACGAGATCGGGTGGGAAATACCCGGTGGAGGATGCCTCCCGGGTATTGCCGTCCGCGTGCTGTCCGTCTGGTTCAACGGCGACGAAGGAGAAAGTATCAAACCGTGCCTTGTCCCCCTCGGGGCTGGCCCAGCGGGCAAACGGCACGATGAGATCAGTGCGGATGACCAGTTTCTCCTGGGTGAGCATCTCGGTCAGAGAGATCTCATGGCGTTCCAGCTTGGCCCGGTAGGAGTGGTAGCGGCTGGCGTCCTGGACCAGCTCACCGGCATCGCGGTGCTCGGCCAGCAGGGTGCCCGCCTCCTCAAAGAGTTCGCGCACCGCGGCAAAGACGAGCGCATAGGCGACCTCCGGGCTGGTGCCCAGTCGCCCCGCCCACTCCAGCGCATCCGGGCCTTTCCAGATATCAGGGCTGTGTCCCGCGGAGAAGTCCGGGAAGTCACGCGGATCCACACCACCACCGGGAAAGACCGTGGCGCGGGGAAAGTGTGGCATGGTGGGCATCCGCTCCTGGATGTAGACCTCGAGCGTCGGTTGTCCCTCAAAGTGCCCATCCCGGACCAGCAGCACCGTGGCGGCCAGTCTGCGGCCACCCAACCCCTCCATCACCATGCCTGCACCACACTTTCTCGATCAACCATGAACAAGTTTAGGAAAACCACCCCGCCGGTTTATATTCAGTTCTTGGCGCGACGCGTGCGGGCACGACGCACACGCCGGGCGAAGTACCTGTCACCGATGCGATCCACCTGGATCGGCTGGTGGAAGGTCTTGGACAGGTTCTCGTCGGTAAGCACCTGGTCGATGAGGCCCTGGGCGACGATCTCGCCCTCATCCAGCAGCAGTGCGTGGGTGAAGCCGGTGGGGATCTCCTCAACATGGTGGGTGATCATGACGATCGCCGGGGCATCCGGATCCAGGGCCAGTTCACCGAGGTAGTTGACCAGATCCTCACGCCCACCCAGATCCATGCCGGCGGCCGGTTCATCGAGGATGAGCAGCTCGGGGTTGATCATCAGTGCACGCGCAACGAGCACGCGTTTTCGTTCACCCTCGGACAGGGTGCCCCAGGTGCGGTCACCGAGGTGGAGCGCGCCGACCCGCTCGAGAATCTCCGTGGCCTGGTTGAAGTCCATCTCGCTGTACTCCTCGCGCCAGCGACCGAGGATGGCGTAACCGGCGGACACCACCAGGTCACTGACCTTCTCGTCCCCGGGGATGCGGTTGCCCAGGGCGGAGGAGCTCACACCGATCATGCCGCGCAGATCGCGCATATCGGTCTTGCCCACCACTTCGCCCATGATGCGGGCGTGGCCGGCGGAGGGGAACTCCTCGGCAGCGGCCATGCGGATCAGGGTGGTCTTGCCCGCGCCGTTGGGTCCGATGATCACCCAGCGCTCATCCAGTTCGACCTGCCAGTCGACGGGGCCGACGAGGTTCCGGTTATCACGGGTGAAGGTCACACCCCGGAAGTCGATGAGGAGATCCTCGTTGTAATCCTCTTGAAGTTCAGTCGCAGCGTCATTCACATCTTCCATCATGTCCGATTTCCGCGGTCCCGTGTGGAACTGACACAGCTCGGATAAGATTTTGGCAGGGTTCGGCCGGGGTGATCACCACCCCCGTCGCCTGTTTCAAGTCCGTGTTGAATCTGCACCGCTAATGAGGAGAAAACTGTGACTGGTCGTCTCGGTATCGATGATGTTCGCCCCCAGCTTCTAGATAAGAACCCGGCGAAGGCGGTGGTCGGTGAGATCGTGCCTGTCTCGGCGATCGCCTGGCGCGAGGGCCATGACGCCATCTCCGCGACGCTGAACGTCCAGGGCCCGACGGAATCCTCCGTGGCCGCCGAGCCGATCCAGATCCCCATGCGGCAGACCCCCGGCAACCAGGACCAGGTCAACGCCTTCTTCGTCCCCGATGTCCCCGGCACCTGGACCTTCCGCGTGGATGCCTGGTCCGATCCGATGGCCACCTGGCGCCACGCCGTGACCACCAAGATCGAGGCCGGCCAGTCCGCCAGCGAGCTCTACAATGACCTCGAGCACGGTGCGCTCCTGTTCGAGCGCGCCGCCGAGAACCTGCCCGACGGTGAGCGCAAAACGCTTCTCGACGTCGCGGCCTCCCTGCGTGGTGACGGTAATCTCCGCGCCCGCGTCGCCCCGGGTATCTCCGGGGAGACCATGCAGCTGCTGGAGCGTTACCCGCTGCGTGAACTGCTCACCCGGGGTGAGAACCTGCAGGTCAAGGTCGAGCGTCGCGACGCTCTGGTCAACTCCTGGTACGAGCTGTTCCCCCGCTCCACCGGTGGTTGGGATGACAACGGCAACCCCGTCCACGGCACCTTCGACACCACCGCAAAGGCACTCGACCGCGTGGCAGCCATGGGCTTCGACACCGTCTACTTCCCACCGATCCACCCGATCGGTGAGGTCAACCGCAAGGGCCGCAACAACTCCCTCACCCCGGATGCCCACGATGTCGGCTCCCCCTGGGCAATCGGGTCCAAGGACGGTGGCCACGACGCCATCCACCCACAGCTGGGCACCGAGGAGGACTTCAGGAAACTGCTGGCGCGCGCCGAGGAACTCGGCCTGGAGGTCGCACTCGACCTCGCCCTGCAGGCCGCGCCCGACCACCCGTGGGCGAAGGAGCACCCGGAATTCTTCACCGTGCTGCCGGACGGCACCATCGCGTATGCGGAGAACCCCCCGAAGAAGTACCAGGACATCTACCCGATCAACTTCGACAACGCCCCGGAGAAGATCTACAAGGAGGTCTACCGTGTGGTGAAGTACTGGGTGGACCTGGGGGTGACCACCTTCCGCGTGGACAACCCGCACACCAAGCCCGCCAACTTCTGGCAGTGGCTGATCTCCGAGATCCACGAGACCGACCCCGATGTCATCTTCCTCGCCGAGGCCTTCACCCGCCCGGCGCGTCTGTACGGCCTGGCCAAGATCGGTTTCTCCCAGTCCTACACCTACTTCACCTGGAAGGTCTCCAAGGAGGAACTCACCGAGTTCGCCACTGAGATCGCCGAGATGGCTGACATCTCCCGCCCGAACCTGTTCGTCAACACCCCGGACATTCTCCACGCCTCCCTGCAGCACGGAGGTCGCGCAATGTTCGCCATCCGCGCAGCGCTTGCCGCCACCATGTCCCCGCTGTGGGGCGTGTACTCAGGTTATGAACTCTTCGAGCACCAGGCGGTCAAGCCCGGTTCCGAGGAGTACCTGGATTCCGAGAAGTACGAGCTGCGTCCGCGTGATTTCGAGGCCGCCCTGGAATCCAACGATTCCCTCGAGCCCTATCTCACCGCTCTCAACCAGATCCGTCGCGCCAATCCCGCGCTGCAGCAGCTGCGCAACATCCACTTCCACGAGGCCGACAATGATCAAATCATCGTCTACTCCAAGGTCGATGCTCTCACCGGCAACACCGTCCTGGTGGTGGTGAACCTGGATCCGCGGTCCGCCCGTGAGGCCACGGTTCATCTGGATCTGACCGCTCTGGGACGTGAACCCGGCGCTACATTCGAGGTCCGCGACGCGATCACCGGGGTCACCTACACCTGGGGTGCCACCAACTTCGTCCGCCTGGAGCCACTGAAGGATGTCGCCCACATCTTCGTCCTCCCGGAGCTGCCGGCCGCGCGTCGGGAGCGTCTGGCCTGGCGCCAGATCGACAAGTACCGCGCATAGATCCCGTACGCGGGCGCCCGAACTGCGGTAGCGTCGAAACAGTCAAACCCACTGAATACCCCTTGATTTTTCCCGATAAGGACGAATGTCATGACCCCTGCTTCCGCGAACGACCTGTTGATCCCCGAAGAGGATCTCAACCGGTTACGCCATTGCCGCCACCACAACCCCCACGGTTTCTATGGTTGGCACGCCACCGCCGACGGTTCGGTGGTCCGCACCCGCCAGATCGGCGCAGAGAAGGTCGAGCTGGTCCTGGGTGATACCCAGATCGTCATGGACCCCATCGGTGATGACATCTTCGCCATCAAGCTCGGCAACCGGGAGCCCCTGGATTACCGCCTGCGGGTCACCTGGCCGGAGCAGGAACCCGTGGTCGCCGCCGACCCCTATATCTTCCTGCCCACCCTCGGTGAGATGGACACCTACCTCATCTCCGAGGGTCGCCACGAGCGCCTGTGGGATGTGCTCGGTGCGAATGTGAAGACCTACGAGACCACCCTGGGACAGGTCCGGGGCACCGCCTTCGCGGTGTGGGCACCCAATGCCATCGGTGTGGCCGTGGTCGGTGGCTTCAACGGGTGGAATGCCTCCCAGCACGCAATGCGGTCCCTCGGTGGTTCCGGTGTCTGGGAGCTATTCATCCCCAACATCGGAGCTGGTGAGGTCTATAAGTTCGCCATCCAGACCAGGGAGGGCCACCGTCGCGACAAGGCCGACCCCATGGCACGTCAGGCGGAACTGCCACCGGCAACCGGATCCATCGTGGTGGAATCCGACTACCAGTGGCAGGACTCCGGGTGGATGGACAAGCGCGCGGAGATCGACACCGCCAGCACCCCGATGAGTGTCTATGAGGTGCATCTGGGTTCCTGGCGCTGGGGTCGCTCCTATGCCGATCTGGCCACCGAGCTCGTGGACTATGTCGCCGACCTCGGCTACACCCATGTGGAGTTCATG
Source organism: Corynebacterium gallinarum (assembly GCF_014837045.1). Taxonomy (GTDB): domain Bacteria; phylum Actinomycetota; class Actinomycetes; order Mycobacteriales; family Mycobacteriaceae; genus Corynebacterium; species Corynebacterium gallinarum. The sequence goes on from NZ_JACSPR010000006.1 coordinate 67,227, forward strand.
CCGGTCGCGGAACACCCCTTCGGTGGTTCCTGGGGTTACCAGGTCACCGGTTACTACGCTCCCACCTCCCGGTGGGGCTCACCTGATGAGCTGCGCAAGCTCATCGACGCCTTCCACACCCGTGGCATCGGCGTGATCATCGACTGGGTGCCCGCCCACTTCCCCAAGGATGACTGGGCACTGGCGAGGTTCGACGGTCAGGCCCTCTACGAGCACCCAGACTGGCGCCGCGGTGAGCAGAAGGACTGGGGCACCTACGTCTTCGACTTCGGTCGCAATGAGGTCCGTAACTTCCTCGTCGCCAATGCCCTGTACTGGTTGGAGGAATTCCACGTCGATGGCCTGCGTGTGGATGCCGTGGCCTCCATGCTCTACCTCGACTACTCCCGTGAGCACGGCGAGTGGGAGCCCAACGTCTACGGTGGCCGCGAGAACCTGGAGGCCGTCCAGTTCATCCAGGAGATGAACGCCACCGTGCAACGTGTGCACCCGGGTGCACTGACCATCGCCGAGGAATCCACCTCCTGGCCCGGTGTCACCGCACCGACCTGGGACGGCGGCCTGGGCTTCTCCCTGAAGTGGAACATGGGCTGGATGAACGACACCCTGGAGTACTTCTCCAATGACCCGATCCACCGCTCCTTCCATCACAATGAGCTCACCTTCTCCCTGGTGTATGCGTTCTCGGAGCGTTTCGTCCTGCCGATCTCCCATGACGAGGTCGTCCACGGCAAGGGTTCCCTGTGGAACCGCATGCCCGGTGACACCTGGAACAAGGCAGCCGGGATGCGCACCCTGCTCGCCTACATGTGGGCACACCCGGGTAAGAAGCTGCTGTTCATGGGCCAGGAACTGGGCCAGCGCGACGAGTGGTCCGAGGGCCATGAACTGCCCTGGGGTGTCGTCGAGGGCTGGCAGGGTGAATACCACGAGGGTATTTCCGATCTTGTCCGTGAACTCAACTCCACCTACAAGGAGGTCACCGCGCTCCACCAGCGGGATTTCTCCGGTGAGGGCTTCACCTGGAACAAGGCCGATGATGCCAGCAACAACATCCTGGTGTTCACCCGTTACGGTGACGACGGTTCCCAGGCACTGTGTGTCTTCAACCTCTCCGGCACCTCCCAGCCGGAGTACCAGGTCGGTGTCTCCGGTGGAGGCTCCTGGCGGCTGGTGCTCAACACCGATGATGAGCAGTACCACGGTGCCAACAACCCGCTGCCCGAGACCATCGAGGCGGAGAAGGTCGACCGGGATGGCTTCCCCTACACCACCACCCTGCACTCCCCCGCGATGAGTGCACAGTTCTACGTCTGGGAGGGTTAAACCCCCGGATGGCATAAAAGACTGCCCCATGACCACGTCGGTGGTCATGGGGCAGTCTTTTATGTGTGTGGCTAGTAGAGGGCGCTGGCCATCCTCCCGCGTGCGCTGAGCACCCGGGGATCGGTCGGATCGAACAGACCGAACAGTTCGATGAGGCGGTTCTTCACCGTATCCTTCTCCTTGCCCGCGGTACGGGTCAGGAGTGCGATGAGCCGGTTGAAGGCTGCCTCGGGGTTACCTGCCACGATCTCTGCATCAGCCGCGGCAAAGGCCTTGTCCGGATCGGTGGGATCCGCGTCGGCCTCGGCGATGACATCCGTGTCCCCCGGGGTGGACCCCAGACGGCTCATCAGCATGGCGGTGTCACGGGCCTGCTTGATCTCGGCGTTCTTCGGCTCCTCGGCGAGGATCTCCTCATAGATCCGGATCGCCTCCTCGAAGTTGCCTGCGTTGAGGGCGTCGGTGGCGGCGTCGAGACGCGGGTCCTCCGGCTCGGCAGACTCTGCGGCTGGGGCGCCCTCGGGCAGGCCCTCCAGCTGCGGGCCGACGGCCTGGATGACGGAATTGACCCACTGCTCGATGGCCTCGGCGGGCTGGCCTCCCTGGAAGTCCGCCAGGGGCCGTCCGGCGGCCACCGCGATGGTGGTCGGCAGGCCCTGCACCCCGAAGACCTGGGCCACATCAGGTGTGGTGTCGGCGTCGATATAGGCGAAGATGAAGGACAGCCCCGCGTTGGCGGCCAGGGCGGTGAAATCAGCCCTGAGCTGTTCCGAATCGGGGCTGCGGGAGGTGCCGATGAGGACGATGACGGGCACCTGGGTGGATCGGCGCAGCACCTCATTTTCCAGATTGTCCATCGTGACGGTGATGGACGTGGCGATCCCATGGGAGGCGGGTCCCGCCTCATGGTTCTTCTGGCGGGCCTCGGCACGGGCCTTCACCTCGCCCAGATCAATGGCGCCACTGGCAAGACGGCCGGGTGTGGTCACGGTTGCAACACTCTTTCTCTGGTTCTCGGCGGATGGTCCCATCCAACTCTACTGATCACCGGACAGACGTTCCTCCACGGCTTCCACCTTGCGGGTGAGGGTGTTGGTGTAACCGGGACGGATATCCGCCTTGATCACCAGGGAGGTACGAGGGGACACCCGGGAGACGGCCTCCGTGGCGCGTTTGACCACGTCGAAGACCTCATCCCACTCCCCCTCGATGAGCGTGAACATGGCGTTGGTCTCATTGGGCAGACCTGATTCCCTGACCACACGGATGGCCTCGGTGACGGCGTCGGCCATCTCCGCGTCGGGATTGTCGGTGACGGTTGGGGCAACTGAAAAGGCGATGAGCATGATGCCAGATTACCCGTGATCACCGACACCGGCCCTATTCCTGCAGGCGTGTGGTCACAGGAATAGAATGTGGACTATGACTGAAAACCCACAAGCAATTGATATCCCCCACGAGTACGTCGTCTGCCTCGACCATGTCGGCATCGCCGTCCCCGATCTGGATGCAGCCGTCGAGTTCTACCGCAGCGCATTCGGGTGGGTCAACCACCACCAGGAGACCAACGAGGAACAGGGCGTGACCGAGGCCATGGTCGGCCCGAAGAACATGACCGAGACCGATGGCATGCTCCAGCTGCTCGCCCCGCTGAATGAGGAATCCACCATCGCCAAGTTCATCGAGAAGAAGGGCCCGGGCCTGCAGCAGATGTGCCTGCGCACCCACCACCTCGATGAGCTGTCCGACTACCTGCGCAAGCAGAACATCCGTCTGCTCTATGACACCCCGAAGATCGGCACCGGTGGCGCCCGCATCAACTTCGTCCACCCCAAGGATGCCGGTGGCGTGCTGCTGGAACTGACAGAGCCCGCCAAGTAGGGTTCTAGCGCCTGTCCCAGCAGGCCTTGTGCCAGTGCCGGCGGTCGTCGGCCCTGGCCCCGGTATCCCGGGGCCAGGCCACCACATGGGCCACTCCCGGGGGGATGTTCTGATTGCATCCCGGGCACACGTAGAACTTCGTGGCAGCTGAACTGCCCATCTGACGGACCATATAGGGCTCACCGAAGGCCCACCGGGGTCCGTCCTGCACCTGGGTTCCCCAGTAGGCCGCACCGTCGCGGGGTAATTCGCGCGGTGCGGTTCTCATTCTTCTGTTCCTGCGTGCCACTCGAGTCCCCCTAGAACAGCGTGAGCTCGTTGGATTCGATACCCCGCAGGGTCTGGTAGTCCAGGGTGACACAGCGGATACCGCGGTCCTCCGCCAGGGTACGGGCCTGGGGTTTGATCTCCTGGGCCGCGAACACCCCCTGGACGGGTTTGAGCAGTTCATCCCTGTTGAGCAGCTCCAGGTACCGGCTCAACTGCTCCACACCGTCGATATTGCCACGACGTTTGATCTCCACGGCTACGGTCTGGCCGTCCGCATCCCGGCACAGGATATCCACGGGGCCGATCGCGGTCGGGTATTCCCGGCGCACCAGGGTGTATCCCTCACCGAGGGTGGTGATGTGTTCGGCGAGCAGCTCCTGCAGATGATCCTCCACACCGTCCTTGACCAGACCGGGATCCACACCCAGATCATGGGAGAGCTCGGAGTGGATCTTCTCCACGGTGATCCGCAGCTGCTCCCCCTTCTTGTTCTCCACCACCCAGAGGTGGACACCCACCTCCTCGCCGTCCTCATCGGTGATGGGGGTCTCGGTGAGGGTGCATGGGGGTGTCATCCAGTTGAGGGGCTTGTAGGCCCGGTCATCGGCGTGGATGGAGACGGACCCATCCGCCTTGACCATCAGGAGGCGATCAGCCATCGGGAGATGGGCTTCCAGACGGCCTATGTAATCTACTGAGCAACGGGCAATGACAAGACGCATGTCCCTACAATAACCAACCCGGTCAGGAACGTCCCTTCCGGGTGTCGTTGCGGTTCCGATTCTTCAGGAAATCGGCGGCGGTGAGGGTGTTTTCCGTCCGGGCGTCACGCGCGGCCTCCAGCCAGGCGGTGAACGCCATCTCACCGTAGCTGTCCATACCCAGCTCCATCTCCGTGTCCTTCGAGCGCACATGGAGGATGCGGGTGTCCGAGGACATGAAAACCGCCTCTTCGGTGGTTGGCTCCCGACGATCCAGGAGTTCCACCGAGCGGCGGTTGAAGATGATATCGGCCATGGGCGACAGGGAGCGCAGCTTGAAGTACTCCAGGTCATTGCCGTTGTAACGCAGTGACCCGTGGCGCCAGCCGTGTACCCCGGCCTGTGGGAGACGACGCAGGATCACCGTGGTGCCCCGGGAACGCAGGGTGAAAAAACGCCACGCCGCGAGCACGACAGCAAGAAGCGCGATGATCACCAGGGCTGCGATAATGAATTCCACGGTGAAGTGTGTCCTCCCTGCATCAAGAGAAATGTTTTAGTTGATCCTACCCACAATCTCGGGTAATCAAAAAAGCCCGCCTGGGCTGATGATGCAGTCAAGGACCCGTGGTTGTCGTGTCACGCACGTCCGGTAGGAACGGCACGTCGCGGCGTCGATAAGCAAAAGGCAAACGCCCGCCGGCAGCTGGAGGGTATCCAGCGCCGGCGGGCGTTCGACAGCTAAACGGAGGGTACTAGAGACCTTCGCTGCTGCGGCGGACCGCGCGCAGCCCAGCCTCGGCACGTGCCTTGGCCAGCTCGTCGTCCGAATTCAGTTCAGCCTCGGCGGATGCGGCATCAACCTCATGCGCCCAGACGGCGAAGTCCGCGAGGATCGTCACCTTTTCCTTGGATACGGAGAGGAATCCACCCTGCACGGCGGCAACAAGCTTGTCGCCGTCCGTGGGCTGGATGGTCACGACACCATTCTCGACCAGCTGGCCGAGCATCGGCTCGTGATCGGGCAGCACGCCGATCTCACCCTCGGTGGTCTGAGCGGTGACGATGCTGGCCTGACCCGACCAGAGCATGCGTTCGACAGACACCAGTTCAACGGTGATTTCAGCCATGTGTCTCTACCTTACTTTCCGGTCAGCTTCTTGTACGCAGCTTCGACGTCGTCCAGTCCACCCAGACCGTTGAAGGCCTGCTCCGGGTAGTGGTCGAAGTCGCCGTTGCAGATGCGCTCGAAAGCGTCGATGGTGTCAGCCAGTGGCACGTAGGAGCCCGGCAGACCGGTGAACTTCTCCGCGACGAAGAAGTTCTGGCCGAGGAAGCGCTCGATACGACGGGCGCGGGCGACCGTGATCTTGTCCTCTTCAGACAGCTCGTCCATACCGAGGATGGCGATGATGTCCTGGAGTTCCTTGTTCTTCTGCAGGATACCGATGACGCGCTGGGCGACCTCGTAGTGACGCTCACCGACGATGGCCGGCTCGAGGATACGAGAGGTCGAGGTCAGCGGGTTCACAGCTGGGTAGATACCCTTGGATGCGATCGAGCGGTCGAGCTCGGTGGTGGCATCCAGGTGGGCGAAGACCGCAGCAGGGGCGGGGTCGGTGTAGTCATCGGCAGGGACGTAAACGGCCTGCAGAGACGTGATCGAACGGCCCTTGGTGGAGGTAATGCGCTCCTGGAGAACACCCATCTCGTCAGCCAGGGTCGGCTGGTAACCCACGGCGGAAGGCATACGACCCAGCAGGGTGGACACCTCGGAACCGGCCTGAGTGAAACGGAAGATGTTGTCGATGAACAGCAGCACGTCCTGGTTCTGCACATCGCGGAAGTACTCCGCCATGGTCAGACCGGACAGTGCCACACGCATACGGACTCCCGGTGGCTCGTCCATCTGGCCGAACACGAGAGCGGTGTCCTGGAGAACGCCCATCTCTTCCATTTCGAGGAAGAGGTCGGTGCCCTCACGGGTACGCTCACCCACGCCTGCGAACACCGAGGTACCGGAGAATTCGCGGGCGATACGGGTGATCATTTCCTGAATCAGAACGGTCTTGCCCACACCGGCGCCACCGAACAGGCCGATCTTGCCGCCCTTGACGTAAGGGGTGAGCAGGTCGACGACCTTGATGCCGGTTTCCAGGATCTCGGTCTTACCCTCGAGCTGGTCGAATGACGGTGGCTCGCGGTGGATTCCCCACTGCTCGCCGTCGCGTCCGAGACCCGGCTCATCGAGGCAGTCGCCGAGGGCGTTGAACACGTGGCCCTTGACAACGTCGCCGACTGGGACGGAAATTGGCTTACCGGAGTCAATAACCTCTGCACCGCGGACCATGCCGTCGGTCGGGGCCATTGCAATGGTACGGATGAGGTTGTCGCCGAGGTGCTGAGCAACCTCGAGGACAACGGTCTTGGCGACTGATGCGAGGGTGACCTCGACAGTCAGTGCGTTGTACAGTGCCGGCAGCTCGCCGCGGGGGAACTCCACGTCGACGACCGCGCCAATGACACGCACGACACGGCCGGCAGTAGCTGCCTGCTGTGCGTTCTGCTCTGTAAGAGCTGTAGTCATAATCTAGTCACTTTCTCCGCTGTCGGACAGCGCACCAGCGCCACCGACAATCTCTGTGATTTCTTGGGTAATCTGTGCCTGACGGGCCGCATTGGCCACTCGGGAAAGGTCCTTGACCAGTTCCGTCGCGTTGTCAGTAGCAGACTTCATCGCGTTTCGACGTGAAGCGGACTCTGCAGCGGCTGCTTCCAGGAAGATGGAGAACAACCGACGAGAAACATACTGTGGAAGCAGTGCTTCAAGCAGTGTGTCCGCGTCCGGCTCGAAATCGTAGTCGGGTTCGATCTCGCTGCCGGAATCGGTCAGCGCGCTCTCTCCTCGTACGAAGATTTCGTCTTCGATGACTGGCTCAATCGGCAGCAGCTGATGCACTACCGGTTGCTGAGTCAGCATGGAAATGAATTCTGTGTAGACCACATGAACCTGGTCGAAGCCCTGGATGCCCAGTCCCTCGTCCACATTCAGTCCCTCGCGGTACTTTGCCTCGCCCTGGGCGGTGGCGGTGAAGCCATCGATCAGGTGGCGGCGCACGTCGTGGGTGGCATCCCAGCTCGGATCCTGTGAGAATCCGGTCCAGGCACCTGCGACGTAGTCCTCGCGGAACTTGTAGTAGCCCACACCCTTGTTACCGGCGACGTAGCGAACCACTTCGTAGCCCTTTTCGACCAGGAGCTTTTCCAGCTCCGCAGCCTTCTTGAACACGTTGTGGTTGTAGCCACCGGCCATGCCGCGGTCAGAGGAGACCACGAGCACGGCGGCTCGGTTGCCACCTTCACGCTCGCGCAGCATCGGGTGATCGAGGGAGCTTGCCGACGCGAGACGCTCCAGCACACGCTGGATCTCCTCGGCGTACGGTGCAGCTGCCGCGACGCGACCCTGAGCCTTGGTGATGCGAGAGGTAGCAATCAGCTCCTGAGCCTTGGTGATCTTCTTGGTTGAGTTAACCGAACGAATCCGGTCACGCAATTCACGAATTGTTGCCATGGTTCAAACGCCTCCCTTCAGTTGCTTGATCAGTCATGTTGTATGAGGCTCTCTGCCTGCTACTACTTGCTGACCTTGCGGGAAACGGTGAGCTGATCCTTCTTGACCTGGCGGGGATCGAGTGCATCGACCTCTGCCTCGTTGATGATACGGGTACCATCGGTGGTCTGGAACGTGCCCTTGAACTGCTCAGAAGCCTGAACCAGAGTCGCCTTGGACTCGTCGGACAGCACTGCGCCGCCGGCGATCTGCTCGTACACCTGTGGGGCGTTGGAGCCGAGGTACTCGTGCAGTTCGGACTCGAAGCGACGGACATCATCGACGGGAACGTTATCGAAGACGCCCTCGCCTGCGAGCCACAGGGAGATGATCTGGTACTCGACCGGCTGAGGTGCGTTCTCAGCCTGGATGAGCAGCTGAACCAGACGCTGTCCACGCTCGAGCTGAGCCTTGGACGCGGAGTCCAGGTCAGAAGCGAAGGTGGCGAATGCCTCCAGGTCACGGAATGCGGCCAGGTCCAGACGGAGTGAACCGGCAACCTTCTTCATACCCTTGGTCTGAGCTGCACCACCCACACGGGAGACCGAGATACCGACGTTAATCGCCGGACGGACACCACGGTTGAACAGGTCGGACTCAAGGAATACCTGACCATCGGTGATGGAAATCACGTTGGTAGGAATGAAGGCGGAGACGTCGTTCGCCTTGGTCTCAATGATCGGCAGTGCGGTAATGGAACCGGCACCGAGTTCATCGGACAGCTTCGCAGCGCGCTCCAGCAGACGGGAGTGCAGGTAGAAGACGTCACCTGGGTAAGCTTCGCGGCCCGGTGGGCGGCGCAGCAGCAGGGAGATGGCACGGTAGGCCTCAGCCTGCTTGGTCAGATCATCATAGATGACCAGGACGTGGTTGCCCTGGTGCATCCAGTGCTGGGCGAGAGCAGCACCGGCGAATGGCGCGAGCCACTTGAAGCCGGCAGCGTCAGAGGCGGGAGCAGCCACGATGGTGGTGTACTCCATAGCGCCCTGCTCCTCGAGGGTCTTACGCAGGGCTGCAATGGTGGAGCCCTTCTGACCGATGGCGACGTAGATGCAGCGAACCTGCTTCGTCTTGTCACCGGTCTCCCAGTTAGCCTTCTGGTTAAGGATGGTGTCGATGCAGACCGCGGTCTTACCGGTCTTACGGTCACCAATGATCAGCTGTCGCTGACCGCGCCCAATTGGAGTCATCGCGTCGATAGCCTTGATGCCGGTCGACATTGGCTCCTCGACTGGCTGACGCTCAAGCACCGAAGGTGCCTGCAGCTCGAGGACACGGTCCTCTTCAGCCACGATTTCGCCAAGTCCGTCAATGGGCTTGCCAAGTGGGTCGATGACGCGACCAAGGAACTTCTCGCCGACGGGGATAGACAGAACGTCTCCCGTACGACGAACCTGGTCGCCTTCCTTCAGTAGCTCGTAGTTACCCAGCACCACGACGCCGACAGAGTCGGTGTCCAGGTTCTGAGCGACGCCGATGACGCCGTTAGGGAACTCCAGGAGCTCATTCGCCATCACAGACGGGAGGCCCGAAACCTGGGCAATACCGTCAGCGGCCGAAATAACCACGCCGACCTCCTCACGGGAGGCCTCCGGGGAGTAGCTCGAGGTGTAGTTCGCAATCGCGCTACGGATCTCATCGGAGGAGATCGTCAGCTCCGCCATGTTCTTCCTGCTCTCGGTTGTTTCTTCCAGCATTACTTATTTGTCTATTCGTCGTGTCTTAAGCGAAGGTTGCGCGGAGGCGCTCGAGCTTACCCGAGGTGCTTCCGTCAATGACTTCGTCTCCAACGCGGATGACCATGCCACCGAGGAGGCTGGTATCAACCTCGGAGTGGATGCTCATCGCACGACCGTAAATTCGTCCCAGCTTGTCAGTCAGCGCCTGCTGCTGTCCGTCGTCGAGATCAACCGCGGAGACAACGTGTGCCACGGAACGGCCCTGCAGCTTGGCTGCAGCGGCTGCCAGTGCGGCCACATCGTCGATCGGATTGTGCTCGGGTCGACCGATGACCTGGAGTGCGAGGGCTTCGGTGACAGATGTCACCTTGCCGTACAGCACCTTGGCAAGCAGGTCGCGGCGGGTAGCCGGCTCCTGAGTGCGATCGGAGAGCAGCTGAGTCAGCTTGCTTTCGCGATCAAGGATCCGGCTGAGACGGAACAGTTCGTCCTCCACCCGGCCGAGCTGACCCTGCATCTCCGCTGAGCGGAGCAGGGCGCGACGGCCGAGACCAACGAGTCCGGTGCGGAACTCGCGTGGGGTTGACCAGGTCTGCTCTGCGGCATCCTTGAGGATTTCGAGAGTAGCCTGGGAAACCTTTCCACCGAACACGGCCCCAATGAGGCCGACGCGCTGCTGCGCGTCCTTCGAGGAATCAGCCACTGCGACACGCAGACCGCGGTCGCCGTCGAGAACCTCGACGACGTCGAACAGCTCGGTTCCGGCCTGGGCGGCAACTGCGACGGTGTTGTCTGCCTTGAGGGCAGTGTCCAGATCGGACGATACCTTTGCTAGTGCCTCACGGCTCGCTGCGTGCATGTCGCTCACTTTCCGTTCGGTGCCACGGTGTCGAGGTCGGCGAGGAAGCGATCAATGGTGCCGGAGCGCTTAACATTGTCGGAGAGCTGGTCTCCGAGAAGGTGCTCGGCGAGGTTGATCGAGTTCTGGCCCATCTCGCGACGCAGTTCGTTGACGACCTGCTCGCGCTGTGCCAGGAGCTGCTTCGTTCCGGACTCGATGATGCGGTTGCTCTCTTCGTCGGCCTTCGCCTTCATTTCTACCTCGATCTGCTTGCCGCGCTCACGCGCCTGCTCACGGATCTCAGCAGCTTCGGTGCGGGCCTCAGCGAGCTGTGCGTTGTACTTTTCAAGGGCAGCCTTCGCCTCGGCCTGTGCGGCCTCGGCACGCTGAATGCCTCCCTTGATCCGGTCCTCACGCTCAGTCAGGACCTCCTGGAACTTCGGAAGAACAAACTTCCAGAAGACGAACAGGATGATCAGAAACGGGATGAGGGACCAGACGATGTCGTATGCCTTGGGCAGCAGAATGGAGTTACCGCTCTCAAGAGGAAGGTACTCCGCGTTTGCGTGCGCAAGGATGTAAATAGGATTCGCCATGGTTTACCAGCTTTCGGTTAGTTAGCTGATTAAACGAAGAGGAAGCCAGCAACGAGGCCGATCAGTGCCAGGGCCTCAACGAAGGCGATGCCCAGGAACATGGTGGTACGGAGCTGTCCGGCCATCTCGGGCTGGCGTGCCATGCCCTCGAGTGCCTTACCGACCAGGATGCCGATGCCGATGCCGGGGCCGATGGTAGCGATACCGTAGCCAACTGCGCGGTAGTCAGCGACTGCAGCAACAGTGTCAGCCTGAGCCAGGATGATTTCGTTCATGAGAATGTCGTTCCCTTTCTGGTACCCAGATGGTCTGGGTTAAGAGGTGTTAAGTGGGGTTATTCAGTTGACCGTGTGGTCCGCCCGCCACTGTTCCCTGCAATGAGGGTCCGGTGACGACCTTTTGGGTTCATCTAGTGAGAATCCGCATGCAACGAGAGTTCAATGTACACCGCGACCAGCAGGGCGAAAATGTACGCCTGCAGGAAGATGATGATGACTTCGTAGATGGTGAAGAGGACACCTGCGAGAATGGTGACACCGGACATCGCGGTCCAGCCGTTCATCTGCCAGAAGAAGAAGTTCGTGGCGGAATACAGCAGAACCAGAATGAGGTGACCGGCCAGGAAGTTGGCCATGAGACGCAGGGCCAGGGTGACTGGCCTCAGGATGAAAGTCGAGAAGAACTCGATGGGAACCACCAGAATGTGGAGCAGTGGTGGAATATTCGGAACGACCACGGAGGACTTCACGTACTTGAAGAATCCGTAGCGCTTGGAACCCGCGTAGATAAACGCGATATATCCAGCCAGAGCCATCACGAGCGGCATGCCGATTCGTGCGTTCGGCGAGATATTGAGTCCCGGAATGATCGTCGCAACGTTCATCATGAGGGTCGCGAAGAAGATGGTGGCGATGATCGGCAGGAACCGACGGCCTTCCTTCTTTCCGAGAATATCCTCAGCGATGTGGATGCGGACGAAATCGAGTGCATACTCTGCAAAATTCTGGACACCATGCGGGATCAGCTTCGGCTTGCGCATGGCCCAAAGGAAGAAGATCACCACGATGGCTGCCATCAGAAGACGGATCAGCATCAGGCGATCAAGTGCGAACCAACCATTGGCGAAGTCTGTGAACAGCATGTCCACCACTTCGCCGCTGTCGGTTACGTGCCCCGGGAAAAATTCGTCGTCCAAGTTCGGGGCGTGGAATTCGCCCTTCATGGACAGTGTTGTAACGCTCAGCGTTCTCTCCCGTGTTCGGGCCGTGCACGCGTGGGTTTGTGCACGGTGCGATGGACGTCTGAAAAACTCACTGCAACCGTTACGGACTCCGTCGCACATCAGCGCAACGATTACAGGGGACGTGCTCCTCGGAACCGTCTCTGGCTATATAGTCTGCTGCCGTTGAAAGTCCCTCGGTTCAACCCGCGTAATAGACTAACAGGAGATTTGGGCTTTTATCCAAGTGGGGCGGGGGCAGACACCACCCGCGCAGGTTCGTGATGGAGAAATACCGTGTGAGCGGGACCTTTTATCAAATGTTAGGTGTGTCACAAATGCCCGTTTTGTGTCAAACGGGGGTGATTCACCACCCTCCCACTGGGAATTCCGTGGGATTCTTCTGCAAGATCCGTGCTGGTCAGCCCACAAAGTTATCAAGTTCCCTCAACGTCACCCGTTTCCCCCATCCTCGACGCAGTCGGCGTGTCAACAATCCCCCACTCCAGATGATTCCCGCCGCCATTTTGGGCCACCCACGCCCCCAAGCGGACATTCCGAACGTACGGTTCACCGCATTCCCCACCCCTGCCCCCGGCACCAACCCCAGGACGCAAAAGGCCCCGCCCCCACCGTGATGGTGGGACGGGGCCGGGCGCAGGCGGGGAGGGGCCTATCCGACGTAGGTGACCCTGGCGGTGATGACTCCCCAGACCTCGACCGCCAGCACCACGATCAGTGCCAGGACGACAGTGACAAACAGTGCCATGGTGTCGTAGAACTCCATGTTCCTGATGATCGCCATCACGGCGATGAGCACCACGATCTTGAGCAACCAGCTACCCAGGACGATCGCACCGGTGGTCGCGGCATCGGTATTCGAGGTGATGAGCACGCTCAGCGCGGTCAGGAGCACGAACCCGCCACCGAGAGCCGCGCCGATGAGTACACCCCAGATACCGGGGAGATCACGCAGGCCTCCCCACACCGCCAGGGAGATGAGGGTGATCACGATCAGTGCGATGGAGCCGAATTTGACCGCCCGCAGCAGTGGCCGGCGGTGGTCATCGAACTCGGACACCCCGGGCTTGTCCGGTGGGGTCTGTGGTGTTGCTGGGTTCTGGGGCTGTTGGTTGGTCACGTCGGGGAATCCTACCGGGTTGGGCGGGGAACCGGAAAGACAGCCGATACCCCAGCGGGAGTTGGAAAAAATCAAGTTTTGATACTGGACTGCGGCAGCTTTCCCGCCCGCCTGTCGCGGATGAGCGGTACCACGGTCAATGAGGTCGCCAGCACCAGGCCCACCACGGTGAACCCGAGCGCAAACGCCGGGGGAACCACGGAGAAACTCACCGCACCGAAGGCCACGACGGTCACCCACATGTACAGCACCAGCACCACCCGCCGGTGGGAGTGCCCCAGCTCCAGCAGGCGGTGGTGCAGGTGCATCTTATCCGGCGAGAAGGGCGACGCTCCCCTGCCCACGCGACGGATGACGGCCATCACCAGGTCCAGCAGGGGCACCGCCACGGCCGCGACCACCACGATGATCGGGGACATCAGGGCGATCATGTCCACGGTGCCGTACAGGCTCATGTTGATCTTGCCGGAGGCCGAGGTGGAGGCGGCCGCCAGCAGCAGGCCGATGAGCATGGAGCCACTATCCCCCATGAAGATTCTGGAGGGCTCGAAGTTGTGGGGCAGGAAGCCGGCACAGATCCCCACCAGTGCGGCGGCGATGATCGCCGGCGGGTAGGCGGAAACCGCGCCGTTCTGGTCGAACAGGATGGTCAGGGAGAACACGAGGATCGCAGCGCCGGCGATCATGCCCACCCCGGCGGACAACCCATCCAGTCCGTCGACAAAGTTCAGGGCATTGATCAACGTCACCGTGAACAGGGTGGTCAGGATCGTCGACTGGAACTGGTCGATGAGCAGCGTGGTGCCCCCGCCGAAGGGGATGTAGAGGATTGTCCAGGTCAGGCCCAGCAGGCTCATGGTCACTGCGCCGACGATCTGCCCCACGAGTTTGGTGATGGCGTCCAGATCGAAGAGGTCATCCAGGGCACCGACCACCACGATGACAAACCCCGCCCAGATGACGGCGTTCATCTCCGGAGTAATCGGCATGAACCCGCGTGTCAAGGCTGGAAGCTGGTCCGCGAGGAATACTGCGCCGAGGAAACCGCTGAACATGGCCACCCCGCCCAGGCGTGGTTTGGGCATGGTATGCACATCGCGATCGCGGATCTCGTCGAGACGCCCGTAGCGCACCATGAGGGTGCGGATGATGCCCGTGGTGAGGTAGGTGATCGCGGCGGCGACCAGGATCACCAGTCCCAGTTCACGCAGCGGGATCCCCGCGAAGCCGGCGCCCATCTACCGCAGGCTTTCCGCCGTCACTCCCAGAACCTCACCGATGCGTTCCGCACTGATGGCGCCCTCACGCAGGAGTTTGGGGTGGGGGCCGGAGATGTCGATGATGGACGACGGCTTGCCGATCGCGCATTCACCGCCGTCGAGGTAGACGGAGACATTCTGGTTGAGCTGCTGACGCGCCTCGGTCACCGTGCTCGGCGGGGTGTGGCCGGAGATGTTCGCGGAGGACACCGCCATGGGGCCGGTCTCCCGGAGCAGTTCGATCGCCACCGGATGCAGCGGCATGCGCAGCATGACGGTGCCACGGGTGTCACCGAGGTTCCACGGCAGGCTGGGGGCCTGGGGCACGATGATGGACAACCCACCGGGCCAGAAGGCCTGCACGAGGGTGCGGGCCTGCTCAGAGTAGTGCTGGACCAGGCCCTGGATGGTGTCCCAGCTGCCCACGAGAACGGGTACCGGCATGTCGGGGCCACGGTGTTTGGTGGCTAGGAGGTTGGCCACGGCCTGGTTGTCGAAGGCATCGCAGCCCAGACCGTAGAGGGTATCCGTGGGAAGGACAACGAGCTGCCCGGCCTTCACGGCATCGACGGCGGCTTTGACGCCGGCAACGCGGGATTCCGGGTCTGCGCAGTCATATACTCTGCTCACTCTGGTGCTCCTATAAAGATATGTACGGATGATGGTGAGTTGATCAAACTCAAGGTGCCAGCTTACTCGCCGTGATAAAGCGGTCCCGACCGGTCAGGTCCTTGAGCACAGCAACATCCCCGAAACCGCCGTGACCTGTCACGACGTCCCTGACGGCGGAGGAGGTAGTGTCGTCGTGTTCAATCCCGACCACTCCCCCGGGTGTCAGCAGCGCATGGATCAGGTGGATCATCTCGGTGATCACATCCATCCCGGTGGCACCGCTGAACACCGCCATGTGCGGATCGCGGTAGACCTCGGGATCCAGGTCACCGGTCTCCGGGACATACGGCGGGTTGGACACCACGATGTCCACCCGGCCGTGCAGGTGCGGCAGCAGGGTCGGGTCGGTGGCATCACCGATGACCAGGTCCACACCGGGTGTGAACTCGTCGAAGTTGCGTGTCGCCCACGCCGCGGCCCCCGGATCGAGTTCCACGGCGGTGACGGAGGCGTCGACAAGCTCATGGGCGATGTACGCGGCGAGCGCGCCGCTGCCGGTGCACAGATCGACCACAACGGGCTTGTCGACGCCGCGTCCCCGACGCACCGCCCAGTCGGCGAGCACCTCGGTCTCCGGCCGGGGAACGAACACCCCGGGCCCCACATGCAGGTCGAGCGGCCCCATGGGGGCGCGCCCCAGGATGTGTTGCAACGGCTCCCTGGCGGCGCGGCGCGCGACGGCCTCATCAAAGCCATCGGGCACCGGGTCACGCATATACAACGCCACGTTGAGCGGCCCGCAGTCGAGGAGGTGGGCGGCGATGAGACGGGCATCATTAAGTGGCGACGCCACCGCAGCCTGTTCCAGGATGACGGTGGCGTCGCGCAATGCTTCCCCGAGGGTACGCATGCCTAGTTGTCGGCCTCGAGACGCTCCGCACGCTCGGCGGCACGCAGCGCGGTGAACAGATCATCCAGTTCACCGTTGAGCACGGAGTCGAGGTTGTTGGCCTTGAAACCGATGCGGTGATCGCTGATGCGGTTCTCCGGCCAGTTGTAGGTGCGGATGCGCTCGGAGCGGTCCATGGTGCGGATCTGGGAGGCGCGGCCTTCAGCTGCCTCGGCGTCCGCCTCCTCCTTCTGCAGAGCCTGCAGACGCGCTGCCAGCACCTGCATGGCGCGTGCCCGGTTCTGGATCTGGGAGCGTTCCTTCTGACAGGTCACCACGATGCCCGTGGGCAGGTGGGTGATGCGCACGGCGGAGTCGGTGGTGTTGACACCCTGACCACCCTTGCCCGAGGAGCGGTAGACATCGACGCGGATCTCCTTCTCGTCGATCTCCACGTCCTGCACCTCATCCGGTTCGGGGTACACCAGCACACCGGCGGCGGAGGTCTGGATGCGTCCCTGGGACTCGGTCACGGGCACACGCTGGACACGGTGCACACCGCCCTCGAACTTGAACTGGCTCCAGGCACCGTCGCGGGACGGCTGGCGGGAACGGATGGACAGGGTGATGTCCTTGACGCCACCGAGGTCGGATTCCGCGGAGTCCAGCACCTCGATGATGAAGCCGTGCTTGTCAGCGTACTTCTGGTACATGCGCAGCAGGTCGCCTGCGAACAGGGCAGCCTCCTCGCCACCGGCACCGGCCTTGATCTCCATGACGATATCGTCACCGTCGTGTTCATCGCGGGGTGCCAGCAGGTCGGCGAGCTTTTCCTCCAGTTCCACCAACTCCACCTCGAGTCGCTCGGCCTCGGCGGCGAACTCATGGTCCTCGTGGGCCATCTCGCGGGCAGCTTCGAGATCATCCCGGACCTGGACGAGCTGGCGGTGCACGTTGATGATCGGCTGCAGTTCGGAGTAGCGCTTGCCCACCCGGCGGGCGGCTGCGGGATCATTGTGCAGGGCGGGATCCGCCATCTGCTCCTCGAGGCCGTGGTACTCGGCGAGGATATCGTCAACCGCTGATACGTGTCCTGCCATCAGGAGTACTCCTCATCGTTCTCGGTTCCTGCCATCGGGGCGCTGGAGGCGACCTGCATGAGGAATTCCGCGTTGGACTTCGTCTTCTTCAGCTGCTTGATGAGCAGATCGATGGCCTGCTGGTTGTCCAGGGCAGACAGGATGCGACGCAGCTTGTGCATGATGCGCGCCTCATCCGGGTTGAGCAGCAGCTCATCCTTACGAGTACCGGACGGGTTGACGTCCACAGCCGGGAACACGCGACGCTCGGAGATCTTACGGTCGAGCTTGAGCTCCGCGTTGCCGGTGCCCTTGAACTCCTCGAAGATCACGGTGTCACCGGCGGAACCGGTCTCCACCATCGCGGTGGCGATGATGGTCAGGGAACCACCGTTTTCGATGTTGCGGGCGGCACCCAGGAAACGCTTCGGCGGGTACAGCGCATTGGAGTCGACACCACCGGACAGGATGCGTCCCGATGCCGGCGAGCTGTTGTTGTATGCACGGCCCAGACGGGTGATGGAATCCAGCAGGACCACCACGTCCTGCCCCTGCTCCACCAGGCGCTTGGCGCGCTCGATGGCCAGTTCCGCGACAGCGGTGTGCTCTCCCGGCGGACGGTCGAAGGTGGAGGCGATGACCTCACCCTTGACCGAACGCTGCATGTCGGTGACCTCTTCGGGGCGCTCATCCACCAGCACCACCATGAGGTAGCACTCCGGGTTGTTGGTGGCGATTGCATTCGCGATGTTCTGCAGGATGGTGGTCTTACCGGCCTTCGGCGGGGACACGATCAGGGCACGCTGCCCCTTACCGATCGGCATGATCAGATCGATGACACGGGTGGTCAGGACCTTCGGCTCGGTCTCCAGGCGCAGTCGCTGGTTCGGGTACAGCGGGGTGAGCTTGTTGAACTCGGGGCGGTTGCGCGCCTCCTCAACGGGCTGACCATTGATAGTCTCCACGCGAACGAGGTTGTTGTACTTCTGGCGGTTGCGTCCACCGTGTCCACTGTGTCCGCCCTGGTTGCCGCCCTGGTTCATGCGCACCTGGCCGACGATCGCGTCACCGGAGCGCAGACCCATGCGGCGGATCAGCTGGTTGTTGACAAAGACATCGGACGGCGCCGGGTGGTACCCGGTGGTGCGCACAAATGCGACATTGGTGTCGACGATGTCAAGGATGCCGGCGACATTCTGCAGCTGGTCGTCGTTCTGGTTGTCGCCCTGATCCTGCTGGTTGTCGCCGCGGTTGTCACGGTTGTCACGGTTGTCACTGCGGTTATCGCGGTTGTCGTTGCGGTCGCGTCCACGACGGTTGCGACGTCCCCGGCGGCCACGACGGTCATCGCCGTGGTCGTCGGAATCGCGGTTGTTCTGACGGTTGTTCTGACTGTTGTCACGGGAGTCCGACTGGTGGTCATCGGAGCGGGACTGGTCGGAATGCTGGTTGTCGCCACGGTTGTCGCCACGGTTGTCACTGCGGTTATCACTGCGGTTGTCGTTGCGGTTGTCGTTGCGGTTATCGCGCTGGTCATTGCGGTTACCGCGGCGGTCACGACGCTGGTTGCCCCGGTGGCGATCCTGGGAATCCGACTGGTGGTCGTCGGACTGTGCCTGATCCTGGTGCTCAGAGTGCTCTGCAGGAGCGTCAGTGGTCTCCTCGGAGGACTGCTCATCGTGGGTGGAGTCCTGGGTGTCGCGCTGGCTCTGGCGCTGACGGTTGCGGCGTGCGCGACGTGCGGCGGAGCGGGACTCCATGCGGTTGTCCTGGTCGTCCCCGTCGGAACCTGACTGGTCATCCTGCTGGTCGGAGGTGTCCTGGGCAGGGGTGTCCTGAGCGGTGTCCGTCTGCTCCTGGGAGGTCGAGGGCGAGGCGGTTACGCGACGACGACCCCGACGGGCGGGGGCCTCCTGGTTATCGGAAGCGTCCTGCGTCTCCTGCACCGGGGTCTCAGGTGCGGCGGCAGCTGCGGTTTCTGCAGGAGCTGCAGGTGCTGCCTCCTTCTCCGGGGCGGAGGTCGTCCTGGTGGCCCGACGGGTGCGGGTCGCAGGAGCAGCCGGGGCGTCCTTGGCGGACTCTGTCGGCTGGGCCGACTGTGCTGGCTGAACCGGTGATCCACCCGAACGGGCGGTAGAGATGGCATTGATCAAATCGCCCTTGCGCAGCGCGGAAACTCCCCTAAGTCCGAGGTCACCGGCGATCTTGCGCAGTTCCGGCAGTCGAAGGGCGGTCAGATCGCCCTGGTTCGCTGCGGTGTTGTCTGTGTCGGTCACAGATATCCTTTCGTTGCATTCCAACCAAATGGCGGTGTTGTGTTCCATGGGTCTACATGGCATATCGCGAAGGCTGAAAAGCTTCTTCTGTGTAATTGGGGTTGACCACCCACAACCCCACGGCAGAGCAGCGATCAGCATGACATCCAACGGGTAGAACCCGGGATATCCGCACACGCCTGAGTGGGGTTACGTGGTAGTTCACAGGGAAAGGGGAAACATGTTCTCCACATAGTGCGGATGCGATGCTGCGCCCTGATCCAGACCGGTTGTGGCCGAGTGGGGCCCACACCTCAAGGTGCGCCATAAATTCATCCCATCATCCCCGAGCGGTGACACCGCCGGGCGTAGCCCACAGGGGTGAAGAGGGATTGTGAAGCGCACCGGTATAGACTACCCGGTCTTATCAGGACATATTAGCGCATTACACAGGTGGTGTCTTAATCGGTGCCCCGGACTTCGCTCTAAACGCCCTGCCATCATCCCCGAATACCCGTTTCCCGCCATGACCCCCGTTACCGGTTTCCGTGTCCACCGCTGCCGCTAGAGTGTTAGTCATGCTCAGCACGATGCAGGATGTTCCCCTCTCCCTCTCCCGGATCCTCAAGTACGGTTCCACCGTCCACGGTGACACGGTTGTCACCACCTATGACGGCGGCGAACAGGAACAGGTCACGTTCGCCGACATCGGTGCCCGTGCAGCGGCCCTGGCGCACGCACTCCATGACTCGCTCGGGATCACAGGTGACCAGCGGGTGGGTTCCCTGCTGTACAACTGCGGTGAACACCTGGAGACGATGTTCGCGGTGGCGTGCATGGGGGCGGTGTTCAACCCGATCAACAAGCAGCTGATGAACCACCAGATCTCCTACATCATCAACCACGCGGAGGATGAGGTCATCGTCGCCGATCCCCGCCTGGCGGCTCAGCTGGGTGAGGTGCTCAAGAGTTGTCCCGGCGTCCGGGCCGTGATCTTCATCGGTGATCCCGATATCCAGGAACCATCCGCCCACCTCCCGGAGGGGGTGGAGGCCTACTCCTATGAATCATTGTTGGACGGTCGATCCACCCACTTTGACTGGCCGGTCCAGGATGAGCGCACCGCGGCGGCGATCGCGTACTCCACCGGCACCACCGGCGCACCCAAGGGTGTGGTGTATTCCCACCGGTCCCTGTACCTGCAGTCCCTGAGTCTGCGCACCACCGATTCCCTCTCGGTGACCCACGGCGAGACCTTCCTGTGCTGCGTGCCGATCTACCACGTGCTCAGCTGGGGTGTTCCCATCGCGGCCTTCATGTCCGGCACCCCCCTTGTCATGCCCGGGTCGGATCTCTCCGCCCCCACCCTGGCGCGGATCATCTCCACCACACTTCCCCGGGCGGCTCACGGCGTGCCCACCCTGTGGATCCAGCTCATGGTGCACTACCTGAAGAACCCACCGGAGCGGATGTCACTGCGGGAGCTGTACGTCGGCGGTTCCGCGGTGCCCCCCGTGGTGATCACCCTGTGGGAGGAACGTTACGGCGTGGATGTGGTGCACGTCTGGGGCATGACGGAGACATCAACCGTGGGTACGGTGTCACGGCCACCATCAGGAGCCTCCGGCAGCGCCCGCTGGGCCTACCGGGTCTCCCAGGGCCGCTTCCCCGCCTCGCTGGAATACCGGGTGGTCAATGATGGCCAGGTGATGGCCTCCACAGACCGCAATGAGGGTGAGATCCAGGTCCGTGGCCCCTGGGTGACCGGGTCCTACTTCCAGTCCCCCGCCCAGGCCGAGGGCGGGTTGACGCACACCTTCGACGGTGAGGAGGCCGATGACGGCCACGCGTCATTCACCGCCGACGGCTGGCTGCGCACCGGGGATGTCGGTTCTGTCACCAGTGACGGTTTCCTCTCCATCCAGGACAGGGCCCGCGACGTGATCCGTTCCGGTGGTGAGTGGATCTACTCGGCCCAGCTGGAAAACCTCATCATGGCCACACCCGAGGTCGTGGAATGTGCAGTCATCGGTTTCCCCGATGACAAGTGGGTGGAACGCCCTCTGGCGGTCACCTTGTTGTATCCAAACGTCGAACCCACCCGGGAGACCGCGGAGAAGCTGCGTGATCAACTACGTGACCGGTTGCCGAACTGGATGCTCCCGGAGTACTGGACCTTCGTCAGTGAGATCGACAAGACCTCGGTGGGCAAATTCGACAAGAAGGATCTGCGTATGCATCTGGCCAATGGTGAATTCGAGGTGATCAAGCTCAAAGGCCCAGGTGAGAAATAGACCTGGATAGTATTGTCCCCAACCCATGGTTTTCCGATTATTTCCGGTTATAGTTGGCTTTAATCTGCACCGTTCCTAGGATGGAGTTCACATGACCACGCGCCTCTTCCTCCAGCCCGGGCCGCCTGCTCAGACACCACAGCAGCCACTGGCGCAGACCGGATCCGCTGCTCTCCCCGCCGATCTGCCTGCCGCCGGGCCTGATGGCACCCGTGTGTTGGTGGACCGTTTCGGGCGGGTCGCCCGTGACCTCCGGGTCTCGCTCACCGACCGCTGCAACCTGCGGTGCACCTACTGCATGCCGGCCGAGGGCCTGGAATGGATGCCCACGGAACAAACCCTCACCGATGAGGAGACCATCCGTCTGATCCGCATCGCCGTGGAGCAACTCGGCATCCGTCAGATCCGTTTCACCGGTGGTGAACCCCTCCTGCGCAGGAACCTCGAGGACATCATCAGCGCCACCACTGCGCTGCGCACGGATGAGGGCGAGCCGGTACGCACCGCCCTGACCACCAACGGCCTGGGCCTGGACAAACGGATCACCGGGTTGAGGGAGGCCGGCCTGGACCGGGTGAACATCTCCCTGGACACCATCGACGCGGAGCGGTACCTCGCCCTGACGCGCCGGGACCGCCTGTCCGGGGTGTTGTCCTCCATCGAGGCCGCCGTGGAATCCGGTATGCACCCCGTCAAGGTCAACGCGGTGGTCATGCCCGGGGTCAATGAGGTGGATATCGTCCCCCTGGCCACCTACTGTCTGGAACTCGGCGCGCAGCTGCGCTTCATCGAGCAGATGCCCCTCGGGCCGCGTGAACAGTGGCGGCGCGGCGACATGGTCACCGCGGCCCAGATCCTTGAGCGACTGGAGCAGGCGTTCACCCTCACCCCCGCGGAGGAACCCCGCGGTTCCGCCCCGGCTGCGCTGTGGAACGCCACCGGCCGGAGCAACCCGTCGGTCACCGGCACACTCGGCATCATCGCCTCGGTCACGCATCCGTTCTGTGGCGACTGCGACCGTTCCCGCCTGACCAGCGACGGCACCATCCGCAACTGCCTGTTCGCCCGCACCGAGACACCGTTGCGCGACCTCATGCGCGCCGGGTCCACGGATGAGGAGCTCGCCGCGGTGTGGGCGGGGGCCATGTGGGTGAAGAAACCCGGTCACGGCATCGATGATGAGGGTTTCCTGCAGCCTGACCGTCCCATGTCCGCCATCGGTGGGTGACGCGTTCATGCCCACCGCCAGCATCACCGAGCATCTCACCCGAGTGCTGTCCCTGTGCACCCCGGCCGCGCCGGTGACCCTGCCCGTGCCGGAGGCGACCGGCTGCGTGCTGGCGGCCGATGCCCACGCCATCCTCCCGGTCCCGCCGTTTTCCAACTCCGCGATGGACGGTTTCCTCGTCCACGCCTCCG
The DNA here is from genome assembly GCF_014837045.1 of Corynebacterium gallinarum. Taxonomy (GTDB): domain Bacteria; phylum Actinomycetota; class Actinomycetes; order Mycobacteriales; family Mycobacteriaceae; genus Corynebacterium; species Corynebacterium gallinarum. Next base: position 90,298 of record NZ_JACSPR010000006.1, read on the forward strand.
ATCTCGCCGAGGGATCCGTCATCACGCTGCCTGTTGTCGGTGACGTACCCGCGGGTGGCGGTGCGATCACCCCAGCCCCGGGCACGGCAGTGCGCATCATGACCGGCGCGGCCATCGCGGATCCGCACGGCCTGGTGGTCATCCCCGTCGAGGACACCTCCGCCGACCCCGGCCCCCAGGACCTCCCGGAGACCGTGACCATCAGCTCCTACCGGGGTCGTGCCCACATCCGTCCGCGCGGGGACAATGTGAACACCGGCGATGTGCTCGCCGGGGCGGGTGACACCGTCGATGCCGGCCTGCTGGCCGGGCTCATCTCCGCCGGCGTGCGGGAGGTGTCCGTGTTCCCCGCGCCCGCGGTCACGGTGCTCAGCAGCGGGGATGAGCTTGTCGACGCCCGATACACCCCCACCACCGGTCAGATCCCCGACTCCAACCGCCCCATGGTGGCACAACTGCTCCGGGAGCTGGGTATCACCCACGTCACCGAGCTGCACACCGGTGATGATCCCGCCGACTTCACCGCCGCCCTCCGTGAGGCCGTGGACCACAGCCACCTCATCATCACCACCGGCGGGGTCGCGGCCGGTGCCTTCGACGTGGTGAAAACCGTGATGAGCGCAGGTGACATGTGGTTCGGGCATGTGGATATGCAGCCAGGCAAGACCCAGGGGGCGGGAAGCTGGGCCGGGGTGCCCGTGCTCTGCCTGCCCGGCAACCCGGTGGCGGCGTATGTCTCCTTCCTCATGTTTGTCACACCCGCGATCGCACGACTCCGGGGACGCGACACCCCGGCCGACCTTGATTCCCGACCCCGTGTCACGGCCACCGCCTGCGCCCCCTTCCCCAGTGCCAGGGCGAAGAACCTCATTGTCCCGGTCCGCCTGACCTGGGATGCCAACGGTGCGGGTGCATCACCCTTCACCCGGGCAGGTCGGGGCAGTCACTTCGCGGCCTCCCTCAACGGCGTCGGCGGGTTTGTGCTCATCCCGCCGGGTGGGACCGGACCACAGGCGGGCGGGAAGGTCACGGTGTATCTGACATGAACGTGATCATTCTCGCCGGTGGGCAGGGCACCCGCATGGGCGGGGTGGACAAGGCATCGGTCCAGCTCAATGGGCGTCGCTTGGTGGACCACCTCCTGGGCCAGCTTAAGGGACACGACGTCATTGTGGTCTCACCCCACCTCCTGCCGGGCGTCGCCACCACCAGTGAACAGCCCCCCTTCGGTGGTCCGGTCGCCGGCATCGCCGCGGGGATCGCCGCGCTGGACCACCACAGCGACGTCACCGCCATCCTGGCCGTGGACGCCCCCCACTCCGCGGAGATGCTCCCGGCACTGCAGGCGGCGCTCGGTACCGCCGATGTCGCGGTCACCGTGGCCGCCGACGGGTGGATCCAACCCCTGTGCGCGGTGTGGCGCACCACCTCGCTCATTGAGGCCCTCACCAGCCTGGGGGAGGTTCGTGACCGACCCGTCAAGGCGCTGCTCAGGCAGGCGGCCACGGTGGTGGAGGTACCCGGTGACGGCACAGAGGCGGATTATGACACCCTCGGGGAACTGACCACGCTCGGAGAGGTCGAGCTGCCCCGCACACGCTGAACCACCGGGGACGGTGCGGCGTCGACAAGCACGCGTTTAGTAGAGACGCTCGAAGATCGGGCCCAGCAGCGGGCAGACCACCCCGAGCGCATCACGGACACCACCCGGGGAGCCGGGGGTGTTGACGATGAGGCTCGATCCGCTCTCGCGCGTGGTCAGGCCCACCAGTCCGCGGGACAGGCCGGCCTGGTTGGTGGCGGACAGGCCCGCGATGAGGATCTGGGTCATCACGGCGGGCAGCTGCGTCTCCAGGAGTGGCTCGGTGGCCTCCGGGGTCCGGTTGCGCGGGCCCACCCCGGTGCCCCCGATGGTGACGATGACCCGCACCCCGCGGTGGATCGCCGACTCGAGTTCCCCGGCCACCCCCTCGTGGCCCTCCGGGACCGTCACCGCGGACACCACCTCCACGCCCGCCTGCGACAGCAGCTCACGGGCGACAACACCGGCCCGATCCTCCCGCTCGCCGGATACCACCCGGTCCGATACGGTGATGACCGCACCGGTCAGCTCCATTCCCTGCACCGCCATGGACGACTACCTCTCTCCTGCGCTCCCACCCCCGAAAATGGGGGAAATTTAAAACCACATTTAAACGGACATCCGGTAAAACACCCAACATGCTGGACGTGAATTAGAGCACATTTATGTTGCGTAATTTTCAACGGGTTAAATCGTATTAAAGATGACCTTAGCAGGTCAGACCGTGTTAGATTAGGTTCAATGTAGTCACGGAAGGGTTTCCGGGAAGCCCTTCGACCCTAATCAGAAGAGGCATAAAGTGACAGAACTCAACACAAAGGGAAAAACTCTCCACGGGTGGGATCCCGAGGTCCCCGAACAGTGGGATTCCAGGATTGCCTGGCGCACCCTGTCCATCACAACGTTTTCCCTCATCATCGGTTTCAGCGTCTGGTACCTGGTCTCGGCCATCGCGCCCCTGCTCAACCGCATCGGTTTCGACCTCAGCGCAGCGCAGCTCTACTGGCTGACCGCGGTGCCGGGGCTGGCCGGAGGTATTCTCCGCCTGGTCTTCATGTTCCTGCCCGCCCGCATCGGCACACGCAACCTGGTGGGACTCTCCTCAGCGCTGTTCCTCATCCCCATGTTCGGCTGGTTCCTCGCGGTCCAGGATGCCAACACCCCCTACTGGTGGCTGCTGGTTCTGGCGGCCCTGACCGGCATTGGCGGTGGTTGCTTCTCCGGGTACATGCCCTCCACCGGCTGGTTCTTCCCCAGGGCCAAGTCCGGCACCGCCCTGGGCATCCAGGCGGGTGTGGGCAACCTGGGTGTCTCCGTCATCCAGTTCCTCGGCCCGTGGGTGATGGGTTTCGGTCTGCTGGGCATCGGTTTCATCACCCCGCAGCGTACCGCTGAGGGCAGTGAGGTCTTCGTCCACAACGCCGCCATCGTGCTGGTGCCGTGGGCGATCCTGGCCTCGGTCCTGGCCTTCCTGTTCCTCAAGGACATCCCGATGAAGGTGAACTTCCGGGACCAGTTGAACTTCTTCCGCAACAAGAACACCTGGATCCTCAGCGTCGTCTACATGATGACCTTCGGGGCCTTCGCGGGTTTCGCCGCGCAGTTCGGTCTGATCATCAACAACCACTTCGGCATCGCCTCCCCGATGGCGGAGCAGTTCCCCGCGGAGGCGCTGCACGCCGGTGCCACCTACGCCTTCCTCGGCCCACTCATCAGTGCCCTGGTCCGCGCGGGCTGGGGCCCACTGTGTGACCGGTTCGGTGGCGCTGTGTGGACCTTCATCAGTGGCGTGGGCATGATCGCCTCCACCGTGGCCGCCGCCATCTTCCTGTCACGGGCGGAGACCCCGGATGATTTCTACCCGTTCCTGTGGTCCATGCTCGCCCTGTTCTTCTTCACCGGTATCGGCAACGCCGGCACCTTCAAGCAGATGCCCATGATCCTGCCCAGGAAACAGGCCGGAGGTGTCATCGGGTGGACCGGAGCCATCGGCGCATTCGGACCCTTCGTGGTCGGTGTGCTGCTCTCCATGACCCCCACCGTTACCTTCTACTGGGGTTGTGTGGTCTTCTTCACCTTCGCCACCGCCCTGACCTGGATCTACTACGCACGCCCGAACGCCCCGTTCCCGGGATAACCGAAAGGCTCTCCACACATGACTACCACCGATAGCAAGACCGACTCCGTCAACCCCCTGTTCAAGCTGGGCAGCTACCTGCGCAAGGGCAAGGTCGGCCCCGAGGGTCAGCAGATCTTCCTCAAGGGCGGGCGTAGGGCCGATGTGTTCTACCGCAACCGCTGGGCCTTCGACAAGATGGTCCGCTCCACCCACGGTGTGAACTGCACCGGTTCCTGCTCCTGGAAGGTCTACGTCCGGGATGGCGTGATCACCTGGGAGTCCCAGGCGGTGGACTACCCCACCACCGGCCCCGACATGCCGGATTACGAACCCCGTGGTTGCCCCCGTGGCGCGTCGTTTTCCTGGTACACCTACTCCCCGACGCGCATCCGCTACCCGTATGTGCGCGGTGTACTGGTGGATATGTACCGGGAGGCGAAGAAACGCCACGGGGATCCCGTGCTGGCGTGGCGGGAGATCGTCGAAACGCCCGAGAAACGCCAGGCGTACATCTCCCAGCGCGGCAAGGGTGGGTTGATCCGCGTCCAGTACCACGAGGCCATCGAGATCGCCGCGGCCGCCCACATCTACACCATCCGCAATTACGGCCCCGACCGCATCCACGGTTTCACCGTCATCCCCGCGATGTCCCAGGTCTCCTACGGCGCCGGCACCCGCTTCCTGCAGATGATCGGTGGCGTGGCCCTGTCCTTCTACGACTGGTACGCCGACCTCCCACCATCCTCCCCGCAGACCTTCGGCGACCAGACCGACGTTCCGGAATCCGGTGACTGGTACAACTCCAGCTACCTGATGATGTGGGGCTCCAACATCCCGGTGACCCGTACCCCGGACTCCCACTTCATGGTGGAGGCCCGCTACCGCGGCACGAAGGTGGTCGTGGTGTCCCCCGATTTCGCGGATTCCACCAAGTTCGCCGATGAGTGGGCGAGGATCAACCCCGGCACCGACGGTGCCCTGGCGTTCGCCATGGGCCATGTGATCCTCAAGGAATTCCACGTCGACCGGCAGACCCCGTACTTCCTCGACTACATGTGCAAATACACCGACGCGCCCTTCCTGGTGGAACTGGATGAGCGCGGTGACGGCACCTACACCCCGGGCAAGTTCCTCACCGCCGCCGGTGCGGCCTCCTTCGCCCCGGACCTGGCTGCCACGCCCAACGCCACCCACCGCCTGCTCACCATCCAGGCCGACGGTCAGATCGTCGACCCGGGCGGCACCGTCGCCGACCGCTGGGGTGAGGAGGGCATGGGCAAATGGAACCTCCGTCAGGATGGCGTCGACACGGTCATGTCCGTCGCCGAGGTCACGGGTGCCACCGCTGCCACCGGTACCGCCGAGCTGCTCTTCCCCCGCTTTGACCTCGCCCCCACCGGCGCCGGGGAGACCGGCCCGGTCGGCGCGGGTGTCATCTCCCGTGGCGTGCCCACCGTGGAGGTCGGTGGCCGGAAGTTCACCACCGTCTTCGATGTCATGCTCGCCCACTACGGTGTCAACCGTGAGGAACTCAACCTGCCCGGTGAATGGCCGGTGGACTACCACGATCCGGTCATGGGCACACCCGCCTGGCAGGAGGAGCTCACCGGAGTCCCGGCCAACCAGGCCATCCGCATCGGCCGGGAATTCGCCCAGAACGCCGATGATTCCAAGGGCCGATCCCAGATCATCATGGGAGCCGGTGTCAACCACTACTTCCACGCCGATTCCATCTACCGTACGTTCCTGGCCCTGACCTCCATGTGTGGTACCCAGGGTGTCAACGGTGGTGGCTGGGCCCACTACGTCGGCCAGGAGAAACTCCGTCCCTCCACCGGCTGGGGTCTCTACGCGTTCGCCACCGACTGGCAGCGCCCGCCGCGTCAGATGATCACCACCGGCTTCTACTACCTCACCACCGACCAGTGGAGGTATGACAACACCCGCGCCGACCGCCTGTCCTCACCCCTGGCCAACCGCGGTTCCGTGGGCGACAAGCTGACCTCGGACACCCTGATCGAGTCGATGAAACGCGGGTGGATGCCGGCCTACCCGCAGTTCAACCGCAACCCGCTGCTGCTCTCCCAGGAGGCTGCGGACAGGGGTGTCACCGTCCAGGAGCACATCGCCGGGCAGCTGAACTCCGGCGAGCTTGAATTCGCCTGCGAGGACCCGGATGCACCGGAGAACTGGCCCCGCATCCTGCTCAACTGGCGCACCAACCTCATGGGTTCCTCCGCCAAGGGCACCGAGTTCTTCCTCCGGCACATGCTCGGCGTAGACTCCGATGCCACCGCCCAGGAACTCGGTCCCGATGAGCGCCCCGCCTCCATCCGGTGGCACGAGAAGGCCCCGGAGGGCAAGCTCGATCTGATGCTGACCACGGATTTCCGCAACACCTCCACCACCCTGGTCTCCGACATCGTGCTGCCCGCGGCCACCTGGTACGAGAAGCACGATCTGTCCACCACGGACATGCACCCGTTCATCCACTCCTTCAACGCGGCCATCAACCCACCCTGGGAGACCCGCTCCGACTGGGAGGTCTTCCACGACCTGGCGAAGGAATTCAGTCAGCATGCCGGGAAGTGGCTGGGCACCCAGACCGATGTCATCGCCGCACCGATCGCCCATGACACCGCCGATGAACTGAGCATGCCCGGCGGCATCGTCCCCGACCTGGAACGGGAGGGATATGTCCCCGGCCGGACCATGGCCAAGCTCATCCCGGTGGAACGTGACTACACCCAGGTCTATGAGAAGTGGAACCACCTGGGGCCCCTGCCGGAGAAGCTGGGCACCGGCACCCACGGCACCCCGTATAACGTGACCAAGCAGGTGCAGGAGATGGCACTGATCAACGGCACCGGCATGACGCAGGCCGCCGGTGAACGACCACTGTTGAACTCTGCGGTCAAGGCCATCGAGATGATCCTGCACCTGTCGGGTGTGAGCAACGGCCAGGTGGCCGCCGAGGGCTTCCGCAACCAGGGGGCACGCGTGGGAACCGACATGATGGATCTCATCGCCGGCCAGGAGGGCACCCTCATCAACTGGGACCAGGTCAAGGAACGCCCCATGGAGGTCATCACCTCACCGGAGTGGTCCGCGGATAAGCGCAATGGTCGCCGCTACACCGCGTTTTCGATCAACATCGAGTACGACAAGCCCTGGCACACCCTCTCCGGGCGCATGCACTACTACCTCGACCATGACTGGTTCATCGACTACGGCGAGCAGCTGCCCATCTTCCGACCACCGCTGGACAAGATCCACATCAACGGTGAGATGGGGCCGGGTGAGACCTCAACCGGCCGCGATGGTGAGCCCGAGGTGTCCGTCCGCTACCTCACCCCGCACAACAAGTGGTCGATCCACTCGCAGTACTACGACAACCTGCACCTGCTGACCATCTCCCGCGGTGGCCAGGTCATTTGGATGTCGGATAAGGATGCGGCGAAGATCGGCGTGAAGGACAACGACTGGATCGAGGCCTACAACCGCAATGGTGTGGTCTCCGCGCGTGCGATCGTCTCCTACCGCATCCCGGAGGGCACGGTCTTCATGAACCACGCCCAGGAACGCACCACGGGAACCCCGATCAACGAGCGAACCGGCAGGCGCGGTGGTACCCACAACTCGCTGACCCGCATCATGATCAAACCGATCCACGTGGCCGGTGGCTACGGCCAGCTCACCTACGGCTTCAACTACATCGGACCAACCGGAAACAACCGCGACGAGGTCACCCGGATCCGTCGCCGCTCCCAGGAGGTGCAGTACTAATGAAGGTCATGGCGCAGATCGCAATGATCATGAACCTGGACAAGTGCATCGGATGCCACACCTGCTCCGTCACCTGTAAGCAGGCATGGACCAACCGCGAAGGCACGGAATACATCTGGTTCAACAACGTCGAGACCCGCCCCGGTGTGGGTTATCCCCGTGGCTGGGAGGACCAGGACAAGTGGGAGGGAGGCTGGGTCCGGACCAATTCCGGCAAGCTGAAGCCGAAAGCCGGTGGACGCCTGAAGAAACTGGCCACCATCTTCCACAACCCCAAGCTGCCCACCATCGATGACTACTACGTGCCGTGGTCCTATGACTACGACAAGCTGCTGTCCGCCCCGGCCGGCCAGGCCACCCAGCCGACCGCCCGACCCATCAGTCAGCTCGATGGCCGTCCCATCGACAAGATCGAGTGGTCGTCGAACTGGGATGACAACCTCGGTGGTTCGAATGCGACCATGGACGAGGATCCGGTGCTGGAGAAGATGAACCTCCAGGTAGCGAAGGAGATCGAACATTCCTTCATGTTCTACCTCCCGCGCATCTGTGAACACTGCCTCAACCCCACCTGCGTGTCCTCCTGCCCGTCGGGCGCGATGTACAAGCGTGCGGAGGACGGCATCGTCCTGGTCGACCAGGATCACTGCCGCGGTTGGCGCATGTGCGTCTCGGGCTGCCCGTACAAGAAGGTCTACTTCAACCACAAGTCCGGCAAGGCCGAGAAATGTACCCTGTGCTACCCGCGTCTGGAGGTCGGCCAGCCGACCGTGTGCTCCGAGACGTGCGTCGGCCGCCTGCGGTACCTGGGCGTCCTGCTTTACGACGCCGATCGTGTCGCCGAGGTAGCAGCCACCCCGAACGAACAGGACCTCTTCGAAGCCCAGAAGACCCTGTTCCTCGACCCGCACGACCCGGAGGTCATCGCCGCCGCCGAGCGGGAGAACATCCCCCACACCTGGATCGAGGCTGCCCAGCAGTCCCCCATCTATGATCTGATCTTCACCTACGAGTTGGCACTGCCGCTGCACCCGGAGTACCGCACCCTGCCGATGGTCTGGTACATCCCGCCGCTGTCGCCCATCGTTGATGAGGTCACCGCCTCCGGCAACGACGGTGAGGACCACAAGATCCTGCTCACGGCCCTGTCCACCATGCGCATCCCGCTGGAGTACCTGGCGGGTCTGTTCACCGCGGGTGATACCCGGCCGGTGGAGAAATCCCTGCGCAGACTCGCGGCGATGCGATCCTATATGCGGGATATCAACCTGGGCAATGAACCCCGGGAGGAGATCGCGGAGGCTGTGGGTATGGACGGGAAGAAGATCCAGCAGATGTACCGTCTGCTGGCCATCGCCAAATACGACGACCGCTATGTCATCCCCACCGCCTCCCCGGAGACCCCACGCGGAATCCAGGGACTCGACCCCTTCGGCAATGTGGATCCCATCGGCGCGGCGGAATCCCTCAACGTCGGACTCGGCGAGGGTGCCCCGGAGGCCTGTGGGACCGGGGTGCCGGCAGCCGCCGGCCGCGTGAGCCTGGCCTCGTGGAACCCCGGTGAGCGCCCAGATTCAATGTTCCCGGACCGGCAGGGCTGATACGCGACCATGGCTATCCACCGCACCCACACCGGCACCGTTCCGCAGGAACTGGTCAAACGGATCCCGATGAATGACCACCAGAGACGACTGGTGTTTATGACCGGTTCCCTGCTCCTGGACTATCCGGAGGAGGATTTCGTCGACAAGCTCACCGCCGTCGAGGAGCAGCTCGACCAGCTGCCGCTGCCGGTGGCAGCCCAGGTGGTCGAGTTCGTCGACCACGCCCGGGTCAAGGGTCTGCGCTGGCTGCAGGAACACTATGTGGAGACCTTCGATCAGCGTCGACGGTGTTCACTGTTCCTCACCTACTACGCCGTCGGGGACACCCGTCAGCGTGGTACCGCCATCCTGGCGTTCCGGGACACCCTCCGGGCGCTGGGGTTCGACATCGAGCGTGATGAACTGCCCGACCACCTCTGTGTGGTCCTGGAGGCGGCTGCCCTGGCGGACCCGGAGCTTTTCGACAACGCCACCGACGTCCTCGCCGCGCACCGCGACGGCATCGAGGTGCTGCGCTCCGCCCTGGACAACCTCGACTCCCCCTACCGTCACCTGGTCATCGCCCTGTGTCAGGCCCTACCCCAGATCGATCAGGAGACCGCCGACAGTTATCTCGAACTGATCCGCACAGGTCCCCCCGCGGAGATGGTCGGACTCGGCACACCACTTCCCTTCCCGACATCACAACCGGACAATTAAAGGAACCGTGAGATCATGTCCAATTTTGAGACCTTCCTCTGGGTGGCCTTCCCCTGGCTGTGCATCGCCGCCTTCATCATCGGTATCTCCTGGCGCTGGCGCACCGATCAGTTCGGCTGGACCACGCACTCCTCCCAGATCTACGAATCGAAACTGCTGCGCCTCAGCTCCCCGCTGTTCCACTGGGGCATGGTCTTCGTGGTCATCGGCCACCTCATGGGTCTGGCCATCCCGAAGAGCTGGACCTCGGCGGTCGGGATCTCCGATGCGGCCTACCACCTCATCGCGACCATCCCTGGCACCATCGCCGGTGTCGCCGTGGTGCTCGGACTCATCGGCCTGCTCTACCGCAGGATCGCCAACCGCACCGTCTTCCTGTCCACCTCCAAGTCGGACAAGGTGATGTACCTCCTGCTGGGGGCGGCGATCCTCTCCGGGTTCATCGCCACCCTGTCCACCCAGGTCTTCGGCGGACCCCACGGATATGACTACCGGGAAACCATCTCCCCGTGGCTGCGCCAGCTGCTGATCTTCAATGCCCAGCCGGAACTGATGATGGATGTCCCCTGGGAGTTCAAGGTCCACGTCGTGGCCGGCTTCACCCTCATCGCCGTGTGGCCGTTCACCCGCCTGGTGCACGCATTCTCCGCACCCGTCGGTTACACCACCCGCCCATATGTCGTCTACCGTTCCCGCGACATCACCGCGCGCCCGGTACGGCACGATTCCGGGTGGGATCCGGTGCGCTCCGTCAAGACACAGCATGACGACGAGGCCCGCTGGCACGGTGCCTGAGCGGAGTCTCACACCTCGGGCGCAACATTAATGAGGGTGTTTCAGTAGTAAATATGTTAAGGTTTTTGACATAATTACTGTGGCTGCCCACTTTCTGTCGGTCGACGGATAACCCGCCGGCCGGCAGCCCGCACCCCCACTCCTGCACCTTGAGAGATGATTGCCGTGAATGAGAATCCTGCACCGCAGGCCGCCACCGAGCTTTTCACCGAGTCCTACCGACTCAGCCCAAAGCAGCGGGAGGTGCTCACGGTGCTGCAGGGCTTCCCGGAAGGCGCCCGTGCAATCGACGTTGCCAAGACGCTGGATATGCACGTCAACACCGCCCGTGGCCACCTGGAAGAACTGGTCGCCCAGGATGCCGTCCGTGTGGTCACCGCCCCCGCCAAGGGTCGCGGTCGCCCCTCACTGATCTTCCAGACACGGGTGCCGGATAACCGTGCTGTGGCACAGGAGTACATCACCCTCATCGAACTGATGGCCTCCCTCCTCGGCGCCTCCGACGAGGATGTCTTCCAGGACCCCGCCATGCACGCCAAGGCCAAGGCGGTGGGCACCCAGTGGGCCGCCATCATGGGATCCCAAGCCTCCGGGTGGGAGACGCTGGAGACGGCCCTGGCCCCGGTGCTCGCCCGTCTGCGCGCCATGGGTTTCGATCCCACCACCGAAAATGCCCAGCGCACCGAGGTACCAGAGCCCGCTGGACCGCCGGCAGATACCTCAGGGGATGTCTCCATCCACCTCAACAGCTGCCCCTTCATCATCGACGGCAAACGCCCGTCATCGTTTGTCTGCGCCGTGCATGAGGGATTCATCGAGGAGAGTCTGCGGACCCCGGACAGGATCTCCCTGGAGCTCAAGCCCTTCAACGCCCCCGGTTCCTGTGAGGTCCGCGTGACCCAGGCCGGTTGATATCCGTCAAAGATGAAACAAGGCTGCCCCCGTTGCGGGGGCAGCCTTGTTTCAGGTTTTTAAGGTTGAAGCACCTCTACTCGTGGACGACCTCGATCCGCACGGGTTCGGCGACCTCGAGTTCAATCACCCGAAGACCCGCCTCACGGGCATCATCGAGAATCCTGTCGGCCACCGGCTCGGTGGACAACACCATCACGGTCGGCCCGGCACCGGAGAGGTAGGCGGCGTAACCACGGTTGCGCAGACGGTTCACCCACTCCGCGGTCACCGGGAGCACATCGGCACGGTACGGCTGGTGCAGACGGTCACGGGTCCCCTCCCACAGCAGGTCAGGGCGCTGCTGCAGGGCGACAATCATGACGGCGACGCGGGAGACGTTGAACCGGGCATCGATATGGGTGACATCCGAGGGCAGGACGCGACGCACGGCCTCGGTGGAGGCATGGAAATCCGGCACGAGTGCCGTGGCACGGATCCCCTCATGCACGTCAAGCCCCACCGCGCGGTACTCCGGCTGGCTCTTGCCATCCACCGGGAGGTTGGTCCAGGAGACCACCGCCCCACCGAGGACAGAGGCCGCGGCATTGTCGGGGTGTCCCTCGAACGCGGAGGCCAGCTGAACCACCTGCTCCTGAGTCAGGGGGAAACCTGCCAGACCATTGGCTGCCGCGACACCCGCGACGGCTGCCGCCGCGGAGGAACCGAGCCCGCGGGACTGCGGGATGTTGTTGTGACACACCACGCGCAGACCGGGCACCTCGGCGTCAGCGGCCTTGAGCCCGGAACGGATGGCCTTGACCACCAGATGTGATCCGTCGAGTGGGACCTCACCCTGGCCCTCACCGAACACCTCGACCTCGAGGCCCGACTGGATGATCTCCACCTCGACGGTGTCATACACCGACAGTGCCAGACCGAGTGTGTCAAAGCCTGGGCCGAGGTTCGCGGAGGATCCGGGAACCGTGACTGTGACCTTCCGGCCCACATTCAGTTCGATCGCCATGGTTTGCTACTAGCCCCTTTCGAGACGGATAACGCTGTTGATGGACTTCACCGCCGGGTTGTCCTTGAGTGCCTCGACGGTAGCAGCCAGGGCATTCTCACGGGCCTGGTGGGTCACCACGATCAGGCGTGCACCCTCACCGCTTTCCTCCTGGCGAATGGTGCGCAGGGAGATGCCACGGTCGGCGAAGAGCTGAGCCAGGTCGGCGAGCACGCCGACGCGGTCCTCGACCTCCATGTCCACGTGGTAACGGGTGGGGGTCTCACCGTAATCGGCGATCGGCAGGTTGGCGTAGGTGGACTCGCCCGGCGCACGACCACCGTGGACCTTGTTGCGGGCGGCGCCGACGACGTCGCCAAGCACAGCCGATGCGGTGGGTGCACCACCGGCACCGTTGCCGTAGAACATCAGGCGCCCGGCGGCCTCCGCCTCGACGAAGATGGCGTTGAAGGACTTGTTGACGGCAGCGAGCGGGTGGCTGCGTGGGATCAGGGTCGGGTGGACTCCGACGGAGATGGCGGTCTCACCGTTGCTGTCGGTGATCTTCTCACAGATGGCCAGCAGCTTGATGGTGTGATCGGCCTGCTTGGCTGCGCGGATATCCTCCGCGCTGATGTTGGTGATGCCCTCGCAGTAGACATCATCGGAGGTGACCCGGGTGTGGAAGGCCAGGGAGGCGAGGATGGCTGCCTTGGAGGCGGCATCGTGGCCCTCGACGTCGGCGGTGGGGTCCGCCTCCGCGTATCCGAGGCGGGTAGCCTCGGCGAGGGATTCGTCATAACCGGCACCGCTGGAATCCATGGCGTCGAGGATGAAGTTGGTGGTGCCGTTGACGATGCCCATGACGGACTGGATCTGGTCACCGGCAAGGGAACGACGCAGCGGGCCGACCACGGGGATGGCGGCCGCGACGGCGGCCTCGAAGTAGAGATCGACGTTGGCCTCATCGGCGGCGTCGGCAAGCTCGGCGGCGTGCGCCGCGACGAGGGCCTTGTTGGCGGTGACGACGGACTTGCCGGCCTTCAGCGCTGCGAGGACCACCTTGCGCGGGTAATCGATGCCACCGATAACCTCGACGACGATATCCACATCATCGCGTTTGACCAGCGAGAAGGCATCATCGGTGAGCAGCTCATCCGGCACACCCGGGCGTGGCTTGCTCTTATCGGAAACGGCCACGCCACGAACCTCCAGGGGGCCACCGATACGGTGCTCGAGCTCATCGGCGTATTCGGTCATCAGACGCATAACCTCCGAGCCGACGGTGCCGTAACCAAGAAGGGCGATACCGACTGGTGAGCCGATTCCCTTGCCGGGGTTGAAGCTGGGGGCAGGTGCTGAGGTCATGATTCTCCCAAATAATCGTGGCGGTGCCTGGTGTTCGTTCTCTCCCTGGTCAGCCTACATGGCCGCCCGAGGGGGGAAGTCTACCAGGCCACTATAGACCAAGCTGTTCATTTTCTCCGGGCATGTGGACTATTTCATTCGGAACCCCGCCGGTACGACATCTCCTACCCCCGGGGGGATTTAAGCCACACACCGAAGTAACCTCCTGTATATTTTCATTGCTTCGTAGCAGAAGCAGTACCGCTATCTCCCCCCTTTCTTCACATACAGGAGTCCATCTTGAAGATTTCCACCCTGGGCCTAAGCATCGCCGCCACCGCGGCGATCACACTCGGCAGCATCACCACCCCCGCCTCCGCACTCGTGGCAACCACCACAACTGGGGATTGGGGATGGCCCGCCTGCACCCTCGAACTGAACAACGCTGAGGTGAACTTCTACCAGGGCTCTCTCCAGACGGCGCAGGACACCCTCACAGCTGACTTCAAGAAGCTCGTTCCCGCCGCATCGGCTGATATTGATCTTTTCGTCGACTTCGTCGAGGAGAATGGTAACGAGGTCAATACACTGCCAGACGCGGAACAGGACCGCTTCAATGAGATCGAGGGGCGCATCTTGGCAGCCGGTGAGGCCGCCGGACTGAAAAACAACATCCTAGACTCGGGCGAATCCATGAATGAGGCGGAACTCCTCCTCATTTACCTTACGTACCTCACGTTATTCAAATCGTTCGGGGGCTTTTTCACCCACACTGAGCAGACCCCCGGAGGGGCCACAGCGGTTCTGCCCGCGCCCCACTACTACAACGGAACTTGGCTCATTTCCGGTATTGCCAGCGTCGATGAGAGCCCAACTGCATCACCCGTAGAAGCCGCAATCGGCAAGGCATTCAGGACCCTGCTGCCCCTCGAAGCAGCCATGACACCCGCCCTGCAGAGCTGTGTCGACGGTGTCGGAGGGACCTTTACCCCGGATCTGACCGGTGTCACGCCCCGCCCGGACACGGATGAGACCACCACTCCCCCAGCAACAGCACCTGTGGCTGGAAGCTCGTTCGGAAGCAGCTAGCTCGATACCAGACGGAGCTTAAGCCTGCGTGCTCAGGCTCCGCCTACCCCGCCTGCACAGATACCCCTTCCATCGATTCATATGGAGAGTAGTATGACTTCTACTCCTGTTGGATCGGGGTTGCCCTACCACTGCTTAGAACCCCGGACAGCCGAAGGTCCCTACACTCGCCCCCCTTCTAAGGATGTCCCCATGAACATTCGTCCGTTCGCATCGGTTGTCGCAGCAGCCGCCCTACTCAGCACATCGGCCGTTGTCGCACCCGCTGCCACCGCAGCCACGGTCACACGCTCCGGTGTCACCTGCACCATCACCTTCACCCAGCAGGATTTCAACGATTTCCGCACCCACTTCGCCAGTTATGACGACTCGGTGGCCAGCCGCCTCAGCGCAGCAGTCCCCGGGCAGGAAGAGGAAATCGCGCTGATCGCCGGTGAAGTCGCCGACGCGATCAAGGACGGCGGTACATACAGCATGGAAGCCAATGCTGCCTGGGGCCGGTATTTCGCCGCCGGGCGGGAGCAGGGATTCACCAACAATGATCTGACTGCCATGATGCTGTTGGCCGCGACTCCTGCGGCCATGAGCAATCTGTTGCCCACCTTCGAACGAAGCCTCCGCGGGGTTCATGTGTTGACCCCCACCCAGGCCGCCTATATCCGCGATGGCCTCAACTACAGCTACCCCGTAGTAGAGGATGCCCTCGGGCCAGGCACCTTCAATAACATCCCGCTATCCCAGCGCGCCAAGGAGATTATTGAGCCTGCCCGGGTTGTCCTGCAGGATTTCGACGAAGGCCTGAAAGAGCCCTACCAGGCATGCGTCGATGGCAAAACCGGAACATTCCGGATCGGTGCGGATGATATCGATACGCCAGGTGGTGGAAACTGTGACGGGAACGGCGATGGTAACGGTGACGGCAACGGTGGGAATGGCAACGGGAACGGTAACGACCCCAACCCACCTGCCACCAGTGGTGGTTCCAGTTTCGGAAGTAGCTAGAAAACAGGTTCTTCCCGGTGCGGTCCCCCAATGTCACGAACAGATAAGTTGGGGGTCCGCATCGAGGAGTCGGGGAGCAGGCCATCCTCCACCGCCCGATGATAGAAATCGATGCGGGTGAGTATCGGGCGTCCGGCAAGGGCGTACTTCACCCGGATGCGGTCGATATAGTCCCGCACGGTATTAAGTGACAGGCCGGTGATTGTGGCCAGCCTCTTGGCTGGCTCCCCCGATGCGTACAGAAGAAGAATCTGCTGCTGCCGTGGGGATAATCGCACCCCGGCCGCAGCGGCCCCCGTCGATGCCTGGGCGCCTCCCCGGAATGCCGCGGCAACGAGAGCCTCCTCCAGATCCCGGGCACTGCTGGTCGGCTCAATGATCCCCGCCACCCTTTTCATGATGGGGTTGAGGTCAATGTAGGGGTCAGAGGTGATCCGGAACAGTACTATCCTCAGCCCCAGATCCAGCAGGCCACAAAGATCGCCCCTATGGTTCAGCCCCGTCTGGAGGCCCAGCAACACCACATCGGCGGCACCCGGGTCATCCCGGATGTGGTTCAGCGCCTCCACCGGCGTGGTGCATGTACCGACGCAGACACACGAAGTGGTTTGCAGCAGCATCTGCCCCACCCCGAGGCGCATCACCTCACGCTCATCCACTGTCAGCACATTTACTTTCATGATGAAAACTCTACGAGATGTCACAGGATAATTCCCAGCACTGACAGAAGTTTTCCCAGAATCCACCGCGGCCCCACTGTGGGCTCATTCGCGTTTCTCTCAACATGCCCATTAGCACACTTCAGGTGTCTCCGGTAGACGCCATTACTGCTGGCACCACTTGTAGCACCTTGTCGCATCACGCTTTTCTGGGGACCCTTGAAGGAGTGGATCATCGCTAGGATCCCCCCCCCACCAGCCACTGAATCACCCTTAGGAGACATCATGCGTATCCGAAGATTATCTCTCGGAATTCTGGCAACCGTCGGAATAGCTGCCAGCACCCTTCTTGCGCCTCACGCCAACGCCGCGGAGCTCACCATCACAGGCGATACCTGTACCGTCACTCTTTCCGCGACGGATAAACAACGGATCATAGCGGCTTACAGCAAATGGGGCGATAATCTCATCGCCGAATTGAAGCGGGAGGTCCCAGCCGCTGCATCCGACATCGACTACATCGTGGAGAACGTAGACTTCACTGGCCCGGGCTCAGTTGAGGTGGAGGCTGCACTCGCGCGTGTCGTCGCCGCTTCCGTAGCGAAGGGGTTCTTCAACGTCGACGACAACCCCGAGGCAACCCAAATCCTCGTAATCGCGCTGATCATCAAAACGGATCCTACTATGTTCGCTCAGGATCTAACCTTCACCCGCAGCACCATTCCTGTGGACCCTGTGGATCCCACCGACATTGATCCCGGGGACGGCGCGTCCGAACCCTACAAGCGTGTTCTCCAGAACTCCATGCATGGTGGTATGACAGCCGTGGGTGAATGGTATGGCGATGTCTATGCCGCCTGTCGCGATGGCGAGCCGGGTACCTACAATGTCCGTGTCACTCCCACCGGCGGTGGCGGCGGTGGCGGTAATGGTGGCGGCTTCGGTTCCGGTGGTTCCTCCTTCGGATCCAGCTAGACCCAAATCGGTGATCCCCGCGTCCGGTTGCCACACCTGGTGTCCGGATGCGGGGTTTTCCACGTCGGGTGCTCCCGCGGTCTCACAATCACACCCGTTCTTTCCTCGGGCGGGCTGAACAGGGTGCCGATATGCTGGCCTGCATCAACAGATCCAAGCCCCCACCGCCAACCGGAGGTTTCCCCACATGCTCCGCTCCACCCCGATCGCCACGTTCTGTATCAGCGCCCTGACCCTGCTCAACGCCTGTGGCATGGGATCGTCCGGCAGCACGGTGGGATCCTCCACCGTGGACACCTCCACGGCGGTTATTTCCAGCCCCGGTTCCTCAGGCTCCAGCCCGGGATCATCCGCACCCATCCCGGTGGAGACGGTGGATGTGGCCACTGATCTCCAGGCCCCGTGGTCAGTGGCCTTTCACGGTTCAACAGCCCTGATCAGCGAGCGGGACACCGCCCGGATCCTGGAGGTCACAGCCGACGGTGGCACCCGGACGGTGACGGAGATACGGGATGCCCAGCCCGGTGGTGAGGGGGGCCTGTTGGGGTTGGCGGTGCAGGAGGATTTCCTCTACACCTACTACACCACCGCAGGGGACAACCGGATCGTCCGGTTCCCACTCACCGGTGAGCCCGGCGCGCTCAGCGCCGGCGATCCTGAGGTGATCCTGGACTCCATCCCCAGCGCCAGCACCCATAACGGAGGGCGCATCGCCTTCGGTCCCGATGGGATGCTCTACGCCACCACCGGGGATGTCAACGAGCGCGATAATGCCCAGGATGAGACCTCCCTGGCCGGGAAGATTCTGCGCATCACCCCGGAGGGGGCTATCCCCGCGGATAATCCCGTCCCGGGCAGTCCCGTCTACAGCATGGGGCATCGCAATCCTCAGGGTATCGCCTGGGACGCGGACGGCACCATGTACTCCTCAGAGTTCGGGCAGAGCACCTGGGATGAACTCAACATCATCACCCCCGGCGGTAACTATGGGTGGCCGGTGGTCGAGGGGATCGCCAACCGCGACGGTTTCATTGACCCGATCCAGCAGTGGCGTCCCGCGGAGGCCAGCCCCAGCGGGATGACGATCGTCGGGGAGTCCATCTTTGTCGCCAATCTGCGTGGCCAGTCCCTGCGGCAGATCCCGCTGGCCGCCCCGAACACCTCCCGGGTGCTTCTCGACGGCGAATTCGGGCGCCTACGGGATGTGGTGACCGCCCCGGACGGCACCCTGCTGGTACTGACCAACAACACCGACGGCCGTGGCTCCCCAACCCCGGGTGATGACCGGATGTTGCGCATTGATCCCGCTGACATCCCCGGGATGAGGTAACGGGGTCAAATCCGCACCGTCCGGGATTCGCCGGTGTCCTGCTGCCGGTGCAGGATGGTGGCGGAGGCATCACGGCCGGCGGGCAGGAGGCGGGCCACCACGGTGTCCCCTGCCGTGGCGTGACGGAGTACCCCGGTGAGGGTGTCCTCCACGTCCGTGATGCGCGGGTGGGGGTCGGCCCCGCGGCGGGTGGTGTGGGCGGTGGAATAATCGTCGAGAAGCTTCACCCGCACACCGCGGAGGCGGGCATCCCAGGTGGCCGCGGAGATCGTCGGCCGGTCGAGTGCGGGTGACCGGATCGAATCGCGGAGGCGTTGTTCCAGCAGGTGTGCGGCCACGCGGGTCTCGTCGGGGGTGAGGGTGTCGGTAAACAGCATGGTGATGCGCGTGGATAACCAGTCTCGGGCGTCCTCGAGGAACCGCTCGCGGGTCAGTTCAACCGCGGCGGTTGCGGCGCTGGTGCGTCGTTCGGCGATCAGCAGTGGTAAACCGTCCGAGATCCGCTTGACCATCCACGGCAGGATGGAGGCAGGGATCAGCACGAGGGAGTGGGTCCAGGACACTGAGGGGTCAATGTAATCCGACTGGAATCCGGCCCAAACGAAGAGCTGCCCGATGATCATGCATCCGATCCATGCGGTCCACCCCGCCAGTGGTCGGTTGCGCATAGCCAGGTAGGCGCTGAGCAGCAGTGCCACCCACGGTGCCCAGAAAAACGGCCAGGTGTCCTCGTCGGCGGTGTTCTCCCCGATCGCCAGCGCGTAGAACACCCAGATGGAGACACAAGCAGCGGTGGTATACCGGTCCGGCAGGCGTTTCAGGGGTTGCTGGATCAGGCACCACAGCGCCCCCGCCGCGGCGAGGAGGGACAGCAGCCACAGCACCGGGCGGGGATGGTCGTTGAAGGTGGACATCGCGACAAACAGCAACCACACCACCACCGCGGGGCCGGGGCGGAAGATATCCGAGAAACCCATGGATTCATACACCGACGGCAGGGAGTCCATATTGGCATCCACATGGGATTCCTGCCGTTGGCGGTCCCACACCACGTGGATGACGCATCCCTCACCCGGCGCGCTGTGCACCTGTGCCGAGGCACCGGGGGTCCGGTCCAGACGGCCGAGGATGCTGACCCGGATGCCCGCACGGTCCGGTGATAGGCCCGCCGGGTCGAATCCGGGGCCGTCGTCGGCAAGCGTCACGGTGAACCGGTCGGGATCCAGATCGAAGCTCAACCGGGCTGAGCTACCGGGGGCGTGCTGTGCGACGTTCGCCCCACCCTGTCGCAGGGCGTCCACCAGCGCGGCAACGGTGGTTGCCGGGAGACACGCATCGGGCACGTCAACCCGGTCGAGGATGATACCGGTGTCTGGATACTCCGATAGAACCGCCGCGCTGATCTGGTGGACCGCGTCGGTGAAACTCATATCACCGAGACTGTCCAGGGTGTCGGCGCCGGTGTGGTTGATCTCCCCGATGATGTGCTGCGGATCCGGGCTGAGGGTGCCACGCCAGATGGCGGAGAGCTGGGTCAACACATGATCATGGATGAAGGCGAGGAATCGGGTCTCCAGCTCGCCCAGGGTCTTCTGGCGGGCGAGCACCAGCGCATCCCGGTAGGTGCGGGAGGCAGCCAGGTCAATGGTGCGGGTGGTGTTCAGGCCACGGGACACCACGATCACAAAGGGCACCACGGGCGCCAGTGCGTGGAGCACCTCTATCAGCAGGGTGAAACCGGGTGGGGTGCCGAGGTTCACGGCCGCGGCGACGGACACAGCTGTCAGGGCGATCATCACCGCGGGCAACCCGGGCCAGGATGCCACGAACAACGCCGCGGGCAGGGCCGAATAATCCCCCAGGCGCAGCTGCGTCAGGGGCGATTCCCCCATGACCAGAAGACACCCCGCGTGCACGGCCAACAGGGCGAAATACGTCAGCGCGGCAGCTGCCATCAACGGCTGATAATACCGCTCCCATTTCACCAGGCCCGCCAGCAGGAGCAGTGCCGACAGGGCAAGCAGGAGATTCCGGAAGAAGGTCCCCACCGGATCGAGCAGGGTGCCTGACGAGTAGAGGAGCAACAGCACCCAGGACAATCCGCCACCGATCGCGATGACACGCAGCAGGGAGACCGTGGCGGTGCGCAGTTCGTGGAACCGTTGCTGCACCTTTCCCGAGAGGTCCCCCTCCGGTGTGGTGAGCCCGGCCGCGAAGAATTCCTCCGGAAGGGAGCCGCTGCTCAGCACCTGGGGCGCCATGGCTTACGCGATGGGTCCGAGCGGTCCGGGCAGGAAACCATCCTCCTGCGCCCGCTGGAACATCTCCACCTTGGTGTTCGCCGGACGGCCGGTCTGTGCGTATTTGTACCGGATCCGGTTGATATAGTCCTGCACCGTTTCCACCGACAGACCCAGGATGGTGGCCACGCGTTTGGCGGACTCCCCGGAGGCATAGAGCTCAAGGACTTCCCGTTGACGTGGCGACAGGTCCACTCGAACCAGGCACGGATCAGAGTCGATCACGCTCGCCCACTCCGCGTTGGCCAGGGTGTTACCCCCGCAGATGGTCACGATCGCCTGATTGAGTTCGAGGGCACTGGCGGATTTCTCCAACACCCCCGCGGATCCGGCATGCAGGGCACGACGCGCCAGGTAGGGGTCCTCCAGGGAGGAGAAGATCAGCACCGGTATGCCCAATCCACAGAAGCTCTGCACGTTGGCAAATGGGTCCGAGTTGTCCGCCAGGCGTAGGTCAAGCAGGGTGATGTCAATGCGGACATCATCCCGGGAGCGGATGAAACGACAGGCCTCATCCGCCGTGGAAAACGAACCCACCAGGGTGCAGTCATCGCTGGAGCGCAGAATGGCATCAATGCCAGCAAGTGCAACCTCGTGATCATCAACCGCCAGGACATTCAATGTCATAAGAAAAATGTAGCAGGTGTGCAATTGCCCGGCTGCGTGAATGGTCCAGCGTCACAGCTACGCTCCCCCTCCGGGGGTTTTCATCGCCCCCTGAAATAGGGTCTGGTTCGAATCTGCCCGGATCCATACGGTGAAAGTGGGTTGACCCATCGGATCGCACCCGCTCTTTCCCCGAAGTAGATCAGAATGGAAAAATCATGAAACTCTCCAAGACGACTGTCAGCCTTGTCGCTGCGGCCACTATGATCATTGCCACCGTCGCGGCGCCAGTTGCCTCCGCGGTCCAGGTCCGGGTCAACGGTGATACCTGCAATATCACCTTCACTGAACGCGAGAGCAAGACCATCCGGGTGGCCGTTGCGAATGCAGTGGAAAAGGATCTTCTGGCTCAGGCCCCATCCGCCTCACGCCAGATCAAGGACTACTTCTCCAGCTACCGCACGGCCGTCAACGACCCCTCCAACACCAATCTGGCCAAGGCGCAGCTCCACTTCCTCGGGCTCATGGGCTCCGGTCTCACCGAGGAACAGCTGGGTCTTGCCATGTTCCTGGGCGTTGACTCCATCACTTCCGGTGATGTCACCGACGAGATCGACCGTGAGGAGGCGGCGGCAATCCGTGAGCTCGGCGTGGCAGTGTTCTGGCTGGCGACCGTGGATGCCGATGTCTACCCGGAAACCGCGCGGGTCGCCGGCAGCATCAACGAAACATTCGACACCGTTTATCAGGCGTGCGCTGACGGCGAGAACGCTGATCTCGCCCTGCAGGTTGAGGCGGATCTCAACGCCGGCACCGGTTCCTCCGGGTCTTCCATGCTCTCCCTCGGCAGCTCCTAGATAGGGAACACACCGCCACCACCCCGGTCAGGGGTGGTGGCGGTGTGCGTCGACAAGCGTTGTTCTAGACCTCGAGGGAGAGGATGTCGTCGAGGGTCTCGCGGCGCAGCATCAGCTTCGCGGCGCCCGCGCGCACGGACACCACGGCGGGACGGGCGAAGGCGTTATAGCGCGAGCTCATGGCGTAGCAGTACGCGCCGGTGGCGGCCAGTGCCAGCAGGTCGCCGGTGTGGATATCCGAGGGGTAGGTCGCCTCGTTGATGAGGATGTCACCGGACTCACAGTGGGATCCCACCACGCGGGTGTTGGTGGTCGCCCCCTCCGTGAACCGGGAGACCACGCGGGCATCGTATTCCGATCCATAAAGCGCCGGACGGATGTTGTCGGACATGCCACCGTCAACAGAGATATACCGGCGGGTGGTCTCATCATCGACGTCGACATCCTTGATGGTGCCCACCTCATAGACGGTGACGGCGGACGGGCCGGCGATGGCACGACCGGGCTCGACCAGCACGGTGGGTGCCTCGATACCCAGCTCGGCGGCGGTCTTGCCCACGGCGGTGAGCAGATCGTGCGCAACCTCGGCGACGTTGAGGGGTTTCTCCTCGGCGGTGTAGGCGATGCCGTAACCACCCCCCAGATCCAGCTCTGCGAGGGTGACACCCAGCTCATCGTGGATGCGGGAGTACAGCTCCAGGACACGTTCCGCGGCCAGGGAGAAGCCCTGCGCGTCGAACACCTGGGAACCGACGTGGCAGTGCAGGCCGACCAGCTCGAGGTTCTCGGCGTTCACGGCGGCACGCGCCGCATCGAAGGCTGCACCGGAGGCCAGGGAGAAACCGAATTTCTGGTCCTCGTGGCTGGTGGCGATGAACTCATGGGTATGGGCCTCGATGCCCGGCTTCACCCGGATCAGCACAGGCTGAACCCTGCCCTCACCAGCGGCGATGTAGTCCAGCAGCTCGAGTTCCTGCGCGGAGTCCAGCACCACGTGGCCCAGGTTGTTGCGCACGCAGGCCCGCAGGAAATCGGCGTCCTTGTTGTTACCGTGCGCAGTGATGCGCCCACCGGGGAAACCGGCGGCCAGGGCGACACCGAGCTCATTTCCGGAGGCGATGTCCAGGGACAGCCCCTCCTCGTCGACCCAGCGGGCGACCGTCTTGCTCAGGAAGGCCTTGGAGGCGTAGTGGACGCGATCCGGACCACCGAAGGCGGAGGCCATGTCACGGCAGCGGGCACGGAAATCATCCTCATCCACTACGAATAGCGGGGTGCCGTATTCCTCGGCCAGGTCCGGCAGGGGGACACCGGCGACGGTGACCACACCGTCCTCCTGGCGCACGGCGTTGCGTGGCCAGACATGGGCGGGCAGCTCGTTGAACTGGTCGGCGGCTGGCTCGCCTGGGGTGCCTGGTGTGCCTTGGACGCCTGGGACGCCTGTTTCTGTCTCAGCGGTCATTTACATCTTCTCCGGTGCGGATACTCCGACCAGCGCGAGGGCGTTGGCCAAGGTCTGGCGGGTGGCGGCGGCGAGGGCCAGACGGGCCGCGTGGATCGGCGCCTTCTCCTCATCGGCCTTGGGCAGGATCTGGCAGGAATCGTAGAAACGGTGGAAGGTACCGGCCAGTTCCTCAGCGTAGCGGGCAATGCGGTGCGGTTCACGCAGATCGGCCGCGGCACGGATGACGGCGGGGAATTCACCCAGGGTGCGGATGAGATCACCCTCGCGGTCATGGGTGAGCAGGGACAGGTCCGCGTCCTCGTAGGTGACGCCGAGGTCGACGGCCTTGCGGGCGATCGAGCACAGACGGGCGTGACCGTACTGCACGTAGTACACCGGGTTGTCCGAGGACTGGGATTCCCACAGGCCGAGATCGATGTCCAGGGAGGAGTCCACCGAGGAGCGGATCAGGGAGTAGCGGGCGGCGTCGATGCCGATGGCCTCGACCAGGTCGTCGAGGGTGACCACGGTGCCGGCACGCTTGGACATGCGCACAGCCTTGCCGTCGCGCAGCAGGTTGACCATCTGGCCGATGAGCACCTCCACACCCTCCGGGGCGTAGCCCAGGGCGGCGGCCGCTGCCTTGAGGCGGGCGATGTAGCCGTGGTGGTCGGCGCCCAGCATGTAGATGTTGAGGTTGTGGCCGCGCTCGAACTTGTCCTGCGCGTAGGCGATGTCACCGGCGATGTAGGCGGCATCCCCATCGGATTTGATGACCACACGGTCCTTGTCGTCACCGAAGTCGGTGGAGCGCAACCACCAGGCACCGTCGGATTCGTAGAGGTTGCCGTTGTCCTTGAGTGTCTGCACGGCACGGTCCACGGCGCCGGATTCGAACAGGGAGTTCTCGTGGAAGTACACATCGAAATCGGTGCCGAATTCATGCAGCGATTCGCGGATGTGGGTGAACATCATCTCCACGCCCTCGGAGCGGAACAGCTCCTGGGTCTCCTCCGGGGTACGGTCCAGGGCATCCGGGTGCTTTGCGACGATGGCGTCTGCGATCTCCCGGATGTACTCCCCACCGTAACCGTCCTCGGGGGTGGGCTCCCCCTTCGCCGCTGCCAGCAGCGACAGGGCGAAACGGTCGATCTGGCGGCCGTGGTCATTGAAGTAGTACTCGCGGGTGACCTTCGCGCCGGCGGCCTCGAGCACACGGCCCAGGGAATCGCCCACCGCGGCCCAGCGGGTACCACCCAGGTGGATCGGGCCGGTGGGGTTCGCGGAGACGAACTCCAGGTTCACATCCAGGTGCGACAGGTGGTCGGAGGTGCCGAACTTCTCGCCCTGCTCCAGGATCTTCGCCACGATCTCACCCTGCGCGGCTGCTGCCAGGCGGATGTTGATGAACCCGGGGCCGGCGATCTCCGCGGAATCGATGCTGTCATCGGCGGCAAGCGCCTCGGCGAGCCAGGTGCCCAGATCGCGGGGGTTCACGCCGACCTTCTTGGCCACCTGCAGGGCGACGTTGGTGGCGTAGTCACCGTGCTCGGGGTTACGGGGACGCTCAACCACGATCTGCTCGGGGAGCATGGAGGCGTCCAGATCACGGGAGGTGAGAACCTCAACCGCGGTCTGCTTGATCAGTGTGGCAAGATCAGCTGGTGTCATGGGGAGAAATTCTAGCCGAGCCCCACCATATGCACAGAATACAGGGTGTTCTTAAGGGCCACCCAGCTCATTTAACAGTGTGGGGTATCACAAACCCTGCCTGCGCTATAGACTCTCACACGAAATCCCAAGCATTGGAGTTATGGATGGTTACTGCCACAAACCGTGTGCGAAACAGCGTGCTCTCCCTCCTGTCCGCGACCGTGATCGCGGCGGGTGTGGTGGCCCCGGTGGCCAGCGCCCAGCAGTCCCCGACGGGCACCGGGGAATCGATCACCTGGGAGGAGTGCCCACCCCAGGTGGACATCCCCACCGCGCAGTGTGGACGCATCGAGGTGCCCATGCACTACTCGGATCCCGCCGCCGGTGAGATCTCGGTCGGGTTTGTGCAGATCCCGGCGCGCGATCAGGCCGCCAGGCGGGGTGTGATCTTCGGCAACGCCGGTGGCCCCGGAGGGGATGCCTATTCCTTCTTCGGCAACACCGCCATGGAGTGGCCTGCGGAGCTCTACAACGAATGGGATCTGGTGGCCGTCCAGCCCCGTGGCCTCATCGGTTCCACCCCGGTGGATTGTTCCACCCCTGCACCGGGATATGACGAACTGCGCATGATCACCCAGGCCGGCGCCTTCGTCCGTGACTCCTGTGAGCTGGGCACCCCGGGGTACACCTCCAGCCTGACCACCGACAACACCGCCAATGACTGGGAGATGGTGCGTCGTGCGCTCGGCGAGGAGAAGATCTCCATCCTCGGATTGTCCTACGGCACCTACCTGGGGTCGGTCTACGCCACCCGCTACCCCGCCCACACCAACCGGGTGGTTCTGGATTCCGCCATGGCACCGGGCCTGAGCTGGAACGGCGTGATGGCCGCCCAGGAACAGGGCTATATCAACGCCCTGCACGACTTCTTCACCTGGGCTGCGGATCACCATGAGGTCTACGGACTGGGCGAGACACCACTGGCGGTATATCAAGCATGGTCCAACCGCATCGTCGCGGAGTCCGGCACGAACCCCACCGTGGCTCCCCCACCCGCCCGCATCGGTGATATCCCGCCGGCCTTCGCCTCCTCCGGACAGATGGGGGCCGATGTGGTCACGGCAGTGGCACCGACCGGCGTGGCCCTGCAGGGCCTGGCCACGCAGCTGCTCAATCCGGGGGCCAACCAGGCGATGAGTCCGCTGCTCATCATCACCCAGGCCACCATCCCGCAGCCCTCCACCTGGCCCAACCTCGCGCGGGCGGTCTCCGGCGAGGAGCCCGTGCCCGATCTGGCCCAGCTGTCCGCTGATGAGCAGACCCAGCTGGTGATGAGCAATGCGGTCAACATGCAGCGTTTGGTCATGTGTAATGAGAACTCCGTGGCCCCCAACCCGCTGGAGATCCCCCGTGCGGCCTGGACCGGACTGGTCACCGGGGACATCTTCTCCGCCACCTCCACCTATTTCTCCTCCGGCATGGCCTGCTCCGGGCTCACACCCACCAGCGGGGTGCAGCCCCTGGACGGATCCCAGCTCGAGGTGCAGCCCCTGCTCATCCAGGGCACCCGTGACCCCCAGACCCCGTACCACCTCCACGGCGAGCTGGCCCAGGCCATGGGGGCGCATGTCCTGACCGTCGACGGCCCCGGTCACGGCCAGGCCGTTGGCACCCAGAACCCGGCTGTCTCCGGCGCAATGATCGGGTATCTGCGCTCCGGAAATCCCGGTGTGACCTCCCTTCCGGGATACCTACCGACCCCCTGATTGACCTACCCACAACCGATGGTGATAGCATTACACCGTTGTCGTCGGACAGTGGTGATCCACCTTGTCCGCGATGGCGGTTCGCCTCCGTAGCTCAGTGGATAGAGCACCGGTTTCCGGTACCGAAGGTCGTAGGTTCGACTCCTATCGGGGGCACAGAAAAACTGGCAATACACATCGGCACCGTCGTGGACTACTTCAATGTAGGCACGGCGGTGTCGGTGTTTTACCCGTGGTGATCAAGCACACCGTGTGGCGTGTGACCGGAATCCGGATATGTCTGCTAGTTTGTGAGAAACGAAATCGTTTCGTTATATTGGCTTTGCGTATGTCAGTTGATAGGTATATGGCGTTTGTCACCATCCGGATCGGATAGGTGCCTATCCATGGCAATTGCGTTAGAGTTTGATGGCATTAGGGTGTGGCCCATTTCACTCCCTGTGATGTGGATTTAGTTTCTGAAGTTCCGCTTGAGAAACGGTTGAGGGATACTGTGCCTCTAAGCAGCGGATTCCTGACATCAGCCACTTGGATTTTGGAAGGTTTATCGTGAGATTTCGTAGTACAGCAGAGAAGCGCACCACCGAGCTCCGTCTCCTGACCGCCACCGTTTATTTGAGGGCGCTCAACCAGCAGTGGATCCGCGAAGACCTCATCTCCGAAGACTGCCTGGGTCCACAGACCCCCATGGTCCCCGCCACCTCCGCAGCCCTCCTCGCCGATGTGCGCACCGACGCCCTCGAGCACTTCGAGAACGGCGCCTCCACTGTGATGGTGCCCTTCATCAACCCCTCCCCCTTCACCCTGTCCGTCCTGACACTCAGCGGCAGTGACCTCAATGAGCTGGATGGTTCCCAGACCATCAGCTCCCTGTTCGAGATGCTCTCCCCGAAGAAGACCTGGGCACTGCAGGACCTGTACTCGGGTGATCAGGAATCCGTGGAACGTCTCAGCCGCAGCGTCAGCCGTCTCAGTCTGCCGGTGGACTAGCCTCCGGGCAAGACGCACAAAACCCGCGCACCGACCGACCATCTGGTTAGTCAGTGCGCGGGTTTCATGTATTCCGCCCGCGGTCTAGCGCTTCGGGATGATCAACCACGCGAGCAGGTACATGAGAACCTGTGACCCCGGAAGCGGGATCAGCAGGGTGGCCACAAAGACCAGCCTGACCAGCATGGGATTCCATCCGTAAGTTTCGGCGAGGCCACCTGCCACGCCACCGATCCACTTATCGGTGGGGCTGCGGTGGAGCCGGCGGGCATGGGACGAGGCGGTGTTGAGCGCCTTGTCAAAAGAATTGTTCTGGTTGTTGGGGGTCGTCATGACCTGCTCCTTCATGCTGATGGGTGTTTTCTTCTACCCACCAGTGTCCCCGCGCAGCGGCGTGGGCGCATCGGGGATGGCCCCCCATTTATCCCCTAGGGAACGCCGAGGCTAGCTGTCGAGTGCGTCGACCTTATCCGTGGCATCACATGCACCGGAGTTGAGGGCCGCGGTGAGATAAGCGCGCAGCACATCCGCCTGCCCCGGTTCCATGGGATCGAAGACGAGGCGACGCACGGTCTCCACATGCGCCGGCACCGCCTGTTTGAGTCTGCGTTCACCCTCGGGGGTGAGCTCCACGATCACGCCGCGGGCATCCCCCTCACACTTCACCTTGGCCACCAGGCCCTTCTTATCCATGCGGGTGATCTGGTGGGAGGTACGGCTGCGGTCCCACTCCAGTGCGATACAGAGATCGCGAAGTCGCATCTCCCGGTCCCCTGCCTCGGACAGGGATACCAATACGGAGTACTCGGAGGAGGTCAGTTCATGGTCAGCCTGGAGGGTCTCATCGAGGGTGCGATCCATCTTGCGCGTTGCGGCGAGGATCAGCCGCCAGAGCTTCTGCTCCTCATCATTGAGCCATCTAGGTGTTGTCATGTCATACACCTTAGCCCTGCTCGGAGCGTTCTTTCAAAGGCCCGCCCCAACCCCACCCACATGACCGGTAAAAGAAAATCCCACGCTCATCCATTTTTATTCACGGCCCCACCAGCAGTTTTAAGTTGAAGCATCAACTAATTTGCCGTTCTTGTTGACACGTCACCAAACGTGGCCCATAATGGATGACGAACCGATCACAACGGCAACCACCCGAGATGATCGGTAACCGTGAACATGGCCGGGGCTAAACCTCCGGTGACACAAAAACAACACGAAGGATATGAAATGACCAACCTGAACGGTACCTGGACCCTGGACCCCGCCCACACCGAGATCAAGTTCGTGGCCCGCCACGCAATGGTGACCAAGGTGACCGGCAAGTTCACCGAATTCGACTCCAACATCGTTGTCGACACCGACAACCCGGAGAACTCCTCCGCCAAGGTCGTCATCAAGTCCGACTCCCTCACCACCGGCAACGCGGACCGCGATGGCCACGTCAAGGGCGATGACTTCTTCGGCGTGGAGAAGTTCCCCGAGATCACCTTCGTGGCGACCTCCTTCAACATCAGGAACGAGAACGAGGGCACCGTCACCGGTGACCTCACCATCAAGGAGACCACCAAGTCCGTCACCCTCGACGTTGAGGTCGGTGGCGTTGCTGAGGATCCATTCGGCAACATCCGCATGGGCTTCGAGGCCACCACCAAGATCAACCGCAAGGACTTCGGTGTTGACTGGCAGGCACCCCTGAACACCGGTGGTGTCCTGGTCTCCGAGGAGATCAAGATCCAGATCGACGGCTCCGGCATCAAGCAGGCCTAAAGCCTCCCCCGTTCAGCCACTCGAAGGCCACGTCCCCGTTATACGGGACGTGGCCTTTTGTGTTTGTCTGTGCTCGTCGACGCCGGAAGGTTCCTACCCGGGAACACCCAACCGGGCTTTCAGCTCGACACCGATGAGCCTGCGCGCCACGTGGGCGTCGGCAATGAGCGCGGCTGCGTTGACGAAGGGGTGCACCTGGCCCCGGAAACACACCGCGGTCACCTCTCCCCCGGCGCGTTGTACGGCATCGACATAGGCGTCGCACTCATCCCGGAGCGGATCACATTCCGCGGTGATCATGAGCATGGGTGGCAGGCCGGTCAGGTCAGATTGTCGTCCGGGTGAGAGGCGTGGGTCCGTGCGGTCATGGGTGGAGGCGTAGGCCCGGTAGAAGTACTCAAGACGACGACGGGTGAGGAAGAATCCCTCGGCGAACTCCCGGTGGCTATCGGTGTCGAAGGTGGACAGGTCCATCACGGGGTAGATGAGCACCTGAAAACTGATCCGCTCACGCAGCTCTTGCGCGACGACGGCCGCCAGGTTGCCACCAGCACTGGCCCCGCCGACGGCAACACGTCGCGGGTCGACGGGTAACCCACTGCGGCCCTCCAGGATGGTGGTCACCACCGCGAGGGTGTCCTCCACCGCCACCGGGAAAGGGTGTTCGGGTGCACGCCGGTATCCCACGCTGATACAGACCACCCCGCTGGCAGTGGCGATGTCCCGACACAGGGCATCGTGGGTGTTGATATCCCCCACCAACCAGCCCCCACCGTGGCAGAACACGAAGACGGGGGCATCCGCCACCGGCCATGTCGGGTGGTAGACACGGACCGCGACACCACCAAGCAGGATGTCCTCCACCCTGGCCACCGGTGCAGGAATCCCACCCACCGCGGCGCCGGCCTCGGTGGCAGCCCGGTTCTCCTCAGGCGTGCGGGTGTCCAGTTCGGGATTGTCGGCTGTGACCTGGAGAAACCGGCGGGCATCAGGGTGCAGTCTCATAGAATCGACGGTACTGTTTTCAGACTGTCGATGTCATGCATGACCTTCGGTGAGACGTAGTTGTACCGCTCCGGTACACAGGTGAGGACGAACACCTGGCTGTCCCGGCCGGCCTCCCCGAAGAGGGTGGAGATGCGGGTCAGGCGCTCCGGGTCGGTGCTGCCGAGGGCATCGTCGATGAACACCGGCACCACCCCGTGGGTGGAGGAATCCGCCACCAGATCGGCGATGGCGAACCGGGTGAGGATGGCCAGCTGTTCCTGGGCCCCTCCGGAGAGATGGTCCAGGTTGACGGTGCGCGGGCCGATGGATCTGGTGGAGATGCACAGTTGTTCATCCAGATCGAAACCGGTCTCCTCGCCGAATACCCGGGCGGCCAGGCGCGCGAGTTTGTCGGCGAAGGGGGCGGCGTAGCGTTTGCGGGAACTCTCCCGGTGCCGGATCATCACCTCGCGCAGGCGTTCCGCCGCCCGGGCGCGCCGCTGCTGGGAGGCCAGCCGGTGTTCGGCTGCCTCCAGTGCGGCGTAGGCCTGGGCGTGACGTTCCGAGGCACCCGCGGCCTGTTCGATGTGGCTTTCCAGGCGCGCCAGTTCCACCGCGGTGGTGGACAGGACATCACGGTAGGACTGCACATTGGCCTCAGCCGCCTGCAGCATCACCTCGGCGGTGACGGGATCGGACTTCTTAAGCTGGGCGTCGATCTCCTCCTTCTCGGCCCTGATGCGGGTGAGCTCGCCCAGTTTCTCCTCCACCGCCCGGGTGAGGTCGTCATCGCTGTTCTCCTCCACCGCCCGGTCCAGATCATCGCGGGTCGCGGTGGCGGTGGATTCCAGGCCCTCGAGCTGGGTGCGCAGGATCGTGAGTTCCCGGTCGGCGGGGCGTTGACGCAGGGCGTCGAGGGCGGCGTCGGCAAGCTTGGTGTCCTCGGCGGCCCGGTCGCGGTGTTCCTGCGCCGCGGTGAGCGCGGTGGTGGCGTCGGCGAGGGTGAGGTCGGTGGTGGCCTCCCCCTGCTGGTCCGCCAGGGCCGCGTATTCCGCACGGAGTCCATCGATGTCACGATCACCGATGATCCGGGCGCATTCCCGGGCCAGTGCGTCGATGTCGCTGGCAAGTTTCTGCTGCTCCGCCAGTCGCAGGCGCAGCTGTTCCACGTCGTCCACCTGGAGTGTGTCGAGCAGGGCCGCAAGATCGGCCTCCGCGGCGATCAGCTCCCGGTGACTCTGGGCAATCTCCCGGCCGGGATCGACCACCACGGTGACCTCGCCGATGGTGATGCTCAGCTCATGGTCCAGATCGAGGACGTGATCGTCGGCGTCGATCGTGATGGTTTGTCCATCAATGGTGATGTCGCTGGTTGTGGTCGCGGTGAGCCGGACGCTGCCACCGCGTGCCTGACTGAGTGCACGGGTGACCTTCACCTGTTCGGTGGCCTGCTGGAGTGCGTCGATATCCGCCGCGCTCACCGGGGTGTCCCCCGCCTGTCGGGTGCGCAGGGTCATGAGCTGGTCATTCACCTCATCAACAGCACCCAGCAGGGCCTCCAGTTCCTCCCGGCGCGCCCGGGCGGTGAGACTGTCCACCAGCTCCCGGGCTGTCCTCACGGCGTTGACCGCCTCAGCCTCCACGCCGCGGGCATCCTCGAGCACCTGCGTGCGCCGGGCGATCTCGTCTGCCTCCTTCTCCGCGGCGGCCACGGCGGCGGTGAGTTTCTCCTGCTGGGCTTCCACAGCTGTCCGGGCGGTGTCCGCGCGGGTGCGCAACTCCGTGCGTTCGGTCTGTTGTTTCACCGCCCGGCGGTGGTCATCCTCGGCGCGCATCAGACGCGCGACCACATCATCGGCCTGTTCCTTGATCTTCACCGCGGCCTCATGCTCGGAACGTCGCAGTACCAGTTCCTCCTCGGCGACGGGAAGTTTCTGCTGGGCGCTCTCGCGTTCGCGTTCCAGGCGGGCCACCCGGTCGACCTGGGCAGACAGCGTGGAGATCTCCGCGCGGGCGTCATCGAGGTTTTTCTCAAGGTTCTCCACCGTGGTGAAGTACTCTTCATAGGATTTCACCCTCTTCCCCGTGGCGGTGAAATACCGGGCGTATTCTGCCTCGACGGCGGCCATGAGGGCGGTGTCCTCGGTGCCATCATCACCACCCTCCCCGTCCTGGTTGTTGAGCGCCTGGGTCAGGGAGGGAATGCCCACGGCGTTGATCCCGGCCCCCACCTCCCCCTGACGCATGAACAGGGTGTCCAGCAGGAAACGGTCGAGGTGGCTCTCCAGGATGTCATCGAGGGCGGTATCCGCCTCCCGGCCGGTGTAGTTGGCCGGCCGGGGTTCCAGGACCTGTAGCTCGGAGGAGGGGGATTTGATGAACTGCTTGGTGATGATCATCCGGTACGGCCCCACCGAGACGTCCAGGCGGATGCGCACCGGCACGTCCCGGTCGACGGGTTTGACCGGCTTGGTCACCTTGTTCTTCGCGGTGTGTTTCTCGGTGAGCACGATCTGGATGGCCTCCAGGATCGACGACTTGCCCTTCTCGTTGTCACCGTGGATGACGATGACACCGGATTCCGGGATGTCTTTCAGTTCCAGGTGCTCGATGGCGCGGAAGTTGGTGATGGTGATGGCGTGGATGCGCATGGTTAGTTCTCCCTGCTCAGTCGGAACATCAGGTTGAGGGCATCACGGTCGACCTCTGAGGCGGGGCCGTCTGTGACTGCGTCGACAAGCTCCCGCAACGCCTCCGCCGCGTACCCGGTGACATCGAGGTTGGCCAGTTCCTCATCGCCGGGCTCGAGGACGAGGTCGGTGGTGCGCTCCCGGGGTTTGAGGGAGGCGAAGATGTCCTCCAGGCTGGCGAGCCCCTCCTCCAGGAGGCGGTTCTGCTCCAGGGTGATGGTGCCCTGAAGGCCGTATTTGATGACCGTGCGGGACTTGTCGGGGTAGGTCCGCAGCGTGGTCAGGAACTCGTCGATGTCCTCATCGGAGGTCAGTTCACGGTTGAGGGCCTCGAAGACCCACTTGCCCACCGGGACCTGTTGCACCTCGGCGTGCCCCTTGGAGGCGGTGACCACGAGGACGTTGCCTGAGTTGATCTCGCCGCCGACGCGGGTGGGGTCCAGGTCGTGGAAATCGGTGGTTTCCGGGGCGCCGGAGAACCACACCCGGCCGGTGTCACCCACCTGTTCGGCCGAGTGGGTATCACCCAGGGCGAGGTAGTCGATGGTGCCGTCCGCCAGCCGGGATTCCACATGGGCGAGGTCGATGAGGTCGGGGCGGGCATCGGTGGTGTGGGCCTCTGCCTGACCATGGCCCACCGCGATGCGGATCTTGTCCGTGGGTTCCAGTGGTTCCAGTGCCGCGCGGACCAGATCCGTGGTGGCGGTCTTGCTCAGCAGGGGCGCCCCGACCAGTTCGACACCGGGGAGGATCTCATGGACGTCCGTGTCCTTGAGCACCGTGACCGTGTCGATGTCCTCCATCCGGTAGAAGATGGAATCCGCGGTGAGGGGATCATGGTTTCCGGGTAACAGGTAGACCGGCACCGGCAGCCCACGCAGTGCATCAAGTGCCCGTCCGGTGGTCTGCTGGTGGAGTGAGTTGTGTTCGAACACGTCCCCGGCCACGACAATGAACCGGCACCCGTGTGCCACCGCCACCTCCCCCATCCGTTCAATGGACCGGATGCGGTCATCATCGAAACGGGCCTGGGCCTCGGCGGAGAGAAACCACCGGGTCATACCGATCTGGAGGTCCGAGGAGTGCAGAAACTTCACGCTGTCAGTCATGTCATCCATCTCAGCACATGGGGTGGACACGGGGGCACCCGCTGTTCGCTACTGCCTGCGACAGCGTCAGACCTCATCATCGGCATCATCGGCGCGCTGGCTCGGATGCGTGGAGGTGAGGATCTCATACATGTCCTCGATGTCACTGACCGCGCGCAGCTGTTCCAGCGAGGTGTAGGAGACCAGTCGCAGGGCCCGGTGCAGGTAGTTGATGTCGGAATCGTCGATCGCGGCGGCCACCTTCGGGTTCGGCAGATCCGGCAGTGTGCGACCCTCCCAGAAGGACTCGTTGGTCTCCGGTTCCTCCTCGCCGCGGGTGTGGAAGGTGTTGATCAGGGCCTCCAGGCCCGCCATCCCCTGCCCGCGCATGTCCAGCACCATCGCTGGACTGGCGGTCATCTTCTCCGCCACCACATAGGCGGCCGCCACGGCATGTTTACACACCAGGGTGCGGTCGGGGCAGGTGCAGTCGAAGTAGATCGACTCATCATGATCCCCGATGAGGTGATCGAGCATCGCCGAGGTCAGCCGGCCCTCACGCACCAGTTTCATGCCGTTGGGGGTCTCGGCGATGGTGGCATACGCCGCGCGGAGTTTCTCCGAGCTGCGGTACGGGAAGGTCATCAGCACGTCGAAAGGCTCGTTCTGGGACCCGGCGACCTTGCACGAGATCCGCCCCTCGAGCACCTGCACCCCGGTGACATTGCCGTTGCGGTAATAGTCCTCACCGCGCCGGATACGACCCGAATCGGCGTTTTTCAGGGTCAGCTGGACCACACGGTTGCCGGTGGGGCTGAACCGTTTCTGGCGGACCCTGCTGGTCTGGTCCCCCTTCTCCGGTTCCGTGCTGGTGACCTGGGTCTTCGCGCCGAAGTTGGCGTAGATGACATTGTCCATGCGGGGGCGACGGGACGCGCCCTGGCCGGAATCAGACTGGGTGGTATCAGGCATCAGCGCCCTCCCTCTCGCGGTAACTCATCAGGGCTGCCAGCTCGTCCGGGTTGAGTTCGGTGATCCAGCCCTCGCCCTCGCCGACGATGGCGCTGGCCAGGTGCATCTTGCCGTCGAGGATGTCCTGGATGGATTCCTCCATGGTGCCGGCGGTGATCATCTTGTACACATCCACATTCTTCTTCTGCCCGATGCGGAAGGCACGGTCGGTGGCCTGGTTCTCCACCGCGGGGTTCCACCAGCGGTCCATGTGTACCACGATCGACGCGGCGGTGAGGTTCAGACCCGTGCCGCCGGCCTTGAGCGACAGGATCATCGCCGGTGGGCCGTCCCCGGCCTGGAATTTGGACACCATCCGGTCACGGCCGAGTTTGCTCACCCCGCCGTGGAGGAAGGGGATGTCGGCGCCCAGCCGGTCGGAGAGGTATGGGGCCAGGATCTGGCCGAAGGCGGTGTACTGGGTGAAGATGAGCATGCGACGCTCCTGGGCCACCGCGTCGTCAAGCAGGTCCATCAGCGCCTCCACCTTGCCGGACCGGTGACGACCCCGCAGGGTCAGCGGGGAGCCATCATTGAGGAAGTGCGCCGGGTGGTTGCAGATCTGTTTGATGCGGGTGATGGTGGCCAGCACCAGACCCTTGCGTGACATGCCCTGCCGCTGGCTGAGCTGCTGCTGCACATCATCAACCAGCGCCTTGTACAGGGAGGCCTGTTCCGCGGTCATGTCCACCCGGATGATCTGCTCGGATTTCTCGGGCAGGTCATCGATGATGGCGGTGTCGGTCTTGAGACGGCGCAGGATGAACGGTGCGGTGAGCTGACGCAGACGCTCCGTCATCTCATCATCCTGGTCCCGTTCAATCGCCTTGGCGAAGTGGTTGCGGAAGAAGGAGGCGCTGCCCAGGACACCCGGGTTGCAGAAGTCGAGGATGGAGCGCATCTCCGCCAGGCGGTTCTCCACCGGGGTGCCGGTCAGGGCGACACGGTGGCGGGACGGTAGGGAACGCACCGCCTTGGAGATCCTCGTGGAGGAGTTCTTGATGGCCTGGGCCTCGTCGAGGACCACGCGATCGAAAGCGACGTCGCCAAGCAGCTTGAAGTCGCGGGTGACCACGCCGTAGGACGTCACCACCAGATCAGCCCGGCGCGCCTTGTCCACGAAGGCCTGCCCGTTCTCGCGCTGGGGCCCGTGGTGGACGACCACCTTGAGGCCGGGGACGAACTTGGCGGCCTCGACCGCCCAGTTGCCCACCACCGAGGTCGGGCAGACCACCAGGGTGGGTTTCGGTTCCCGGTCGGGGTGCTCGGCGCGTTCGACGGCCAGCAGGGTCAGCAGCTGCAGGGTCTTGCCCAGGCCCATGTCGTCGGCGAGCACGGCCCCGAGGTTGTTCTCCGACATCCAGTACAACCAGTCCACGCCGCGGCGCTGGTATTCGCGCAGGTCGGCGGTGACCGTCTCCGGGATCTCCACCCGGCGTGGTGCCGGGGTCTCGGTGCCTCCCAGCAGCGAGGTGTACCACTGGGAACCGGTGAACTCCACGGGTTCGTTCTCCGCGGCCTTGAGGGCGATCTCACGCAGCTCCTGGAGGGTGACCTCGCCGGTGCCGTCGCCGCTGAACTGCTCGTTGAAACGCTGGCGCAGTTCCTCCGCACGCGCCGTGAGCAGCTGCCACCCCTCTGCGCCGCTGGCCTCGGCGAGCTGGGCCTGCATGGCGGCCTCCTCCATCTCGGCCTTGGCGCGTTTGCGGGAGGACTTGGACAGCTCCTCCATGTACCCGGTGATCCGGCGCAGGGCATCCTGGTCGGCCATGACCCAGTCACCGCGCAGACGGATCAGACCGGTCTTGGATTCCACCAGCTCACGCATCTCATCATCGGTGAGTTCCACCTCGCCGACGCTGATCTTCCAGTCATATTCCACCAGCTGGTCCAGACCGATGATGGACTGGGTCGAGGAGTCCGCCGGGTCCCCCGGCGTCCGCGACTCGACCTTGGCGCGCGTCTCGTACGCGCTCCACGCCTTGGGCAGCATGACGGTGATCCCGGCCTTCTTGAGCTTTGCGACGTCATGGCCGATAAAGTCAACGATCTCCGCGGTGTTGAGGAAGACATCCCAGTCGCCCGTGGGCACGGTGTTGTGCATGTGCGCAGGGATCGCGTCATCGCGGGCGGGATCGAGCAGGTAGGAGATCGTCTTGGCGGTCTCGAACTGCTGGCGCAGGGACTCCAGGCCACCGGTATCAATGGAGTGCTTCTGGATCGGCTGCGGGGCATCCACACCGGAGCGCACCATCAGACGCACCGGCCAGATCGAATCCATCGGGTCCTCGTAGTCGGACTCCGCCGGTGGTTCCTCCACGATGATCACGAGCTGCAGGGCCGCGGAACTGATCGTGTTCTTCCACTGGTTGAGCGCATGCGTGAGGGTGGTTGACCCCTTGCGCAGCGGACGGTCGTACAGCAGTGCATCGAGGAATTCATGCCGCGCGTACGGCAGGACCTCATCCCGGTAATCGGACAGGATGTGGTTGGCGATCCAGTGGGGCAGATCATTGGCCATGGTGCCGGCCAGGTCCCGACCCCCGTTCTTCAGCAGGATGCCCGGGGCGGCGTTGTTCATCTCCGCGAGCCAGCCCCGCTCGGACAGGCTCGCCGCCAGCTGCCACTGGGGCCACCAGGCGTTGTCCATCATGACCGTGCGCAGGGTGACCCGGCCGGCCTGCACGAAACGCGTGAGACCCTGATACATGGTGATGATCCACCGCAGATCCGCGGCGATGGTCTCGCGCTGGGCACGGGTGGCGGCGGGCAACTCCGCCTGGAGGAAACTGAGCTGGGCAAGCACCAGCACCGCCTCCTCCGGGGCGAAGGCCGCAGTGGGGGTGGGCAGCGCCACCTGGCGGCCCTTCGGGGTCCGCAACTGCACGTTCATCCGGGCACGGAACGACCTGCCCTCGAGGATCCGGTCCACCACCGGCGGAAACGTGCCCGCGGGGACTGCCTCGGGCAGAACGATCCTGTGGCCCTCAACCTGCTCGATCCACAGTTGAAGCCCCCGGTCTTTGATCCACAGACCATGCAGCAGATGAGAAGTCATGTGCTCTTTCTACGCAGTACCGACACCATTACTCGTATCCATGTGCGAACACGGAGGATAACTCTTCTACCCTATCCTGTTCTTCCGGGCAGTGGGGATCGTCGGTGTGTAGGCCTCGCGTACCGGGTGTCGCGATCCGCCGGTTACTGCCCGGATCCAGCCCCTCCCACATTGGGGTGGTTTGTTTTCTGTGTGTTTCATCGCGCCGGACTGTGGGTTAGTGTTGGGCTTCACACGTTTTTCATTCCGTTTTTGAAGGAAGTGTGCTCCCACCCGCCCCCGGGTGACCCCCGGTGGTGATGGGACCGCGCTTCGCCCATGTACAACAACCCCCTGAAGGAGAACCTCGTGAGTGATAACACCTGGTTCATCATCGCCATCATTATCTACATGTTGGTCATGGTGCTCATCGGTTTCTGGAGCTACCGCAAAACCGCACACTACGACGAGTACATGCTCGGCGGCCGTGGCCTGAACCCGTTTGTGGCCGCCATGTCCGCCGGCGCCTCGGATATGTCAGGCTGGCTGCTCATGGGCCTGCCCGGTGCCCTCTACGTCACCGGCATGTCAGAGCTGTGGATCGCCATCGGCCTGACCATCGGCGCCTGGGCCAACTGGATGTGGGTGGCACCACGTCTGCGTTCCTACACCGAGGTATCACGCAACTCGATCACCCTACCCTCGTTCTTCGAGAACCGCCTGCGTGACCATTCCCGGCTCCTGCGCATCATTGCCGCACTGATCATCATTGTCTTCTTCACCTTCTATGTGTCCTCCGGCATGGTCGCCGGTGGCGTGTACTGGCAATCCACCTTCGGCGGTGACTACCTCACCGGCATGATGATCGTGGCCTCGGTGACGGTGGTTTACACCTTCGTAGGTGGTTTCCTGGCGGTGTCCTACACCGATGCCGTGCAGGGCACGATCATGTTCTTCTCGCTGATCATCGTGCCGGTCTTCGCCATCCTGGCGTTGAACAACCCCGCTGATATCTTCAGCTTCGCCGCTTCTAATGATTACGGCCCGTACACCGATGGCGAGGGCAACCCCACCTACTTCTCCATGATCACCGGGGTGTCCGTCGCCGCGATCATCGGCAACATCGCCTGGGGTCTGGGGTATTTCGGCCAGCCCCACATCGTGGTGCGTTTCATGGCGCTGCGTTCCCCCGCCGAGGCCAAGCAGGGCCGTCGCATCGGTATTTCCTGGATGATTCTGTGCCTGATCGGTGCCACCTTCACCGCCATGGCCGCGACTGTATTCTTCGCCCAGAACCCGGATTTCTCCGTCACCGACACCAGGGCCTATGAATCGGTCTTCCTGGATCTGGCCCGGGTACTGTTCCACCCACTGATTGCCGGCCTGGTGCTCACCGCCGTGCTGGCAGCCATCATGTCCACCATGTCCTCCCAGCTGCTGGTCACCGCCTCCTCGCTGATCGAGGATCTACTGCACGTGGTCAAGAAGGACGGCCTGAGCCAGAAGACCCTGCTCACGCTGTCGCGTGCCACAGTGATCATCCTGGCCATCATCGCCGGTGTCATGGCGGTCAACCCCTCTGACTCCATCCTTGGCCTGGTTGGTTTCGCCTGGGCCGGTTTCGGTTCCGCCTTCGGCCCGATCATCCTGGCCATGCTGTA
The DNA here is from genome assembly GCF_014837045.1 of Corynebacterium gallinarum. Taxonomy (GTDB): domain Bacteria; phylum Actinomycetota; class Actinomycetes; order Mycobacteriales; family Mycobacteriaceae; genus Corynebacterium; species Corynebacterium gallinarum. The sequence continues at coordinate 131,033 of NZ_JACSPR010000006.1, forward strand.
CTGGAAGCGTCTCAACGCACCGGGTGCCATCGCCGGCATGATCACCGGTGCCGTGGTCTCCATCGTCTGGGGCAGCACCGCCCTCGGTGACATCATCTATGAGATCGTCCCGGGCTTTGCCCTGGCCACCATCGCCATGGTCATCGTCTCCCTGGCCACCAAGGCACCCTCCCAGGAGATCACCGACGAGTTCGACACCGCGGTCCGCCTCTCGCATGCCACCAGCATGGCCGATGAGGACGTGGACTTCTCCGAGGTCGCCCAGGAGATCAAGAAGGGCCGCTAGAAGGGCCCGGAAACCCCTGTGTGGGAACCCCTCCCGGAAACGGCGAGTCTAACCAGGATGTGACAACATTTACCCGGTTACTCGCCGTTTTCACCTTTCTACTCCTTCTCTATACCGCGATCCCCTACATCACCACCTCAGGCACCAACCTCGCCCCGGTGGAACCGGTACCGCAACGGGTCCGGATCATCGGATACGACCGCGACCAGATGTTCGGCACCTGGCTCCCGGGGGTCCGGGAATCCGTGGTGGAGGCCTCCGGAGCAACCGACCCCTATTCCGGTGAACCCCTTGATCTCTCCACCGCCGAGGTGGACCACATCCTCCCCCTCAGTGCCGCCTGGGATCTGGGCGCCCACAGGTGGACCGCACTGGAACGCATCGAGTTTGCCAACGATCCCGCCAATCTGGTGCTGGTCAACCGGGCTGAGAACCAGCAGAAATCCGATCAGCTGCCCAGCCAGTGGCTCCCCACGAACCGTTCCGTCCGGTGCTGGTATGTGGGCAGGCTCTTCGACGTGGCCGCCGCCTACGAACTCCCCCTGCCGGAGCAGGACATCCGGGCGGGCAGACGCAGTTGCGGGTTAGCGATTCTGTAAACGCCTGATTAGGGTTATTCGGAGCAGAATTTCCATCCCACGACCGAAAGGCCCCCACCCCTCGTGACCACCGTTGTGATCATCCTGCATGTCCTCGCCGCCATCCTCTTCCTGGGACCGGTGACTGTGGCCACCTCGTCCTTCCACGTCCGCGCCGCGGAGGCCAACAACGGCGACACCGAAGCCGCCGGGGCCGCCAAGAACCTCTACAGGATCACCCAGAATTACGGCGTCTTCTCGCTCCTGGTCCCACTTCTGGGTGTCGCCGTGATGTTCACCGATGTCGGCTACTACTTTCAGCAGTACCAGTTCCACGCCGCGATCGTCCTGTCACTGCTTGCCTGGGCTGTACTGCTGTTTCTGATCTTCCCCCGACAGAAGACCATGATGGGTGCACTCGGATTCCTGGAGCCTGATGAACTGGCCGCCAAGTCCTACCAGATCGCGGACTGGAACAAGGCCAAGAGCCAGCTGTCGATGTTCGGTGGTATCTGGGCTCTGCTCTGGGTGCTCACCGCCATCACCATGTTCCTTTAACCCCGGGCACCGTCCCCTGGATAGGCCACACCGCGGCACCGGTTCTTCCGGTGTCGCGGTTTTTCGTGCGGTACGCCGGCTGTTGCGGAAGCTGAGGAGCCGACAGCCGTGAACGACATGGTTGGTTTATGGTGGAAAAAGCCAACATAGGGGTGTTTCCGGCACAGAACAACGATGTCGTTCACCAGCCGTCTCGCACAGTCTGCCGCAGGACCCTCGCAGGTCCCCCGACACAACAACAGCGACCCTCCTCCCACCAGGGAGAAGGGTCGCTTGTTATTGGTCAGTCAACCGGGGAAACTAGTCCCTCCAGCCGCCTCGGCCACCGCGATCATCACGGTCACGGCCGCCGCGGAATCCACCGCGGTCGCCGCCACGTGAGCCGCCTTCACGGCCGCCGCGGAAACCTCCGCGGTCGCCGCCACGTGAGCCGCCTTCACGGCCGCCGCGGAATCCACCGCGGTCGCCGCCACGGTCATCGCGCTCGAAGCGACGTGGTGGGCGTCCACCGGAGTCACGTTCGATGTTGATGAGCTGGCCGGAGATGCGGGTGTCGCGGAGGTTGTCCAGGACACTCTGTGGCAGATCCTTGGGCAGTTCGACCAGGGTGTGGTCGGCTGCAATGGTGATGCGTCCGAAGTCCTTGGAGTTCAGACCACCCTCGTTGGCCAGGGCGCCGACGATGGCACCTGGGCGGACGTGCTGACGCTTGCCCACCGCGATGCGGTAGGTGGCCAGGTTTGCGTCGTCACGGTCGAAGCGGGACGGACGGTCACCCCGGTCGCGGCCACGGCCACCACGGTCGTCGAAGTCGCGGTCACGACGTCGATCGCCGCGGTCTCCGCGGTCACGGTCCCGGCCACGGTCGCGGTCAGCGGCCTGCTCGGTCAGGAAGAAGTCGTTGCCGGCCTGAGCCTGGGTGGCCAGTGCGGCGGCGACGTCCTCGAGGGGTACGTCGTTCTTGTCGGCGTACTCCTTGATCAGAGTGCGGAAGAGAGCGACCTGGGGGTTCTCGAGTGCCTCGGTGATGGAGTCGGCGAACTTGACCTTGCGGTACTCGTTGACCTCGTCCACGGTCGGCAGTTCCATCTCCACCAGTGGGGCGTTGGTGGCCCGCTCGATGGAGCGGAGCATACGACGCTCACGTGGGGTGACGAACAGGATGGCCTCGCCGGTACGTCCTGCACGGCCGGTGCGGCCAATGCGGTGGACGTAGGACTCGGTGTCGTTCGGGATGTCGTAGTTGAGCACATGGGAGATGCGCTCAACGTCGAGACCACGGGCGGCAACGTCGGTGGCAACCAGGATGTCCAGACGGCCATCCTTGAGCTGGTCGACGGTGCGCTCACGCTGAGCCTGGGCGATGTCACCGTTGATGGCCGCTGCGGAGAAACCACGTGCACGCAGCTTCTCTGCGACCTCTTCGGTTTCGTGCTTGGTGCGCACGAACAGGATCATTGCCTCGAACTCGGTGACCTCGAGGATGCGGGTCAGTGCGTCCATCTTGTTGCGGTGTGCAACAGACAGGAAGCGCTGGGTGATGTTGGTGGCGGTGCGAGTCTCGGACTTGACCGAGATCTCCTGCGGGTTGTTCAGGTACTGCTTGCTCAGGCGACGGATGCCGTTGGGCATGGTCGCGGAGAACAGTGCGACCTGCTTGTCAGTGGGTGTGTCGGCGAGGATGCGCTCGACATCCTCCTGGAAGCCCATGTTGAGCATCTCATCGGCCTCATCGAGCACGAGGAAGCGCAGACCGGAGATATCCAGTGAGCCCTTCTCCAGGTGATCGATGATGCGGCCCGGGGTACCGACGACGACGTGGGCACCACGACGCAGGCCGGACAGCTGGATGCCGTAGGCCTGTCCACCGTAGATCGGCAGGACGTTGATGCCACCGAGGTGATCGGCGAAGGACTGGAAGGAATCAGCGACCTGGAGCGCCAGCTCACGGGTCGGGGCAAGCACGAGAGCCTGGGGGCTGCGCACGGACTTGTCGATGCGGGACAGAACCGGCAGCGCGAAGGCTGCGGTCTTACCGGTACCGGTCTGTGCGAGGCCGACCACATCGTGTCCGTCCATGAGGACGGGGATGGTCTGTGCCTGGATGGGGGAAGGAGTTTCGAAACCAACCTTGCGCACAGCGTCAAGAACCTGCTGTGGCAGTCCGAGTGCATCGAAGCCGGTGGAGGCTTCCGTAGAGGATGACTCGTTTGAAGACTGGGTTACGTCTTCCGAGGAGTCCTCATTCACATTCTCATTGATTACATTGCTCGCGCTGTCCGCTGCTTCGGCGGAGTCGGCGTCCTCAGAAATTTCCGCAACCCTGGTGATCTCTTCGCTACCCTCAGGCACAGTGGTGCCTTCAACAGTGTTGGTGGGGGTCTCGAGAGCGAAGTCAGCTACTGCTGAGTCACCCTGCGGGGTTTCCTGAGATTCCGACGAAATGACGTTATCCGGCTGTTCTACGTCGCCGTTGACGTTATCGGTATTTCTCATTGTTCCCCCAACTTACGCCACCAGCCGGAAAAACTCCATAGCCACCCCGCGTCGGCACGCATCACACCCAGGACCGTGAGCTGCGAAAATGAAACGCAGGTCACGATTTTGTCCCAAAAATGCCTGTCGACGCCCGTTCCACCGTCCCACAGGCCCTCGGGAAGGTGACACTGATCACGAAGCACCTCTCAATGGGACATTCCCTACTGCCCCGCCCAATAGTCCGATCATAGTATTTGTGCGTCCAGCGAGTAAGGTGACTTTCGTTCAAATCCCGTACCGCTCGCGCCCCTCACACAGGTGATCCCTGTCCGGCACAGCGGGAATGTCCCTTTGAAACGGAGACCGCATTTCCATGAATGCCTCCCCCACCGTGACTGATCAACCGGTACAGACCAGGAAATTCAAGGGTCTGCGCGCTCGTCACATTCATTTCATCGCGCTGGGTTCAGCCATCGGCACGGGACTGTTCTACGGTTCCGCCGGTGCCATCCAGGCCGCCGGCCCCTCGGTGCTGCTCGTCTACCTGCTGGGCGGGGCCGTGGTGTACTTCATGCTCCGGGCGCTGGGTGAGATGTCGGTCAGGCATCCGATCCGCGGCTCCTTCGCCGTGTACACCCGTGCGCACCTCGGTGGCTGGGCCGGGTACATCACCGGCTGGATGTTCGCCTTCGAGATGCTCATTGTCTGCCTGGCGGATCTCACCGCAATTGGCATCTACATGAAATTCTGGTTCCCCGACACCGCCCAGTGGGTCTGGGTGGCGGCGACACTGCTCATCGTCGGTGGCGCGAACCTGGCGTCGGTGCGCTGGTTCGGTGAACTGGAGTTCGTGTTCACCCTGATCAAGGTCACCGCCGTCATCGGCATGATCGTCGGTGGTGCCGCCATCCTCGCCTTCGGTCTGGGCAACTCCCCGGAGGTCTCCGGGATCTCCAACCTGTGGGAGCACGGTGGCTTCTTCCCCAACGGCATCGAGGGCATGATCGCGGCCTTCATCTTGGTCCTGTTCGCCTTCGGTGGCACAGAGATCATCGGCGTGGCCGGATCGGAGGCCGAGGATCCGGAGAAGTCCATCCCGAAGGCCGTCAACACCGTCCCGGCGCGCATCCTGCTGTTCTATGTGGGTGCCATCCTGGTCATCCTGGCGCTGAACCCGTGGCAGTCGATCACCGGTGAGGAATCACCGTTTGTGCAGATCTTCTCCACCCTTGGAGTCAACTGGGCCGCCGGTCTGCTCAACCTCGTGGTGATCACCGCGGCGCTGTCCGCCATCAACGCCGACCTCTTCGGCGCCGGCCGCGTGCTGACGGGCCTGGCCAAGGAGAACCTGGCCCCGAAGATCATGGGCAAGGTGGCCGGCAACGGCGTGCCGATCATGACCACCGTCATCATGATCATCGTCCTGATCCTGGGTGTGGTGCTCAATGTGATCCTGCCGGAGCGCGTCTTTGAGATCGTCGCCTCCCTGGCCACCTTCGCCACCGTGTATGTGTGGCTCATGATCCTGCTGGCCCAGGTCGCCTCCCGCCGCCAGATGAGTGCGCAGGAGGTGGCGGACCTGAAATTCCCAGTACCGTTCTATCCCTTCGGGCAGTACTTCGCCATCATCTTCATCGCCTTCACCTTCGGCATCATGGTCTGGTACGACAACTACCACCTGGCCCTCAGTGTGGGCGTCGGTTTCCTCGTGGTGATGACCATCCTCTACTACGCCACCGGACGCCCCAAGGCGATCGCTCCGGCGAGTAGTCCCTCATCCGTTTCTACCGGATCCCAGCAGGTCTGACACCCTCGCCCCACTTCCCTACCGTGGGTGGGCATGGACAACGAACTGTTTGGCATTGAACTTCCCGACACCTGGGTGGGCCGCATCGACGGCGACAACCCCGAGCACGCGCTGTGGTACACCACGGTAAGGCCCCTTCCGGAGCCGGATGAGGTGGATGCGGGCGTCGTCACGCTTGGTTTTGCCTCCGACGAGGGCAACCTGCGCAACCACGGCGCGGCAGGCGCGGCGCTGGGCCCCGATGCGATCCGCGGGGTGCTCGGCCTGGTCGCCGTCCATGACGCGCGGCCCCGGTATGACGCCGGCACGATCCGCGTCGATGGGGATCTGGAGCGCGGGCATGATGAGCTCAGCGCCGCCATCGAGACCATCGCGCGCGCCGGCCACCTGCCGATCGTGCTCGGGGGCGGGCATGAGGCCGGGTTCGCTTCGCACCGCGGCATCTACCGGGTTCTGGGATCATCGCCTGCGATCATCAACCTCGATGCCCACCTGGATCTACGTGCAGCCGAGCGCCCCACCAACGGCACCCCGTTCCGGCAGGTCCGTGAACTGGTTGGAGAGGAATTCCGGTACTCCGTGCTCGGGGTCTCTGTTCCCAACAACACGACCTTCCTGTTCAACGCGGCCCGGGACTTCGGCACCCACGTCACCACCGATGATGAGCTCAATGCGATGAGCCCGCAGGAGGCGGCCGATCACGCGCTCGCGCTCGCCAGGGATGCCGAGCACATCCACCTCACCGTTGACATCGATGTGCTCTCCGAGGCGCTCGCCCCGGGCACCGGCTCGCCGGCCGCGGTCGGGGTGGAGCTGGGCCGCATCCGGGCCATCTGTACCGGGTTGGCCGCTACCGGACGCCTCAAGCTTGTCGACGTCGTCGAGGTCAACCCACGCCTCGACCACAACAATCAGACCGCCCGCGTCGCAGCCCGCCTCATCCACGAGATCGCGGAAGCACATCTCGAGGCCACCCAGGAAATGTGCTCACAGGCCAACAGATGAGCCCCTCAGGTGCCCCGCAACCCCGACATCACCCACAGATGTTGGCCTGTGAGCACCGGGCCGTCGCATCCGTGAGAGAGCGGAAACGCACCTGAAGGACGGGTGAGGATCTCAGAGCTGCTCTTACCCTCTCAAAGGTCCTCAGCCCCGCAGGAACTCCATGATCGCCGGCCAGTCACGCCTCGCCTGACGCATGCCCGCATCAAAGGTGGCCCTGAGTCTGCCCAGGTTGATCTCGGTGTTCCGGATGGCCATATCCTCGGAGAAGAACACATAGGCCTGGCCGGCCTTCTCCAGGTCGAGGATGCGTTGCTTGGTCTCGTTGTACCGTGTGGGCCGAGCCAGGGTTGCCTGCGCCACCGCCGGATAACGCCTGAGTACCGCGGTGAGCAGACCGGGGCGGGTGAACTCCGAACGCCGGTAGTCCCGTGGCCTGGAGGACAGCACCAGGAAACGCTCAAACCCGGCGCCCAGGGCCGGCTGCAGCATCAACCCACCGGTCTCGCCGATGGCGCCGTCGACATAGGGTGCGCCGTCGATGATGGGGATCGGCATGAACCCGGGCATGGTGGAGGAGGCCCGCACCCTCTTCATCAGTTGCGAGAGGTCGGTGGCTGATTCCCTCCCCCAGAACACTGTCTCCCCGGTGTCGGCCCGCACTGCGGAGATCTGAAACGGCGTGGGATTGTTGGTGAAGGTCTCGAAGTCATAGGGGTACTGCTGGTCGGCACCCGGCGCGATCTCATACATATGCTCGGCGTGGAAATATCCCTTGCCACGCAGAAACGGGCGGATCCCCGAATGCCTGCGGTCGGCGGCGAAATCCACGAAACTCGCCTTCGTGCGGAAGCGGTCCCCGGACAGGTAGTTGACCGTGTGTGAGGATCCGGCGGAGACTCCCCCAACCCAACCGACATGGATGTCGTGGGCGATGAGCTGATCCACCACGGCGGCCGTATAGGCGTTGCGGGTGCCACCGCCCTCGATGATCAGGGCGACATCCGGGAAGTACTGGGGTGAGGATAAAGACATGGGGATGAGTTTACGCGTGCGACCCGAGTCGCTGGCCACCCCAACCTGCACATCCCCCACGGAGAAACTGTGCAGTGCGCCACAAAACTGCACGTAGACCGCATTATATCCAACCCTGAAAGAGGTCAACCGGGAACTCCCCGGGGTATCTTACGACCTATGAGGAGATGACGGTTTCATCAATCCATTACCCAAGGAGACCGTCGCACCCGATCACCTATTGAGGGGAAGTGTTTTCACGTGGATGTCGTTGACATCGCACGGTGGCAGTTCGGTATCACCACCGTCTATCACTTCATTTTCGTCCCGTTGACCATCGGCCTGGCACCGCTGGTGGCGCTGATGCAGACTTTCTGGCAGGACACCACCAATGCAGATCAACGACCCGTGAACTGGCAGTTCACCACCACGGACGCACGGATCAAGCTCCGCCACCTGTACCCAGAACATTAGTCACGACACTCTACTAGTAACATTCTGGGAATGAATCCCGCAAAACCAACTAAAGCTCCTAAGAAAAGTACTCTCTCAGCGGGAGACGTCAAACGGTTTCGATCGCTTCTAGAGAAGTTTCTCAATTCTGCAGACCCACAAGGTCGTGTAATAGGTGCTGCAACTTGGGGTGTTTACGCTTTTTATGATTTCGATGGAGAGCCAATTTATGTCGGGCAAACCAAAGAGTCGCTTCGCGGCCGCGTTCGACGCCACTTAACAAATCAACGTACAGATGCAGTCGCTATGAGGGTCCTTGACGTATTAGAAGTCGCCGAAGTAGAAGTTTGGCCCCTATGGGATCTGCAAGTTCTGGGAAGAATCGACAAACCGACAGCTCAAAAGCGTCTCGATGAATATGAATATAGTGCCTATCTCAAGGCAATCGATAAGTCTAAATTTCGTGCAATCTTAAATGAAAAAATTCCCCCCAGGAATCCACGAGTGGACCTTCCCGAGTCCTTTCGAGGTTCTGTGATCAGTGTGGAGGATTATGAACATTTGAGTCATCCCGATATTCGCATTGCAAGAAGAGCAGAGACCATTTCGCGTTTGGCTGACGTCGTCCGAGAGCGGGGCGAAGTGTCAACCGGCTTGCGTCGCGTATTGGTAATTCAGGCAATCCGACTCACCTTCTTATCTGCGGAGAGACTTGCTTTTAGTGAAGGAAGACCCCAGCCGTCACCCTTGAGCATCGATTCCATGAGTTTAGTTGGTTCCGTCCTTTCTGAAAAAGATTCGGAATCCTACGAGCTTGAGCAGGAAGAATGCGAAGACTAGTATGACTCTTGAAAAGAACATCTGTTTGGATAAACATACGCGGATAATGTTCTCACTTGTCGCCATCTGTTAGATCGAGGTCACTTTATATGAACCAATTCATTCCACAATCAAAGGAACCTTTGAAAGCGCTGGAATTCTTTGCGGGAATTGGTTTAGCCCGAGCAGGCATGGGAACCTTTGGCATTTCAACCATCTGGGCTAATGATTATGACCCTTCCAAACAACTCATGTATTCGAAACAATGGGATGGTTCGGAATATCGATTGGCCGATATACATGAGATTCGGGGCGAGTCAGTACCTACAGCCGATATCGCATGGAGTTCGTCTCCATGCACAGATCTCTCACTAGCGGGTAACCGCGTAGGACTTCGAGGCGGCCGCGAATCCTCTGCATTCTTTGGTTTCACTAGAGTCCTTCGCGAAATGGGTGAACGTAAACCTAAAGTGGTGGTATTGGAAAATGTTCTAGGACTTGCCTCATCGAATAAGGGAGCAGATTTACGGGCAGCAGCTCTTGAATTCAACGAATTAGGGTATTCCGTCGACTGCATAGTCCTAGACACTCTTCATTTTCTCCCCCAGTCGCGCCCGCGGTTGTTTATGGTTGGAGCATTGGAACCCCGGGGGGGCGGGTCATTAGACGAAAGCCTTCGACCTAAGAAAATTTCAAGCATTCATAGTGATCCCGCAATCGATACTTTCCTAAGTCCTCTACCGCAATTGCCTGATTTAGTCACTGAAGGACTAACCTCCGGAATTATTGAGAGATTGGATCCTACTGATAAGCGGTGGTGGCATCAGGAACGAGTTGAGAATTTCGTTCATTCCATGTCAGATGTTCAACGCCAGCGTTTGAGAAATTACATTCAGTCACCTCTAATTGTTGCTCGCACCGCTTACCGACGTACCCGTAATGGAATTCCCGTATGGGAAATGCGGGCGGAAGACGTCTCGGGATGTCTACGCACTGCTCGAGGAGGATCGTCCAAACAAGCGGTCGTTATTATGGGTCAAGGAAGCGTCAACATTCGGTGGATGACCGGCCTTGAATATGCTCGTTTAATGGGGGCTGGATGGTTTAACCTCGACGGATTACGTGAGAGCCAGATCCATTACGGTTTCGGTGATGCGGTTTCAGTCCCGGCAGTATCATGGATTACAGCAAATATGGTACTTCCCGTTTTAGGAACACCAACATCTTCCTCTCCGGCGCTCAAACCGTCCTTACTTAGCAATGGGTAATTCTGTGGCGTGAAGATCACAGAGATTTAAATAATTGAGACCTTAACGCCGAAAGGCGGAGCAGCCCGCGCTGCTCCGCCTGTGGAAAAACCCTTCAGAGGTTAGTGAACGAGGATATTAATCCTTGGTCCACCACTTGCCGAAGGTGAGGTTGGCGATGGTGACGTTGTCGATGAAACCACCACGGACCGGGTCGGCGCCGACGATGGAGGCCTTGATGTCCTCAGAGCCTGCGCCCTTGAAGAAGAACGGAACCACCTGGTTGGTGTGGTTGCCGGAGTACCAGCCGTGCGCCGGGACCTCGCCAACCTCACCGGTCAGTGCCTTCCAGTTGGGCAGCTCATCCTGGCCGGAGAGGTAACCGGTCTCGTGGTCGGCGGTGACGATCAGCAGGGTTTCATCCCAGGAGGAGTTCTGCTCCACCCATGCGACAACAGCGTCGACGGCGTTGTTGAAGTCCTGCTGCTCCTCGATGTTGCGGGAGATGTCGTTGGCGTGGCCGGTCCAGTCGATGGCGCCGCCCTCGATCATGAGGTGGAAGCCATCCTCGTCCTGGCCCAGGACGTTGAGTGCGCCTTCGGACATGGTGGCGAGATCGACAACGTCGTTCTGCGGAACGGAGTAGGGGGCGGTGGAGAAGCCGTCGCGACCCTGCTGCAGGGTGGAGGCAACCTGGGCCAGACCGAAGTACTGGGCATCATCCTCGACGTCACCGTTGGCCAGAGCCTCAAAGTCAGCGTTGTCCTCCACGTAGGTGAAGTCGGTGTCACCGTTGGAGACTGCGTTGAAGTCAGTCTCGGAGATGTACTGGTAGCGGGGGGTGTCGCGGAGGTTGTTGGAATCGTCGTAAAGCGGGTGGCCGGCACCCATGATGACATCCAGGTCGGAGTTGAGCATCTCGGTGGCGATACCCTGGTAGTCATTGCGGTTTTCGTTGTGGGCTGCCCAGGCAGCCGGGGTGGCGTGGCTGAACGGCACGGAGGAGACAACGCCGGCGGCCTTGTCCACGGCGAGGGCGCGCTCAGAGGTGTTCTCGACGGCGTTGCCCTCGTGGTCCAGACCGATGGCACCGTTGGTGGTCTTCGCGCCGGTGGCCATGGCGGTGCCGGCCGCTGCGGAGTCGGTGATAGAACCGGTGTTAACGTAGTTGTGGTCATTCCACGCCTGGACCGGATCATAAGAACCACCGTGCTGGTAGGTGGTCATGCCCACCAGGTCGAAGTCCTCGTAGACCTGGACTGCTTCACCTGGGAGCTCCTCGAGGGCCTCGGCGTCGGCTTCGCCCTCGACCTGATACTTGGTCTGGCCAGTCTCATACAGGTTGGTGGCAGCAACATGGTTGAAGCCCATGCCGTCACCGACCATGTAGATGATGTTCTTGGGCTCGGAGGGGCCCTCCGGGGCGGTGGAGCCGTAGTTGAACAGGTCGGAGGAACCGAAGCTGCTCTGGGCGCCGACGCCCGGTGCCATGAGACCGGCGAGGACGACGGCGGACGCGGAGACAGACGCTACAGTGCGCAGTGCGAGGCGGGAAAGTGCCACTTTGTAAATCCTTATCGAATGAGATCATCAAATGATTTGACCCCACCAGAACGAGCACCGGATGCGTTGGTATACGCATGGTGCTGGGTGCGGTGGGGAGATAACCGCAGACCAGAGGCTTTTAACAATTCCTCCGATGCGGACATCCATAATGTAAGAGCTATAGATTTCCGGCAGGTAAACTTGAAAATAATGTTCAGTAAAGCTCGGGCGACAAGGGGGTTAGCTGCTGTGTTCGCATAACTGCTGAGCGCGTCCACACTATTCGATAGGCTCCCATTAGATTGGGAGAACACGTAATGGAGGATGCGAAATGGAACCACGGGCACCGCAGTGGGAACTGAACGAACGGTTCCTCAGAATTACTGATCTCCTCGGCGATCACCGCAGCATCGTGGAACGGGAGGCCGCGGTCTATGCGCTGTCCGCCCTCGCGGATGACTGCGCGGAGCTCAATGACGGTGATCTCGACGAGTCATATCGATTACAGCAGGCCTGCCTCAATCTGATCTGCTCCCAACTCAGGGACCCCATCACCGGCAGTACACCAGCGTCAGAGCTGTTGGTGTTCAAACATCGCGTCCAGAACCTGATCGTGGACCGATTCCGCCCCAGATTCCTCGGGGGCATCGCCGACTGGTCCCACCTCTGGCTGGATCTCACCTACTGCCATTTACATGATTTCGGATTATCACTGGCCACACTGTCCAAACCGGTGAACTTCGCCCACGCCCATTTCCACGGCAACACCTCCTTCAACGATTCACAGTTCCACGCACCTGTCCTGTTCACCCACGCCCACTTCACCGGGTTAACCTCACTCCAGCGGGTACAGTTCCACCACACCGCCAGATTCACCGAGGCGGAATTCACGGCCCTGGCGGTATTCAATGAATCTCAGTTCGATCGTGATGCCTTCTTCGACGAGGTCTGTTTCACCGGTTCATCCTGGTTCCGCGCCGTGACCTTTGATGCCGATGCCGATTTCACCTCAGCCCAGTTCTGGGATACGGCACATTTCCAGGATTCTGACTTCGCCTCCTATGCCACCTTCTCGCAGGCGCAGTTCACCTCCACTGCGCGCATCGAGAAGTGCACCTTCCGCGACGGTGTCGATCTCTGCGAGGTATTCTTCGGCGGTCCGATCTCCTTCAACAAATCAGAATTCATCGATTCCGTGTGTTTCGATGATGCCTTCTTCACCACCTCTCCCCTGTTCCGATCCGCGATGTTCAACGAGGTCCAGTTCCACCGCACCCACTTCCACTGCCCCGTGATGTTCGGTCCGTTCCAGTTCAGCACCACCACCGACTTCTCCGACGCGGTGTTCTGCAGCGGGTTCGGACTCCACGCAGACCAAGGCAGCAACATGGAACTGACCCTCGATGGCACCTGCTTCAGCTATGACGAGGACACGGTAATAAAGGAACTGGACAATGCGATCCCGAGCGGACTGCTGAAAACCGCGATGTTTGAGTACAGCTGCGATTCACCCCTACAGATCCGCGGTCGGTGATTACTGGCATCTCCTCAGGGGCTAGAGGGGGCGGCGCAGGTGGGCGTCGTAAAGCCGTTGGTAGAGCTTGACGAAACCACCCACCGCGAAAGCCGCGAAGATTGTGCCCTCGCGCACCCCGACGAGCTCGCCGACGAACATGAGACCGATGGCGACGGCGATGAGGATGAGGGACCAGTCGAACAGCTGCTTGACCGTGCCGAACCTCCACCCCGACGCGATCGTGATCGCCGCGACGATTCCCTCCCCCGGGGAATAGAGAATACGCGGAAGGATCTGCAGGAACACCCCGAGCGACACCATGATGGCACCGACAATCACCGTGACCCACTGCCACAGATAATTCGAGGGCTGGATGAAATCCATCATGTACAGCGACACATCGCACAACGCACCGAAGACAACGGCCACGAGGAACTGCCAGTACTGGAAGGTGACGAAACGACTGCGCAGGATCACTTTCTGGGCGATGACCAGGACGATACTGATCAAAACGGTCACCACGCCAAAGGACAACGATGAGGCCGCCGCGATGGCAGCTGGCACCGTCGAGATGGGCGTGGTTCCGAGATCAGCGTGGACGGTCAGGGCAATACCGATGGTCATGATCCAGACCCCGAGGAAGAACATCCCCCACCGCACGGGAGTGCTGTACCGCTTGGAGGGATCCCTCGATGTCTTATCTGCGACCATAAGGAATGATCTTAAGCCAGTGACGCCGGTTACGGGACTACCCGCTGCGGTTGGAATCTGTTGGTGTGTGAGCAACTCGGCGCGCACAGGACAACAGCTGCGGGGTTTCCGGGCGGTGGGATGGCGGTTTCGGGGTCATCTGTTGGTATGTGAGCAAACCCGTGCTCACAGGACAACAGATCCACCCTTTGTCCGCCCCAACCGACGACAACGCCCCGCATCTCCGGGGTGGGAGAATGCGGGGCGGGGGTTGAGGCGTCGAAAAGCGCAGGCTAGCGGGCCTGGCCCTCGCGAATCTGGCCACGGAAGACCTGGCGGGCCTCGTCCTCGTCGGGCTCACTGAGGTAACGCTCAAGGCTGTCGTCGAGCTCGAGCATCCACGGGGTGTGGTGCTCGGCGGCCTTTGTGCCGGTGATCACCGAGGTGTACGTGGCATCACGGAAGTTCATGATGCCTTCCTTCTTCGACTGCAGCCACTGGCGCTGGATGTTGGCCACCTCGTCGAGGTCGAACATCGGGTAGTCGGTCTGCTCGATGAGATCCTTGACGTAGTCGCACTGGAAGTCAATCTGGTCGAACTCGTCCTTCATGGCGTTGAAACGCTCCAGCCACTGGTCCATGTGGGCGCGCTGTTCCTCAGCGGTGGGCAGCTCGATGCGGCCGAGGATGACGTCGCGGGTGTACCATGCCTGGGCGTCAAACATGTTGAAGGTCAGCCACTGGTCCTGGGAACCCAACCAGAACAGCTGGTTGTTCTTCTCCGAGACCACACCGCGGTAGAGGGTGTCCGGGTAGATGTTGTTCGCGGACTGCAGCGTCAGGCTGGAGGGCAGGAACGGATAGTGGTGCTTGTAACCGGTGCAGAAGATGACAGCGTCGAAGTCGCGCTTCTCACCATTCTTGAAGTACGCGGTGGAACCCTCGAAGCGCACCACCAGGGGCAGCTCCTCCATCTCCTCCGGCCAGCCGTGACCCATCGGCTTGGTGCGGTAGCTGTAGGTGATGGAACGGGCACCCATCTTATACGCCTGTGAACCGATGTCCTCGGCTGAATAGGATGCGCCGATCAGGAGAACATCCTTGTCAGCGAGGGTTTCAGCACCACGGAACTCGTGGGCGTGCATGACCTGGCCGGGGAAGGTCTCAATGCCCTCGAAATTCGGGATGTTCGGGAAGGTGAAGTGGCCGGAGGCGACAATGACGTTGTCGTAGGTGTCACTGGTGGTCTCACCGGTGCGCAGGTTTTCCACGTGAACGGTGAACAGCTTGGTGTCCTCATCGAAATCGACCCAGCGCACGGCGTGGGCGAACTTGACGTACTTCTTCACATCCGACTGCTCTGCGCGGCCGTTGATGTAATCCCACAGCACCTCACGGGGCGGGTAGGAGGAGATGGGTTTACCGAAGTGCTCATCGAAGGTGTACTCCGCGAATTCGAGGATCTCCTTCGGACCGTTGGACCACAGGTTGCGGTACATGCTGGAGTGGACGGGCTCGCCATAATGGTCGGTTCCGGTTCGCCAGGAGTAATTCCACTGGCCACCCCAGTCGTCCTGCTTTTCAAAGCAGACAAGTTCAGGGATCTCCTGTCCCTTCTTCTCCGCTGACTCAAATGCCCTCAACTGGGCCATTCCACTCGGGCCAGCTCCGATGATCGCTACACGCTTCTTGCTCATACTTGCCTTCCCGACCACCCCTTTCACAAGGCGGCCTCATTCGCAGTGCGTGCAGGGGGCCGGGATGAACATGCTTGTCGCACCCTGTCTGAGGGCACCAACCAGCACACCGCCGGCCACGCTAGGGCCACACGCTCTTATCATGGGACCTGAAACCGGTGATTATGCGTAAAGGTGCATAACCTGCCGGGGCAAAAAAATAGGCTCGCCCATGCGGCCACACTCGTCAGTGGGGGCCTGCAAGGCGACAGCCTTTTTCGCTCTAGTCCGTAAACAACCTTATCAAAGTAACAGAAGTTTGCAAGTTTCACTTATTTATCCGGCAGGAAATACCTTCAGATCAGCACCTTCGCGGACGGGCATGATCGGGGGTGGGCGGCCTTCCGGTGCGCGCCCGATCACGCTTGATCACGCCACCTCGGGCCCGAAATCCCCATCCAGACGCCGGTTATGATCCCGCGACAACATCAGAGCTGGAATGGCGGCAAGCACCATCAGAAACACACCCCAGATATTGATGGGCATATACAACACCGCGCCACCCATCAAGAGGAACATGAACCCCATCGCCCGACCCACATAAGGGCCGAAAGGGTAATCCTCCGGATTGCCCACAAACACAGGTAATCGCATGAAAGGATTCCACCGCGCCAGGTACAGCGTGGTGGCGATGGCCATCATTGAGCCGACAATGAGGATTCCAAGTCCAGGTAGTAGCTCCATGGGGCCATTCCACCAGAATGTGTTCTGCGACACAACCACCCGGTCTGGTTTTATTCCATTTTTGTACAAGCTCTTATGCTGATCCAGTATTACTGCCAGCAAATTCGTAGTCCCACCTGGGGATGAGCGGCTGGGGGCATGAGGGCTTTAGTGCCAGGGGCTTGAGCGCTCGGGGGTTTTTCGCCGCCGTCTACCGGATTGCCTTGTCCACCATCATCGCCAGGATCCGGACCGCTCCCCCGTTGATCACATGCAGGGCCCGTTCCGCGATCAACCGTTCATTCACGGTGGGGGCGAATCTCTCCAGCATGGCCATCAGCACGGCCAGCTTGGGGAATCTCCTGTCCTGGCCGAGACGTTGGAACGCCACCGCATACAGTGAGGTCTGTGCCATGGAGATTCCCCGCTGGATGAGCTGGTTGTCTGGAAATTCCTGCAGCTTCCCGTATCCGCTGATGGCCAGTTGCAGCTGGCGTGCCTGACGTTCGCGTTTGCCGGGATTGTCCACGGGCACTTCGCGCAGCAGCGCCAGGGTCATGGCGTGCAGTGCCACCGCCTCATCGAGTTCGAGATAACCAAGGTTGGTGTCAGCGGTCTTGCCTGTGGCCAGGTCCATGAACCGTCGCTCGGCGCGGTTTTTGCGTTGGCTGGCGGAGTCATCGGGATAGTCGTTGCGAAGTTTCTTCACATAAGCCTCGGCGTCCGGCAGCATCTCCTCGAAGAGTTCCCCGAAAGCCGTGGCCAGCTCCTCGGGGCGGAAATCCTCCACCAGTTCGGCGTCGAAAATCTGTCCCTCGTCGGCAGCGGCGGCGGCAGAATTCCGCGGATCCCTGCTCCGCTCCCCCGGCATGAGTTCCGGCGGTAACCACCCATCACGATCGCTGCCGGGTCCCCGGAGGTTCACAAACGGCTGGATAATATGCACCGCTCCGTCCAGCATCCGCTGGGTGGACCGGGTGACCATCCGGGTCACCCGGTGCGAGGGGCGCAGAGCGGGATCTTCCAGCACCGTCACCACATCGGCCAGCACCTCGCACAGGTCCAGGTCGGCGGCGCGGTTGCCCAGCATGAAGGTGCAGTCCGCCGCCAGGCCCCCGGCCACCGCCTCCGGATCACCCGTGGATCGGATCCCGGCCAACAGGGCACCCGCCAGGCATTCCTCCGCGGCGACCAGCAGCGAGACGCGGTGGATCCACCCATCCGGTGCCAGCGCCTTGCGGGTGGTGTCCTTCAGCTCCGCGGGATCGGCGGCGAGGAACCCGGCCGCACCGAAGACCACGGCCTGCCTCAGCTCGTGGATCAGCTGGTTCAGCGCCTCGACCTCCGCCCGGTCGGTGATGGCGGTCCGTCGTCGCTGCGCCAGCAGTTCATTGAGGTAAGGGCTACCGGGGATCTCCAGGCGGCCGAGGTCCTCCACCGCCTCCTGGTAGAGCGGTGCCGAGGCATCGGCGATGTCCTGGATCCGGTTGTTCCACACCGCGGCCATGGCCTCGGCGATCAGGACCCGGCGCGCGGGGATCTCGGGGGCCACGTTGGCGAACACCAGGGGGTCTTCCGCATCATCGACAAAGACCGAGACCACGGCGTCATCGGCGAAGTCATCGCGCAGGCCCAGCAGCGTGAGCCCGTGGGCAACGGAATCCACCGACAACCGGCCCGCGGTCATGTGGCCGAGTATCTCCCACCGGGTGATGGCTGCTTCCCCGCCGATCGCGACTGTGATGGGCCCGTCGGTGAAGAACTGTGGTCCACGTTCACTGAGCGTGGCATTGTGTTCAGCAGTCATACCGCCATGCTAACCGCTGTCATGCAGGGACAGCCACGCCGTGAACCGGAGCCGCTGCTCCCCTATTCCACCACGCGCAATTGCGGGGCCTCGATCCGGGCGAGCTGGGGTGGGCGGAAATAGGTGGGCTCCGAGGTCGGTTTCACCACATGCAGCGCGGTGGAGAATGTCAGCCCGTGGATCTCCTCCACGGGCAGGTGCAGATCATCCGCCGCCTGCTGCGGGCTGAACCGTTCCGGGGTGAACACCTGCGGGAACACCGACGAGGCTTCATGGACGGGCAGGCCGTCGGGCTCACCGTGTTTATAACCGAGGGTGTGTAGTTCCAGCAGCATCCGTCGATAAGCAGCGTCGGACAGCCGCCCGGCGCGGTGGGTGGCCACCGCGGCCATCATCGCCGAGACCCGGTACTCGTTCTTCAGCTCCAGCAACTGCTCCACAGAGGGGTTGGGGGGGAGTTTCTCCAGGATCGCGGTGCGTGGCAGGAGCAGTTCGAAGGCGAAAAGGTCGGCCTCGCGTTCCTGTTTCGCGGCGGGTGGTTCATTGCTGTGCAGGGTCAGGTGCCCGATCTCGTGGGCGATGTCGAAGCGGAACTGCTCGGGGGTTTTCCGCCGGGCGATGAAGATGAACGGCACCCGACCCGACCACACGGAGAAAGCATCGACCTTCTCGGCGAGTGCGGGCAGACTGTAGGCCCTGATGCCGAAGTACTCCGCCAGGTGCACCATGTTGGGGATGGGCTGGGTGTCAATGCCCCAGGAGGTCCGCAGCAGCGCGGCCCCGGTGACAGGATCGGCCCCACCCAGGTCCAGCAGTTTCAGCTGCGGGAGGACGAACCGGCCGGCCACCCACCCCGCCACCTCAACCGCATTGGAGGCTGCCGCCAGTGCGGCACCGCGGTGTACGGCGGTGGCCCGGCGCCCGGCCCGGAAGTTGATGTTGGCCGGCGGGATGTCCACGGGGTCACGCTGGGCGAAGAACTCCACAGGGAATCCCAGGTGCGCGGAGAGATCCGCACCACGGGCCAGTGGCGCACCGGAGCGTTCATACCCACTGACCGTGCGGGGGTTCACGCCGAGGCGCACGGCCAGGTCTGTCTTGGTCAGACCTCGGCGCCTGCGGGCCAGTTCAATGCGGTGGGGGTTGAGGAATCTGGGGCGCACACCCCAGTTCCGCGGGTGCGAAGTAGGCATGCTCATCCTCCTGGAGTTATCGGCTTCATCGCCGCCACACCGGGTGCCACCGGTGAGGGCAAAACGTCTTCTATCACTGACAGCAGGCCACGGAACCCGTCCCTGACCTGCTGTGATCTTCCACCAATGATACCTGATTGTGACCAAATAGGAAGGGGCTTTTCCCAGGCGCACGCGCACCCGCGCCTATTTCCACCGCCTCCGAGCGACCCACTCCCCTGCCCCACGGGATGAATTTAATTCCCTCCCGCTCCTTGACAGACCAAGCTGTCTGGGGTTTGGTTGGACACGCAATCGGTTTACCTTTTGTCCTCTCCCTGGAGCCCCGGATGATGAGGATCGCACCACCTGCCAGGCAGGTGACGCGGTAGGTAGGACCACCTCGCGACCAGGCGGGGACACCCGGGGCAGCCCTTCTGCACACGCATGCACACGCATGCACACGCACAGCATGCAGCCGCTCCCCGGCATCCCCCCTGCCCATCGCAAGGTCGGTCCCCACAAGGATTGCCGTGCGTCCTAGCCGGGATCTGCACGTTCGGCTCAAGCAGAAGGACTTTTCCAAGTGACTTCTTTTTTCTCCTCCACCATCGCTGGTGTCCCACGGATCGGCGCGCACCGCGAACTGAAATTCGCCCTCGAGAGTTTCTGGTCCGGCTCTGTGTCCGGCCGCGAACTCAGCCAGACCGCCACCACGCTGACCAATGACTACTGTGATCAGCTGGCCGCCGCCGGCCTGGACAACATTCCCACCGCGGGGCGTTCGTACTATGACGCAATGCTGGATACCACCGCCCTGCTGGGTGTATTCCCGGAGCGGTTCCAGAACATCGATGACCACCCCAATGACGGCCTGCCCGCCCACATCGACCGCTATTTCGCCACCGCCCGCGGCACCGCGGAGCTCCCGGCGAGCGCGATGACCAAGTGGTTCGACACCAATTACCACTACCTGGTGCCCGAGTTGTCGGCGGATACCCGCTTTATCCTCGATGACACCGCCCTGCTCACCGACATCCAGGATCAGCTCACCCGCGGCCATGACGTCCGCCCGGTCCTCATCGGCCCCCTGACCTACCTCTCCCTGTCGCGCACCACCGACGGGTCTGATCCCCTTGATCATCTGGAGACACTCTTCGAGATCTTCGAGCGCCTGCTGGCCAAGCTGCCCACCACCTGGGTGCAGTTGGACGAGCCCTCACTGGTCACCGATATCGCACCGGAGGTGCTGGAGCGGGTGCGCGCAGGGTATGCCCGTCTGGCCACACGGGGCGGGGTGTTCGTCAACACCTATTTCGGTGCCGGTAATCAGGCGCTGGACACCCTGGCTGGCATCGGTCTGGGCGCGATCGGCGTGGACCTCGTCTCCGATGGCGTTACCGCGCTGGAGGCCTGGGAGGGCGAGGAACTGCTGGTCGCCGGCATCGTCGACGGCCGCAATGTGTGGCGCACCGACCTGTGCGCGGCCCTGGGCACCCTGCGTCGACTCCAGGCACGCGGCCCCGTTGCGGTGAGCACCTCGTGTTCGCTGCTGCATGTCCCCTATGCCCTCACCGCCGAGACCCGGCTCAACCCGGAGGTGCGCGAGTGGCTCGCCTTCGGCGAGGAGAAGGTCCGGGAGGTGGTCGCGCTGGCCGATGCGCTGGCGGGCGAGATCAACGAGACGCTTTTCGACGCCGCAGCCGCCGCGCTCGCGGACCGTCGCCACTCGGTGCTCACCGCCGCGCGGGATGCCGACATCACCGATGCCGACCGCTCCCGCTCCCCCTTCGATGTACGCACAGCAGCCCAGGACGAGGCCCTGGACCTGCCGGCGCTGCCGACCACCACGATCGGGTCCTTCCCGCAGACCCGTGAGATCCGGTCCGCACGCGCCCGTTACCGCGCCGGGAACCTCACCGTTGAGCAGTATGAGGACGCGATGCGCGATGAGATCGCCCAGGTGATCAAGGCCCAGGAGGACCTCGGCCTGGATGTGCTGGTGCACGGTGAACCGGAACGCAATGACATGGTGCAGTACTTCGCGGAGCTGCTGGATGGTTTCCTCACCACCACCAACGGCTGGGTCCAGAGTTACGGTTCCCGCTGTGTGCGTCCGCCGATCCTGTTCGGCACCGTCACCCGCCCCGAGCCGATGACGGTGCGGTGGTTCGCCCACGCCCAGAGCCTGACCAACCGGCCGGTCAAGGGCATGCTCACCGGTCCGGTGACCATCCTGGCCTGGTCGTTTGTCCGTGATGATCAGCCCCTGGCGGTCACCGCCGACCAGATCGCCCTGGCACTGCGTGAGGAGATCACCGACCTGGTGGACGCCGGCGCGAAGATCATCCAGGTGGATGAGCCCGCCATCCGCGAGCTGCTGCCCCTGCGCCGGGCCGAGCAGGAGGCCTACACCCGGTGGGCGGTCGGCGCCTTCCGCCTATCGACGTCCACAGCCCCCGACCATGTCCAGATCCACACCCACATGTGCTACTCCGAGTTCAATGAGTTGATCCAGTCGATCATCGACCTGGATGCGGATGTCACCACCATCGAGGCGGCCCGCTCCGATATGCAGGTGCTCGCCGCCCTGAAATCCTCCGGGTTCCACCTCGGTGTGGGTCCGGGTATGTGGGATATCCACTCCCCGCGTGTACCGGAGTTGAAGGAGGTCTCGCAGCTGTTGTCGTCCGCCCTGGAGTCGGTGGATCCGAGGCGCCTGTGGGTCAACCCGGACTGTGGTCTGAAAACCCGTGGTTGGGAGGAGACCACCGCCTCACTGAAGGTGCTGGTCGCGGCAGCGGAGCAGGCCCGCACTAACCTGCTGCAGCGGGCATCGACCAGCGTCTGACAAGCGCCTGACTACCGGAACCGTGAGACCGCCGCCAGCCCGGCGGCCAGCGGTACCACCGTCAACAGGATCGCGATACCCATGGCCGTGCCGAACTCGGTCAGGGTCACCGCGAGCTGCATCGTCGCACCGAGGGTCGCCGCGCCCACCACGGCGCCGACCTGCCGGGCGGTGTTGTACACACCGGAGGCCGACCCCACCAGATCCTGCGGCACATCACGCAGGGAGATCGTGGAGTTCGGCGCCCAGCACATCGCATTGGCCACGCCGAACAGCACCACCGGGATGAGCAGGGTCAGTGCGCCGGCGCCACTGATCATGAACACGGCGAACAACGACATCGCGGTGATCATGGCGGCGAAGCCGATCTTCGAGATCATCCCCGGCGCCACCCGGTCGGTGAGCCGACCGATCACCGGTGACATGAGCACCGACAACACCCCCATCGGTACCAGCATGAGACCGGCGGTCTCGGGGGCCATGTTCTGCGCGGTCTGCAGGTAGAGCATGATAGGCAGATTCACCGAATAGACGGTGAACCCCAGGGTGAACACCGCGAAGGCGCCGCGGGAGAAATTATGCGTCTCAAACAGTCGCAGCGGCATCAGCGGTGCGCTCGAGCGGGTCTGCATCCACACAAACAGCACCAGGGCCGCGATACCACCGGCCAGGGACAGCCAGATCAGCGGGCCGAAACCAAGTTCAGGCCCCTGCTGGAGTGCCACCACAATGCCGAGTACCGCGATGAGACTGACAGCGCCGGAGAGGTAATCAATGCGCGAGGTGCCCGTGGGTAGGGTGGGCACATAGCGGGCCACCGCCACCAGCGAGATCAGGCCGAGGGGCACATAGACGAAGAACACCGCACGCCACCCGACCGCGCCGACCAGCACACCACCGACGACCGGACCGAACAGTCCCGCGCTCGAGGCGACGGCACTCCATACACCGGTGGCCGCTCCCCTGCGGTTGTGGGCGAAGATGCGGTGGATGATACTGAGCGGCTGCGGGTTGAGCAGGCTGCCGCCCAGGCCCTGGAAGGCTCGCGCCAGGATGAGCAGCTCGATGGTGGGTGCCAGGGCACACGCCAGAGCGGAGACGGTGAACAGCGCCATGCCCGCCATATATACGGTGCGCTGCCCGAAACGGTCACCGAGCCGGCCGGTGATGAGCAGCGGCACGGCGAAGGTGAGCAGATAGATCGCCGACACCCACACCGCCTGGTTGAGGCTGGCCCCCAGATCCTCCCGGATACGTGGGAGGGCGACCGCCACCAGCGACTGGTCCAGCAGCGTGAGGAAGAGTCCGACGCTGAGCGCGCCGAGTGCCTTCCAGGCGCGGTTCTCCGGGATCGGGGTGTTTGTCGTGGCGGTCATGGCTTAGACGGTGGTGTCCACTTGCTTGCTGGGCAGGGTCTCCCGGCCGAACATCCAGAACACCGCGGCCAGCAGACCGATGACACCGCACAGCAGGAAGCCGTACTGGAAGCCGAAGGCACCCGCGATCGCACCGACGAGGATGGGGCCGGTGATGGCGCCGAAGTCCTGGGCCATCTGGAAGTTGGCCAGGACCTTGCCGCCGGCGCGGTCGGAACCGATGACGTCGGCAAGCACCGCCTGCTGGGAGGGGTTGAGCAGACCCGCGCCCGCCCCGGCCAGCGCCGAGAGGATGCACAGGGCCCAGATATTGGTGGCGAACCCCAGGGTGGCGGTGAACAGCGCATTGGTGATCAGGCCCGAGATGATCAGGGGCTTTCGACCGATCCGGTCCGACAGGTCGCCGGCGAACTGCAGGCAGAGCGCATTGCCAGCGGCGAAGGCGGCCATGGCGAAACCGGCTGCCACTCCACCGTTGGTGAAGATCGCAGCCGCAAACAGCGGCAGAGTGGCCACCCGGACACCGAAGTTGGACCAACCGTTGGCAAACGCGCCGACCAGCGCGGAGCGGTAGGCGGAATCCCGGATGGCCTCCATGAACCGCAGCGGGGTCACACCGGAATCGGCCCGGGAGCGCAGGGAGTCATCCACCTTGGGCATCTTCCACCACACCACCAGGGCGGCGAGTGCGACGGAAGCACCGTAGATGACAAACGGGGGTCGCATACCCAGCGTGGACAGCGCGGCACCCACGACGGGGCCGATGATGTTGCCGAACAGGAATGCCGAGGCGTAGGTGGAGGAACACCAGCCGCGGATCTCCACCGGCGCCATCCGCACGATCAGGCCCATCGCGGAGACCGTGAACATCGTCGAACCGATGCCCGCGATGCCGCGCAGCGCCAGAATCTGCCAGTATTCCTGGGCGAACGCGACGAGTCCGGTGGTCACCGCGACGATGAGCAGGCCCGAGAGATACACCCTGCGGGAGCCGAGCCTGTCGATGAGTGTGCCCGACACCGGCGCGAACAGCAGGCGCGCACCGGCGAAGATGGACACCACGGCGGACGCGGCGGCGAGGCTGACATCGAAGGTCACGACGAACTGCGGCAGGATCGGCGCGATGAGTCCGTACCCCAGTGCGATGATAAATGCAGCGGCGACCAGGACCCAGATCTCCATGGGGATCTTCGGGCGCTCTGTCTGCGCTGCCTGCGGTGCAGGCGTGGATACGGGCACCGGTTCAGGATTTTGTTGAGTATTCACCATTTCCTGATCAAGGCTAGCCCTGTTGCCGGGAATATTCCATTGAGCTGCACCGGGCGGGGTTTATTCGAACAAACTTTCTACTACTATTCGAACGCGTGTCCGGTGGGCGCTCTAAGCTCACCACCATGATCAAACACATCAACCGTCTTGCCCCGATCCCCTCCCCCACCCGCCACGCCGAGCATCTGCGCGACACCTTCCCCGAGGTCCTCGCCACCGTGACCTCCATGATGCGGCACCCACGATCACTCGCGCGCCCGGTACCCACCTGGCGGCCGCCGAGCACCCGCCTACCCGGCGATGATCCCCTCACCCTGACACTGTCACGCATGAGGGTCGGTGATGTGGTCCGGGAGATCGTCCGCGGCACGGGCGAAACCCGGGCCCCGGCCTACCTGGTCACCGTGCGGATCACCGACCCCGCAGGCCGACGCGTCCCCCGCGCCGGCGCCGAGGCGTGGGTGCGCGCCCTGCTTGCCGACGACCACATCACCGCCGTCCATCAGCTCACCGATGAACCAACACCCACCTTCTGCTGGTTGGTGGATGCCCGTTTCACCCCGGTCCGGTCCCCGGCGTCACTGTTCCAGCAACCGTCCAGGGCCGCCTGACTCTGGATGAGCAGTGCACTGGGACCCCGCGGTCACCGGATATCAGTGACCGGGGGAAGACTCAGTTACTTCGAACCGTCGTCGTCCTCATCATCGTCGTCGTCCTCATCATCGTCGCCCTCAAAGTCGTCCTCATCGGAGTCATCGACGAAGAGATCGTAGACATCGGGCTCATCGAATTCCTCATCATCGAAGGGGACGAGCTGTTCCTCCCAGTCCTCGGCGTGGTCATCGGCGAGGGAGAGGACATCGAAAAGCCGGTCGAAGTCGGTGAAGGTACCCAGATCGAGGATCTCATCGGTGGCGAATTCCAGCTCGGTGGTCAGGTCCGCGAACATGCGCTGGCGGTCCTCCTCCGAGAGCACCGCATCACCGTCGGATTCCCACAGCTCCTCGATGGCCTGGTCCACCAGGTCCTCGAAAGTCTCCCCGATGGCGACGAAACTGACGGTGGCGGTGGGGATCCCATTCTCCACCTCGACAAGAACCTGCAGCTCAGAGTTCTGTCCGACCTCGGCGCGCACCAGGTTGGCGTTGACGGCGTCCTGGTAGAACTCCAGATCCTGGATACGTTCGTCGGTGCCTTCCAGCAGATCACGCAGGACGGTGACCACCTGATCGGTGGCGACATGCTTGGCCACGGCTGCTACGGCATCGTCAATGGAGAACACCACGGAGACCAGAACGGCCTCGAAGTCCTCATCATCCTCATCCACATTGGCGGCGGCGATGTAGACATTGGCCGCCGGCAGGAGGGAATCGATCTCCACGAACTGGATCTCCAGGTCAGAGGTGATCGGAACGAACATTGTGTCGCCATTGACGCGCGATTCAATACCATCTCTGTCGAGCGCAGCTGCGATGTCCTCGAAAAAGCTCATGTTCGGATGACCTTCCATCTGGGTTGTGTCGAGGAGGGTCCCTCAGACACTGCCGACCACTCTAGTGCCCGATCCCCGCACATGCCTACCACTTCACCGGAGGTGCGGACAGGAGGTGCACATATCGGCGTTCGGGGAGTGGTAGATCATGCAGCACGCTGCACGTTTGTACTGTCCATCCCCGGAAAATCTGGGGGCGGGGACGGATGCGGCGGTGGATAGACCGTCGATAAGCTCCGTGGCCACCTCGCGCGCCAGCTCCTCCTCGAAGGCCTCCTCGCCCGCCTGGGAGGCCGCGATCGCCAGGCAGTCCCCCGCGACCGCCCACAGGGGCGCCGGCCGCAGCCCGGCCACCTCACAGAGCTTGTCGACGACCACCCCGATCGCCTCACCGTACTGCGCCCCGGCCAGACGCCACTCCCCCGGACCGAGAAAGGCCCCCGGGACGAAACCGAACCAGAACTCGTCCCGCGCATGCAGCTGCCCCTGCCGGAGATCAAGGCTGGGGACCTGATCAAACTCCACCATCGCGTAGACAGAGGGGGCAACCAGCGCATTACACAACGTATAGAACCACAACTGTCCCGCATGCTTGGGCTGGGCGATCTCGAAGATCTCCTGCCCCTTCGCCACCGCCGCGGTGACCGTCTCCGTGGCGGCGAGTTCCTCCACGGTGATCGGCCGGGCACCCGGCCCCGGCACCAGCGTGTCGGCAAACAGGGGGTACTGGGCCACGACCCGGTTCCAGAAACTCATCAACGTGCTCCAAACATCTGCATCAGATTCATCCAGCGCATCCCCGGCACGGCTTCCTCCTCATCACTCTGCGTGAGCAGGTAATCGAGTTCCGCGGCCAGGTCGGGGCGTCCCGTGCCCCACTCCAGCATCTCGTAATTCTCCCATGCCCTCCGTTTGGCCTGACGTGGGTCCCACACCATGCGGCTGTTGACATCAATAACGAACGTCCCCCACCCCGGCGCGTCATCGGTCTGCGCGCGGTAGGGATGCCACTCCTTCCCTGGTGATGCCGTGCGGATGAACTCACCCCAGTGGTGCTGCACCAGCTCGGTGATATTCTCCAGATGCTCCGCACCACCACCCAGGCGGGTGAACCCCATGGTGCGCGAGGATTCATGATCCCCGAACACCGCATTGAGCTCAAACGAATGGATAGCACCCAGCCCGATCTTGCGCAGCGACTCCGGCGCATAATCAAACCGGTACATCCACGTCGGCTCGAACTTCGCATGCGCCTGCGCCAGTCGCACGGACGGCGCCCAGAAGATCGCATCCGCCAGCAGCTGCGCGAACTCCGACCGGGACTCCGCGCCCCCGTAGGCATCCAGCACCTGCTCGGTGTTCTCCGGATCAAAGACACTGAGCATGCGCAGCGCCGACCTCCTCCGCGCCGAGCTGCGCAGATAGAAGGCCTTGGAAAAGGATGTCTCATCCGAGTTGGTCCCGATGATCAGGGGAATCCGCGCCTGCCTGCCCTCCTCGAACATCACCAGCGGATGATCGGGCAACAGCGTCCCATCCACGGTCGGGCCATAACAGGAATTGAGATACAGTAACTCCCCCGACTTCCACAGCATGGACTGCCCGGCGCGCACAATGTCATCAGCTGATTCCTTACGCAGATCCTCCAGGGTGGTATCCCGCGGCATGGCCATCCGGTACACCAGCTCCCGGGCCCACAACTTCGACTGCGTAGAGGAATGCACCGTGGCCATGGGTGCCGACTGCACCACCGCCCGGTGGAACAACCCCTTCGCGGTGGGCACACACATTAGGGAGATCACCCCGGCCGCGCCCGCCGACTCACCCATCAGGGTGATGTTCTCCGCATCGCCACCGAAATTCGCGATATTCCTCTTGATCCAGTTCAGGGCCATGAGCTGGTCATGCAGCGCCGGGTTGGCCACGCAATCCTCCCCCACCGACCGCAGATCCAGATACCCCAACGCCCCCAGGCGGAAATTGATGGACACGTACACCACGTCCATCTCCCTCACCAGGTTGTATCCCCGCAGCGCCTTCTCACTCGAGGCGCCCATGATGTAGGAACCACCGTGGATATACACCACCACCGGCAGCTGCTCATTGTTATCCGGCCTGACGATATCCAGGTTGAGACAATCCTCCGACCCCCGAATCCGGTCAGTCCAGGAATAGGTGGGCTGTGGCGCCACATCCCCGAACACCGAACAATCCCTGATCCCCTTCCACCGCTTCATCGGACGCGGCGCCCGGAACCGGTACTTCCCCCCGGTATTGCGACCATAGGGAATCCCCCGCCACGTACGTAGCCCCGGCCCCCGCACACCTCTCACGAACCCCAACGAAGTGGGAACCACCAACTCATCAGCCAACACCGAACCCGCCGCACTATTGGCGATCGGCCCCTCAGGCCGCGGCTTCCACGTCGATCCATCCATAAGACCCAAGGCTAGGCCGGTTGCGAGGGGGCGGCAATTGAACCGCGGCGGGTGTGAGCAGGATTGCCCTGGTGGGCGGGGTGGGCCGCGCGCCAGGGGCCCGGTGTGGCAAATTCCGTTGGTTTGTCTCAGGCTTCCTGGGGAAACGCGGGGCCGGGGCGCACAAAACAACAGTTTTTGTCACGACGGGTCGGCGACCGGCCACCGGCGTGGCAAATTCCGTTGGTTTGCAAACTCCATCCTGGGGAAATGCCCCTCCCCGGTACACAAAACAACAGTTTTTGTCACGGCGCCTCACGCCAGGCCCGGCCAGCCGCACGAAACCGCTCCTGCGGAAAGGGCCGGGAATGGTGGGAGGCTCTGCGGACCTGCTCGACGAGACGGTCAATGCCGTCACGATGCGTGAAATCAGCAGCGTTCAACCGGAAGACGAGCAGGCCCTCCTGGGTGAGCAGGCTGTGGCGTTTGAACTCGGATTTCGTGGCGGCCAGGGAGGAGACGCCGAACTCGCCCCCAGGTTTCCCCATTCCGTCGTATTCGACGGCAACTGAAATCTCCTCGAAGAGGAAGTCGACACGTCCGAGGAGATCCCCGCGGGGGTCGTAGATACCCACCTGCTGCAGGGGCGCGGGCAGCCCGGCGTGGAACATCGCCACCTTGGTCACGGATTCCCGGGGGCTCTCTGACCAGGGCGTGGTCAGTCTCACCGCCGTCCGGGCCGAGGCGATCCCCTTGAAGCCGCGCATCTGATCCAGGTGTTCCCGGAGCTTCGCCATGCTGGTCATGCGGGTTCGCAGGGCGTGATCCATGTAGGTCACGGCCTCCCACATCGGATACCACCGGGCCACGTCGATGCAGGTGCGGGTGGGGTTGGTGAGACGGTAGGTATTCTGACCCTTGCCGATGGTCAGGAGGTGTTCGGGCAGGTCAGGACCCAGGTGACGGTGGATCACCGGGGTTACGGACCCGGTTCTGCGGTGTCCGATTTCCACCGGGATGTCAGTCAGTGAAGATGGCAGCGGGAACCTGTGGAACAGGGCCGCGGTTCTTCCCACGAGAGGTGCTCCAGTCCGACGTGCGATCATGACCGCGTGTGCTTTTTCCTTATCTGTCTCTGACAGGGAATGCCAGTACTCCGATTCCACGTAGACACCGGTACTCATCCGTATTAACCGACCCCCGCGGACTTCACGTCGCAACGCCCAGTAGTTGGGTTGGTCCAGGTCAGCCGGACGATGGAACGGGCCCGCGCCCAGATGGTTGTCCCCCACTGTCGATCCCTCCCCCGAAGAATGTTCGCCGGTCCATCAAAACACACCACCGGATGTGACTCAACACACGTAGAATCTGCGGACATGACGATCAATCTCATTGACAACGGCCCGATCACCGTCGGCGACATCCACGAATTCCGCTACACCGTCCCCGGCAACAAGGCGGTGCCTGATCTGTACCCGGAGTCGGAGGAGTTCGCGGCGATGCCGAGGGTCTTCGCCACGGGGTTCTTCGTCGGCCTCATTGAATGGGCGTGCATGGACCATTTGAAGGCGAGCCTGCCGGAGGGTGTGATCTCGCTGGGCGTGGGGGTGGACATCACCCATGATGCGCCGGCGACGGAGGGTGCGGAGCTGGTGGTGAGGGTGACGGCCACCGGCGTCGGCAAGCGTTCTGCGGAGTGGTCGGTGGAGGTCACCGCGGGTGACACGGTGCAGGGGCGCGGCACGCATAAGCGGGTTGTGGTGGATCGGGAGCAGTTCACCGACACTGTCAACAACCTCGCAGACAGCTTCGGCGCCACCCAGATTTGATTGGCCCCAACGCCCCGGCTGTGTAAAAGAGTATAAAATCCAGTGCATGGTCAACCACGTCGACAGGGACACCACCCTGTGTATTTCTCTTGCTGCACGTCCGTCCAACCACGGGGTCCGCTTCCACAACTGGCTCTATGCTGAGCTGGGCCTGAATTTCCTCTACAAGGCCATCGCCCCGGCGGATATCACCGCGGCGGTGGCTGGTATCCGCGGGTTGAACATCCGGGGTGCGGGTGTGTCCATGCCTTATAAAGGTGATGTGATCCCGTTGATCGATGTCCTGGATCCCAGTGCGGAGCGGATCCGGTCGGTCAACACCATCGTCAATGATGATGGCCACCTGACCGGGTACAACACCGACTACACCGCGGTGATCAACCTGCTCAGGGCCCATGATGTCGACCCGGATCTGCATGTTGCGCTGCGTGGTTCCGGCGGGATGGCCAACGCCGTCATCGCCGCCCTGACCGATCACGGGATGCGTGGGACCGTCGTGGCGCGTAATCACACCACCGGTGCGGCCCTCGCCCAGCGTTACGGTTGGGAGTACTCCGCGCAGGTCCCGGAACACGCCCAGGTTCTGGTCAATGTGACTCCATTGGGAATGAATGGACCCGATGAGGATGTTGTAGCTTTCGACAGGGATGAGATCGACCGCGCTGAGGTCATCTTCGACTGTGTCGCCTTCCCCGTGGAGACCCCCCTCATCAGGCTCGCGAGGTCCCAGGGCAAGAAGACGATCGACGGTGGAGAGGTTGCCGCTCTGCAGGCAGCCGAGCAGTTCCACCTGTACACGGGCGTCCGCCCGACCGAT
Organism: Corynebacterium gallinarum; assembly: GCF_014837045.1. GTDB lineage: Bacteria > Actinomycetota > Actinomycetes > Mycobacteriales > Mycobacteriaceae > Corynebacterium > Corynebacterium gallinarum. The sequence continues at coordinate 162,455 of NZ_JACSPR010000006.1, forward strand.
GAGCAGATCATCGCCGCTGAGGAGTACGCAGCACCTTAAACTCCCATCACCCACAGGAGGCTCATCATGGCCAGAGACACCACCACGTTCACCGATGCCATCCATTCCGACCCGCAGTCCGTCGAGGACAATGCGGGGTGGGGTGGCAAGCTGCTCATTCCGGCGCTGGACCGGGCCGTGCACATGCAGACCGGTGCCATCGAAGCCTATGTGGCACGTCTCAAGCAGAAGAATCCGGATCATTCCCCGCAGCAGATCCAGAAGATCATGGATGATCACCTGAAGAAGATCGCCACCGGTACCGGTGCGTCGGTGGGTCTGGCCGCGGCTGTTCCGGGGATCGGTTTCCTCACCGGCGCGTTGGCCGTCAGTGCGGAGTCGCTGGTCTTCCTCGACGCGGTGGCGTTCTACACCATGGCGTCCGCCCACCTGCGCGGGGTGGATATCAGCCACCCGGAGCGTCGTCGTGCGCTGATCCTCGTGGTGCTGCTCGGTTCGCAGGGCACCGCGCTGGTGGATGCCGCCGTGGGTGATATCTCCAAGAAGCGTAAACTTCCCGCCGCCAATATCTCCCGGTTCAGCATCGGCGGTCTGGCTGATGTGAACAGTCGCCTGCTGCGCATGGCCATCAAGCGTCTGGGTAAGCGTTTCCGTGGCGCGTGGCTGGGTAAGATCCTGCCCCTCGGTGTCGGCGCGGTGGTGGGCACCCTGGCCAACCGCAAGCTGGCATCCAAGGCCATCACCAATGTCGGCCAGTCGCTCGGTCCCCTGCCCGCCTAACAACGCTTTTCGACGCATCCCCCGCCCCCCTCACCCGACGAAAGGACCTCTCCCCCTCCGGTTTCTCCCCTGAAAGGCCCACACTTGCCCCGTAGCACCTCACCCACCCCCAACCGCCTCCGCCAGCTGATCACCGTGGCGTGGCAGCGCCCCGTGCTGACCACCATCACCGTGATCACCGCAGTGCTGGCCACCCTGTTCGAGCTCACCATCCCGCTGCTCACCGGCGGGGCCATCGACATCGCCCTGGGTCAGACGGGCGCCACCCTGACCACCTCCCTGCTCGACGCCATCACCCCGGCCGGCACGAGCATGCTCACCGCCGTGATCACGCTGATCATCATCGTGGCGCTGGCGCGCTATGCCACCCAGTTCGGTCGCCGGTACACCGCCGGCCGGTTGAGCATCGGTGTGCAGCATGACATCCGCCTGCAGGTCCTGGGCACCCTGCAGCGTCTCGACGGTCCCGGCCAGGACGATATCCGCACAGGCCAGGTGGTTTCCCGGTCGATCTCGGATATCAACCAGGTCCAGGGCCTGCTGGCGATGATGCCCATGATCATCGGCAACGTGGTCAAGCTGGTGGTCACCCTGGTGATCATGCTGTTGATCTCCCCACCGCTGACCATCATCGCGGTCATCCTCGTGCCCCTGCTGCTGTTCGCGGTGGCCTATTCCCGGCGCGCACTGTTCGCCTCCACGTGGTCGGCGCAGCAGAAGGCCGCGGATCTGGCCACCCACGTTGAGGAGACCGTCTCCGGTATCCGGGTGGTCAAGGCGTTTGTCCAGGAGGACCGGGAGGTGGAGAAACTCGAGGACAACGCCCGGGATCTCTACGCCCAGCGCATGCGCACCGCTCGCCTGACCGCGCGGTTCATCCCCATGGTGGAGCAGCTGCCCCAGATCGCCCTGGTGGTCAACATCGTCGGTGGTGGTTATCTCGCCATGACCGGCCAGATCACGGTGGGTACCTTCGTGGCGTTCTCCGCGTACCTCACCAGCCTCTCGGCGGTAGCCAGGTCCCTGTCGGGCATGCTCATGCGTGTACAGCTGGCACTGTCGTCGGTGGAGCGTGTCTTCGAGGTCGTTGATCTGGAACCCGAGCACCACGATCCCGTGGACACCATCGCCGTCCCGGACAATCAGCCCCTCGGCCTGCGCCTGTCCGATGTGCACTTCCGGGGCATCCTCAACGGTCTGGATCTCACGGTCAATCCCGGGGAGACCATGGTGCTGGTGGGCCCGCCCGGATCGGGCAAGACCATGGCGGTGCAGCTGGCCGGCGCCTTCTACCAACCGGAGCAGGGCCACCTGTCCTTCCTGGATGCCCAGCGCCGCCCGCTGCCCTTCGACCGTCTCGCCACCGGTGATATCCGCAGCAACCTCATCGCCGTCTTCGATGAGCCGTTTCTCTACTCCACCACCATCCGCGACAACATCGCGATGGGGCTCGATGTCACCGACGAGCAGGTTCAACGGGCCGCTGAGATGGCGCAGGCACATGAGTTCGTGGACAAGCTCCCCAACGGTTACGGCGAGGTGGTCGGTGAACGTGGACTGACGCTCTCCGGTGGGCAGCGGCAGCGCATCGCGCTGGCCCGGGCGTTCCTGGCGCGGCCGCGGGTGCTCGTGCTCGATGATGCGACCTCCGCGATCGATGCCACCACCGAGGACCGCATCTTCCGCGCCATCCGCGAGGAACTGACCGATGTCACCATCCTCATGGTCGCCCACCGTCACTCCTCCCTGGAGCTCGCCGACCGCGTCGGCCTGGTGGAACGCGGTGTGGTGACCGCCCACGGCACCCTGGAGGAGATGAACCATAACCCGCGGTTCGCGCACCTCATGGCGCTTGATTTCAAGGAGCCGGGCACCCCGGAGTTCGAACTCGACGGCGCCGCCGAGCCCGACCGCGGTGAGCTGTGGCCCGCGCTGCAGGAGCAGGGCAGTCATTACCGCCTGATCACCAACACCTCGAGTGTGGGTGGGCGCGGCAGCGGTGCGTCCATGCCCGCCACCCCGGAGCTGATCGCACGGGTGGAGGCGCTGCCCCCGGCCACGGAACAACCCCGGATCGACACCGCGCGGTTGAAGAACGAGGCCCGTCCCTTTGAACTGGGTCGCCTGTTCCGCCAGGTGCGCTTCCTCATCGCGGCCGTCATCGGTCTGCTGCTGGTGGGTGTGGTCGCCGATCTGGCCTTCCCGACGCTGATGCGCATGGCCATCGACAACGGTGTCCAGGCCCGCGACACCGGCACGCTGTGGATCATTGCCGGCGTGGGCGCGGTCGTGGTGCTGCTGGGCTGGGCGGCCGCGACCGTCAACACCGTGCTCACCGCCCGGACCGGTGAACGTCTCCTGTTCGGTCTGCGGCTGCGGTCGTTTGTGCACCTGCTGCGGCTGAGCATGGATTATTTCGAACGCACCATGTCGGGGCGCATCATGACGCGCATGACCACCGACATCGACAACCTCTCGTCCTTCCTGCAGACCGGCCTGGCGCAGACGGTGGTGTCGGTGGGCACGCTCGTCGGTGTGGTCACCATGCTGCTGATCACCGATGCCACGCTCGCGCTCGCAGCGCTGGCGGTGGTGCCGGTCATCGTGGTGCTCACCCTGATCTTCCGCCGGATCTCCTCGCGTCTGTACACCCAGGCCCGCGAGCAGATCAGCCAGGTCAACGCCACCTTCCAGGAATCCATCGCCGGCCTGCGCACCGCGCAGATGCACCGCATGGAGGACCGCGTCAATGACACCTTAGAACGCGAGGCCGAGGAGTACCGCCGCCTGCGCGTGAATTCCCAGACCGCGGTGTCCATCTACTTCCCCGGCCTCACCGCCCTGTCGGAGATCGCCCAGGCCCTCGTGCTCGGCCTGGGTGCCTGGCAGGTGGCCCGTGGCCAGCTCAGCCCCGGCGTGCTCGTGGCGTTCGTGCTCTACATGGGTCTGATGTTCGGGCCGATCCAGCAGCTCAGCCAGATCTTCGACAGCTACCAGCAGGCCGCCGTGGGCTTCCGCCGCATCCGCGAGCTGCTGGCCACCACCCCGTCCGTGCCCGACGACGGCACCACACCCGGTGCGCGCGCCGCCGCCGGCGGCCACCTGATGCTTGACGACGTCTCCTTCGCCTACACCGACACACCCATCCTGGAAAATGTGCACCTGACCATCGAACCCGGCACCACCGTCGCGGTGGTGGGCCCCACCGGTGCTGGTAAGTCCACCATCGTGAAACTGCTGTCCCGGCTCTACGACCCCACCGCCGGACAGGTATGCGCCGCCGGCACCGACATCCGCGACTTTCCCACCCGCGACTGGAGGCTGGCGATCGGCCATGTGCCCCAGGAGGCCCACCTGTTCTCCGGCACCGTCGCCGACAACATCGGGTACGGGATGACGGGGGCGTCGCAAAGCATGATTGAGGACGCCGCCCGCCGGGTGGGTGCGCTCACCGCCATCGCCGCGATCCCGGGTGGATTCAACCACCCCGTCGGTGAACGCGGACGCGGCCTGTCCTCCGGGCAGCGCCAACTGATCGCCCTGGCGCGCGCCGAGCTCATCGAGCCGGTGATCATGCTTCTCGACGAGGCCACCTCCACCCTCGATCCCGCTACCGAGACAGTCATCCTCAACGCCTCCGCCAGGGTCACCCGGAACCGCACGAGTGTGATCGTCGCGCACCGGCTCGCCACCGCCAGTAGGGCCGACCGGATCATCGTGGTTGACGGGGGACGTATCATCGAGGATGGTTCCCACGATGAACTTCTGGGAGCGCATGGAACCTACGCAACAATGTGGCATTTAGTAGGGTGACAGGATATTTTAGGAAAGACTGTTACCAAAAAGTGCTAAAACTGGGGTGCTAGGTCCCCGCGACCGGAACCAGCGTTACAGTGGATAAAATAAAGCCCATTTAGAACCCTCAACAAGCAAGGAAAAGAGGCGAGTACCTGCCGTGAGCAGCGCTAGTACTTTCGGCCAGAACGCGTGGCTGGTGGATGAGATGTTCCAGCAGTTCAAGAAGGACCCCCAGTCCGTGGACAAGGAATGGAGAGAGCTCTTCGAGTCTCAGGGGGGTCCACAGGCTGAAAAGGCTACCCCCGCCACCCCCGAAGCCAAGAAGACAGCTTCGCCGCAGTCCTCAACTTCCGGCAAGTCCACCGCCAAGGCTGCCCCTGCCGCCAAGACCGCACCGGCCTCTGCACCCGCCAAGGCTGCCCCTGTCAAGCAAAACCAGGCATCCAAGCCTGCCAAGAAGGCCAAGGAGTCCCCCCTGTCCAAGCCAGTTGCCAAGCCTGAGCCAGGAACCACCCCCCTCAGGGGCATCTTCAAGTCCATCGCGAAGAACATGGACCTCTCCCTGGAGGTGCCCACCGCCACTTCCGTCCGCGACATGCCCGCGCGCCTCATGTTCGAGAACCGCGCCATGGTCAACGACCAGCTCAAGCGCACCCGCGGCGGCAAGATCTCCTTCACCCACATCATCGGCTACGCCATGGTGAAGGCTGTCATGGCACACCCGGACATGAACAACTCCTATGACATCGTCGACGGCAAGCCGTCCCTGATCGTCCCGGAGCACATCAACCTCGGCCTGGCCATCGACCTCCCCCAGAAGGACGGCTCCCGCGCACTCGTGGTCGCCGCCATCAAGGAAACCGAGAAGATGACCTTCTCCCAGTTCCTCGAGGCCTATGAGGACGTCGTCGCACGCTCCCGCGTGGGCAAGCTGACCATGGATGACTACCAGGGTGTCACCATCTCCCTGACCAACCCGGGTGGCATCGGAACCCGCCACTCCATCCCACGTCTGACCAAGGGCCAGGGCACCATCATCGGTGTCGGCTCCATGGATTACCCCGCTGAGTTCCAGGGTGCCTCCGAGGACCGCCTCGCCGAGCTCGGTGTGGGCAAGCTCGTCACCATCACCTCCACCTACGATCACCGCGTCATCCAGGGCGCGGAATCCGGTGAGTTCCTGCGCACCATGTCCCAGCTGCTCGTGGACGATGCGTTCTGGGATCACATCTTCGAGGAAATGAACGTTCCCTACACCCCGATGCGCTGGGCACAGGACCTGCCCAACACCGGCGTGGACAAGAACACCCGTGTCATGCAGCTCATCGAGGCCTACCGCTCCCGCGGTCACCTCATCGCCGACACCAACCCACTGCCCTGGGTCCAGCCCGGCATGCCGGTTCCGGACCACCGTGACCTGGATATCGAAACCCACGGCCTGACCCTGTGGGATCTGGACCGTACCTTCCACGTCGGTGGTTTCGGTGGCAAGGAGACCATGACCCTGCGTGAGGTGCTCAGCCGCCTCCGCGCCGCCTACACCCTCAAGGTCGGCTCCGAGTACACCCACATCCTCGACCGCGATGAGCGCACCTGGCTGCAGGACCGCCTCGAGGCCGGTATGCCCAAGCCCACCGCCGCCGAGCAGAAGTACATCCTGCAGAAGCTCAACGCCGCCGAGGCGTTCGAGAACTTCCTGCAGACCAAGTACGTCGGCCAGAAGCGCTTCTCCCTCGAGGGCGCCGAAGCACTGATCCCGCTGATGGACTCCGCCATCGACACCGCCGCAGGCCAGGGCCTGGACGAGGTCGTCATCGGTATGCCACACCGTGGTCGCCTCAACGTGCTGTTCAACATCGTCGGCAAGCCACTGGCCTCGATCTTCAACGAGTTCGAGGGCCAGATGGAACAGGGCCAGATCGGTGGCTCCGGTGACGTGAAGTACCACCTCGGTTCCGAGGGTACCCACCTGCAGATGTTCGGCGACGGCGAGATCAAGGTCTCCCTCACCGCCAACCCCTCCCACCTCGAGGCCGTCAACCCGGTCATGGAGGGCATCGTCCGCGCAAAGCAGGACATCCTGGACAAGGGCCAGGACGGCTACACCGTCGTCCCGCTGCTGCTCCACGGTGACGCCGCCTTCGCCGGCCTGGGCATCGTGCCCGAGACCATCAACCTCGCAGCCCTGCGCGGTTACGATGTCGGTGGCACCATCCACATCGTGGTCAACAACCAGATCGGCTTCACCACCACCCCGGACTCCAGCCGTTCCATGCACTACGCCACCGACTACGCCAAGGCCTTCGGTTGCCCGGTGTTCCACGTCAACGGCGATGACCCGGAGGCTGTTGTCTGGGTGGGCCAGCTGGCCACCGAGTACCGCCGCCGCTTCGGCAAGGACGTCTTCATTGACCTCGTCTGCTACCGCCTGCGCGGCCACAACGAGGCTGATGACCCGTCCATGACCCAGCCGAAGATGTACGAGCTGATCACCGGACGCGACTCCGTGCGTGCCACCTACACCGAGGACCTCCTCGGCCGTGGTGATCTCTCCGAGGGCGACGCCGAGGCAGTTGTCCGCGACTTCCACGATCAGATGGAATCCGTGTTCAACGAGGTCAAGGAAGCCGGCAAGAAGCAGCCTGCAGAGCAGACCGGCATCACCGGTTCCCAGGAACTCACCCGTGGCCTGGACACCAACATCACCCGCGAGGACCTGATCGAACTCGGCCAGGCCTTCGTCAACACCCCCGAGGACTTCACCTACCACCCACGTGTGGCACCGGTGGCCAAGAAGCGCGCCGAGTCCGTCACCGAGGGTGGCATCGACTGGGCATGGGGCGAGCTCATCGCCTTCGGCTCCCTGGCCAACGAGGGCAAGCTGGTCCGTCTCGCAGGTGAGGATTCCCGCCGTGGTACCTTCACCCAGCGTCACGCCGTAGCCATCGACCCGAACACCGCCGAGGAGTTCAACCCGCTCAACGAGCTGGCACAGGCCAAGGGCGAGGGTAAGTTCCTCGTCTACAACTCCGCTCTGACCGAGTACGCGGGCATGGGCTTCGAGTACGGCTACTCCGTGGGCAACCAGGACGCCGTCGTGGCCTGGGAGGCACAGTTCGGTGACTTCGCCAACGGTGCACAGACCATCATCGATGAGTACATCTCCTCCGGTGAGGCCAAGTGGGGCCAGACCTCCTCGGTCATCCTGCTGCTGCCCCACGGCTACGAGGGTCAGGGTCCGGACCACTCCTCCGCACGCATCGAGCGCTTCCTGCAGCTGTGCGCCGAGGGTTCCATGACCATCGCCCAGCCGACCACGCCGGCGAACTACTTCCACCTGCTGCGTCGCCACGCACTGGGCAAGATGAAGCGTCCGCTGGTCGTCTTCACCCCGAAGTCCATGCTGCGCAACAAGGCCGCCACCTCCACCCCGGAGGAGTTCACCGAGGTCACCCGCTTCCAGTCGGTGCTCGATGATCCGAACGTGGCCGATGCCTCCAAGGTCAAGAAGATCATGCTGTGCTCCGGCAAGGTCTACTACGAGCTGGCCAAGCGCAAGGAGAAGGACAACCGCGACGACGTCGCCATCGTCCGTATCGAGATGCTGCACCCGATCCCGTTCAACCGTCTGCGTGACGCGTTCGACGGTTACCCGAACGCCGAGGAGATCCTGTTCGTCCAGGACGAGCCGGCGAACCAGGGTGCATGGCCGTTCTACCAGGAGCACCTGCCCAACCTCATCGAGGGCATGCTCCCGATGCGTCGCATCTCGCGCCGTTCCCAGTCCTCGACTGCGACCGGCATCTCGAAGGTGCACACCATCGAGCAGCAGAAGCTGCTGGATGATGCCTTCAACGCCTAGTCTCCAACACTCCAGTTGATAGTCTGAACCCCGCTCGTACCTTTTGGGTGCGAGCGGGGTTCCGCTATTCCTTCATAAGCGATAATATTCATCTACCGCCTATAGCGTTTGACTTCTACATTTTAACTTTGCGAGCATCCCGGTCACCCAGGAAATCCCGGGCTTTGCTCGCGCCATCATCCGCGCAGGTAGATGACTTTCCAAGGCGATGTTGTCGGTTTCCTTCCAGAAGCGCTGCGTTATTTGGGAACAGCACTCGCAACGCCCCCTAAAACACCTAATCAGAGGCTATTATTTAAAAGGGCACCTGCCGTCGTTAGTTCGACGGCCTTTCATTGAGGAGCAACTCGCTCAACATCGCTGCACTGCTGATCGAAGACCTGCCGTCGTTAGTTCGACGGCCTTTCATTGAGGACCATCCGGCACATCCGGCACACGCACAGGACACCGAGCCTGCCGTCGTTAGTTCGACGGCCTTTCATTGAGGAGTCGCTGTCCTAGAGGAGCGGAAAGCCGACCCGCCCTGCCGTCGTTAGTTCGACGGCCTTTCATTGAGGAGCGGGAGAGCATCTCATTGAGAATCTGCTCGTTGGTCCTGCCGTCGTTAGTTCGACGGCCTTTCATTGAGGAGCCACTGACGTGTCCCGCGGGTGGGTGTCCGGCAAGCCTGCCGTCGTTAGTTCGACGGCCTTTCATTGAGGACCAGCAGCTGGTCAGCGAACCCGACCGCCTGCGACTGCCTGCCGTCGTTAGTTCGACGGCCTTTCATTGAGGAGCCGTGAAATGCGCCTATCTAAAGCCAAAATCATTGTGCCTGCCGTCGTTAGTTCGACGGCCTTTCATTGAGGAAGGCCACGGGGAAAGTTTCCCCCGTAATATTTTTCGCCCCTGCCGTCGTTAGTTCGACGGCCTTTCATTGAGGAGGCACCACCATCTACGCCGACAAAGCCGCCGCCGAACCTGCCGTCGTTAGTTCGACGGCCTTTCATTGAGGACTAAGTCGGGCTGCCCTCACATAGGCCAGTATTTCCACCTGCCGTCGTTAGTTCGACGGCCTTTCATTGAGGAGAAACTGCACGGTGTCCAGCACACCGTTGATTTCCCTGCCGTCGTTAGTTCGACGGCCTTTCATTGAGGACTAACAATCCCCCGTGGGCACGGTGCGGGCGGGCCCCTGCCGTCGTTAGTTCGACGGCCTTTCATTGAGGATTGCAAGCAGTGGCACCTACTGGAAACATTTCTTATCCTGCCGTGGTTAGTTCGACGCCCTTTCATTGAGGAGGAAAAGAACATTGACATTCCCCTGACCTCATGAGGAACCTGCCGTCGTTAGTTCGACGGCCTTTCATTGAGGACCGGACCCCGGAGTACATCCTCGACCGGGCGATCCGCCTGCCGTCGTTAGTTCGACGGCCTTTCATTGAGGATCGGAGCCACCAGCAGGTTCTTTTGGGGGAAGCCACCACCCTGCCGTCGTTAGTTCGACGGCCTTTCATTGAGGATCGGAGCCACCAGCAGGTTCTTTTGGGGGAAGCCACCACCCTGCCGTCGTTAGTTCGACGGCCTTTCATTGAGGAGCTTCATTGACCACGGTGGTGAGGGTATCGACCCCATCCTGCCGTCGTTAGTTCGACGGCCTTTCATTGAGGAGTCTAAGAAGGCGTTGCAGGCGCGGATGGTGGACTTCCTGCCGTCGTTAGTTCGACGGCCTTTCATTGAGGAATGATGGGTGCCCCTGAGTCATTCTTCTTGGATGACCTGCCGTCGTTAGTTCGACGGCCTTTCATTGAGGATCAGAGAGTGCGAGACTGCGTGCCTGCATAGCGTCCTGCCGTCGTTAGTTCGACGGCCTTTCATTGAGGATCGCTGAAAATGTTCCCGCAGGAGGTCGAGGAATGGGTCCTGCCGTCGTTAGTTCGACGGCCTTTCATTGAGGACTATGTACCCACAGGGCAACGAGTGCACCTCGCCACCCTGCCGTCGTTAGTTCGACGGCCTTTCATTGAGGACTCCTCCACGGCACCGCCCGCGACATCACCACCCGAACCTGCCGTCGTTAGTTCGACGGCCTTTCATTGAGGACACACGTGGACACCACCCATCGACGACCCACCCGTCCTCCTGCCGTCGTTAGTTCGACGGCCTTTCATTGAGGACCAGCGACGACCGCACTACCGTCAGCACCGAATGTCCTGCCGTCGTTAGTTCGACGGCCTTTCATTGAGGACCGCAGACACAGCCGGATCGCTAGAGGTCATTTCCACCTGCCGTCGTTAGTTCGACGGCCTTTCATTGAGGATTTCCGTTCTCTGAATCTGTGGGGTGGCGCGGTTGTCCTGCCGTCGTTAGTTCGACGGCCTTTCATTGAGGAGACCTCATCGGCCTGGCACGCTGCCACCCGGACTCTGCACCTGCCGTCGTTAGTTCGACGGCCTTTCATTGAGGAATGCCGGCGGCGTAGGTGCGCGGACTGACGCTGCATGTCCTGCCGTCGTTAGTTCGACGGCCTTTCATTGAGGAGCCGAGACACCACAGTCGGCACCCGCATCTTCGCCCCTGCCGTCGTTAGTTCGACGGCCTTTCATTGAGGATCACTGCAGGAGGGTGACTGGTGGGCGAATCTCGGGCCTGCCGTCGTTAGTTCGACGGCCTTTCATTGAGGATACAAGTGCTGTGGGATGCCGCTGACCAAGAGGCGACCTGAATATTCGCGGTTAGAAGAACCGGTGATGGTGTGCTTGAGAACCACTTGCCATTGAGTGCTGTTGGTCTCGGACAGAGCCATTCCTGGTGCCTGAGAGAGCCACTATCTTTAGGCTCCTTTAAGTCATATGAGAGGCATATGACTTAAAGGAGTTACCTCTGATGGTAAATCGAATACCGGCGAAGCGTGTGCTTCGCCTCCGCGCAGAAGGATTGTCACAGCGAACAATCGCCGCGTCACAGCGGATCTCGCGTAACAGCATCACCGCGGTTTATGATGCCGCGGACACACTCGACATTGATTTCGACGACATCGCTGATATGGACGACGCCGATGTTTACGCCCTGCTCTTTCCAGGACGCGGTGAACACCGAAGCATCTTCGTTCAACCAGACTGGAAGCAGGTACATAAGGAACTCGCCAAAGTCGGAGTGACCCTGAAACTCCTCCACGGTGAATACACCGATCAGGTCTCCGCCACGGCCGGAGTACCGATGAGCTACGACCGATTCTGCCGTGGCTATGAACGCCACGTCATGATCACCGGGGTTGATTCCCGGGTCGGACATAAAGCCGCACGCACCGTCGAAGTTGACTGGTCAGGCCCGACAATGAGGCTGCTGGACCCGGTCACCGGTGAAACACGAAAAGTCTATCTCTTTGTCGCCTGCCTGGCGTTTAGCCGTCTGGCGTTCGTCGAACCCACCCTAAATATGGAACAAGCAACCTGGTTGCGTGCGCATGTGTCCATGTTTGAGTTCTTCGGGGGATCAGTCCCGCGGATTGTGTGTGACAACCTGAAAACCGGGGTTATCTCCCATCCCCGGGACGGCGAGATCGTCCTTAATGACGCCTACCGGGAACTGGCTGCCCATTACTCGGCTGCAGTCCTACCGGGCAGGGTCAAAGCACCCAAAGATAAACCCTCTGTGGAAAACACCGTCGGGCATGTCGCCACCGTAGTCATCGCAGCCCTGCGTAACCGCACGTTTGCCAGCCTGGCGGAGTTGAAAGCAGCCATCACCGAGCAGATCACGACGTATAACGCCAACGCCTTCCAGAAACGCCCGGGTAGCCGTGTCAGCGTGTTCCAGGAGGAAGAACAAGCCCTCCTGCGGCCCCTGCCGGTGGTGGCCTACGAGATCAGCACCTGGGCCAGGCGCCGACAGGTGGCACGCAATGGGCACGTGACCTGGGCGAAGAACTACTATTCGGTGCCGTATATCCATGTCGGTGAACACGTGGATCTAAGGATCACCGCCCAACTGGTGGAAATCTGGCAGCATGATCGGCGCCTGGCATCGCATGTGCTCCTGCCGGCGACTGCGGTCAACCAGTACGCCACCCGGGAAGCAGACCTTCCAGAAGGAAAGGCATGGCGGGAATGGGATCGTGAACGCTTAACTGACTGGGCCAGGAGAATCGGGCCGCGCACCGCGCAGGTGGTGGAGCGGATCTTTGAATCGGTACCGGTCGATGACCAGGGCATCAATCCTGCTGTGGCGGTGTTGCGCCTATCGCGGCGTTATTCCCCTGCCCGGTTGGAAACCGCTGCCGGCATCGGATTGGCCAGCGGGATCTACTCACCACGCTACGGCCACCTTCACCCGATCCTGGCCACCAACAGGGATAAGGCCGGCACCACTGAAGTATCAGAGCCTGACCACGAACCTGCTGGTTATGTCCGCGGGGCGTCTTACTATGCAGGAGGAGAGAAATGAGCATCATTGATATTTCCACCAAGGCGAAACTCCGGGAAATGGGGGCCGCGGAACTACTTATGGCCCTGGAAACCCAGGATGATCACCTCACCATGGATCTGCCGTTTACTGAGCGGATCCGCTTGGCAGTCGATGATGCCTACACTGCATTTACCGACACAAAAGTCACCGGGTTGATCAAACGTGCTGGTCTGCGCTACCCGAATGCGGACCTGCGTACCATTGATCTGATCGAGCAACGTGGCTTGGACCGGTCCGTCATCGCGGAACTGGGGACCTGCAGTTTTGTGGGAAACCACCGCAATATTGTGTTGCAGGGGTTCACCGGGTCCGGCAAGTCTTATTTGGCATCAGCGATTGCGAAAGCGGCGTGTCATCACCGGTACCGGGCGCATGTGATTCGGATGCCTGATCTGGCGGAGGCGTGGCGAATGGCTGCGGATCAACCCCAGGGGGCAACGAAGTTCATCCGGAAGTACACGGCATTTACCGTGCTGGTGCTGGATGAATGGCTCTTGGAGAAACCCGATGATCACATCCTGGCGATGTTGTTGGAGTTGATGGAACGCCGGTATGACACCACGTCGACGATCTTTGCTACCCAGTACGCGAAGAAGGATTGGCATGCCCGTCTTGGTGGTGGGGTTCATGCGGATGCGATCATGGATCGGATCGTGCATAACGCCACCTGGATTAATACGGGTGAGGTTAATATGAGGGAACACACCGCGGCCAGAACCCGGGAGTAAGTAGTTGTAGTGCGTGGGGAGCGGTAGTGGTTCTGGTCAACACCACTACTGGCTCCCATTCACACCATCGTCGGGTCTGAAAGGCACGAACGGGTGGCTCCTATAAGAGCGAATATTCAGCGACCTGCCGTCGTTAGTTCGACGGCCTTTCATTGAGGATGACGTGCTGGGCACGATCCCCGAGCTAATCGTGCCTGCCGTCGTTAGTTCGACGGCCTTTCATTGAGGAAGTGGGTTTCCTGCGCCATCGGTCCACGCCGATCCTCCTGCCGTCGTTAGTTCGACGGCCTTTCATTGAGGATGGTCATTGTGGATGGTTACGCTTTTCCACTCCCCGCCTGCCGTCGTTAGTTCGACGACCTTTCATTGAGGACCAGGGTCGGCTGAGCTGATCTATGATAGCCCTGGCCTGCCGTCGTTAGTTCGACGGCCTTTCATTGAGGAACCGACGAGGAACTAGCCCGGATCGAGGCTGAGCACGCCTGCCGTCGTTAGTTCGACGGCCTTTCATTGAGGGATCCACCCCGCCTCAGCCGGCCATGGCCTCAACCTCCCCTGCCGTCGTTAGTTCGATGGTTCTTATTCTAGGTGTCAGTCTTTTCGCCATTGACTTCCAACCAGGTGCGCCGCGGACAGAACACCGTATGAAGAACCAAGCTTATCGGCAATGATTCGGTCATAGGACCACAACCTCCCCCTTCAGTATCTGGCGTTCTGGGGCTGAAGAGCTCCCAGTTTTCAATACCGGGTACTTGGCAAGCGCCACGATGCCTCGTTGTCTGAGCCAAGTTGATGCCGCAAGCCCATCGAGAAGGAGCCTAGAATCTCCCTTCTCCGCTTCAGGTTCCATGAGTTCATGGGATGACACCACATGCAACTCGTGGGAAAGAATGATCGTCTTCAGGCGCGCTAGAGTCACGGGAACTACGGGGATTGGCAAGACTGCATACCTGGTATGCAAGATATCTGAAGGGAATGCTGCTGGTGTAATGCTCAGGGTATGGCTCTGATGACTAAGGGGAAATATGCTGATACCAATGATGGCAGCGAAAGCTAAAGCAACATCTGTCGGACCCGGCGAGGTAAACCCGGTGGAGGTACGAGAGTCAGAAGCGTTCTTTCCCAATGGATCATTCACCTGTGAACCATCCAGGCCAGCCAGAATTTGCTCGGTTGACCAGTCTGAAAGTTCAACACACATCAACGCTAAGCGATCTTTGATGAACTCCTGACCCTTGTTGCGAGTTTTCATTTCCCAGCGGGAAGCACCATGGTCCGGACGGCGGTCTTTGCCCTGGAACCGCCAATACGCAGGTTCACCCAGCCCACCTATCAACTCTAAAGCCGTCAAATCAGCTTCGACGAGGAGTTTATCTAAATGGGACAGCCGGAATCTCTGGTGTCGTTGCCATGTATCCAGGTCGTTGATGACTTTCACCCGGGGGGAAAAAGGCGATCGTTCGACAACAGACTGCCCCTCGGGATAAGGCATGGTTTGCACGACCCAAGAGCCCGGTTGCGTCCATCGTTGAGCTACGAATCGAAGAGCATCAGCAACTTGAGCCGGAGTAACTTCATCAAAATGAAGCTCGGCCTTGGGGAAAGGATCCGACGAGTAGACAATACTCGCCCGATCGCTGATTTCGACTTCAGCAATCTGTGCGATTCCCATAGTTGCGAAATAGGTCAGTGCCGACGTGACATCACCGGCAACAGTCAGTGAACTTTTCATCGTCCCTCCCTGGATACCTGAGCATCAGCAGCTCTTTCAAAGGCTTCGAACATCGCCATTGTGTAGTAGCCGATATCACGATGAGTAGTGGTGATAATCGAATCCCACTTCCCGGTCGTGAAAAGTTCCGCTGCTAAATCTCGAAGTGAATGTTCTGGGTTATCGAGCAAATCATCCCCTACATGGGGAAAATCAGGTCGTCCGTGCCCATGGCTGGTACCGATAATCCTCAAGGGGATCAGAGCATCTGAGCGCGTGGCGAAAAACAGAGCGGATAATTGCTCATGCCTCCAGCTCGAAGGCAATCCACTCTCCGATCGAGCCTTTCGCACTTGGCTGACGGTGCGGGATTCACTCTTGGCGAGCACTTCATCGATACCTGATGCACCAAGCATCCGCTGGAAGCGTGGGTCTCTTTTTCCTTCGTCGTGATGTTCTGCCGCGAGCGTTACTGCGTCGATAAGCTCCGGCTTCAAGTCGAGTAAACTGCACATCTTTCTCGCCCGCAGGCCGACGGCCTGCTGATGATCACTCAGCAGGACCCGCCTCTTTGATGTAGTCCACTCTTGAAGTGCTTCTTCATCAGGAGACGCAACGTCTTTCTTAATGACGAAGAACCATGGAACGACCTCCCGGCCCCCGGTTTCGATGATTGTTGCTGATATTGTAACTTCAACCTCTTCTATACCGTCTGAGTAAAGTTCAGCCACTTCGTCGGAAGTCATTCCGACTAGTTTCTCGAATGCCTGTTGATCCAAGCGTGAGAGGTGTGGATTAAAAACCCGCAGTTCTCCTTTCAGAGGAACCTCGGTGGGAGGTGGATCTTGAGGTTTCATCGTCGCGACGTTTTCGGTGGTAAAAGGCAAACCCCTATCAATGACAAGGATGTCCCCAGGGCGAAGCGTGTCCTCAGTTGTCATTAGGGAGACTTCGTTTTCCCGGAAGAGAAAAACACGCCTCAAGAGTGGGGTCTTTCGGCGGCCCTGCGACTTCAGTTCCATTTTGAACCGATGGGCTGGTGTGACCACTAATTCCTCACTGATCATCTGTAGAATTGAAAGGCTCGCGGGAAATGCTTCCTCGTCACGTGGCGGTAGGGCTTTAAGGAGTTCTAGCGCTGTGGGGTCGTCCTGGGGTAGATTTTCCCGCACCACCACGCCACCCATGGTCACATCCTGCTCAAAGGAATCGCGAAGCCAAAGACCCAGGTCTGGTTCTGCGAATAGTTTCTGCGAAGTTTTGGAGAAGAGGTCCAGGTCTGTTAGTTCCACTCTCTGGAAGAGATCTCTACGTGGGCTTTCCGCAGGGGCAGCAATCTTGTTAATTGTCGCAGGGTTGAGGCTTCCTTCCTCTGCCACTTGATGCAGCCAGTGGAGTGCTGCGGCAAGATCATCACCACGATAGGGTGGATGTTCCGTTTTGATCACGTCAGGTGACGGCGGAGTGAGAATGACAGCCTCGCTCTGTTCGAAATCTCCGAGCCGGTTCAGACGCCCGAGTCGTTGCGCTAGTGCTGCTCCAGGAGCAAGCTCTGTGACCAGCCCACGAAAGTTCGCGTCAATACCCACTTCTAGAGTTTGTGTAGCTACTACGATATCGACCGAATCATCCCCTCTGGGGGTAAGAAGGTCTGGATGCGTTTGTCGTAGTTGTTCAACGTCGTAGGGACGCATTCGACCCACGAGTAACTTAACCGCTAATCCACGCTTCCTCAGAGCCCTTGCGATATTCGTTGCTGTATCAACATGGTTGACCATGCACCCCGTTGTGGCGCCATACGTCGAATGCAGTCGGGTTGCTTCATCGACAGCCGCATTCACCACCATTGAGTTCGCGGGACGTCCATTCCACCCTTGAAGCGGTTTGAGCACTAGTTTCTTATGGGCATTCAACCGCTTTCTCAGAAGCACGTCTGGTCCACTGGGAGAAAGCTCATCAGGAGAAACCCCCACTGTTACTAGTTCCCCGGTTTCTTCTTGGGGTGAAGTAGCCGTCGTTTCCACCACTTGCAAGCTGGGGATCCCCGTAGGCATTTCACGTCGCTGTAGCTTAGCCACCGTTCGGGCGGTGAACAGCAACTGTCGGTTGAGATGGGCCTCATCCAAAATCAATACAGAATCCATCGCCACGAGAGTGGTTTCCCGCGGGCGAGCGAACCTCGAGGAACCATAGCCTCGGAACAGCAGACGCGAGCCCCACATATCTGGAGTCGCCGCAATCACCGCACAAGCTGAAAGATCATCAACGGGTAGAGTCCGGTTGCTTAACTCACCACGAAGGTGTCCAAGCTCAAACGGGCCCGAATCCGGCGCTACCCGGAGTGTCTTCAATGATTCACTGACGCGCCAAAGAAGTTCATCACTCTCAGGCGTCGACGCCTTCAGACGACTGAGAATCATTTCCGCTCTTACAGCCTGACCATCAACAAGAGCACGTCTGTTCACCACGAGGTGCAATCTGCGCGGAATACGGATACCTAAGCCCTGGGCGCAGGCATTCGCAAAAAGATGGATATCCACGACCGAGGACTTTCCGCCTCCGGTAGGCACCACCAATCGATCTGGCCATCTCTGATCTCGTAGAATCAGTTCCAACAATTCGGACTGCCAGGTGAAAGGTGCATGACCTCCATTCAACAATCGGAAGAAGTCTCCAAATTCAGCTGGTTCCACCACTTTTTTCAACTCACACACGACGATCCTCCTTCCATGATTCTGGAACCTCCTCCGTGGGAATATCTAATGGGATAAGCAACCCGCCACCCAGGTGTCGAGACTGTCCAATGGCGATTACAGACGTGGAATCCGATAGATCACCTAGGTCGAACTGCCCGACCCACGGCTGGGTCACAACACTCTGATGTGTCTTATGGGCAAACGAGGCGCTTTTACCAGGAACTATTCTGGAGCCCAAGACCCTGGCGCCGCGTTCCTCCACCTGGTTTCTTACTGAGATATAAAGATCCTGACCTCTGGCTGAATGGTCCAACTCGTCGCGCCAGACGAAACCGAGTGACAGTAAGCCAGAATCTGCAAACGTCCATGTGCGGCCGAACTTGGTTTCACTAACCTGCCGAGTTTCAGGAATGATGGGGCTGGCTGGCTCCCAAAATCGTGTGTAGCCATCGGATTCCAGCTTCCAGAACTCAGCAGCTGAGACCACATTGCCACTAAAACGGATGTTGCGACGACCGATGTTGCGTGACCAGAGGGTGGTGACACCTGGGAGGGCTGTAGCAAGCGCATCAAGTTCCGATTCATCTGCTCCAGCTGGGATCATCAACAGAAGAATGCCGGAATTGAGGCCAAGCTGCGGATCCACCATATCTGTCGCCACGGTAGAGGGGAGATACTGGATTGCTAACCTGTTGGCCGGCCGTCTCACTCCAGGGGCGTACTTCCCTGTGACAAGTCCCGGGGCGCCTGCTCCGATGGACTTAATCAGTGCTCGATGCATGTCCACGCATAGTTCAACTCGATGTTTCTCTGGGATATCGCCCCCCAGAATCTCCAGCACAATTATCTGGGACCATGGCCGGTATGGATACTCTTTAAACGAGTCCTTGTACCTGGCGACAGTGAGGTTATCATTTGCTGCCTGAGCGGGAGTTGGTAGCTCTGAGATCTTGAACTTATCTCGACTAACGGTCGGTGGTTTAACCGGATTGGCGCCGGCGAACTGCTCAATCAGGTGGTCCGTCCGCCCAGGTGCCGGCACTCGTACCGTCCTTCCAGCCCTGTCGAAGGGCGAGGACTCCCTATCGAGATGAAAGGTGGGATTTACTTCAGCACACTCCAAAATCGCTAGGCTGGAGGCCTCCCCGAGATAAGCCACGTCTTCGCAGAGCAGTTCCAGGGTGTCCGCTATCTGTTCGGGGACATGCTTCCAAAAATATCCATAGCTGCCTGACAAGCTCACACCATCGGACACAGCTCGTTCTTCGGTAGGCCGTTTAGGGTTGATCGAGCTTACGCGTCGGTAGATGAAACGCTGCCCATTTGGTGCGACCCACCTCTGTTGAGGAAATTCAATGCCGTCGGGTGGATTATGTTCGAGCCACCGAAGAGCCTCGACTGACTCTCTAGTGGGTTTCATTCCTTCTGGGAACACCTCCGCCGTTGATCCTCGACCGGCGGAATTCACCAAGGCCGCGTGAAGCCTCGCAGGATCTGGAAACCAGTCTGGACGGCCATTTTGTTGGTGGCCGAGATATACCCCCAGAGGAAATCTCGCCTGAATATTGAGGAATCGCATTGTCAGTCCTCGGGGTCTTCTTCGACAGCGCCACTGTAGACCACAGGGTTTCCCTCAACCTTGAGCACCTGGCCATGCCAGTCTGCGGCACCCAGGTCACGTGCGTATGCTATGGCTTTAGCAAGTAGTTCATCCGAGTATTCAACCGTGAGGGCATCGTAGGTATCATAATTGCCGAAGCGGCGGTCCAGCGTGACCACAGGTGCCGCCGCTTCAACCAGGTGGCAGTTCGCCCGGAGGTAAAGCTCCTGCTCAGCGCGCGCAATAGCTGACAACCCCAGGGCTGCGAGTAAGACCCGACCTGCAACCGTAGCCTGCTCGTCAGCACCGAACCGCAATTGGCGGAGGGTGGCAAAGCTTAGGACCCAGGACCGAATGATGGTCCGGCAAGATACACCACCCAGAGATTCCAGCGTCGGAGGAATCCCACCCAATCCCAGAGTTGAAGCCGAAACTAAACCTTTCTTGGCCTGTTTGATCTCATTTTCGATCTTTGCTACAAGTTTAGGGCTGAGCTCATCGCGTTGACCATCCAGGAGTTCCTTCATCTGGGGCCCCGTAAGTTGGACGCTCATTGAGTAGGGATCCACTCTCGCGCCACCACGCTTAGACTGCTGTTCAACTCCTGCTCTCCCCTGATCCGCAAGAACTCCGATGACCTCCCCTGCCAAAGCACTGGGAAGCCGTAGCTGATTTTTTACTCGTGTGGAATCCCAACCACCGAATAGCGCTGCGGCAGGTGCAGTGTTGACGAGTGGCGCGATATTTGCGGGAGAGGAATTCCTCACTGCACGGTATGTCTCGTCTTGCGTAGCGGGCTGCCCATCGATGGTGCCTGCTCGCACATGCCCATCTGCAAATCGGTGCGGGAGTTCAAGATCGGTGAAGGTTAAACCATCGGGATAGGAAACCTCAATTCGGGGAAGTTTGGATATAACCTCGTGACCAGCATTGATATCTCCCTGGAGGGCTGATTCCGCGCGGTTACCTTGTGACTGCTTGCTGTCAAGTAGAGCCACCTCAACAGCCTCCCCGTCGACGTAGCGCCACTCGAAGGCGAAAACCGAATTAGAGCGATCAACAAACTTGGCGGGAGAAACTGAGGCGTGTGCTCCTGCCGCAGGCATCAGAGTTGTAACTGAGGTTAGAACGTTGGCACCGCCGCGGGTACATGCAGCCACTAGATCATCGAACGTGATCATATCAGATCCCTTCATAGTTTTTAGAACACGCGAGCGAACGAGAACTTTTCTGTCCGGAGGACTTCGTATAGTCCAAGTAGTTCCACGGATAAGCGTATCTGCTTTCTGCGAACGGCGAGGGCTTTTGGCATTGAAAATTTGAGCCTTTTTATTCTCTCTCAAGTTAAATGCTCGTAAGCATTGCTTTTTTTCCGTAGGATTAAATGGTCTTCCTCTCGAATTATGCCCGTTGAGGCGGTGTGGCATCGGTGGCATAGAGATTCTCACCCAGGTCAAGTGCTCTCTTCAATGAAAGGCCACACCGCCAGAAACCATCCTAATCCCCGAGTCGTAAAGGATCATCCATCGCCCATCTTGGTTACGTTACAAAATATCGTCGACGGCAACTATGAGGTGCCTGGTATCGGGACATACGTCCCCCTGGTGGATCTGAGCGCCTAGTCGGGGTGATGAAGCGCCTGAGACGACCCGGCGCTGAACGATACGCTCCGCATCCCAGGGCGGTTGTCGACATTTTGCCCCGCGCGTAATACTTGGCCCACTGATGGAACAGCCGAGACGGGAGTGTGCTGATCAGGAGCTTCTCTTGATGAGGGCGTTTGACCTCTTGCTGCCCCCTATGCAGCATTTGTCAATCTCTAGCGACAGACGAAATGGTAGCGACCCACTGGCAGTAGGCGCAATCAAGGGATTGTGGTCACCCCGAGGGCGGGAGCCCGGGTATCCACCTGTCATCACCGCTGATGCGCTGGGCCCGGTCGTAGAGGGGTTTGAGCTCCTCGACATCCTCCACGGTGAAACCGGCGTCGGGTGTCGCGATGGCCGCGAAACCATCCAGCATGGACGCGCCATAATTGTGCCCGTGACCGTCGGGAACGTTCTGGGCCATAGGCAGATCCGCGGAGATCTGCAGGAAGGTGATCACCGGCATCCACCGCATGGCGGGCAGGCGGTCGAAGCCGGGTTCCTCCTCCAACCAGTCCGGTTCCCGGAAGATCAGGGAGGGCGACCACCACACCACCGGATCAGACGGGTGCTGGAGGTAGAGCACACGGGTGGGGCCCCAGGATTCCTCATCCAGGGTCTGGGCGAACGCCTGCACATCGGCCGCCGAATTGGCGAAGCGGATCACCGCCCCACCGGAGTATTCGGGTTGTACCTCAGGGGTGCCGGGGTCACGGCGCTCGGTGAAAGCCGACCACAGGGGGTTGAAATTGGGTGGGCCGGCCAGCAGGATCCCGTCGACGGAATTGACGATGTCCCTGATACCGGAGAAACCCGATTCCACCCCGGTGGATCCCAGCGATTCGCCGTAGAGATACAGCCTTGGGCGGGTGTCCTCCGGCAGGGTGTTCCACCAGTCGATGATCGGGGTGATCAGCTCCCTGCCACCGTTGACCACATCGGTCCCGCCCTGGAGGAAATGCACCGGCGAGGGCAGGTAGGAGTACTGGGCTGCCGCCCAGGCGGCATCACCGTTGTAGAGCAGCTCGAAGGCCTGAACGGCCTGCGGGTTGACCCAGCCGGTGCCGGTGGTGAAGTTGAGGACAATGGCTTCACGGCTGACGGCATCGGTGCGGAGTAGTTCGTCGATAAGCACCCAGGCGCGCTCGGTGTGGGTGGGCGCGGTGTCCAGACCGGCGTAGACGCGGATGGGCTCGCGGGCGGGCCGGCCGGTGAGTTCGGTGAGCTGGTCACGCCCCAGGCCCTGACTGACGAAGCGGGTGCCGTACTGGCCGAGGCTCTCCCACTCGACGGGGGATGCGGGGGATCCGGAACGTTCGGGCGCGGTGGGTGGCTCCACACCGGGTTCGGGTTGTTGGTACTAGGTGTAGAGGGCGCGTTCGGTGCCGCGCACAATGGTGCCGGGGATGACCTGCTCGACGGTGATGAGCAGGATGATTATTGCCAGCGCCCATGCCGTCACCGCCTGGAGGCTCGGTGCCCAGCCGCCCAGGACGGTGCGCGCGAACCAGCGGACCAGCAGTCGTAGGCCCCGCGCGAGGATGATCGCCATGGCCCAGCTGATCACGCCGATCGGAAGAACAAGTAGGAACTCCCACAGCTCATAGGCACGTGCCTCGGTCAGTTCCGCGAGTCCACGTTGCCAGCGCAGTGAGAAGATGACGAGGGTGAGCATCCAGATCAGCAGGACGACGGTGAGGATCAGCTCTGCGCGGGCGCGGTGACGGGTGCTCAGGCTGGGTAGTTTTCCCTGTAGGCGCTCGGCCACCCGGTCCCTGCCCCAGGTGTCCCACAGGGTGAACAGCAACAGGCCCAGGCCGTAGGCGCTCGCGGCGGCCAGACCGCAGATCAGGCCCTGATAGAAGAAGGTACGGGGCAACAGTGATGGGGTCAGCCCCAGGACGAAACCGATCGCGCCGAACACCAGGACCCACGGGTGCGGGCGCCACCGGTTCAGCGTTTCAGTGTTCATGATGCCCACCATTCTAGGGCCTGCTCACCTGGTGAGGGCGGGTGAGATCAGGGTTCTCGTAGCCCGGTGCGGGCGTCGGCGAGTGGCTCCTCCGGGGCTGTCGTGGGATTGGCATCGACTTCCGGATGGGTCTCGAATTTCTTCCGACGGCGGTCCCGGACACCCACGGCCAGGTTCCACAACGCGTAGAGGATGAGGGCGCCGGCCGCCGTGGGCACCACGATGTCCCGTTTCTCCCCGTTGAACCAGTTATTGACCCAGCCCAGCATGGGGATCCGGTACCAGACGGTGCCGTGGATTTGGACATCACGAATCGGGGTGGCATCTGGCACATCGTTGGCATCACCCTGGGTAATGAAGCTGACAGAACCATCCGTGGAAGAGTTCTTCTCAATCACCCTGTGGGTGATCAGCTCCGATTCCCCCGAATGTACCTGGTAGGTGATCACGTCACCGATCCTGATATCGGTCGGCTCTTTCGGCTTGATGACCACCAGATCACCCGGTTCGTAGGTCGGCCGCATCGACCCGGACAGGACAGACAGGGGCATGCCATCGACAGCGGCCGGGACCGCGACCACCAGGGCTGCGACAGCTAACACAAGGATGCTGATGCCTGTGGTGAGTCCTCTCCATACTGCACCCACAATTGAACTTTTCTCATTCATGGGTCATCCTTCCTGGAAAGTGGCGAAGAAAGGCAATGACCACCACTGTCACTGGCGTGGCACTGGTGGTCATTGGTCATCTTCGAGCTACATTATCTCAACTGGTTGAACCAGATCTAGATGGCCGGATTGGCATCGGTCTGAGTGAGGGCCAGGGCCATACCCGAAAGATTCACCTTGCCCAATTGGGAGTCATTGGTAGAGCCTTCGAAGGGGAAGTCGATGGTGACGGTGGCGTTCACAGTACCTGTTGTATTCTCCTCGAACTCGTAGGTAGTGGCATCCACTTTAGTAACACCCCCCGGTAAGGTCTCACCGAGACTGATCTCAGCCTTGTTGAAGAGCTGGGTAGCGAGATTCGAGTCAGCCGACCCCTCGTCGTTATTGACCGGTGTGATCGCTCCAGGGGTTAGCTTGAGCGTTGCCTCGAGATCATCACCCTCAGTCGTGTAGGTGATCGCCTGGGTGAACACCAGGGTGTCACCCGGCACAACCTTAACGGCATCAATATTAGTCCCAACCGGCACAGTGTTGAGAGTCCATGTTCCTGCTTCTCCTTCTTTCAGAGCCAGGTTACCGGCGGCAATCCCCTGATCAGGCTGAGTCACGTTGTCGTTCCACGACATGAACGTTCCGCCGCCACCAACGAGGAGGAGCGCTGCAGCTGCGGCAGCGATGGCACCCTTGGTCATCTTTTGCATTTTGATCGTATTCCTTCCACAACGGGGGTTCGCAGCTGAAAAGTGCTCCGCTGGGAATCCGTTTCGTTGGCCCACCGGGTTCGGTGGGTCCGTGTGTCGGGAAGCCAATTGAGGAGTGCCGTCTCGCAGTGATCCGATGTGCAGTCCGCGTAAGATTTTTATTTCTCCGGGACTTCCCATGTCTAATAATAGCCATGGTGCTTCATCAAAAACAACTGATACAACACTGAAAGATGGTTAGTTTTGTCACCATATGCAAATAACCAATCTATTAACATCCATTTAATAGATGGGCTAGAATATCCCCGCTGCCTGGGTAATCACCATGACCGAGCCAATGAGGGAAATCGTCACTGATCCAAGGAAGATCAACCGTCGGTTCAGATGCCTGTTTACCACGCTTGACAGGAAAAACCCAGCAATCACTGCCGGCGCATACAGCAGCGCCGCCCGCAGATGCATCGACTCGAGCGCGCCAGCACCAGTCAGCAGCGCAATCGAGATGGCACTGCCGATCACGAAACACACCGAGAGCGTCCCCCGCACTCGCTCTGGCGACATGGACCGCATGATCAACGCCAGGGGCGGGCCACCGATCGCGGTGGTGGTCCCCAGGAACCCTCCCGATGCGCCGGCAATGAAGGAATTTTTCCGCCCATGCCCCGGCGACCACCCCACGAGACTGACCAGCGTCCCCAGGATCACCGCAGCAGCCAGGATGATCTTCAACCCCGCCACTGGCATGGCCACCACCGCCCATGTACCCAGCACTGAACCGGGCACCCTCCCGAGCAGTGACCAACCCACCACGGGCCACTCCACCGCTCCCCTGTCGCGGGCCCAGGTCGCCAGGGAGAATCCGAAGGCCAACAGGAGGATCAGACCGGGCAGCAGGTCAGGTCGCATGAGGGCGATGATCGGGGCCGCGAGCATCCCCAGGCCGAAACCGATCGCGCCCTGCGCACACGCGGCCACGAATAACAGCACGCCGATGAATATTGTTTCCACACAGGCAGCGTACCCAGCCCCCGCCTCGAAACTGTCAGACCATTGATATAACGATCAAAGAGGAATCACTCCGGGCCGTTTTCTACATAGATACATGGCACCGTCAGCTGGAGACGATGACGGGTGAGCTAGTGATGCCACTGGAGGTTGATAATCACCGTTCCGATAGCGATGAGATGGTAGACATCGCGGGGCCATGCCCAACCCGGGGGCCCACATGTGCTCTATGGCAGCCCGAAGGTTCCGCCATTATTTGTAGGTGAAGTCCAGATCCACCTCGTCGTCGATTTCCAGGATCAGGTCCCAGAAGAAATCTTCTGTCTGCCGCTCCAGGATCTGACGGTTATCGTCGATGATTTCCCCGACCTTGTTGCTGTCCATGATCTGGGTGACCACCTCACCGGTGTCGATATCCTCGGTGCCGAAGCTGAGCCAACCTCTCTCCTCATGGACTGTATCCATGACCACATCGTCATAACCGATGAACTCGAACTCCGGAATGACGATCTCATACCTGTTGTTGAGTTTGGATCTGATGATCACATCGTCGCCGCTGATACCCAACTTGCTCTTGTAGCGGTATTCGATGAGTTCGCTTTTCCCGCTGCCCCACATCCGGCGATCACCGAACACCTTGCGGTGGTTTTCCACCTCGTGGATACCAGTCGTGGTGGCCGACATGAGCACAATCTCTTTGTCCAATTCCAGCGCGATGATCGCCTGGGTGTCCCTGGTCCGGTCAAAAGGCTCGGGCACCTCCTCCTCCCTGGTCACGAAAAAGATGGCGGCCGAAGCTATCGCAGCTACGAGCACCACCACTGTGAGAAGCTTTGATATCCGCAGCCATGACAACATCACCAGTAACACCGGCCTTCATTTAGATAAACACAGGAAATATTAATGTTTATTGTAATGTCATCACAGGAACTTTTAGCACTTCTCCTGCGCTGCAGAGATATTTCCCACACTCCCTGAATCCATGGTCACCAGGTCAAGTATCAACCCCCCTTGGAGGCAACAAACTTCTCGACCAGCTCACGGGTCCGGCCGAGCTCCTCGGCGTCCGCTATCAGTCCCTGCAGTTCGGAGGTGGTGATGGCGCCGCTGGCCCAGTTGAGGATTTCGCGGTCGGCACGGCTGAAGGTGGGGTTGCGGTAGATGGGAACGATGTTCTGGGGCAACCCGTTGGCGGTGGGACATCCCTGGGCGTTGGAGGGGTCTGCGGTGTCGAGGTGGGAAGGAAGCGACCCGATCAGTGCATCGAAGGTGCGGTCGCGCCATTCACCTGAGTTGATATCGGTCTCCCCCGCCTCGACCGCCGCGAGGTACTCCTCTTCCAGCTCCCCGGCCAGCACGGGGTTGACCACCTCCAGGAGAGCACCGGTGCATCCGACCACCAGGTCGGCGGTACCCTCGTTGAGGGGGCCTAAGGGATCCGCGCTCAGGTTGTCCTCGTGTCGGATCACGGCGAACCGTTCCCGGTTTCCCAGGACGGTCTTGTAGACCTCACTGACCACGTTGTGTCCCAGGTAGTCAGGATCGACAGCGATGTAGAGGTTCTCCTTCTGCTCCGCCACCTGCCGGGGATGTGGTTCGAACCTGTTGGGGTCCACGCTGCCGCAGGCCACCAGCATCCCCGAGCCCAGCACCGCCACGAGACCCAGGACAGTCTTCTTCACACCCGTCGTTCTCATAGCGGGTTACTTTACCCTGCCCCTACTGCTGCGGGTGGCCCAGTTCTCCCATGTTGCGGGCGATCATGTCGCGGGCCTCACGGGCACGGTCGGGACGGCACAGGATGTCATAGCGTCCCGCCACGATCTGGGTGGCGGAGGTGAAATCCCTCTTGCCCCGGGATGCCCAGTACGGCACCGCCGCCAGCACCACACCGAAGACCACACCCATGACCAGGCCTGTGAGCAGGGAGGAGAACCAGAAGTTGGACACCAGGCCCATCACCAGGCCGAAGAACAGTCCCAGCCACGCACCGGAGGCGGCACCACCGGCGAGCACACGCCCCCAGGTCAGTCGACCGGTGACGGTTTCCACCTCCATCAGGTCCACGCCCACGATGGTCAGCTCAGCAACGGGGAATTCATTGTCGGAGAGCATATCCACCGCCCGCTGTGCCTCCTCATAGGTCTGGAAGCTGCCCACGGGCCACCCCTCTGGCCGTTTCTTCAGGCCCAGTTCGGTCCTGTTGGTGCCCCCGGATCCGGTTGCCTGCATCGCCATTGATTCATCACCCTTATCTCACTATCAATCTATTTCCCTATACACAGTGAAAACGGCCCAGCCAGCGCAAAGGTTCCCACCCCTGACCGCATCGCGCCGCGGGGAGGTCGGGGCGTCGTAAAGCGTTAAGCTGTGTGACATGAGAGGAATTACCCGACTGTACGCAGGCCGTCTCGCCGGGATGGTGGTGCGTGGCCCCGACACCGACGTGATCGGGCGTGTGCGCGATGTCGTGGTCACGATCCGCTCCGGCGGCCAGGATTCCCGCGTGCTCGGCCTGGTGGTGGAGCTGGTGAACAACAAGCGGCGCATCTTCCTGCCGATGCTGCGCATCGCGGCGATCGAACCGAAGGACGTCAATCTGATCTCCGGGTCGGTGTCGCTGCGTTCCTTCAAGGCCCGCACGGGTGAGCTGCAGGTTCTGGGTGACATCATCGGCACGAAGGTGCACACGGATGATCCCGAGCTGGAGCAGCTGCACGGTCGCGCCGTGGAGATCGCCGATGTGGAGCTGGAGCAGACCCGCACCCGTGACTGGGTCATCTCCCGGGTTGCGCTGATCGGTGAACGCCCCAAGTTCGGGCGTCGTCCCGCGCTGTACATCGCGCCGTGGAGCCACGTGCACGGCATCACCGCCGGCGGTACCGGGGAGACCAACCAGACCGCCGAGCTTATCGCCGGTTTCGAGGACATGCGTGCGGCCGACGTGGCCAAGCAGCTCTACGGCCTGCCGAA
The DNA here is from genome assembly GCF_014837045.1 of Corynebacterium gallinarum. GTDB lineage: Bacteria > Actinomycetota > Actinomycetes > Mycobacteriales > Mycobacteriaceae > Corynebacterium > Corynebacterium gallinarum. The sequence continues at coordinate 191,041 of NZ_JACSPR010000006.1, forward strand.
GTCCCAGCGCGACGTGGTCGCCGGGGAGCTTGACGACGAACGACTCGCCGATATTCTCCAGGAGCTCAGCGAAGACCGTCAGGCCGAGCTGATTGAAACCCTCGACATCGAACGCGCCGCCGATGTGCTGGAGGAGATGGACCCCGATGATGCCGCCGACCTCCTCGGTGAGCTGCCCGAGGACAAGGCCGGTGTCCTGCTGGAACTGATGGACCCGGAGGAATCGGCACCGGTGCGCAGGCTCATGAGCTTCAACCCCGACACCGTCGGCGCCCTGATGACCCCCGAGCCGCTCATCATGGATCCCTCCACCACCGTTGCCGAGGCCCTGGCCATGGCACGCAACCCTGATTTTCCGACCTCCCTGGCCTCCCTGGTGTTTGTGGTGCGTCCCCCCACCGCCACACCCACCGGCAAGTACCTGGGGTGTGTGCACCTGCAGAAACTGCTGCGGGAACCCCCCTCCAGCCTGGTCGGCGGCATCCTGGATCCCGACCTGCCCCCGCTGTACGCCAATGATTCCCAGGAGACCGCAGCCCGGTTCTTCGCCACTTATAACCTGGTGTGCGGCCCCGTCCTGGATGAGAACGGACACCTGCTCGGCGCGGTGGCCGTTGATGACCTGCTGGACCACATGCTGCCCGAGGACTGGCGCGATGCCGGTATCCGCCCCGGCGTGAAGGAGGAGACCCTTGGCTGACTACAGCCGCTCGGACCTGGACACCCCCCTGGTCGGCACCAAGCGCAGACGGTTCAAATTCGACGACGACACCATCGGTGCGTACGCGGAGAAAGTCGCCCGTTTCTTCGGCACGGGACAGTACCTGTTCTGGCAGACGATCTTCGTGATCATCTGGATCATGCTCAACATCGGCGGTTTCGCCTGGAACTGGGACCCCTACCCCTTCATCCTGCTCAACCTGGCGTTTTCCACCCAGGCCGCCTACGCCGCGCCTTTGATCCTGCTGGCGCAGAACCGTCAGGAGGACCGCGACAAGTCCACCATCCTGGCCGACCGTCGACGAGCCGAGGAGACCAAGGCCGACACCGAGTTCCTCACCCGAGAACTCGCCGGTGTCCGCCTGGCCGTCGGTGAGATGGTCACCCGTGACTATCTCCGCCACGAGCTGGATGATCTACGTGGTTTCCTCGAGCGTCTGGAGGCCAAGCTCGATGACGCGGTGGCCTCCCGCAATGACGATCCCCATGACCTCAACGCACCGACCCAGGGCGATGTTGTCGACTAGCCTTTAGGACATGACTACTGCTACCCCATGGGCGGATGCCTTTGACCACCTCGGGTGGGATCTGCCACAGATCCTGGAAAATGATCACGCGGAACTGGCGGTGGCCTATCTCCAGGAATACTTCGCCACCGATCCACACGCTGGCCCCATGTACACCGGTTCCTTGTTCGAGAGACTAGGCGGGGGCGGTGATGCAAAGCCCGTCCGCGATGAGATCACCCGCGATGATCTGCTCTCCCTCTCCTTACTGGATGTTCCGGTTCCCGGACTGCAGGTGGCCCAGTTGCTCGAACCGCCGGAGCGCGCCGGGAGCATCGACCTCAAGGGGGTGGTGACCCGCGAGCTCACCGCCTATGAGCTTCCCTATGATCTGAAGCGGATCAGGAAGATTCTTGAATCGATTCCTACCGATGTGGGCCTGAGCTCGAAGAAGGCCACGGAGCACCTCGATGCCGGGAACCTGCTGTGGACAGCTCTGCGACGCCGCGGGTTCGGCCCCTCGCGGGTGAGCAAACTCATCGCCCGCAAACGCCCCAAGCTCTTCCCCATCATCGATTCCGTCATCGAGCGCGAACTGAACACCGACAGCGTGGGGTTCTACGAGAACCTCCACACCGTTCTCCGTGCGGAGGACAAGGCCCTGTCCAGGCACCTCAAGAGCATCCGTGCCGAGGCCGCCCACCAGCCCGGCAACTGCGCCCTCGCGGCCCTGAGCACCATCCGGGTCCTTGATGTCGTGGTGTGGATGGCTGCCCGCAAACGGACTTAGGTCTTGGACGTGGTGCGGACTATGCTATTTAGGTGATGTCTCAAGTAACCGAATCCGCTGTCCGCAGCGCGCTGTCCCGCGTAGAGGATCCAGAGATCGGGAAGCCCATCACGGAGCTCGGAATGGTCAAGTCTGTGGCCATCGATGGCTCCGATGTGCAGGTAGAGGTCTACCTGACCATCGCGGCTTGCCCGATGAAGACCACCATCGTCTCCAACACGGAGGCGGCGGTGAAAGATATTGAGGGCGTGGGCACTGTCCAGGTCACCACTGATGTCATGAGCGATGAACAACGCCGTGAACTCCGGGTGAGCCTGCGTGGCAACACCGCCGACCCGGTCATCCCCTTCGCCCAGCCCGGATCCACCACCCGCGTGTACGCGGTGGCCTCCGGCAAGGGAGGGGTAGGCAAATCCTCCATGACCGTCAACCTTGCCACCGCCCTGGCCGCCAAGGGTCTGTCCGTGGGTATCCTCGACGCCGACATTTACGGCCACTCCGTGCCGGGTATGCTCGGTTCCGACGCCCGGCCCCACCAGGTCGACGACATGATCATGCCCCCGCAGGCTCACGGCGTGAAGATGATCTCCATCGCCCACTTCGTCGAGGGCAACGCACCGGTGGTGTGGCGTGGCCCGATGCTGCACCGTGCCATCCAGCAGTTCCTCTCTGATGTGTTCTGGGGTGACCTGGACATCCTCCTGCTGGATCTCCCCCCGGGAACAGGCGACATCGCCATCACCATCGCCCAGCTGCTCCCGAATGCCGAGCTGCTGATCGTGACCACCCCGCAGGCGGCTGCCGCTGATGTGGCCGAGCGCGCCGGTTCGATCTCCCTGCAGACCAACCAGAAGGTCGCCGGTGTCATCGAGAACATGTCCGCCATGGTGATGCCCGACGGCTCCACCATGGAGGTCTTTGGTTCCGGTGGTGGCGAGAAGATCGCCCAGCGTCTCAGCATGCTCACCGGTGAGGATGTCCCCGTCCTGGGATCGGTGCCGCTGGATCCGTCCCTCCGCGTGGGCGGAGATGTGGGCAACCCCATCGCGATCTCCGAACCGTATTCCCCCACCACCGCGGCGATCAACGCCATCGCCGACGCCCTGGCCAAGCGCAAGGTGTCCATCGTGGGCAAGACCCTCGGGTTGGGCGTTAAATAACACCCGTTAAATAACACCACCCCGGATACGCCAGAAGCCAGCGCCTCCTCACCACGAGGATGCGCTGGCTTCTTTTTAATCTGTGTCCCAGATCGGCCTAGATCAGATCAGTCCAGGCGTAACCGCCACCGGCGGGCGGCGTGCCACCATTATTGTTCTGCCCGGGGGTGTTCGGGGACTGCGTGGGGTCGGTCCGGTCCGCCGGTCGCTCCACCACCTCGGCCCGCTCGGGTGTGGTGCCGGTTTCAGCCACCTGCTGGCGATGGGCCTGACCTGCGGTGTCATCGGCCATGATCTTCTTCGGATCGAAGGAATCCAGGAAGGAATCATCATTGTCAAAAAGGGCACGGGTGATGGCGGTCTTCGGGGACATGCTGCGGATCTGGGCGATCTGGGACAAGGGTTTACGGATCTCGTCGAATTCCTCGCTGAAATCGGTATCCAGATTCTGCTTCGCGTTGTTGATCGCGGTGCGGGCAGCAACAATGGCCGCCTTGAGGTCCTCCATCAGACGGGGAAGCCGTTCAGGTCCGATGACGATGAGACCCACAATGAAAAGCAGGAGGATCTCTCCCCAGCCGACGTTAGAAAACATGCCTCAGACCTTCACTGTTCAACGGTGGGGTTCAACGCCCCTGGGTGCGGCGTACCGCGCGCACCACCGATTCAACTTTAGCCACAAAAGACTCCGGCCGCTGAATCGCGACGTCTTCTGCACCCGGTCCCGGGGCGCATTCATTGGCCAGGCTCATCAGTTTGGCCTTGAGATCAGAGGGGGCGGTGACATTATCATTCCTGCATTCCGTTCGAACGAAATCGACGGTGTCCCGCTGCCGGGTGATCTCCTGACGACATTCAGAGCAGTGCACGAGGTGGAGTCTGGCGCGGTGCATGGCGCCCCTGCTCAGCTCATTATCGATGAACATCGCTGCGGCATCAGAGGACAGATGATCCACTGAAGCGAAGTCCTGGGTCCTGGATTGGAGCTGCTGGGATTTCTCCACCAGCTTGGTCTTGAGGACCTCCCCCAACCGGATCTCCTTGATCACCTCGAGCTGACGCGGAGTGAGCTTGGGCTTGACGGCCTTCGACCTGGCCCCCTGACGCCGTCTGGTTTTGTCAGATCCTTGACCACCCGCATCATCCTGGACACTGCTGGGCCCCGCAGGGCGAGCGGTGCGGGGCTGGCGGAGCTGGGATCGGACGTCCCCCGTGGAGTCAGAATTGAACATCTGTTCCGGAAACCTCCTGTGGCTCGTGGATATCGGACTGGGGCTGTGGCGCGAAACGACTAAAGCTATACATCTCACGCTACCTACTTAATTCAACGTTTGCCGTCTTAATTCAGTTCCCCCCTGAAATGACACCGGTGCAATCAGTCCGAGATGACGGGGAGGATCTAGGTGGTGGGAACCAGGATCGAGACCTCCTCATTGTCCTGAGCTGCCATTTCAAGGCTGGCGCGGAGCTGGGTGCGTCCACGGTGGATGCGGGACCGGACGGTACCCATCTTCACGCCGAGGGTTTCAGCGATCTCGTCATAACTCAGACCCACCACATCACACAGGATGACCGCGACGCGGAAATCAGGACTCAGTTCATCAAGCGCCTCCTGCAGGGCGGGGTCGAGATTGGCCACGGTGTAGGCCTGCTCCGGGGTCATGTCGGTGCCCGGCACCCGCTCATAATCCTCGGGAAGTGCCTCCATCCGGATCTTGCCGCGGTGACGAACCATGTCCAGGAACAGGTTGGTGGTGATCCTGTGGAGCCACCCCTCGAAGGTGCCGGGCTGATAGTTCTTCAGCGACCGAAACACCCTCATAAAGGTTTCCTGGGTAAGATCCTCAGCATCATGCTGGTTGCCCGACAACCGAAATGCGAGACGGTAGACACTATCGGCATGTTCCGCCACCAGTTCGCCCCACGACGGCATTTCTGCCTGACCGGCGTCGAACGCAGCGGTGCCAGAAAGTTCCTCGGTGGGTTCTACCGGGGCGAGATCGATGGCAGCGGGTTCAAGGTCTCGGGGCTTATTGGTCATAGCTTTCATAATGCCGGATCAAACTTGGGAAATCTAGACGTTTGACTGTGTATCCACTGGTAAATATTAAACGGTTAGTTAATTGTTATCGTAGCGCGATAAAAGCAGCGTAATGGCAGCGTGTAGTACCCCCATGATTCAGCCCTGCGCCTAGACTGTACAGCGTGAGTAATGCCTTCGAGTTCCTTCGTAACTATGTCGAATCCACCACGGAGATCGATCCCGCCCTGGCAACCGCCCGTGAGGATGCCGCGGAATTCGGTCTCCCCGTGCCGGATGAGGTGACCGGCCAGTTGATCACCACTCTGGCCGCCGCCACCAATGGCGAGGGATCCACCGGTGCGATCGCCATCACCCCCGCGGCCGGTCTTGTCGGCCTCTACATCCTCCGCGGCCTGGCGAAGGGAACCACCCTCACCTGCATCGATCCCGAGACCGAGCACCAGCGCCACGCGAAATCCATCTTCCGCGAGGCCGGTTACTCCCCCTCCCGTGTCCGTTTCCTGCCCTCGCGTCCCCTCGACGTGATGGGTCGACTGGCCTCCGACAGCTACCAGCTGGTCTTCGGCCAGGTCTCCCCCATGGATCTGCGCGCCTTCATCGATGCCGCCTGGCCACTGCTGCGTCCGGGCGGTGTCCTCATGCTTGCCGACGCTCTCCTCGACGGCACAGTCTCCGATGAGACCCGGAAGGACCGCGACACCGTGGCCGCCCGCGAGGCCGATGAATACGTCCGCGCCCTCGACGCGGCACACGTGGCCCGACTCCCCCTCGGCGCCGGCCTGACGCTGGTCACCAAGAAGGCGTAAACCCCCACCACCTGCGGTGGGGCACCTGGGGTGATCGGGGCGTCGACAAGCATTAAAAAAAGTCGCGCCCCGGAGGGCGCGACTTAAGGTGACCGGGTGTTGCTAGACCACCTGGTTCTTACCCACGGTGACCACACCGCCGGCGCTGACCTTGAAACGCTGGGAATCGCGCTCGTGATCGACGCCGATGAGCTCACCGTCACGCACGACGACGTTCTTGTCCAGGATGGCGTGGCGAACCACAGCACCCTTGCCGATGCGCACACCGGGCATGAGGACCGCGCCCTCCACGGTGGCGCCCTCCTCGACGATCACGTCGGTGGACAGCACGGAGTTGCGCACGGTACCCGCCGAGACGATGGATCCCGGGGCGACCATCGAGGACTGTGCAATACCGCCCTGGACGAACTTCGCCGGCGGCAGGTTGCCCTCCACGGTGGTGTGGATCGGCCATTCCTTGTTGTAAAGGTTGAAGATCGGGTGCACGGAGATCAGATCCATGTGGCACTCGTAGAAGGCATCGATGGTACCGACATCGCGCCAGTAACCCTTGTCGCGCTCGGTGGCACCGGGCACGATATTGCGGGAGAAGTCATATACGTGGGCGTCACCGCGGTCGACGAAATACGGGATGATGTCACCGCCCATGTCATGTTCGGAGTCCTCATTCTCCGAATCATCCTTCAGCGCACGAACCAGCGCCTCGGTGGTGAACACATAATTGCCCATGGAGGCGAAGGTGACATCTGGGTCATCCGGGGTGCCGGGCGGATCCGCCGGCTTCTCCAGGAATTCGGTGATGTTGCCCTCGTCGTCAGATTGGATGCAGCCGAAGGCGGTGGCCTCGTGGCGCGGTACACGGATACCCGCCACGGAAACCGACCTGCCGGACTTAATATGCTCATCGACCATCTGGCTCGGGTCCATGCGATACACATGGTCCGCGCCGAAGACGATGACATAGTCAGGCTTCTCATCGGAGATCAGGTTGAGTGACTGGAGGATGGCATCTGCGGAGCCTGTGAACCACCGCTTGCCCAGGCGCTGCTGCGCCGGAACAGAGGCGATGTACTGGCCGGTCGGGCCAGAAACATTCCAGGAAACGGAGATATGCCTGTCGAGGGAATGCGACTTGTACTGCGTGAGCACGGCTACCTTCAGGTACCCGGCGTTCACGAGGTTTGAAAGTACAAAGTCGATAAGACGGTAGGTTCCGCCGAAGGGAACGGCCGGTTTGGCACGGTCCTCCGTCAACGGAAACAGACGCTTACCCTCGCCACCAGCGAGAACGATTGCTAATACATTTGGTCTACCCTTCACACCCTCAACCATAAAACGAAAAACCTATTTCCGCTTGAAACCAGCGAATAAGTATTTCTTTTGGGGTGGCCCCGGGGTCAGTCGAGAGTGGGTGACCGGCCCCCCCGGACGCTGGGCGGACGCTAGGCGGACAGGTGCACGCGGGAGGTGCCCGCCTCGTATCCGGGTTGCGCCTGGAGGTGCCACCGGGGTGGGAAACCGCTGCACGTGTGGCCCCGGCGGGCTAGTCTCAGAACCATGAAAGTTGGAATGCTGACCAGAGAATATCCGCCGGAGGTCTACGGCGGAGCAGGTGTACACGTAACCGAACTGACCCGGTTCATGAGGGAGATCGCGGAGGTGGATGTCCATTGCATGGGCGCCCCACGTGACGCCGAGGGAGTCTACGTCCACGGCGTGGACCCTGCCCTGGAGAACGCCAACCCGGCCATCAAGACCCTCTCCACGGGTCTGCGCATGGCCGAGGCCGCCAACGACGTTGATGTGGTTCACTCCCACACCTGGTACGCAGGTCTGGGTGGTCATCTCGCCGCCCGTCTGCACGGCATCCCCCATGTGGCGACCGCCCACTCACTGGAACCGGACCGCCCATGGAAGCGTGAACAGCTCGGTGGTGGATACGACGTGTCCTCCTGGTCCGAGAAGAACACCATGGAATACGCAGACGCCGTCATCGCGGTCTCGGCACGCATGAAGGATTCCATCCTCGCCGCCTACCCCCGCATCGAGCCCGACAACGTCCGCGTGGTCCTCAACGGCATCGACACCGAACTGTGGCAGCCCCGCCCCACCTTCGATGACGCGGACGAGTCCGTGTTGCGCAAGCTCGGTGTGGACCCGCAGCGCCCCATCGTGGCGTTCGTCGGTCGCATCACCCGCCAGAAGGGTGTGGAGCACCTGATCAAGGCCGCAGCCCACTTCGATGAGGGCGTGCAGCTGGTGCTGTGTGCAGGTGCGCCGGACACCCCGGAGATCGCGGAACGCACCAAGGCCCTCGTGGAGGCACTGCAGTCCCAGCGCGACGGCATCTTCTGGGTCCAGGAGATGCTGGATAAGAAGGGCATCCAGGAGATCCTCACCGCGGCCGACACCTTCGTCTGCCCCTCCATCTACGAGCCACTGGGCATCGTCAACCTCGAGGCCATGGCCTGCAACACCGCCGTGGTCGCCTCCGATGTGGGCGGTATCCCGGAGGTCGTGGTCGATGGTGAGACCGGCGCCCTGGTCCACTACGACGAGAATGACACCGAGACCTTCGAACGTGACATCGCCGAAGCGGTGAACAAGATGGTCGCGGACCGCGCGGTGGCGAAGAAGTTCGGTATCGCCGGTCGTGAGCGCGCCATCAACGAGTTCTCCTGGGCCACCATCGCCCAGCAGACCGTCGATGTCTATAAATCCCTGATGTAGGAACTCATCTCTCCTCACCCCGCTGCCGGGGTGCCGCACCCCCGGTGACGGCACCCCGGCATTTTTATGCCTGTGCTACCCCCTGTGAGCTGGCATTTCCTCCCAACCAGCGCGCAGATGGCTAACCTCGTTCAGCAGATACGAATCATCAAGAATCAATGTGACTAGCTAGGACTGACGCATGGCTGAGACTTCCCATACCCATCACCGCCCGGAATTGCACCTGACCTCCGAAGCTGGTCTGCTGTTCGCCCCGGCCGGTGTGCTCCTCGATGGTGACACCTGGCATGTTTTCCACCAGTACCGCCCCTCGCCCGATGAGGGACCACGGTGGGCCCACCAGTTCTCCGAGGACACCCCCTTCAGCTGGGACATCAGTGATGATGTTCTCGCCCCCACGGGTGGGGAGACGCAGGTACGTGCCGGCGCTGTTGTCGCCAACAAGGGTGGGGTCGATCTCTACTTCACCTCTGTGACAGCGGACAGTTCCGCGATCCACGTGGCGCGTATCGACGACCTGGACGCCACCATGGAATCAGTCTCCGACGACCCGCTGAGCCTGGATTCCGGCGTGGTGCGGATCGGACGCGTCGTGGGTGACTCCGAGTCCTTCACCCGGTTCCGCTCCCCCTGCGTGGTCCCCGACTGGGAGGACGGCACCAACCGCGAGGAGGGCCACGAGGGGTGGCTGATGCTCGCGGTGGCCGGCCCCATGGAGAAGCCGGTTGTGGTCATCCTCCACTCCCCCGATGGGCGCGACTGGCAGAACTCCGGACGGTTGACCTTCCAGGGGGCCCACGGCCTGCCGGAGGATGCCATCATGGTGAGCCCGCGTCTGATCCGGCTGCGTGATGAGGTGGATGGGGAGATCTACGATATCCTCATCATCACCGTCGAGGAGAACGGGGTGGACTGCTCGGGGTATGTCGTGGGCAAGCTCCACGACGCCGAGTTCACCGTGGTCACCCCGTTCACCCGCATCGACCACGGCCATGACTTCTCCCGGCCGCGCAACACCAACTACACCAGCGGCACCGTGACCGAGGACGAGCGCTACAGCCAGGCCCACATCTTCGGCCTGATGAATGGTGTGGGCCGCCTGGATGACCTGACCTCCCACAAGAGCTGGGAGGACGAGGGTTGGGCCAACTGCCTGTCCGTGCCCCGCGTGGTCACCCTGCAGGATGGCACACTCTTCCAGACCCCACCCGAGGGCCTCATTCCCGCCATCCACGAATCCGAGGCGGCCGCAGGCTGGACCGGACTCTGTGACATCCCCAATGGCAGCTCCGTCTCCATCGAGCTACGTGACCGGGAAGGCAACACCGCGGCCGTGGTCCACCACCGCCACAGTGAACTGGTCATCGACCGGTCCATGAACCCCTGCCACGAGAATGACCCGGTCGCGGTAGCACCACTGTCCGCGGAGGACACCGACTCCGTGTTCATCGTGGTTGATGGCTCCACCGTGGAGGTCTTCGCCGACGGCGGCGAGGTGGCCATGGCCAGCCGTGTCTACTTCGACCAGGGCCCGATCTTCAACTTCGAGGTCACCACCACCGGGGAGGCCAGCATCATCAACGCCGAGGCCCACTACCCCGATGAGTACTCCTCCCAGGGTCTGCCCGATCTGGATGAGCTGACGCAGTTCAATCCCGATGAGGATCCGCATGAGGGACCGGTGCGCTGATAGCAACCGGCAAAACGGCCCGCGGTGGGATCAACTGTTGATCCCCCGCGGGCCGTTTCATGTGTCTCCCGAGGTCAGCGCCGGGGTAGGTCTAGGAAATACGTCCCAGGCGGGTGATGCGGGCGCGGGCGGTGACCTTCATCTGCTCCGGAAGTGCCTCGATACGCGCGGCGAGTGCCTCGGGCTTGAGGTGGCGTGCCGACGGGCTCATGCCGATCTGGGAGGCGATGGACTGCTGGTCCAGCATCATCTCGAATTCCACGGGCTCACTGTCGCCCACCGGCTGGAGATGCCCGGCTGCCTGCTCGATCATGCGCTCGACCTTGCCCTCCTCCACATCGATGATGCCGAGGGGTTCCCGCAGCTCCGCGAGGTGACCGGTGTCAGCTGTCAGGACGATGACCTGACCCTTCGGCTTGAGGATGCGGGCAAACTCCGCGGCATTGCGGGGCGCGAAGATGACGGTGATGGCGTCGACGGATTCCGACTGGATGGGCAGGCGTGCCCAGGCGTCGGCCACCACGGCACCCAGGCGGGGATGGCACCGGGCCAGATGCTTGGCGGCATGCACCGATACATCGATGCCGATGCCGCGGGCCCCGGCCACGCTGTCGAGGGTGTGGGAAAGGTAGTAACCGGTTCCCGCGCCAATCTCACAGATGACGGGGTTCGCATCATCGGCGACATCACCGGCGTCCAACACATCGTGGACGGCATCTGCGATAGCCTCGACGAAGGGGGCGAAGTGCCCACCGGTGAGGAAGGTCTCCCGGGCGCTGATCATCTCGGCATCATCACCGGAGTAGCGCAGACCGGCACCGCCGGCGAGGGTGACATATCCCTGGCGGGCAACATCGTAGGAATGCCCGGATTCGGACACCAGTCGGGTGAAGTCATCCACACCACGCAGGGGGCTGCCGTCAATCGGGTCCGCCAGAACATCAATGATGTGTGAAAGCACTGTCGCATTACTCCTTGAATGGGTGGTTACCACGTCGGGACAATACTACCTGCGTGGCCACCCCGGGGAGTCAACAGGGAGTACCAGGTGGGGGTTGAACTCTACTTGGCGGCCTCCAGGAGAAGCGCACCGAGTTCGGCGGCCTCCTCCTTATTCAGTTCCACAACCAGGCGCCCGCCTCCATCGGAGGGAATCCTCATCACAATCTTGCGGCTCTCTTCGACCGCTTCCATTGGTCCGCTACCGGTCCGTGGCTTCATTGCTGCCATGTTGATTCCAGCTCCTTACAACGATAAAAATCCGCACTGTATGCGGCTAAGTATCCATTTTACCCGTTTTCGGGATTCCCGGTCGGGAAAGTGTCCTCGCGTGGGCGGACCGGTGTGGAATGGAAGCCCTGTTCAACCGCGGTTTTGGAGCCGGTGTCACCGAGCTTGTCCAGTCGGGTGGTGAGTGTGTTGATCTTCCAGTTCAGGTGTGCGACCACGTCATCGACCTGATCCTGGCGGTAACCACGCAGAACGGTCTCGAACACGATGTCATCGATATCGCCCTGCCCCACCACCCGACGGTTGTGCTCGATGATCTCCTCATTGTCCGGCAGCGGCATGGCTTTCTCGCCGCGCCCGAACATCTTGGCAAACAGCCAGCTAAACAGCACGACGAGTGCGGCGAGCACAACGATCATCACGATCCAGGTCAGCATGGCAATGAGTCTAACGGATCACGCTGGTTGATCGGGATGTCACGGCCACTGCGCTGGAGAATGGTTGCGGCCACCACCTCTGCCATGCCCGCGAGCGCGCTGAGGGGTTGGTGGTCATGGCACCGCCGGCCCAGGTCGACCTGCCCGATGGAGCGCACCCCGTGGGTGGTGGCGACGTCGATAAGCAGGCCGGCCTCCACCCCGTACCCGGAGACGAACGGCAGTGCACGCGCCGTGGCCCGCCGGATCGCATATTCGCCCCCGAGTGGTTGGCGGATGTGGGCGAGTTCCGGAAACAGCAGGCGCAGCAGCGGTTTGGCGGTCAGTTCGGTCACGCGCCCTCCCCCGGTTGGCTGGTCACCGAAGGATCGGAGGTAATCGGCCTTGACAAGGTGGATGGCGGGATCGCAGAAGGGTGTCGCCAGCGCGCGGACCATGCCGGGGCGCAGTGAGGTGAGATCGGCGTCGACGAACACGACGATCTCACCGCGTGCCACCTCCACGCCGCGCCACAGGGATTCGCCCTTGCCGGGCCGGGTGGGCACGGTGGGCAGGATCTCCCGCCAGTTGTAGACGGTGGCTCCCGCCCGGCGCGCGTTGACGGCGGTGGCGTCGGTGGAGTCCGCGTCGATGACGATGACCTCGTCGGGGTTGTCCGCCAGTGCGGCCTCCACCACCCCGGCCACCGTCGGGGCCTCATTGAGCGCGGGGATGACCACGCTGATGGAACTCACACCAGACCCCGCACGGTGTTGAGGGGGGCGATGTCACCGGCGATCGCGGCGGTCATGTGCAGCACATCGCGGGTGTCGGCGACCTCGTGGACGCGGAACGCGGCGCACCCCCGGGCCGCCGCCCAGGCCGTTGCGGCCAGCGTTCCGGCAACGCGCTTGTCGACGGGCCGATCCACCGTCTCCCCGATGAAATCCTTGTTACTCAAGGCCATGAGCACCGGCCAGCCGGTGGCCACGATCTCCTCGATGCGGCGCAGCAGCTCCAGTCCGTGGAAGGTGTTCTTGCCGAAATCATGGGTGGGATCGATGAAGATCCGCTCCTCCGGCACCCCGGCGCGCACCGCCTTCTCCGCCAGCAAGGTGGTCTCCCGGATGACGTCGGCGACAATGTCATCGAAGTGGACCCGGTAGGGCCTGGTCCGTGGCATGACACCACCCGTGTGGGAGCAGACATATCCCACGCGGTGTTGGCCCGCGACCTCGAGGAGTTCGGGATCGTGGCCCGCCCAGGTGTCATTGACCAGGGTGGCACCTGCCTGGATGGCCACATCCGCCACGTCTGAGCGCCAGGTGTCCACGGAGATGTGGATGTCGGGGAAACGTCGGTGCACGGCGGCGATGGTGGGTACCACCCGGTCGATCTCCTCCTGTGCGGAGACGAACTCCCCCGGTCCCGCCTTGACCCCACCGATGTCGATGATCCCGGCACCCTGTTCGATGACGGTGGCCACCCGCTCCAGCGCGGCGGTGTCCTCGAAGGTGGCACCCCTGTCATAGAAGGAATCCGGGGTGCGGTTGACGATGGCCATGATCACCGGCAGATCCCCGGTGGCGTAGGCGGAGGGAAAACTCATAGGACTAATGTAGCGCCGACTAGTTGTGGCGGCGTGCCACGTCCAGCCCCGCGTGTGCCTCCACGATGAAGTGGACGGCCTCGTCGACATCATCGGTGACCAGAACGCGGTCGATGTCCTCCTGGGAGATCATGCCATCGGCGACCAGACGGCCCCTGATCCAGTCGAGCAGACCCGCCCAGAATTCGGTGCCGATGAGCACGATCGGGAAGTTGGTCACCTTGCCGGTCTGGACCATGCACAGCACCTCGAAGAGCTCATCCAGGGTGCCGTAACCACCGGGGAGACAGACGAAGGCCTGGGAGTATTTGAGGAACATGGTCTTGCGGGCGAAGAAGTACCTGAAGTTCAGGCCCAGGTCCACATACGGGTTGAGGCGCTGCTCATGGGGCAGTTCGATGCCCAGGCCCACGCTGAGCCCGCCCGCCTCGCAGGCACCCTTGTTGGGGGCTTCCATCAGGCCAGGCCCGCCGCCGGTGACCACCGCGTATTCCGCTGCGGCGAGTTTCTCACCCAGCTCCACCCCCGCCTTGTAGTAGGGGTGCTCCTCCTTGATGCGGGCGGAACCGAAGACGGTGACGGCCTTGGGCATCTCATGGAGGGCATCGAAACCGGCGACGAACTCGCCCTGGATGCGCAGAACACGCCACGGGTCGGCGTGTTTCCAGTCATGGTCGGCCCGCATCTCCAGCAGGCGCTGATCGAAGGTGCTGCCCTCGGGCTGGGTTTCCGGCTTCCTGCGGAGCACGGGCCCGACGAGCAGGCGGTTCTTATCTTCGTCCGGGGTTTTGTGGGGAGCCATGGTATGACCTCCTGATCGGCTTCGTGATGGACTATCCACGATAACCGCTGAACCTCACCTGCGCTGATCAGGAGGTCAGATACGTGTGCAGGATCTCTGCCACCCCGGTGATCTGCTCCACCGGGCACTGTTCATCGCGCTTGTGGGCATAGGAGGGATCCCCGGAACCGAAGTTGAGGGCGGGTACCCCCATCGCGGAGAAGCGGGACACATCGGTCCAGCCGAATTTCGCCCGCACCCGGTCTCGTCCGACCGCCTCCACCAGACCCGCGGTGACCTCCAGGTCAAGGCCCGGGAGGGCACCACCGGCGGCGTCGTCAAGCACCCAGGTGATCCCCGGGGTCTCCTCCAACCCGAGCACGTCGACCACGTGGCGGGCCGCCTGCTCCGCCGTCCGGTTGGGGGCGAAACGGAAGTTGATGTTCATCCAGGCCTCGTCGGGGATGACGTTGTTGGCCACCCCCGCCTCCACCCAGACGATGTTGAGGCCCTCGCGGTAGGTGAGGCCGTCGATGATCACATCCTGGTGCCCGTAGTCCCCGACCCTGGCCATGACGGGGGTGAGTTTGTGGATGGCGTTGTCCCCCAGCCACCCGCGGGCACTGTGGGCGCGGGTGCCGTGGGCGGTGACCCGGATGCGCAGATTGCCCTGGCATCCCGCCTCGATCCAGGCGCCGGTCGGCTCCCCCAGCAGCGCCAGATCCCCCGCCAGCCACTCCGGGTGGTCTCGCTGGATGTGGCCCAGGCCGTTGCGGTGGTATTGGACCTCCTCGCATTCATAGGCGATGAAGGTGAGATCCCGGGTGAGTTGTTCCTGCCCGGTACCCGCCAGACGCGCGAAGGTGTGCAGGTAGACCGCGAGACCGGATTTCATGTCCACGGTGCCACAGCCGTACAAAGTGTCCACGCCGTCGGCATTGGGGGCACGGTGGCCGGGGACGTTGTCGGCGATCGGAACGGTATCCAGATGGCCGGCCAGAATCACCCGTCCGGGCAGGTTGAGGTGGGTGCGCGCCAGGACATTGTTGTTAAAACGCAGTATCTCCACACCGGGCAGATTCAGGTTACGTAGGCTGGCCTCAATGGCATCCGCGATCAGCGTTTCCTGCCCGGAGGGGCTGGGGATGTCCACCAGGTCCGCGGTCAGCGTGACGGGATCGCCGAGCAGATCGAGGGTGGGTAGAGCCGGATCACGTTCGGAGGGTGGCGTCGATACTTGTTCCATGCCATAAGATTACAAATCGACAGCCAATCACAACAGTGTGGAAAGTATGAGTGGTCATGTATTCAATGGTGAACGCAACCAATGCTGCCCCCGGCCAGGCAGACGTCAACGGGGCCGTCGGACGCAGGGGCGCGGTGGGACTCGGCATTGCGAACATCGCCATGGACGGCACCGTCCTGGACACCTGGTACCCCGATCCCGCACTCGTCGACCCCGACACCTGGAGCCAGCCCTATCCCCTGGAGACCGGCACGGTGCGTCTCGGTGCCCGCGAACTGACCCCCAGGATGCTGCAGCTGGTCAAACTCGATGAGGACCGACTGGTGGAGCAGGTTGCCGTGCGCACCATCATCGAGGACCTCGAGGCACCGCCCCGCGACGCCCACGATGTCTACCTGCGCCTGCATCTGCTCTCCCACCGCCTGGTGCGCCCGCATGAGCTGCACATGTCCGAAACCCTGAACATGCTGTCCAACGTGGTGTGGACCAACAAGGGCCCGTGCCTGCCGGACAACTTCGAATGGGTCCGTGCCGCCCTGCGCTCCCGCGGCCTGATCCATGTCTACTGTGTGGACCGTCTGCCCCGCATGGTCGACTATGTGGTGCCCTACGGTGTGCGCATCTCCGAGGCGGAACGTGTGCGCCTGGGTGCATACCTGGCCCCGGGCACCTCGGTGCTGCGTGAGGGATTCGTCTCCTTCAACTCCGGCACCCTGGGTGCGGCGAAGGTGGAGGGGCGCCTGTCCTCCGGCGTGGTCGTCGGGGCACGGTCCGAGATCGGCCTGTCCTCCACCGTGATGTCCCCACGTGATTCCGATGGGCGTCGCCTCTACCTGGGTATCGGCGAGGACTGCACCTTCGGCGTGAGCTCTGGTGTCATCGGTGTCTCCCTCGGTGACAACTGCCATGTGGGCAACAACATCGTCCTGGACTGCGACACCCCCATCTGGTTCCCCGAAGCCGAGGAGGAACGCACCGTCAAGGACATCGAGGGCGAGTCGAACTGGTCGATCAAACGGGAGAAGGGGTTCCACGAGCCGGTGGCCCGCCGCATCCCGCCCCGCACCCGGCCTGGCACCCGTTCTGAGAGCCAGTCTGGCACCCAGCCGGGCAGCACCGACCGCCAGGCCTCCCACTAGCCCATCACCACCCGGTCCCCGGCAGGGCACTCGTTTCGTGAATACGTAAACAGACGTTTACGGTTGAGAGCATGGCAATGAGTGAAGTTCCCGCGGCAGCTCAACCCGGTGCTGCCCCCGGAACATCTGAGACGACATCTGATACGAATCCAAGACGGGAACTGGGCACTGGTCTGCGGACCCGACACCTGACCATGATGGGCCTGGGATCCGCCATCGGAGCCGGGCTCTTCCTGGGCACCGGTGTGGGTATCCGGGCCGCCGGGCCGGCGGTGCTGCTGGCCTATATCGCTGCCGGTGTGATCGTGGTGCTGGTCATGCAGATGCTGGGTGAGATGGCCGCCGCCCGACCGCATTCGGGCAGTTTCTCCAAATACGCCGAGGACGCCTTCGGGCACTGGGCGGGCTTCTCCCTGGGCTGGTTGTACTGGTTCATGCTCATCATGGTCATGGGCGCGGAGATGACCGGTGCCGCGGCGATCATGGGGGCCTGGTTCGGGGTGGATCCCTGGATACCGGCCCTGGTGTGCGTGGTGTTCTTCGCGATTGTGAACCTGGCGGCCGTGCGCGGATTCGGTGAGTTCGAGTACTGGTTCGCCTTCATCAAGGTTGCCGTGATCATCGTGTTCCTCATCGTCGGTGTCGGCCTGATCTTCGGTCTGCTGCCCGGTTCCACCTTCGTGGGCACCAGCAACTTCATCGGGGATCACGGGTTCATGCCCAATGGGCTCTCCGGTGTGGCCGCGGGTCTGCTCGCCGTGGCGTTCGCCTTCGGCGGCATTGAGATCGTCACCATCGCGGCGGCGGAATCCGATCAGCCCCGGCGTGCAATCTCCCTGGCGGTGCGCGCCGTGATCTGGCGTATCTCCCTGTTCTATCTGGGGTCCGTCCTGGTGATCACGTTCCTCATGCCGTATGAATCCATCGACAACGCCGAGACCGCCGCCGAATCGCCCTTCACCCGGATCCTGGACATGGCCAACATCCCGGGTGCCGTGGGTCTGATGGAGGCGGTGATCGTGCTCGCGCTGCTGTCGGCCTTCAATGCGCAGATCTACGCCACCTCCCGTCTGGTGTTCGCGATGTCCCGCAACCAGGATGCCCCGCGGGTCTTCTCGGGGTTGAGCAGGAGTGGGGTGCCCACCGCGGCGGTGCTGTTGTCGATGTTCTTCGCCTTCGTCTCCGTGGCGCTGCAGTATGTCAACCCGGCCGGCCTGCTGGACTTCCTCCTCAATGCCGTGGGTGGCTGTCTGCTGGTGGTGTGGGCGATGATCGCCCTGTCCCAGCTGAAGCTGCGGCCTGAGTTGGAACGCAACGGGGAGATCTCGACCGTGAAGATGTGGGCCCATCCGTGGCTGGGCATCCTCACCCTGGTGCTGCTCGCCGGGCTCGTACTGCTCATGCTCGGTGATGAGGGTTCACGGTCGCAGGTGTTCTCCGTGGTGATTGTCTACGGCTTCCTGGTGGCACTGTCCTTCACCACCACCCGCAGCCCCCTGCGGAAAAAGCAGACTGGACTGATAGACCGATAGAAATTAGTGTGGTGGCATGACTTCAGCTTCCGCAACCGGAATTGCCACCACAACCACCACCGGGGACATCCTCGATGTCTGGTACCCGGCCCCCACCCTGGGCGCGGCCGGGGACCACACCACCGATGCCCTGCTTGATCCCCTCACCGGCGAGGATCCCGACCGCGGAGTCACCCGCACCGTCATCCACACCCGGATTGCTGATCTCGATGCCCCACCCGCCGACACCGCCGATGCGTGGCTGCGGCTGCACCTGCTCTCCCACCGATTGGTCAAGCCCCACGGCATGAATCTGGACGGGATCTTCGGCCTGCTGCACAATGTGGTGTGGACCAACTTCGGCCCGTGCGCCGTGGAGGGCTTCGACCTGACCCGCGCTCGGCTGTCCCGCCGGGGCCCGGTCACGGTGTACTCGGTGGATAAATTCCCCCGCATGGTCGACTACGTCCTGCCCTCGGGTGTGCGCATCGGTGACGCCGACCGTGTCCGCCTCGGCGCCCACCTCGCGGAGGGCACCACCGTCATGCATGAGGGCTTCATCAACTTCAACGCCGGCACACTCGGCCATTCCATGGTGGAGGGACGCATCTCGGCGGGTGTCACCGTCGGCGACGGCACGGATGTGGGCGGGGGTGCCTCCATCATGGGCACGCTCTCCGGGGGCGGCGAACACGTCATCAGCCTCGGGCAGCGCTGCCTGCTGGGCGCAAACTCGGGCTGCGGCATTCCCCTGGGCGATGACTGCATCATCGAGGCCGGGCTCTATATCACCGCCGGCACGAAGGTGCTTATCGACGGCGCGACCGTCAAGGCGCACACCCTCGCGGGGCGCAGCGGCCTGGTCTTCCGACGCAACTCCACCACCGGTGCGGTGGAGGCAGTACCCAACACCAGCGTGGTTGCGCTCAACACCGCACTGCACGCCAACTGACGCACCTCCCCTGGTGGGGTCCTAGTGGGGTGCGACCTCCTGGACGATGACCGTCTTCGGCTTCCGGAACGCCCAGTACTTGTTGACAATGAAGTTGACCGGCATGGAGATCAGGATGGAGATCGTCAGTGCCCAGTAGAACTTGGTGCGCAGGCCGGTGGAGTCATCGAAGATCTCGGAGGACAACGCGATCGGCGAGGTCGGGTTCATCAGCAGCGTGGTGACCACCTGACTGACCACAAAGGCCACCAGGCCGGTGGCCAGGAAGGGGAAGAAACCACGCCACCAGGAGCGCATGTTGATCATCTTGAAGGTCCACATGCGGTTGAGCTGGTAGTTCCAGATGTTGGCCACGAGGAAGGCGATGGTCATGAACACGTGGTACCAGCGGATGTGGAAATCGGTGCCCAGCAGGTTCATGAAGGGATCGTGCTCCGAGATGCCCGCGGTCCATCCGGCGATCTTCTTGGACAGCGCCGCGACAGCGAGGTTGACGATGGTGCCGGAACCACCCACCAGTCCGAATTTGATGAACTGGCGGCTGGTTGCGTGCACGCGTGTGCCCCACCCACTCTTCTCGGAACTCAACGCGCCTCTTCTCTTATCAACACTCTCACATTGAGAAACCAATTCTAGTCCCCCGCCGGGGGGATCAGGAAACCACTCACGCCAGGCGGGCGGCGGCGGCGGCGATGCGCTCGTCGGTCTCCGTCATGGCGACCCGGACATGGCGGGTACCGCGCGGGCCGTAGAAGTCACCCGGGGCCACCAGGATGCCCCGCTCGGCCAACCAGTCCACCGTGTCCCGGCACGGTTCATCCCGGGTGGCCCACAGGTACAGGCCGGCCTCGGAATCATCGATGCGGAACCCCGCACCCAGCAGCGCCTTCATCAGCGTGGCCCGGCGGCGGGCGTAGATCAGCTTCTGCCCGGCCTCCTGATCATCATCGTTCAACGCGGCGATCATCGCCTGCTGGATCGCGTAGGGAACCATGAGGCCGAGGTTCTTGCGTGCCTCGGTCAGCTCCCCCACCAGCGCCGTATCGCCGACGATAAAACCGGCGCGGTAGGACGCCATGTTGGAGGTCTTGGAGAGAGAATGGATGGCCAGGAGATTGGTGTGGTCACCATCGCAGACACGTGGATCCAGGATGGAGACGGGCTCATTGTCATCATCCCAGCCCAGGCCCAGGTAGCACTCATCGGCGGCGATAATCACGTCATTGTCCCGGGCCCACTCCACCACCTTGCGCAGGTGTGGCACACCGAGGACCTTGCCGGTGGGGTTGGAGGGGGAATTGATAAACATCAGGGACGGCACCTCGGGCCCCAGTTTGAGCAGGGAATCCGAGCGCAGTACCCGGGCCCCGGCAGCCACCGCCGAGACCTCATAGGTCGGGTAGGCGACCTCCGGGATGACCACGGTGTGCCCGGCCAGCCCCAGCATGAAGGGCAGCAGGGCGATGGCCTCCTTGGTGCCCACGACGGGGATGACGGAGGCGTCGACAAGCCCGGTCATGTCGTAGCGGCGCTCCAGCGCCGAGCGGATAGCGGACCGCAGTTCGGGCGTGCCGATGGTCTGTGGGTAGCCGGAGAACCCCGCGGCCTCCGACAGTGCGATCTGGATGCCGGGGGCCACCGGATCAACCGGGGTGCCCACCGACAGGTTCACAATGCCATCCGGATGCTCACCCGCCCGCGACTTGGCGGTGGCGAGTGAGTCCCACGGGAAGTCCGGGAGGATGGTGGCTAACGGGGTGCGGGGTGTACGGGTCATGAATGTAAAGATTAGGCCTGTGGGGGCAGTGCCGCGATAAGGGGGTGATCGAAATCCTGGGGGCCGAGCTTGGCCGCACCACCAGGGGATCCGAGGTCATCGAAGAATGCAGCGTTGGCATCGTTGTAGTCAATCCACTCGTCAGGGACATCGTCCTCGTAGAAGATCGCCTCAACAGGGCAGGCCGGCTCGCAGGCACCACAGTCGACACACTCATCGGGGTGGATGTAGAGCATGCGCTTGCCCTCGTAGATGCAGTCGACCGGGCACTCTTCAACGCAGGCACGGTCCAAGACGTCAACGCAGGGCTGTGCGATTGTGTAGGTCATTGGTACTCGAAAACTCCTGGCTTGTAATCAATGGGTGGACACGACAAACCGTGTGGCTTCATTATGCTACGCTCCCCGCGCCAGGGGCCAAATCCCCCCCGCTATACCGGCGACGAGCAGCAACACCGATCGCATGTTGGACCCCAGGAGCTGATCCCCGACCGCCAGGGGCCAGATCAACAGGATGGCAAACCCGAGCAGCCACGTGAACAGGGGGATCGCCGCCACCGGTTTATTGTCGGTCCACAGCAGAGATGACCTGGTCAGAACCATATTGAAGAAGAAGGCGATGACGATGGTGTAGGGAAACGCCATCGCCGCCCCACCGGGCAGGGTGATCCAGGTGCCGAGGTAGACCACCTCGAGCAGCAGGGAGATCAGGGAGCCGAGGCTGAGCCAGAAAATGCCCCCGATCACCTCGCCCCGGGACAGACCGCGGTGAATGAAACTCCGATTACGTTCCACGGGAACTACCACTGGAGTCCGTCGGCCGGACCCTGGGCATCAGCCGGGAGGGCGGTGCCCGCACCCAGCTGGAAATGCTCACGGCGCATGACCGGCTGGGCAATGAGATTACTCAGGGCGAAGACCACCGGCGCAGCTGCGCGGTCGGTGACCTCGGCGAAGGCCGCATGCGGATTGGTCTCACTCACGCTGCCATCGGCGATCCACAGCTGGGTGGCGTGGGCCCGCATGGACTCCACCTTCGCGTGATAGTCGCGGTCATCCAGTTCGAGTGCGAAGTCCACGCGGTCCTGGCAGGCGAGCTCCTCATCGCCTGCCGAACGCCAACCTGTTGGCACGGCACTGATGGCGGCCAGCCCGGCCTTGAGGTCGGCGCGTCCCGTCACCGCCCACAGGATGCGCTGGATGCCCTCCACGCGCCCGGCAGCGCCGTGGGTGATCTCATGGGCCCGGATGTGGTCCGGGTGCCCATACCCGCCGTCGGGGCCGTAGGTGATCACCAGGTGGGGGCGCAGCGCGGTGAAGATCCCCACCAGCTTGTCCTCGGCCTCCTCACCGGAACGGACGAAGGAGCGGGGATGGTCATTGGCCGGGTCGCCGACCATGCCGGAATCCCGCCACCGCCCCGCACCGCCGAGGAAACATCCCGACACCCCGAGGATCCGGAGTGAGGAGAGCAGTTCATGGATGCGGAAACCACCGAGCTGATCGGCGTCACCGTTGACCAGCTGCTGCCACGTCTCACCGATCACCTCACCCTGCTCGCCGAGCGTGCAGGTGACCACGTTGACATCGGCGCCCCGGGTGGCCAGGTGGTGGAGCACCCCGCCGGTGGTGATCGCCTCATCATCGGGGTGTGCGTGCACCACCACCACCCGCAGTCCAGACAGGTCATTGTTCAATGTCATTCTTCCTCCAGTTCGCTGCGCTCGCGATGCCACCCGGCCAGGCCGAGGGATCCCCCGTCGGTCCCACGATACCCGGGGCACGGGCCTCCACACGGGTCTCGGTCACGATCGGCAGATGCAGGGCCTGCTCCTCGTTGAGGCTCCTCCCCCACTCCGGGTCGAAGGTGATCTCCCCGGCCACCAGCTGCTCCAGGTAGGCCTCGGTCTGCTCATCACACCAACCGCTCAGGGAGAGCTCACAGCCGTAGGTATCCGCCAGGGTCAGGGGGTCCTGCGCCTCCCTGCTGCGCAGGATCACACCGTCATACTCGCCGGTGGCCAGACCACCGCCCACACCGCCGCCCAGCATGGAGGCGATGTCCGTGGACACCGTCACCGCGCTGATTCCAGCGGCAGCGAGCTGATCGACCAGCACCCTGCCGGCCGCCACGGCCTGATCATCGGCGGGGTCGATGGCAAAACGCAGTGGGGAGATCGCCGTGAGCTCCTGCAGTTCCTCCTGGGCCACGGTCTCCCCGTCCACCCGGTAGTCGGTTTCCGGGGCGACGCTGAGCGTGGCGGAGCGGCCGGTGGCCAGCCTGGCGGTCAGGGGGACGTCGACAAGCTCCAGCACCCCCGCACGGCGCGCGGGCGTGGCCAGGGCCGGGGACGCGGTGTTGAGCACCACCCGCAGCGCACGGTCGGTGTCCAAGGTGCGCACCTCCACGCCGGGGACGAGCCGGAAGGTGTCCACGAGGGTCTCGGTGGGGCGCAGGTTCATGAACACGCTCTGGCCGGTGCGGAGGAATTCCCCGGCACGGGAGGTCGACCGGGCGTCGTGGAAGCTCAGCAACTCGATCGCGGCGGGATTCTCGCCCCAGAAGCGGTCATTGCGGGCGAGTGTGACCATGCCGCGCTGCCGGTCGATGGACCGCACCATATACCGACCCGCGGCCGCCGGGATCGCGTCGAAGAGCCCGGTGCGGAAACCATCGGACAGGCCCTGGATCAGGTGGCTGGGCAGGAGGTTGTTGAACAGCTGCTGCCAGTTGTCCACCGGGGCGGAGAAATCAACCTCCACGACCTTGCCGCCACCGGAGGTGCGGATCGCGGTGACCGCCTCATACCCCGCACGGTTGAAGGTACCGGGGGTCTCCACGATGGAGCGGTGCAGATACGCAAAATCCGAACCGGTGATCGGGGTGCCGTCGCTCCACTGCGCCTCCTGCCGGAGGGTGTACCGGATGGTCTGGGCGATCGCCGGTGAGGGGGGCTCCACCGTGGCAACGTCCTCCAGCAGATCCGTGTTCATGAGGTTGCCCACAAACGTGCTCGGCAGCACCAGCGCGGCGATGTCCTGGACGAGGGTGGAGTCATCGGCCAGCAGATGGGGGTTGAAACCGTTGCGCAGCGGGTCGATGCCGATGTTGACCTGAGATCTGCCGGTGGTGATCGGGTCATCGCCGGTGCCGGCGGCGGGTGGTTCGGTGGTGTCCGTGGTGGTCTCGGCCGGGGTTTCGGTGCTCTCCTGCGTGGTGGGTGGCGCATCCTCCACGGGTGCCGGGCCGGGGCTGGCCTGACAGGCCACCAGCGACCCGGCCAGCAGGATCGACCAGGCTGACAGGGCAACACGACGCGGGCTCTTATTCACGGTGTTTCATCCTACTGTGCACACCGGGACAGACAGAACAGGCCCGCTGAGTGGTGCTCAGCGGGCCTGTTTCTGGAAAACTACGTGCAGTCTGTCGTGCAGGAGGAACCTACTTGTTCAGGCTCTTCGCGCGGGAACGTGCACGGTTACGCTCGGTGGCGTTGAGGATGACCTTGCGCACGCGCAGGACCTCCGGGGTGACCTCGACGCACTCGTCGGTGCCACAGAACTCCAGTGCCTCATCCAGGGAGAGGTTGTGGGCCTTGGCCAGGGTGACGGTGGTGTCGGCGGAAGCTGCACGCATGTTGGTGAGCTTCTTCTCCTTGGTGGGGTTGATGTCCATGTCCTCTTCGCGGTTGTTGGAACCAACCACGACACCCTCATAGGTCTCGGTGCCCGGCTCGACGAAGAAGCTGCCACGGTCGGCCAGCTGGGTCAGCGCGAACGCGGTGATCTTGCCCGGACGGTCGGCGACCAGGGAGCCCTGTGCACGGCCCTTGATCTCACCGGCCCAGACATCCAGGCCATCCGAGTAGGAGTTGGCGATACCGGTGCCGCGGGTCTCAGTCATGAACTGGGTGCGGAAACCGATGAGGCCACGGGCGGGAACACGGAACTCCATGCGGATCCAGTCGGAACCCGGGGTGGTGGTCATCGTCTGCATGAGGCCCTTGCGGTTGGCCAGCAGCTGGGTGATGTTGCCCTGGTACTCGGAGGGGACGTCAATGACGATGATCTCGTACGGCTCGTGCAGCTTGCCGTCGATGGTCTGGGTGACCACCTGTGGCTTGCCCACGGTCAGCTCGAAGCCCTCGCGGCGCATGGTCTCAACGAGGATGGACAGTGCCATCTCGCCACGGCCCTGAACCTCCCAGGTGTCGGGGCGCTCGGTCGGCTTGACCTTGAGGGAGACGTTACCGATCAGTTCCTGATCCAGGCGGGCCTTGATCACGCGGGCGGTCAGCTTGTCGCCGCCGCCACGGCCGGCCATCGGGGAGGTGTTGACACCGATGGTCATGGACAGTGCCGGCTCATCAACGGTGATGCGGGGCAGGGCGACCGGGTTATTCAGATCGGCGAGGGTATCGCCGATCATGATGTCCTCGATGCCGGAGATGGCGGCGATGTCACCGGCGACAACCTCCTGTGCAGGGACACGGGAGAAACCGACGGTGGCCAGCAGCTCAGCGATCTTGGCGGTCTTGGTGTGCTGGTTGCCCTCTTCGTCATAGTGGATCCAGGCAACCTGCTGGCCCTTCTTCAGGGAACCGGCGTGGATGCGGACCAGGCCGATGCGGCCGAGGAAGGACGAGGAGTCCAGGTTGGTCACGTGAGCCTGCAGAGGCGCGTCGATGTTGGCCTCAGGGGCCGGGATGACCTCAAGCAGGGTGTCGAACAGTGGCTGCAGGTCCGCGGAATCCGGGACGTTGCCGTTGCCGGGGTTCTCGGTGGAGGCCTTGCCCTCACGGCCGGAGGTGTACAGAACCGGGAGGTCGA
This sequence comes from Corynebacterium gallinarum, assembly GCF_014837045.1. Lineage (GTDB taxonomy): Bacteria > Actinomycetota > Actinomycetes > Mycobacteriales > Mycobacteriaceae > Corynebacterium > Corynebacterium gallinarum. The sequence continues at coordinate 216,977 of NZ_JACSPR010000006.1, forward strand.
GCAGCTGCTCGGCGGCTGCTGCGGCTTCCTCGTCCTCGATGCCGGCGGCCAGCTCGAGGAGGAGATCCTGGGCTTCCTCGACGACCTCGTCGATGCGGGCGTCGGGGCGGTCGGTCTTGTTGACGGCGATGATCACCGGCATCTTGGCGGCCAGGGCCTTGGACAGCACGAAGCGGGTCTGGGGCAGCGGGCCCTCGGAGGCGTCGACGAGCAGGACGACACCGTCAACCATGGACAGTGCGCGCTCGACCTCGCCGCCGAAGTCGGCGTGGCCCGGGGTGTCAATGACGTTGATGACCAGGTCATTGCCGTCCTTGCCGGCGCCCTTACGGCGGATGGCGGTGTTCTTGGCCAGGATGGTGATGCCCTTTTCGCGTTCCAGATCACCGGAATCCATCACACGGTCAGCAACTTCGCCGTGATCGCCGAACACGCCGGACTGTTCGAGCATGGCATTAACGAGTGTGGTCTTTCCGTGGTCAACGTGCGCGACGATCGCGACGTTACGAAACTCTGGATGGGTCACTGGGGGCATTCTCCTGCCGGATAAAGATATGGAGGACTCGGGAACAGGTCCCGCGTCCCTTGTTATAGAACGCTAGCAGTCTACTCGCAACCCCCCGTACGTGCACAAGTCCGGATTTACGGGGGAGCCGGATCACGCAGCCACCCGTCTGGCATGCGGTTGAGCAGATGCTTTTCGACGAAAAACCACCCCGGCCCCTCTTTGTAACGAATCGGCATCACGCACCGACACAGTAGATAACGAGGCGGTGGAGACGCACACCACGCGTTTTCACACCACGCCCCGGGATCCACAGACAGCCTCCGGGTTACCCGTGGAATATATGAATCGTATTGACAGTGATCCTTCTGCGATTATTGTGACAGAAGAGGCAGGTGTGACTGATGTTGTTGAAATCGGTGGTGTGCTCCTGCTTCTCCGGTAACACAATCCAGGGTTTCCCCGTCGTCGAAAGGCAAGTACAGCATCGTGGCACACGTGACCAAGCGTTTTGCACCAGGTAAAGGCATCAAGCGACTGACCTCCCTGGCGGTGGCCGGCACCCTTGTCGCGTCATCACTCGCGGGAGCCCCCGCAGCCACGGCCAACCCGGCCGAGGATCTGTACAACCTCTCCAACGACATCGCCGTCAACCTCTCCAGCACACTCCCCGTCGATCACCTGGGCCGGCCCACCGAGGCAGCCAGGCAGCAGATCATGGACGCGGTCAACCAGCCGTGGGTACCGCAGGAGATCCGGAACATCGTCACCCAGGCCCTGGGTTTCGTCTCCGGTGAAGGTGGCGAAGGCGGCGTGGACATCCCCGAGAACGCACCTGACATCGCCCAGTTCGCCTGGCCCACCCGGGCAGAGAACTGCATCGGTGGCACCTCGGCATCGGTGGGCAGCGCCTTCGCTGTTCCCGGACCGGCGGCACTCCCCCTGCCCGGCGTTGCGGCCGGGCAGTCCGCGTTCGTGTTCACCGCACTGGGCACCGGGCCGCTCGCAGAGCAGCAGAACACCCACATGCAGGTCCAGTGGGCGAACCTGAGCAACCTCACGCATGGAACCACTGTCCTGGGCAACACCGGCATCAACCCGGATGGTCCCTCCACGATTTCAGGTGTCGCCAACACCGGCCGCGGCCTCATCGTCGCCGTGCTCAGTGGTGGCCTCACCACGACCACCGACAACGGCGGGGCGAACTGCGTGTTCGCACCCACCGCGGTCGTATTCGATGTGAGATAGGAAAACCATGACTGATCTTCACCCCGTCAAGCAGGAGACCTTCGACACCTCCGGACGCGTCAACACCGACCCGAAGGGGTTCCTCCGTGAGGTTGACACCTTCACGGTGACCGACTTCGGCCTCTACATGGCACGTGGGGCCGATCACCCGAGATTCGGGTACCTGGAGAGCTGGTTGCTGCCCGAACTGGGCCTGCGCGCCAACATCTTCCACTTCCGCGAGGGGGTGGACGAGCGCCAGGACTACTACATCGACATCGCCGAGATCAACGTCGAGGACGGCGTGTGGACCGCACGTGATCTCTACGTGGACCTGATCTCCGTGTGCGGTGAACCCATCACCGTCCGGGACATCGATGAGCTCGCCGCCGCCACCTCAGCCGGTCTGATCTCCGCGGAGGACGCGGAACGCGCCATCGACGCCACCCTCAACGCCGTGGAGGGCATCACCCGCCACGGGGATGACCCGATGCAGTGGCTGCGCTCCCGGGGCATTGAACTGACCTGGGCCGATGCCAGCCAGGTGCGGCTCGTCCCCGCCCAGTAACACCGGCGTCTTCTCCGGGCTGGTCGGATGCGCTCACCGCACGTCGATAGCAGGCGTGCACAGTTGGAGCGCCCACAGCCGAGGCACTGGGCGCCTCCATCCACATCAAAAAACCCGCATCTGCACCTGATACGGTGCCGACACGGGCGATTGAGGGCTGCTCTTTCGAGCAGCGCAGGCCTAGAACAGGCCGATGGTGTGGGAGAGGTTGCTGGACGCTGAGGAACCAGCGTGCAGACCGTAGCCGAGGAAAGTGTTGATGAAGAAGATGATCTGCTCAACGATGTTCATTGTTGACCGTCCTTAAGAATATTGTTTCAAACCGACAATCTGTCGACTTACTTCCGGGTTATGCACCCACTGCGCTATGCAGGTTAAAGCGCTATACAAGACTTCTAACGCTTTCACTGCCCCAAACGTTAACAAAAGGCATCATCTGGTGCTGGCAGGACCTAACTTGCAGGCCCTGTTCCCGAGCCACCCACGGCGGAACGGATCTGCTGTTCATCCAGGTTGGAGTCGGAGATCTCCCGGTCCAGGGCGGCGGTCTCCTCGCTGCTCAGACTTCCGGTGTGGCCGATCTGCAGGAGATCAACGATCCGCATGCGTCGCTCGGATTCGCGGTAGATGCGCACCCGCGCGCGGACCCACGCCACCAGCATCACCGCGATCAGCAGCAGACCCATGTAGCCGAGCACCGGGTACACATACCCCACCAGCTCGCGGAAACCGACGAAGCTGAGCACGAAGCCCACGAGCACCGCCGCCGCGTAGACCGGTCGGAACCGGCCTGGCCTGGTGGCGGTCAGGCGTCGTCCCAGGGCGTAGAACATGCCCAGTGCGGTGTTGAAGATCATTCCGTAGATCACCACGGCCATCACCTGGCCCAGGGCCGGGTTGAGTTCATTGATGATGCTCAGCATCGGCACGTCATCACCGCCGATGGTCTCCACCGTCAGGAACAGGGTGACGGCACTGACGATGAGCAGGACACCGTAGATCAGGCCACCGAGCAACCCACCACGTCCCGCCACGCGGGGATTGAACATGTTCCCACCGATCACCACCGCCATGGAGACCGCGACCATGAGGTTGAAGGAGGTGTAGTTCACCCCGGCCACAAACCAGTTCGGCAGCGTGGTGGACACCTCCTCCGAGGCACGGTTGAGCTGGTCGATGCTGGAGAAATCGCCGGAGATGATCGTGTACACCGACGCGATGGTGATGAACACGAGGATGAACGGGGTGATCGCCCCGATCACGGTGGTCACCTTGTCCACATCCAGCATGCCGGCGGCCAGCACGAGCACCACCATGATGAATGCACCCACCCCGAGTGGCAGGCCCCACTGCTGGTTGAGGTTCGCCCCGGCCCCGGCGAACATCACCACACCTGTGGAGAACAGGGTCAGCACCACACCGAGGTCGAGGAGTCGGGAGAATACCGGGTGACTGACACGGCGGAACACCTCACCGTGCTCCCCGGCGCGGAAGTAGCTGCCCAGCTGCAGGATGATCACGGCCATCACGGTCATCACCACCGCGGAGATCACCGCGCCCCAGAGACCGTTGATCCCGAAGGCGACGAAGTACTGCATCACCTCCTGCCCGGAGGCGAACCCCGCCCCGATGATGATGCCCACGAACGCCAGGGCCACCTTTATCATTTGTCCGATCATCTTCCGACCATCTCCCGGTTGTCTCCCGCTGCTGATTCCGGCTGGTTTCCCGCCGCCCGATAAGTATGACGTACACCTTAGACCGGTTCGGGTGTGGCGTGGACCATGACCCCACCCGATCCATGCATACCCCCGCATATTCCGGTCCGCCTCCTGCGGAGGACGGTAGGCTGACGGGCATGGATGTCACGATCTACCACAACCCCCGTTGTTCCACCTCCCGGAAGACACTGGAGTATCTGCGTGAGGATGGCCTCAACCCCACCATCATCCAGTACCTCAAGGACACCCCCACGAAGGAGGAACTGCGGGCACTCTTTGACCAGATGGGTATCCCGGTCCACCGCGGAATCCGCACCAAGGAGGCGGAGTACACGGAACTGGGATTATCCGAGGACACCCCTGAGGAGGAGCTCCTGGAGGCGGTGGTCGCCCACCCCCGGCTTCTGGAACGACCCATCGTGGTCACCGGGAAAGGTGCACGGATCGCACGACCATCGATTAATCTGATTGATGAGATTCTGTAACTTCCCCACTCAACTTTCCCCACTCGATCCGCGTTAGGCTCAGGAGCATGACAGTCATCAGAAGAATGAGAAAGGCCGCGATGTCAGCGGCCATGGTGGCTGCTGTCATGTTCGCGGGTGTGTCTCTCACCGCCTCCCCCGCGGAGGCGATCACCGGTGGTTATCCCGTCCAGGCTGATATCCGCGGTGCCTCCCTGGTTCATCTGCAGATCGGCACCGCGGGATGCTCCGGTGTGCTGATCACACCGGAATGGGTGCTCACCGCACGCCACTGCATTCCGGAGACAGCGGAGCCCGGTACCGCCATCGTCGGCCCCTCACTGATGACAGGTCACAAACGGGGCATCGTCGAGGTGCGTCGCCACACCTCCGTGGATCTCGCGGTCATTCGACTCTCCTCCCCTGTCCCCGCCCCCACAGCAGGCCTGTCCGGGGCGCACCAGCACCCGGGCAATCCCGCCACGGTGACCGGCTGGGGTGGGTGGAACATCAACCCCTACCCCGTGGCACAACAGGCGGACACCACGATTGACCGTCGGGTCATCAACCTCCCCGGCCCCTTCCCCAGCATGGCCCTGCTCGAGGCCCCCATCCGCAACGGTCGTCTCCTGCCCGGTGATTCCGGTGGCGCCCTGTGGGTCAATGGAGAGGTTGCGGGCATCCTCAGCATGTCCACTTCCACCCACACTCCATCGCAGGATGGAACGCTGGGCTGGTACATCCCCGTCGCGGAGCACCTGGACTGGATCGCGTACCACACCGCCGCCCCCGTACCCCGGGTGTCGGGTCAGAGTGCGGCACTGGTGGATGCACGTCAGTACCCGCCACTGATTCCGGTCGCCCAGACCATCTCCCTCCCCATCCTCCACGAGACTGCAAGTTCCCCGCTGGCGATTGGAAGCCACTGACATCGGAACGCCACCATGCCAGCTGTTGCCCATGAGGTGAGAACACCATGATCCCGTTTCTGCTGGTCATCGTCCTTGTGGTGGGTGTGGTGTGCCTGGTGGTGGCAGTCCGCTCCACCTTGAGGGAACGGTCGTTCCACCGGTATGCCGAACTGCATGACGCGGTGATCACCGGGCACCGGGAAAATGAGGAGGGTCGCTATCTGACCCTGTACCGCATCGATCTCGACGGCCGCGAGGTCCACGGCGTGTTCCCGTCCTCCAGTCCCAGACCGGTCATCCGGGTTGGTGACACACTTCCCCTCTATGTCCGCCCGGAGGATCCCACGCGGGTGATGCCGGCGGTGTCACAGACCCAGACCACAGTGCGTTTCTTCAACTACCTCATCGGCACCCTCATGGTGGTCACGGCCGTGCCGCTACTGATTCTCGTGCTGTTCTGAGTGCTGTTCCGGGTGCCCGTCTGATGCCCGCAGGTGGGGGAAGACCACATCCCGGCTCAACGGTGCGATCTCCGGGGCCCGGGAGGTGACGGGTACCCAGATGGCCTCGACGATCTCGTCGTGGACCGTGGGCAGATCGGTCAGCGGATCCGGCCAGACGTAGACGTCACACCGCACGGTGAAACCGGGTTCATTGGCAGCCGGGGCTCGGAACAGGCCGAGGTGGTGCAGGCGATCGGCATCGAGACCCAGGTGCAGCTCCTCGGCGATCTCGCGGACCACAGCCTCCCTGGGGGTCTCACCCGATTCGATCTTGCCGCCCGGCATCATGAACGATGAGGTGCCAACCTTGCGGACACCGAGTACATCGCCAGCCCTGTTGCGGAACACGGCGGCGACGATGCGCAGGGTACGACCCGGCGCGCTAGTCAAGGGATTCAAACACCTTGCCATCCGAGCCGTCGCCACGCCGGAAGACCACCCGCAGGTTGTCCTTGGCACCGAAACGCACCAGGTGGGAACCGATGACGGTTTCGAACCGGTCCGCCAGTTCCCCGGGGGCCTCGATGTGCAGGAGGAGAACCCCGTCACCGGCCACCAGATCGCAGCTGGCGCACCCGTCGAAGGCGAAACGCTCATCCGTGGCATCCGTCCCCTGCCCCTTGAGAATGATGGAACCACGACCGGAGTCCGCATCCCAGGTGGTGGTGAGCTTCTCACTGAGGTGACTCGTCAGCTGTTTGCCGTAACGGCCGGGACGGTCCGTGGACACACGTGCTGTGGAGGTAACGATCATGAGCAAAGTGTATCGCGCATGTCTGATTTACCTATTCGGCCCCCTATTTCGGAGGGCGGTGAAGATGAGGTCATGCAGCCGCACATCCACCCCGTGCCGTTTGCCCGCGCGGACGATGGCGCCGACCTGTGCATCCAGTTCACTGTCGCCACCGGCGGCGATGTCGCGCTGCATCGAGCTTGTCGACGCCTCCGGCATCCGGTCCGCGAACATCATGGTGCGTTCCACCGCATCCCGGGGCAGGGCGACACCATCGGCGCGTGCCACATCCGCCACCTCCCGCATGAGGGCCTCCAGGGTGGAACGGTAATCCGTGCGCAACACCCCCAGGGGCTTGTCGACGAAAGCACCTAAACCCCCGAAGGTGGTCACAAACATTGCCTTCTCCCACACATCGACCCAGATGTCGGGGTGCGCCCGCCCCTCGATCCCCGCGGTGTTCAGCGCGGCGCAGAACTCCGCCGCCAGCTGGCGCACCGGATCGGGGGCCGACCGGTCCCAGGTGCCGAAGGTGTAGGACAGGGGGCCACCACGGTATTCCACCGAGGCGGGACCGGTGTGGATGAAAAACCCACGCACCACACCGGGCCAGACCCTGGCCGACCCCACGATTCCGGCAGCCTGGTGGGGCGCCTCCACGGCGTTCTGGGTGGTGGCGACGATGGCGGTGCGGGGCAGGCCGTCGAAAAGCTCCTGCGGCGGGGTGCCACCGCCCAGCGCCTTGGTGGCCACCAGCACCACATCCGCGCGCTCCACCTCGTGGAGGGAGCCGACCACCGGTACCGCCACCTCACGGGCCCCGCGCGCGTCGGTGACACGCACACCCCGTTCCCGCACCGCCCGGAGTGTCTCACCCCGGGCGACCAGGGTGACCCGTGCGCCCGACTCATACAGGCGTGCCCCGAAGTATCCGCCCACTGCCCCAGCACCGATAATCGTGATGTCCATGAGGTACATTCTGCCTCACATGGTCTACCGTCGGTGACAGGAATACACTTGTGAAATTCCAACTCCCCCAATCAGTTGAGGACGGTAAAGGTTATGGCAGGTGGACTTGCAGCACTGCTCGACGATGTGGCCGCTATCGCCAGGGCCGCCGCCGCGAGCGTCGACGATGTGGCCGGCCTGGCCGGTAAGACCAGCATGAAGGCCGCCGGCGTGGTGGTGGATGACGCAGCCGTCACCCCGCAGTATGTGGACGGGGTCAAACCCGCCCGGGAGCTGCCCATGATCTGGCGGATCGCCAAGGGTTCCCTGGTAAACAAGATCATCATCATCCTCCCGATCGCCCTGTTGCTGTCCTCCTTCGCACCGTGGGCACTCACACCCATCCTCATGCTCGGTGGCACCTACCTGTGTTTCGAGGGCGCGGAGAAGATCTGGCACTCGATCCACACCAGAATGCACCATGAGGAGAAACCCCTGGTGCCGAAGTCCCAGGCCGGCCCGAAATCCGAGGACGCACTGGTCAAGGGTGCGATCACCACCGACCTGATCCTGTCTGCGGAGATCATGGTCATCTCCCTCAATGAGATCACCGATGAAACCATCTGGATGCAGGCCGTCACCCTGTTTGTCGTGGGTGTCGGCATCACGGTTCTGGTCTATGGTGTGGTGGCCCTGCTGGTCAAAATGGATGACATGGGGCTGGCCGTGGCCACCCGTGAGGGTGCCTCCGCGGGTGCGGTGCGCTTCGGTCGTGGTCTGGTCAAGGCGATGCCCATCATCCTGCAGATCATCAGCGTCATCGGTGTCTTCGCCATGCTGTGGGTGGGTGGACACATCATGGTGGTGGGTCTGGACGAGCTCGGCTGGCACCTGCCCTATGCGCTGGTCCACGGCCTCGAGGAGTTCGGCGCTGGTCTGGGTGGTGGTTTCACCGGCTGGCTCGGCAACACCGTGGGGTCACTCATCTTCGGTGCGGTGTGGGGCGGGCTCGTCGTCGTCATCGTGACCATGGTGGGCAAGGCGATCAACCGTTCCCGAGGCCAGCAGGAGGTCTCCGCCTAAGGCCCCCTGCCCCTGGGGTGTGCTCACGGAAAATCGCACCCCTCAGCCCCGATTTATTCATCCCTGATGGTTTACTCTTCGACCTCCCACGGAATTATATTCTCGGCTAATAATGGGAAAGACCAGCTGTTTTCCATTACTGATAAAAATAGTCTGATACTAGATGATTGATTCCTGGGTTTTAGTGGTCATACGCGATCAACGACCGCAGGACGGGTTGGCCGGTGGTGTGGTTATGCCAGATCGCTGCGGTTAACGCCAGCAGGCGTTTAACGACCTGGCAGACCAACCCACCGGGAGTGCGGCTGCCGTGTTGTTCAAGATCCAGCTGGCTTTTCATCGTGTTGAACACCGACTCAATGGTTTGCCGCAACGGTTTCAGAAACTGCCTGCCTGGCCTGGGTTTTTCCCCTTTCCGGGCCGGTCGGATCAACTCGACACCACCAGTTGTCAGCTCGTCTTCCAGCCAGGCACCGTTGTAGCCTTTGTCCGCCATAATCACCTGCCCATGCGGCACCTCCACCGGAACTGTCTCCAGTATCGCCAACAGGGTGGCGCGTTCATCCGCCTTCGCCCCGGTCAACGCGTAGCCGACCGGTAACCCATGCACGGTACTGATCAGGTGGAGTCGGCAGCCCCAAAAAACCTCGAGTGCGAGGCACAGCAACCATACTCGGCGTAGCCGGCCAGGTCGGATCGTTTCACGGTTTCCCGGGACCGGCCACATTCCACCGGAGTGGAGTCCACGACCCAGACATCATCATCGAGCAGGCAGGTCGAGGTGGCCAGGTGTGTCATGATGTGCTGCATCACGGTGGTGAGTTTCCGGAGTCGTTTGTTGTAGCCGGATTGCTGTGGAATGTAGGGAAAGATGCTGGTTAAACGTGTTCTGGCGTGGCGGATGAAGCGGCGCTGGGAGGTGTATCCCTGGAGGGATTCCATCACTGCCAGAGTGATGATCTCGGCGTCGGTGATCTGTGGTTGGATCCCGATTTTCGAGCGTGGCGGGAGGAGCTGGGGATGGGCGTTGAGGTAGTCATCGCAGGTAGCGTAGAGTGCTGTTGCGAGAGTGTCTATGTTGTTTTCCACAAATTCAATCATGGGCACTCTCGCCCTTTTTAGCGGTAGCCACGCACCGGGGACCCCTTGGACTCAGAGGATGTCAGATGGTTTGTGTGTGAGGGAATCCCCACACATTAAGGAGATGAACCAGAATGACTACCGTGGCACGACGAAACCCAGAAGATTCCGCACGGATCAAAGCAATCGAAGAGAAACTGCTCGCCAACCCTGAAATGGCGAAGCTGATCGATGAGCTCGGCACCTCCACCACCGATGCCAACGACCTCGTGAGAGGCCTGTTGCAGGCATCGATCAATCGTGGTTTGAACGCGGAAATGGATGTCCACCTCGGCTATGAGCACGGTGACCGGGATGGGAAAACAGCCGCTGGCCAGGGAAATCACCGCAACGGGTACTACCCCAAGCGGGTCGATTCGAATTACGGGCCCGTCGAGGTTGCTGTCCCCAGAGACCGCAACGGCTCTTTCTTGCCCACGATGGTACCCAAAGGCTCCCGCCGGCTCACCGACGTCGACGACATGATCATCAGCCTCTATGCAGGTGGCATGACCGTACGCGATATCCTTTCATCACATGATCACCTCCATGGGTGTCGATATTTCCCATGAGACGATCTCCGCGATCACCGATGCTGTTTTGGATGAGGTGATGATCTGGCAAAACCGCCAGTTGGATGACTTCTACCCGGTGATCTTCCTCGATGCACTACGCATCAAAGTCCGTGACGGGGGCCGGGTGGTCAACAAATCCGCCCTCACCTG
>NZ_JACSPR010000007.1 GCF_014837045.1 Corynebacterium gallinarum
GAAATTGGGTATGGCATGGACCCAACTATCAATAGTGCAGGCGAACCAGCCCCGAAGGGTTGGGTAAGGTAGAAGCTGTTACCACATCCTCAGAGCCCGCGGTCATCATTTGGCCGCGGGTTTTGTCATGCTTTGAGACCGCCCAGCAGTTTTCCTGACGGGGTTGGGTTCCTCACCCCCCCCCATCATGTTGCCGTGAGGCCCTCTCTCTCCGGTTGGGTTGGGCTGTTTTCATCACTGGGAAAGGACTGTTGCGAAGGTTTCACACGCGCGACCCCGGGTAGTGCTAGAGACAGAGAGGGCAAAAAACCGGGAAATGATCAGAGACAGCACCTGTACCCGCTTGGGAAAAGTGGTGGGACGTTCCACGCTCACGCGCGCATGGAGGTGCCCCGAACGTGCAGATTGAGTGAAGGAAAATAATAAGTGGAGACTTTTTGGAGAGTTACCTCCATCTAGTCTCCACTTCACCAGTCTTTACACTGGTCACTGTGCCCCCAGTGGGACTCGAACCCACACTGAATTGATTTTAAGTCAACCGCCTCTGCCGATTGGGCTATGGGGGCGCCGTACCAGCCGACACCAGAACATCATAGAACATGGCACCGGCCGGTCAGGTGAGAAGGGCCCGGTTAGGGTGACACGGCGCCGTATTCCTCCACGAGCCCCAGGATGAGGCCGTCGAGGATGTCTTTCTCCGAGATGACAATGGAGTTGACCCCGGCTTCACGGGCAGCCAGGTCGATGGCCCCCTGGACCACCACGGATCCACCGGCGATGACGTCGGCGCGACCCGGATCCACCACCGGGTTACTGGCCCGCTGTGCGGACGACTCCCGGATGATCTCGTCGGTGACCACCCGCAGGGCGTCGAAATTCAGCTCCGAGAGATGGATGGCCGCCCGGTCGTAGGATTCCAGTCCCTGCACCCACGCCGAGATGGTGGTGAAGGTACCGGCCACACCCACGAAGGTGTTCGCCTTGGAGATCGGCACGATGGCGCTGACATCCGCGATCCGTTCGGCGACATAATCGCGGGCGATCTCGACCTCGGTGGCGGTGGGGGGATCACTGCGCATGATGCGTTCGGTCAGACGGACACACCCCATCTGTGCGGAGTGGGAGCCGAGGATCTCACCGTCGTGGGTGCCCACGATGAATTCGGTGGAGCCACCGCCCAGGTCGATGACGCAGAACGGTCCCTGTGCGGGATCCAGATCGGCCACCGCACCACGGAAGGACAGCTGTGCCTCCTCCTCCCCGGTGATGACCTCCGCCTGGTATCCGGGGCGGATCCGGGAGAGCAGGACGCGGGTCATGGAGAAGAACGCATCGCGGTTGGCGGCATCACGGGTGGCGGCGGTGGCCACCATGCGTACCACCTGCACGCCTTCGGCCTCCATGAGCTCGACGTACTCGGTCAGCGCGACGCGGGTGCGTTCGATGGCCTCCGGATCAAGTTCCCCGGTGGCATCCACGCCCTGGCCCAGGCGCACAATCCTGTTCTCCCGGGTGATCTCCCGGAAACCATCTGCGGTCACCTCGGTGATGAGCAGACGGATGGAGTTGGTACCACAGTCCACCGCGGCGAAACGGGTCATCACAGTCCCCCCGCCCGGGAGAAATCGAAATCGGTCAGCTCAATGCCGAGGTCCGCGGTGGTCGGCCAGTCCTGTGGGATGGCGGTGCCACGCAGCTCACCGTGATCCGCGGCAAGTGCCACGGCCTCAGTGCCCAGACGGAAGTGGTCCGGCCCCTCCGCCAAGGCGTAGGCGATCAGGACATGCAGACACTTGACGCGATCGGGCATGCCACCACCGGAGAAATCGGTGCCCAGATCCTCGATCGCGTTGCGCTTGGCCAGGAAGTGGTCATGTGCCCGCTGGTAGTCGGCACGGAGGTCCTCATCGGTGTCGAGGCGATCCGTCATCCACTTCATCACATGTGCCACCTCGAGGCGGGAGGCCTCGGTGGTCAGGCGTGGATCGGTGAGGTAGTACAAGGTCGGGAACGGGGTACCGTCCTCCAACCTGGGTGCTGTCATCACAACACCGGGGGCTCCGTCCGGGCACCGGTAGGAGATCTCCAGAACTCCGCGGGGAGCCCTCCCCAGTTGTTCTTCGACCGCGAGAAGGTCTGCTTCAGATACACTCATGCGCTCTATTCTGTCATGAGTGTGCGAAGTCCTCCCTATTGCACCGTCTCCCCCTCAGGTACAGCGGGTTCACCGGTCCCGTTGTCCGGGATGACCGGATCCGCCGGTGGCGGCGGCAACTCATCGGGTTCCAGCAGCTCAGGTTCCGTGACCGACTCCCAGAGGGTCTCATACCAGGTGCCGCGGGGTTCCTGCTCCGTGCCGTCGGAGGTGACGGTCGCATCGTTCTCTAGAGCAGGGTCCAGGATGCGGAAGGCGGTCTCCCCCTCCTCGATGACACCGAGCCGCAGACGCGCCTGCTCACGGATATAGGCCTCCGAGCGGTACCGCTCCAACTCTCCGGTCAGGTCCTCGATCTGCTGCTGCTTGGCCAGAATGGATTCCTCGGTGCGGGCGATCTCCGCGCGCTGCTGGAAGTAGTTGCGCAGCGGGATCGCCACCGCGATGAGGATGAGCAACACCACCACAGCCAGGGCCACCACCCCCACCGCACCGAGCCGGAAAGGCGCGCGAGCAGCAGAAACAGTCTCAGGTGCACGATCTCTGCTGGAGACCGGAACAATGCCCCTGTGGGGTTTCTTCTGCTTCGCCATAATCAACGATCATAGTCCCACCCGTCACGCCAGCTGCTTTGCGACGCCCGAACATGCCCGGATACGACAACATCCCGCCACCTTTCAGGAGGTGACGGGATGCTGGGTTAGGGTTTCGTCGACAAGCGTCTAGCCCTGGAAACGCGGGAACGCGGAACGTCCGGCGTAGACGCCGGCGTCGCCCAACAGCTGCTCGATGCGCAGGAGCTGGTTGTACTTAGCCACACGGTCGGAACGTGCCGGTGCACCGGTCTTGATCTGGCCGCAGTTCAGGGCGACAGCCAGGTCGGCGATGGTGGTGTCCTCGGTCTCACCGGAACGGTGGGACATCATGGAGGTGTAACCCGCGCGGTGCGCCATGTCGACGGCGTCGAAGGTCTCGGTGAGGGTACCGATCTGGTTGACCTTGACCAGGATGGAGTTGGCGGCCTTCTTGGCGATGCCCTCCTTCAGACGGGTCGGGTTGGTGACGAAGAAGTCATCGCCGACGATCTGAACCTTGTCACCGATCTGAGCGGTCAGTGCGACGTAACCATCCCAGTCGTCCTCCTGCAGCGGATCCTCGATGGAGACGATCGGGTACTCGTCGACCAGCTCGGCGTAGACGTTCGCCATCTCCTCGGCGGTGTGCTCGCCACCCTCGAAGTGGTACTTGCCGTCCTTGAAGAACTCGGAGGACGCAACGTCCAGTGCCAGGGCGATGTCCTTGCCCGGCTCGAAACCGGCCTTCTTGATGGCCTCGACGATGAGGTCGAGGGCAGCCTTGGTGGAGTCGACGGACGGAGCGAAACCGCCCTCATCGCCCAGGCCGGTGGACAGGCCCTGGTCCTTGATGACGGACTTCAGTGCGTGGTAGACCTCGGCGCCTGCGCGCAGGGCCTCGGAGAAGGAGTCGAAGCCGATCGGGGCGATCATGAACTCCTGGACATCCACACCGGAGTCGGCGTGTGCGCCACCGTTGATGATGTTCATCATCGGAACTGGGAGAACATGGGCGTTTGGTCCACCGATGTAGCGGAACAGTGGCAGGCCAGCGGAGTCAGCAGCGGCCTTGGCCACAGCCATGGAGACTCCGAGGATGGCGTTGGCGCCCAGGCGGGACTTGTTCTCGGTGCCGTCCAGCTTGATCATGGCCTCATCGATGAGGCGCTGATCGTCGGCCTCCAGGCCAGCCAGCTCGTCGCCGATCTCCTCGTTGACGTTCTCAACAGCCTTGAGAACACCCTTACCCAGGTAACGATCGCCGCCGTCACGCAGCTCATGAGCCTCGTGGACACCGGTGGACGCTCCGGAGGGAACGCCGGCAACGCCGTGGGAACCGTCATCCAGGAAAACCTCCGCCTCAACGGTGGGATTTCCGCGGGAATCCATGATCTCGCGAGCAAATACGTGCATGATTTCAGCCACTGTGGCCTCCTATGCCAACTTGGGAACTAACCAGATATGTTCACGCGACAAAAGGAACCAGGGCGGCGGCATGCACCGGAATGGACCATCAGTCACGTCTGGGTCCAATTGTTACACGAATTTCCTTTTCGTGACGCAAAGGGATCAGATTCATCGCAGTGTCATGGCTGAAATGGGGTTTTTGGGTGCGTGGGGCGTCACAATCGGGGTTACGGGAAGGGCTGAAAGTCGCCTGGGACGCGGGTTCAGATCACCGGTTGGCGCAGTGCGTAGGAGGCCGCCGCATCACGGACATTGATGAGATACTCGGTCGACCTGTTATAGGCGTACAGCGCCGTGGTCCACCCTTCCGCAGCCGTGAGGTTGCCACCCGTCTTACACAGCAGGTGCGCGGCGCTCAGCGCCGCATCATCGATCTGGTGCGGATCGGCGTACCCATCCCCGCTGGCATCCCGGCCGTAGCGTTTCCAGGATTCCGGGATGAACTGCATGGGACCCACCGCCCGGTCATACTCGGTATCCCCGTCGTATTTGCCGTCATCGGTGTCCTGGATGCGGGCAACCCCCGGGGAACCATCAAGCGCAATGCCGATGATCGGCGGGTTGGCCACACCGTTCTCATCGAGCGAACTGCCGCCGAACATCTTCCCGTTGTAGGTGCCGTGACGGGTTTCCACATATCCGATGCCCGCCAGGGTCGTCCAGGCGATACCGCACTCCGGCCATGCCTCCGCGGCGATCAGGGCGGCATTGCCATAGGCCGCGATGGCCTGGGAGGACACCCCGGTATCCGCGGCGATGGGATCAGCCCAGTACGTCAGATGTTGGGAGGTGCGTCCGTCAGCGTGGATGTCGATGGAGGGCACCGGCTCCCCCGCCGCCGGAGGGACATTGTCCGGGATCGGCTGCAACTGGCGGATCGGGGCGGCCCCATCCATGAAACTCAACGCCCATCCCACAAACGAGATGACCATGATGACAGCCAGAACCGCCCCACAACCACATCCAGCCGCCTTTTTTGCCCCAGAACTCATGAGTAGCGATAGTACCGTTCGCAGCCCACAGAGCCTCATTGTTGGAAGTCAAGCGGCATTTATGCATTATCAGCAGAGTTTCTTGCTGTGTTAATTGATGAAAAAACAGTTTTATGTGGGCCGCGCCACAGGTACACTTGCTTAAGAACAGATAAGAATCCGCATCGAAAAGGAGTATTTCATCATGAAGATCTCAACTCGCATCGCTGCCATCAGTGCATCTGCATTCCTGGCAATGTCCGCTTTCTCTGCACCTGCAATCGCCGCAGAAGAGGATCCAAGCGCTTTCGAGTGTGGAGCGCTCGAGCTCTTCCTGAAGGCCCAGGGCCTGCCTGAAGAGAACATGCGCAACACCGAGCTCTCTGACGCCCTTGAAGAGAAGGGCTACAACGCCAAGACCGCCTCCAAGACCGCCGACACGGCTGAGGACTGCGGCCTGGTCAAGCCGGACACCATTTTCACCAACATCAGCTCCACCTTCGCAGGCCTGTCTTCCTAAGACAGACCTCAGCAGGAAACCAACCCCGCCTGCCACAAACGCCACATGAGTCACATCCATCACATATGATGTGTCGCGTGTGGCGTTTATGCGTTTCACAGCTTTGCCCCTCCCCTCGTTATTTTTAAAGGAAACTCATGAAGATTCGTCGTACCCTCACCATCGCTGCAGCAACCATCGCCCTGACCGCAGGCCTCACCCCGGCAGCTTCTGCCCAGGGACTGGGAGACCTGCTCGGAGGCGCTAATGAAATCATCGATAACCTCGATTGCAACCTTCTGCGTGAAGGCCTCACCCGTAGCGGACTGGTCACCTCAGAAACCACCCGCGCTGAACTGGCAGCAAGCCTGAAGAACACCGCAAATCTTGGCGAGGTTGATGTCTCTCTCAGCCTTCTGGGCAACGTCTACTCTGACCGCCTCGCCAACCGCGCACTGACCTGTGATATCGTCAAGGCTGACCCACAGCAGGACATCTTCGCTCAGCTGCAGACCATCTCCAGCAACCTGTCCTCATAGGAATATCCCGGCAACGGGCATTCATCTGCCGCATCTGTCTCATCCGCATGGATGGGCGCGGTGTGGCATTTTTCTGTTATCCCCCACTGATCCTCTGAGGACCCGCTGATGAAGAAGCGCCACTCACGCCTTGCTCTGACACTCACCCTGGGTGCCACCCTCACACTCACCGCGACGTTCACTCCGGCCACCGCCTATCCCGAAGGGCCTACCTCAAGGGTGGATAATATCCATTGTTCCAGCCTCCATGGAGGACTGGCAGAAAATGGCCTGCCCCGCCCCAATATGACACGTTCTGATCTCGCAGAAGCACTGAACACCACCTCCAACCTCGGTGATATCAGCTACCTGCTGGAAGGAATCAGTGGCCACAACTACGCCGGACGTCTCGCAGACCGGGCTGTAGCCTGTGGCATCGTGTGGAAGGATCCACAGGAGCCCCTCCCCGCCATCAGAGGTTTCCAGCTACTGAGCCAACTGCTATCTTCCTGATGATTCCTGCTCCCGAGCCTTCCCCTCAGCCCAGAGCCGCTCCTGCTCCTCGGTGTCAATGACACCTTCGGTGCCATCAAAAAGATAGGGCGAACGGGAACGCATCTTGGCCACAAAGCTGGCGGCAACATCAGTGAAGTCCCATGCTCCCCGGCGCGCGGCGATCTCCGCATGGAACAACACCTGCAGGAGAACATCACCCAGTTCCTTGAGCAGTTCTTCCTCCGGGGCATCTGTTTCCACGGCTTCGATGAATTCCTCAGATTCCTCGCGGAGGTACGGGATGAGGGAGTGGTGGGTTTGGGACTGTTCCCACTCCCCCTGTGCCAGGGCACGCTGCATGACCTCGATGGCTTCAGCCACGTGGGTGCGGCGGGCGTCGATAAGCATGCCTGGGCGTGCAGTGGAAGGGTCTGCGGTGATGAACCACCGTGCCCCGGCGTCAATGGTGATGCCCCAGGATGCAAAATCGACTCCCACGGAGTCGTCCACCTCCACGCTGTCCCCCCGACGCAGTGTGGCGTCGAGGAGTTCAGCGGGCAGGACGGGATCGTGGGAGTCGATGAGGACGGTGATGTTATCGGCCATAGGCCAATAGTTTAGGCGTTGCCTGGCTCCCTGCCTGGCTCAGCGTGTGGTTCCTGGCCCGGTTCATTCTGCTCAGGGTTTGGCTGGTTGCCATCATTATTGTTACCAACACGCTCATCCAGGGTGTCGCGAACACGGTCGATATGATCCGACTTCCCCTCACCCAGACGGGCCTTGGCAGCATCAGCAGCACGGTCCAGGAGTGCATCTGACTGCTGCTCGCCCTTATCGGTGTTGAGGAACTCGGTTGCCTTGTTCTTGGCATTGTCAAAAATACCCATGTGCTTTCACATCCCTGTGTTTCGTACTTAGTCAGTTCCCCCGCCAGGATACGCAAAGTTCGATAAACCTGTCAGGGTGGTTTAGTTTTATCTAATGCTCAATGACACCACCGCGCCGGAGGCCACAAGCCACACCGTTCCCATGCGCACCCTCATCGCCCTGATCGTCGGATCGATGGTCGGTGCAGGAATTTTCTCACTTCCCCAAAACATCGGATCGGTCGCAGCACCCGGCACCATGCTGATCGGTTGGGTCATCGCTGGCTTTGGCATGATGTCCGTGGCCTTCGTCTTCCACGTACTGGCCCGGCGGAAACCACACCTGGATTCCGGTGTGTATTCCTATGCACGCGTGGGCCTGGGCGACTTCGTGGGCTTCTGCTCCGCCTGGGGCTATTGGTTGGGTTCTGTCATCGCCCAGGTGGGTTACGCCACCTTGTTCTTCAGCACCCTGGGCCATTATGTTCCGCTGTTCTCAGCGGACAATCCGGTGATCTCAGCACTCGCGGTGAGTGTCCTGACCTGGCTGATCTTCGCGGTGGTGGCCAGTGGTGTCAAACAGGCCGCCTTCCTGACAACGGTGACCACCGTGGTGAAGATTCTGCCGCTGCTGGCCTTCATCATCCTGGTGGCTTTCCTCGGTTTCAGCTGGGATAAGTTCACCATTGATTTCTGGGGCACCGGCGCTGATAGCACCGTGGGCTCGGTGTTTGATCAGCTCAAGGCGATCATGGTGTTCACGGTGTGGGTGTTCATCGGTGTTGAGGGTGCCTCGGTCTACTCCCGCCAGGCACGTTCCCGCAAGGACATCAGTCGCGCCACCATCATCGGATTCTTCTCCGTATTGGTGCTGCTGGTGACCATCTCATCCCTGAGCTACGGTGTGCTCACCCAGCAGGAACTGGCGGTGCTGCCGGATAACTCCATGGCTTCTGTCCTGGAAGCTGTGGTCGGTGACTGGGGTGCGGCGTTGATCTCCGCTGGCCTGTGCCTGTCGGTGCTGGGTGCCTATGTGTCCTGGCAGATGCTGTGTGCCGAACCGCTGGCGCTGATGGCTGCAGACGGCCTGATCCCCTCCAAGGTTGGTGCCATCAACTCTCGTGGCGCTGCCTGGATGGCGCAGTTGATCTCCACCATCGTGATCCAGATCTTCATCGTGATCTTCTTCCTCAACGAGACCACCTATGTGTCCATGGTGCAACTGGCCACCGTGCTCTACCTGGTGCCCTATTTCTTTGCAGCGCTCTACCTGGTTGCGCTGGCCACCCGCGGCCGCGGCATCAGCCACCCCCATGCCGGCAAGCTTTTCGACGACTCCGGCCCCACCATCCCTGTGGCGGAAAATAGGCGCCACGCCCTCGTCGGCATCGTGGCCACCGTGTATTCCATCTGGCTCTTCTACGCAGCTGACCCCAAGTACCTGCTCTTCGGTGCCATCGCCCTGCTCCCCGGTCTGATCCCCTATGTGTTAACCCGCATGCACCGCAATGAAAAGATCTTCAACACCTTCGAATACGGCGTGCTGGTCCTGCTGGTGATCGCTGCCGGCTTCGGACTCTTTGGCCTGATCGGTGGCGGGCTGACGCTCTAAGCTTGGGCGCATGAAAGAAACAGAGGTCATCACACTGGAGATCGGTCCTGTCCTCTTCGAATCCTCCACGAGATCCACGGAGGTCAAGAGACTGGACGGGGACAATATTCCAGGACAGGGATCTGGTATCGGCAGCATGGACCTGCCCTTGAAGCAATTCCGAGATACCCTTGATCCTGCACTACGCAGGTCTGTTGCTGATGAACTCTTCTACCGGGTGTCACTGGACCCACGGCACGCAGACAGGGTTGAAGACTACAAAAACCAGCTGGTGCACTGATTGGGTGGCCACATCGTCAACGGCGAGGTCACTCACACCAGTTTGGAATTCGGGCGCGTGGTGTTGGAATCATTCCACAACCGCACTCATTCCTTCATTTATGCAGATCCCGCCGCTACCTGGTCTTATTCTGGCCAGCTTGACGCCAACCTACCACTGGATCAGGCACGTCTGGAATGGAGTTCTGATCAAAAATTCACCTATGCACGACAGGTTTTTGATGACTCCGAAGAACAGTTTTTCGGCGGCCACGGAGCTCTCAAAAAAATCCTAGATGTGGAATATCCCGGTGGGTCTGAATTGGCACACATGGAGTTACTGAAGTGGTTGCACTCTGATCCAGTCACGAATCAAGATTAAACGCCTTGCTCACCTGTTCAATGGTGAACTGCTGGCGGAGTTTGGTCACTGAGTTCTGGTTGGCGAACATCCCCCTCTTCCAGAAGGCTGCTTCCCGCGGGACCGTATGAACCCACTTCACCGGAACAACCCACTCAGCCAACTCATCACCGGGCCCATAGTGATAGCTCCCCTGGAGTGTCTGCCCCTTCAATGACTGTTCCACCCCGTCGATGTTGACCCGCGCACGATCAAAGATTTCGGCAGGTCCAATCACTATCCCAACCCCTACGTATCCGGCTTTGGGGATGTTGACAAAGATGCGTGCTTCCGGTTTCAGGTTCTTCACTGTCCGTGAGTACCACTCCCCACCACCAGCGGAGATGAAGCCATATTTCCGGGCATCAGACCAGTTCCTGCCGGTGGGGTCATCACCGAAGGATACATACCAATCTGTACCATTCCAGGTTTCCCTGGTCTTCTTCTTGCCACCCGTCCCGACTGCAGGCGTCACCCCTTCATGATCGACAAGCCAGGTCCTGGCCAGGTAGTTGGAGCCCTGGTCGGTGAAATGCCGGAAGAATACAACATTGATGGGGACGGTGAAGTTCTCATTCAAGAAACGGACGATTCGCTCCGTTGCCGGATCAATGTGGGAGGCCACGATCGTGAACACCTGCTCAGCGTTGACCTCCTCCGGCAGGGTGTCATTGAATGTGGTGTCGAAGGCCTCCTCCAGAGCCAGACCCGGACGGTAGGCCTCAAACATCGCCTTGATCTGGTCACGGCTCTGGGTTGCCACCCAGGAACCATAATCCAAGGTCTGCGCGGTGACGTCACGGGGCGTCTTGTCACGCTTGAGCTCGATGACATGAACCGCTGCCGACTCATCCAGGGCGAGCAAATCAATGAATCCACCATGTGCCGTCTGAACCTGCCGGCCAATGATGAGCAATTTCTTGCCCAGGATATCGGGGTCAGACTCAATGAAATCCTCCAGCTGGGATTCCAACCCCACCGACGTGGGCGCAATCCTCACCAGTTTATTGCCCTCGGTACGCCACAGGCCCATCTCCAATGTCATATTGCAGTTCCCTCACACTAGTGATCAAGCAGTTTCTCCACATTAACAAGGGATGGGCTTCTCCCAGCGGCTTTCACAGCACCCTCCGGCGTACATTTGTGGAACTTGGTGAAACCCATCCTGAGGTTATGCACATGTGAAGCCCTTAAAGTTCCACCAATGTACAACCAGCCCAGGAGCAAAGCCCTCCCTGACGCATCCCGACATTAGGGGGGTACTTCAGAAAGGGCTTTTGCCATATGGGACAGCATCTACTGCCCCACTGAGATCACACCGGACTTCTTCTTGCCCTGTCCGGCGCGTGGGCCACGGACATCGACTTCATCCACGTCGAACATCTTGGTGATGAAGTCTGCCACCCACTGCAGCAGATCCACATCACGCAACAGGGGGTCGGTGACGTTGCGGCCGGCCTTGGGGAAGGACACCTGGATCGCCTTCGCCGCGGCCCGGTAGGTGGCACTCGGGAACAGGCGTTTGAGGCGCACCTGCTGGGAGTCCTTCAGGTCCACCGGGTGGATCTTGATGCGGGTGCCCTGCACGGCCACATCGGTCAGCCCGGCGGCACGCAGCTGGTGACGCAGGCGGGCCACGGCCAGCAGGCGGGAGACCTCCTCCGGGATCGGACCATAGCGGTCCTCCATCTCCTCCACCGCCAGCTGCAGGTCCGACTCTGATTCAGAGGTGGCCAGTTTGCGGTAGATCTCCAGACGCAGGCGCTCGGAGTTGATGTAGCTTTCCGGGATGTGGGCATCCACGGGCAGATCAACACGGACCTCAGTGGGTCCCTTGACGGTGCCGTCGACAGGCTTGCCGTCCGCCAGGGCGCGGTAGGCCTCCACCGCCTCGCCGACGAGACGGACGTAGAGATCAAAGCCCACGCCTGCGATGTGGCCGGACTGCTCCGCGCCCAAGACGTTGCCGGCACCGCGCATCTCCAGGTCCTTCATGGCCACAGCCATGCCGGCACCCAGGTCATTGTTCTGGGCGATGGTGGCCAGACGGTCGTAGCTGGTTTCAGTCAGCGTGGCACCCTTGGGGTACAGGAAGTAGGCATACCCGCGTTCACGGGAACGACCCACGCGACCGCGCAGCTGGTGCAGCTGGGACAGACCCATGTGGTGGGCGTTCTCCACGATCAGGGTGTTGGCGTTGGCGATGTCCAGGCCGGTCTCGACGATGGTGGTACAGACCAGCACGTCATATTCACGGTCCCAGAATCCCTGGACGGTCTGCTCGAGCAGTTCCTCACTCATCTGCCCGTGGGCCACCACCACGCGCGCCTCGGGAACCAGGTCACGCAGCTCGCGGGCCTTCTTCTCGATGTCCGCGACCTTGTTGTGGATGAAGAACACCTGGCCGTCACGCAGCAGCTCACGACGGATCGACGCCGCCACCTGCTTGTCCTCATAGGGGCCGACGTAGGTGAGGATCGGGTGACGGTCCTCCGGCGGGGTGAGCATGGTGGTCATCTCTCGGATACCCGCCATGGACATCTCCAGGGTTCGTGGGATCGGGGTGGCGGACATGGTCAGCACATCCACGTGACTGCGCAGCGCCTTGATGTGTTCCTTGTGTTCCACACCGAACCGCTGCTCCTCATCCACAATGACCAGGCCCAGGTTCTTCCAGTGCACACCGGTCTGCAGGAGGCGGTGGGTGCCCACCACGATGTCCACCTCACCTGAGGCGAGGCCAGCCAGGGTCTCCTTCGATTCCGCCGTGGAGGTGAACCGGGACAGTCCGTGGATGGTCACGGGGAAACCTGCCATGCGTTCCTTGAAGGTGGATTCATGCTGCTGCGCGAGCAGGGTCGTGGGTACCAGCACCGCGACCTGCTTGCCGTCCTGCACGGCCTTGAAGGCCGCACGCACCGCCACCTCGGTCTTGCCGTAACCGACATCGCCGACGATCACGCGGTCCATGGGCACGGGTTTTTCCATGTCCTCCTTGACCGCGTCGATGGCCAGCATCTGGTCCTCGGTCTCCACGTAGGGGAAGTTGTCCTCCATCTCCTTCTGCCAGGGGCTGTCGGGGCCGAAGGCATGACCCGGCGCGGCCTGTCGCTTGGCGTAGAGCTCCACCAGTTCCCCGGCGATCTCCCGGACCGCGGCGCGGGCCTTCTTCTTGGTGTTCTTCCAGTCGGAGCCACCCATCTTGGACAGCGTCGGCTTCTCGCCGCCGACGTACCTGCTGAGCATGTCGAGGGAATCCATCGGCACATACAGCTGGTCACCGGGCTGCCCGCGCTTGGACGGGGCGTATTCCAGGACGATGTACTCCCGGCGCGAGGTCTCATCGCCGGAGGAGATGGTGCGTTCGGTCATCTTGATGAACCGGCCGATGCCGTGGGTTTCATGGACCACCAGATCGCCCGGGGTCAGCGCCAGCGGATCGACCTTGTTGCGTCGACGTGCGGGACGCCTCTTGGCACCGGCGATATCCCCGACGCGGTTGCCGGTGAGGTCGGTTTCGGTGATGACCACCAGCGGCAGCGCATCGGCGTCGCGGTGTTTGCGTACCTTCGGGAACACCAGACCGGCGTGGCTGAGCGCGTGGTACAGCGTCACCTGTCCGGGGCTGGGCTCCCAGCCTGGTGTGGCCACATGGGTGGGGATACCCTGCTCGGCGAAGCGCTCCACCATGCGTTTGATCGCACCCTCGGTCGGGGCGATGAACGCCGCGCGTCCACCGGCCCTGGTGTGCGCCAGCAGCAGCGCCATCATCTCATTGATGGCCTCCAGATCACCACGCGGGGTGGGGCCGGGCTCGAAATCCAGGGGCAGCGTCTCCGCGTCCGACGCCTCGAACATCCCGGTCGGGGCGAAGGTCCACCAGGGCAGCTTGCTTGTCGACGCCGATACCTCCAGCGATTCATAGCTGCGGTAGGAAGATGCCTCCAGATCCAGTCCCTTGACGGAGACCGGGCCATCCGCCCCCATGGCTGCGGCCTCCCAACCGGCGGCCATGAACTCCGCATCCGTGGCCTCAAGATCCGCGATGCGGGTGCGGACCTTTTCCGGGGCGATGACCATGATGTGGGTGTTCTCCGGCATCAGCTCCAGCAGCGGCACCATCGGGGTGTCCACCAGAGCCGGGATCAGGGCCTCCATGCCGTCGACATCCGTGCGGTCGGAGATACGGGACAACATCTCCACCAGCGTCGGGTTGCCGGGGTGTTTGACCATCAGCTCCCCGGCGCGGGCGGCCACCGCATCGGTGATGAGCAGTTCACGCGCCGGGTAGATCTCGATCTCATCCAGGGTCATCTCCGGGATGGTGCGCTGATCGGCGACGGAGAACTGGCGGATGTCGGAGACCTCGTCGCCCCAGAACTCGATGCGGACGGGATAGTCGAGGGTGGTCGGGAAGACATCGAGGATGCCACCGCGGGTGGCGAACTCCCCACGCTTGGCCACCATGTCCACATTCTTGTAGGCACGGAAGACCAGTTCCTCGCTCAGGGCGGAGAAGTCTGCTTCTGCCCCCTCCTTCAGGATGAGGGGCCTGCGTCCCTCTGCCTCCTTGAGAACAGGTTGGCAGAACGCGCGGGCAGCGGTGACGATGATCTGTGCGTCGTCAAGCTTGTTGAGCACCTGCGCGCGCCGACCCACAATGTCCACGCCGGGGGACAGACGCTCATGCGGGAGCGTCTCCCAGGACGGGAACCAGGCGACCTTGTCGCCCATCATCGCGCGCAGCTCCGCGGTGAGATCCTCCGCCTCACGGCCGGTGGCCGTGACCACCAGCACGGGTGCATGATGCGCCAGCGTGCCGATCACCCAGGGACGTGCCTGATCCACACCCGTGAGATGCAGATTGCGTGCGCCCACATTCGAGATCATGCCCTTCAGCTTGGGATCTGTGGCCGCGACCTTCAACAGGCCGGCGAGCATCGGTGTCACTCTCGGATCTCCTTCACGGTGTTCACAGTATTCACGGTGTTCGTGCCATCATTTTTCTCTTTGCCCAGAATCGCCCCGACGGGGCTGCTCTCCTCAGAGAGCGTGGGGTTGATCTCCATGCCGGCCAGGCCATTCCAACAGAGGTTGACGATATGCGCCGCCACCTCCTCCTTGCTGGGATGACGCTGATCCAACCACCACTGGGCAGTCATGGACACCATCCCCACCAACGCCTGCCCGTAGAGGATCGCGTACTGCGGATCCAACCCGGACCGGGTGAACGCCCGACCAAGGATATGCGACACCTGCGTGGTGGCGTCATTGAGCAGGGTCCCGTAGGTGCGCTCCCGACCGGACTCCTCATCCCGCACACCCGGGTTCATGTCACGGACCAGGATGAGAAACCCATCGGTCTCATCCTCCACATAGGTCAGCAGAGCGAGTACCGCCTGTTCAATGCGGTGCCGGGACCGCCCCTGCGCCAGGGACTGGGTGATCGCCGTCTCCAGCTTCACCATCTCACGCTCCACGACCACCGCGTAGAGCCCCTCCTTGCCCCCGAAGTGCTCATAGATCACCGGCTTGGACACCTTCGCGCGGACAGCAATCTCCTCCACGCTGGCGCCGTCGAATCCGCGTTCCGCGAATAACGCACGCCCGATGGAGATTAACTGTTCCCGGCGTTCCTGCCCGGTCATCCGCTGTCGAACCATGATCTCCAGACTATCCCAGCCCAGTCCACCCCGATAATTGGAACCACGATGCAATTGTGTAATATCTAGCGGTGCGGTCTATGTTCCGTATTCACGTGCATACCCCCGCATTTCTGTATATTTCGCAGCATTTCCCCATGGTGTAATTGGCAACACAGCGGTTTTTGGTACCGTCGTTCAAGGTTCGAGTCCTTGTGGGGAAGCTTTCATTTCGTGTTCTTGGGACACGGACGCACAACACCCGTCCAGCCGGTAGAAGATTCACTCCGGGTGGGCGGGTGTTGTGCGTCCCTGGGGCGTCTATCTAACGCACCTGGGTATCCTGGGCGACCTCCGCGAAGAGGTCCTCGTAGATCCCCAGGAGCTCATCGCGCTGGGCATCGGTCATCGGCTCGAAGGGATCGGTCTGGGAGTCAACGGTGGAGATGTGGCTACCGACCACCTCACCGTTCTTGACCGCGACCACCAGCGGGACGTAGATCCGGCGCTGTTCGGGATCATCCAGGCCCTCATACTCAGGGGCGGCATCCCCCAGCTCGGCGAGGATCTCGGAGTAGCCCTCGGTGCCAGGTTCCTCCTCCACAATGTTGCCGTCCGCATCCAGGGTCCGGACATCACGGATCTCGGAGACATTCAGGTAGTGGATCTGGCCGATGTCGGTGTTCTTACCTGCCTCATCCATCACCGGCATGGCCGCACGGCACCACGGGCACTCCGGGAAACCGAAGTACAACACGCCGGTGCCCTGCTGCAGCATCACCACCGCCTCGTCCTCGGTGATGGTGGAGAAGACGTGATCATCGGTTAAAGAAACGTCCAGGTACTCCTGACCATCCGGGGTGGTGCTTCCGTTGAGTGCCGCGTACTCCTCCCTCACCTCCGGATCACCTGCGCCGGTGACGGAGGCTGTCTCCGTGGCCGGATCCGTCTCCTCCTCGGCGGAGGAACAACCACTCAGCACCAACACCGAGGCGAGCAGGGCTGCGAAGA
The DNA here is from genome assembly GCF_014837045.1 of Corynebacterium gallinarum. GTDB lineage: Bacteria > Actinomycetota > Actinomycetes > Mycobacteriales > Mycobacteriaceae > Corynebacterium > Corynebacterium gallinarum. The sequence continues at coordinate 16,470 of NZ_JACSPR010000007.1, forward strand.
GGATGAAACCGGTGGACCGTGAATTGAGCCGGGGCATGGACAGGTTCCTGGACGATGCGTGCACAGCGGATCCCTTCGGGACGATGACAGTTAACGATGACAGTTACGGGCACCAGCCTATTCACTTCATAGGGCGTGTGCTGCCCATTCGTCGAACCCGGAAAACAACAACCACCCGTCCGCCTGCTCTGTGAAAGCAGGTGGACGGGTGGTTGGTCGGCGCCTCTACGGCACCTCTACAGCGCAGTGCTCAGCCAGTAGCTAAGGCCAGCTGTTAAGCCGCGGTCAGTCCACGGGCCGCCCAGGCACCGGGGACGGTGAAGTCCGGGTGGACCCCTGCCATCTCCTCAAGCTGGAACATGGCCTTCTTCTCGATGAAGATCTTGTGGAAGCGGTTGATGCGCCCCTCGTATCCGGCTGCAACGGCATCGAGTACACCATCGACAAGGTGCGGCTTGACCAGTCCATCGAATTTTTCATGAAGATCCTCCCGGATGCTCCACAGGTTATCGTGGCTGCGCTCAATCCGGGTGATCTCGTCGTTGATATTCCTCACTGTTCGTCCCTTTCCAGAACGGGTGGAGTTAATTCTTTTAACCCCTTTTGTTTACCTACTGTTAACCTTAGTTCATCTTTAGTTAAATGTCCAATTAACGCGGGTGGGGCGGGGCAAATTAGCGTCGCAAAGCAGTCGCGCTACCTAGCGTGCCGCCAACCCCTTCCCGACCAGCGGAAACCCTGCTAATCTCATGGCATGAATGTGATAGAGAACACACCATGCCGGGTTGTGGCGACACTGTCCGCGGCCGCCCTGGCCCTCACTCTGAGCTCCTGTGTCAACGAGGACGGATCCAGCGTCGCCATCACTGAGGCAGCTGACACCACTCAAACCCAGGACACCGCGACCACCGCCGACACCTCCGCCACCACATCGGCGGGGACCTCCAGCGTGACCGTCACAGAAACAACAACCGGAAGCGCTCCCCCGCCCATGGAACCCTGCGAACTACCCGAGGACGCCAACCGTGAGGAGGGGAAGGACGGCTCCCACTCGGGCGAGGACATCTCGGTCGCCCCGGAGATCTCCACCGGTTACCGGTCCGGCATGGAACCGGTCACCACCCGCAACTATGCGGTCTCCACCGCGAACCCACACGCATCACGTGCCGCGTGCGATATTCTCCGCGAGGGCGGAACCGCAGCGGATGCACTGGTCACCGCCCAGTTCGTCCTTGGACTCACCGAGCCTCAGTCCTCCGGCATCGGCGGCGGTGGCTACATCCTCTACTATGACGCCGGCACCCACCAGGTCACCGCCATCGACGGCCGCGAGACCGCACCGGTGGCCGCCGACGAGAACTACCTGATCCGGGTATCGGCCGAGGATGAGTCCGCACCCGTCCCGGATGCCCGCCGTTCCGGCCGCTCCATCGGCGTGCCGGGTATCGTCGCCGCCCTCGGACACCTCCACGAGTCGCAAGGGCGCACCGAATGGTCCGGGCTGTTGGAGGAAGCCCAGACGCTGGCCGCCGACGGTTTCGAGATCAGCCCGCGCATGTCCGCATCCATCGCCAACTCCGCGGAGGATCTCGCCCGTGACCCCGAGGCGGCGGCCTACTTCCTCGACCGTGACGGTCAGGCCAAGTCCCCGGGCACGCTGCTGCGCAACCCGGAGTACGCCGACACCCTGCGCCTGATCGCCGAGGGTGGCCCCGATGCCTTCTACACCGGTGACATCGCCGCCGACATCGTCGAACGTGCCACCCGGGAGGTTGAGGGTGTCACCCCGTCGCTGCTGAGCACCGCTGATCTGGCTGCCTACACCCCCATGACCCACGACGCGCTGTGCGCCCCCTACCGGGACCGGATGGTGTGCGGCATGCCCCCGTCCTCCTCGGGTGGCTCCACGGTGCTGGGCACCCTCGGCATCCTCAACCACTTCGACCTGGGCCAGTACGCCCCCACCGATGCCGGCCCCGACGGTGGACTCCCCGACCCCGAGGCGGTCCACATCATCGCCGAGGCCCAGCGCCTGGCCTACGCCGACCGCAACGCCTACATCGCCGACCCCGCCTTCGTGGACGTGCCGGGTGGCGGCGTCGAGGAGCTCATCAGCCGGGAGTACACGCAGCGGCGCGCCGAGCTTATCGACGAAAAAACCTCCATGGGCACAGCCGAGGCCGGCCTGGATGACGTCCCCGTCGGGGCCCCGGTTCCAGAAAGTGGCACCAGCCATGTCTCCATCATCGACTCCTACGGCAATGCCGCCTCCCTGACCACCAGCGTCGAGGCCGCCTTCGGATCCTTCCACTTCACCCGTGGTTTCATCCTCAACAACCAGCTGACGGACTTCTCCGCAGAACCGGTGGATGAGAACGGTGAGCCGGTGGCCAACCGTGTGGAGTCGGCGAAACGACCACGCTCCTCCATGGCCCCCACCCTGGTCTTCGCCACCGGCGACAATGGTGACATCGGTGAACTCGAGATGGTCCTCGGCTCCCCCGGTGGCGCCCTGATCATCCAGTACGTGGTGAAGACCCTGGTCAACATCATCGACTGGGGTATGAACCCCCAGCAGGCTGTCTCCGCACCGAACTTCGGTGCCATGAACCAGCCCGCCACCGGCATCGGCATTGAACACCCCCTCATGGCGGAACACGAAGCCGAGCTGATCGACGCCCTGGAGGACCTGGGTCATGAGGTCAACCCGACCGAACAATCCAGTGGCCTATCAGCCCTGATGCGCGGAACGGGCAACTCCATCATCGGTGGCGCCGACCCCCGCCGCGAGGGGGTGGTGTTGGGCGGGTAACCCGGGGGCTGTTCCCCTACAGCCCGTGGCGGTCGAAGATCGCGAGCATCTTGGTCCGCCGGTAGTGGGTGTGACGCAGCTCAGTAAGAGTGCGGGACAGCTCCAGCGAGGCTGGCTGGAGTTTTCTCGCCCGTGAGAACAACTCAGCAGCACGTTTGTAGTTCTTTTCAACTGCCGGGCCGCTGGCCACGTCCCTGCCCAACCGGATGAGCAACTCCAGCGCCCTGTCCGGGGCGTTGCGTTCAAAGTAGGTGATCACCGAATCGGGAACCAGCATCGCCTCCCTCGTGGCGATGAGCTCCCACAGGGCATCGGTGTCCTCCTCATGCAGGAGCACTTCCTGAAGGGCAAATACATTGGTGATCATGGCCCGTGCCTCTGACTGCAGCTTGTCCCCACAGGCCTGACCCGCCTCGACCAGGAGGAGGTAGTTGCCCAGGCTCTGGTGCCTGCCCAGCTCCCGGCGGGCGAACTCCACGGCCTCATCGGCCCGGTTGGTTTCTACGAGAATGTCCATGATCTCCCCAGCGGCAAGGCGGTGACCCGGCAGGCCCTGCCAGTTCCCGAGCATCTGCTCAAAGAGGTCCTGGGCCTGTTCCATCCGGTTGGCCTCCACCAGCCGGTGGAATGCCTCCTTGAGGTTGCCTGTGTGCTCCAGGGTGGTGACCGCCAGGTCCACATCGCCCGCGGCATCGGCGAACTCAACCAGGTGGCGACTGATTGACCAGCGTCGACTATCGTGCCTGTCCCCCTCAGGATTATCCAGCGCGCTCTCCAGACCCCGACGGTATTTCCCCTGCGCCCGGTCATCAAGGATGGGCCAGAAATCCGCGATGCTGACCTCCGGCCACCCGGGACCCGTCAGCTGCACCTTGAGCACCCAATCCACCACCTTGCCCGGGTGCGCCTCCCCCGTGACGCAGATGAAGGCATGCAGTGCTGAGGCATCCTCCAGGACCCCGCCGAGATAACCATCGGAATCATCAGTTCGCTCCAGGATCGTGGAGATCCGATCCACCAGCCTTCTTGACTGTTTGATGAGTGCTTTCTGGTGACCCGCCATGGCGAGGGCTTCGATCTCATGGACCACCTGCCCAAGCTGGTCGGCAACCTCCCCGGCGCGGTGATAGTCCACGAAGGGGCCCACGCGGCAGGCGTCGGTGATCAGCTGCCTGACGTGGTTCTCCACCTCCTCCGGGGTCAGATCGGCAGCGATACCCGAACCTGTGAGGACTGCGTGGGATAGCTGCATCAGATACTCCTCCACCCCGGGCACCGCGTCACGCAGTGCATCGAGCACGGTGAGCAGATCCTCCCCGTCGAGGGTGGCCAGCATCTGTGAGACGGGGTCGGTTTCAAGGGGCTGCCCAGGAACGGGTACATCGTCGAACGCGTCATCATCGAAGGACAATACCCCCGGTTCCAGTGGTTCATCCAGGAGGGCCAGGCCCAAAGCCACCAGATGTTTGCAGAAGAATCCCCGCTGGTGATGGGGACAGGAACAAAACGACTGGATCTGCCCACCCACCAGCCGAAACCCCACCTCGTACAGGCGGGTGCCCCGGACAGCACCCTCCACCTGGCGATCACCGTCGCCCTCAATAGTCACCGCATGCAGCAGCTGCTCACCCCGTTCGAAGACATCCGATCCTGCGTTAGCTTCGAGGAGATCTCTGCTGAGGGCGGCACGCAGAGTGGTGATGGGTGAAGTCATGGGGTCAGTATAGGGGGCCTGAGATCAGACAGCCGGGACTTCCGCACCGGCAGTTATTCCACCTCGCGGTACCCCACACGCCGCGAACCCCGATGCTCAATCCGCAGAGTATCCGCCTCTGACTCCTCCGGTTCATCCTCCTGGTCGGAGGCCCCGTTTGCTGCCACATTCTCTGCGACATGCTTGAGCCGGAACTGTCGTGCATCCTCGACAATGCCCTCCCGGATCTTCTTGTCCCGCACCGCCGCGGTGGTTGACCGGGGTGGTGCGAGGTTGTTCTCCTCCGCCGGCAGGCCCGCCTGCAACTGGCGGGCGCGGCTGACCTCGGCGTCGATCTTGATGCCGAGGATGAGCACGATGTTGAGGATCCACATGCCTACGAACAACGCCATGACCGAGCCCACCGCGCCGTAGCTGTTGAAGGCGGCAAACGTGGTGAAGTAGATGTTCAAACCCCAACCGGCGAACAGGATTCCGAGGATGGCGAAGACGGATCCGGCACTCAACCATTTGAACTTATGGGGTTTGACGTTGGGGGCGAGGTGATAGAGAAGCGCAACCAACCCCATGAGGATGAGGAGGATCGCCGGCCATCTCACCCAGTTCCACACCGGCAGGAACGTCTCGGAAAGATAGGTGAGGACATCGGTCAGTCCCAGGGGTGCGGCGATCGGTCCGAACAGGCGCATCACCGTGGTCTCATTGATCAGCAGCGAGATCAGGATGGCGGCCACACCCATCAGCAAGGACAGGTTCATGAGCACCATCATCAACCAGTGCTTCAGCAGGAACCGCCCCTCGGTGCGCCCGTAGACCGTGTTGGCGCAGCGGGAGAAGGCGCGCACATACGCCGAGGAGGTCCACAGCGCGACGACGATACCCACGATCAGGCCGACCAGACCCGCGGAGGCGGAGCCTGCCACGGCATCCACCACGCTGAGGACAATCTGCTGCTGGTCCTCGGCGACATGCTGGGCGATGAATTCCCTGGCCTGATCAAGTACTTCCAGGGGTCCGCTGGCCAGCACCAGCGTGACCAGGGAGTAGGCCACCAGGAGGCCCGGGGCGACGGACAGCACCGAGAAATAGGTCAGGAGGGCACCCAGATCCCACAACCGTTCAATGAAGAATTCCTTGGCCACCCGTTTGATCGCATGACGCCAACCCTCGGCGGAGAGTGGACGGAGTTTGTCCACATCGATCTCTTCGCCGGAGGTATCGGTGTCCGCCGCGATCAATGTTGCGTTCAGGTATTCACTGGGTTGTACCACATTCTCAATCCTCCCATAGGACCCTGACCCGGTGGTGGGTATGGCGGCCTGCCCCATGATCACAACATGCGGGTATAGACCTTTTTCATCTTCCCCGGTGACCATCAACCGGATAGCATTGAGGCATACTCCGTGATATCCATGATCACTGTAGTTTCACCTGGTGGCTGCAGTCTGGCACCAGGTCATGAGGGCCTTGGCATCCAACGGTGCCGGGGCCTTCGCCATGGCCGGGGCACGTCCATCGCGTTTAGAGCCACCCCAGTTCACGGGCCCGGGTGAACGCCTCGAAACGGTTCTGTGCCCCCACCTTGCCCATCGCCTGCGACAGGTAGTTACGTGTGGTGCCGGGAGCCAGGTGTACAGCAGCCGCGATCTCCTCGACGCTCCGCCCCTTGCCCGCCAGTTCCAGGACGCGTTCCTCACCCGGGGTGAGTGGGGATTCACCGGCGCTGATGGTCAGGGCGGCGAGCTCCGGATCGATATAGCGTCGGCCGGAATGCACACTGCGGATGGCGTCGGCGAAGTCGGCGGCGGTGGAGGTCTTGGGCAGAAATCCCCGGACCCCGCTGGTCAGGGCGCGTTTGAGCTGTCGGGGTCGGGCGTGACTGGTGACAATCAGCACGGGAAGGTCCTCAGTCAACGCACGCAGCGCCACGGCCGTATCAATGCCGTCCATCCCACCCAGCTGAAGGTCCAGCACACAGACATCGGCGCACTCCTCCCCCGCGGCCTGCCGTTCACGCCACCAGGTGAGTAGTTCCTCCCCGGAGCTGCAGACGGCCACCACCTCGAGGTCAGCCTCCAGGCCCAACAGGGTGGCAAGGGAGCTCGCCACGAGGGATTCATCATCGACGATGGCAATGGTGATCATGCCGGGACCGCGCTTTCCAGGAGAAGTCGGACGGTGAAGTGCTCGCCCTCGCAGTTCACCTGCAGGGCTGCCCCCGCAGCGTCCGCGCGTTGTCGCAGGGCACCGAGGCCTGAGAGTCTACCCACCGCGCCGCTGGCACCGTCGTTGGTCATGCGGACATCCGTGTCCGACAGGTACAGGTCAACCGTGGTGGCATCCGAGTGGCGCAGGACATTGGTGGTGGCCTCCCGCACCAACCAGGCTGCCAGTTCACGGTGGGGTGCGGGGACGTCACCGGCGGCACCGTGGACGTGGAGGGTGATGCGGGCGTCGTCAAGCAGGCTTCTGGCACCGTCGATCTCGGTGGCGAGGTTGATGGAGCGGTACCCCTGGACCACCTCCCGCATCTGCGACATGGAGGTGCGTGCAAGTGTCTGCAGTTCACGCAGCTCATCCTCCAACCGGTCATCACCGCGGGTGGCCAGGGCGAGGGCCACCTCGGATTTCAACGACATGGCCGCCAGGTGCTGGCCGAGGGTGTCATGGAGTTCCTGGGCGAAACGCAGACGTTCCTCCGTGACCCGGAGGGAGGCCTCCAGCTCGCGGGAGTGCTCCACCTCCTTCATCACATTGACCGTCCAGATGGTCATGCGCACCGTGACCACCGTGACCGGTGCAAACACCAACCACCAGGAGGACGCCGGCACGGTCATGTTCACGATCATCCCGACCATCAGGGTGAGACCGATGATGATGAGCCAGGAGTGCCTCAACCAGGGCACATAGGCGATCGACAGGGCAAACAGTGACATCACCGTGATGATGACCGCCGCCTGACGCCCCGCCATGGAAAAAGACGGATGTTGCAACGCCAGTGACACCACCAGGCCGAGCACTGTGATGGCCAGCCCTGCACGGAAGAGTGGTTCCACGGGTCTGCGTTGCCGGGTGTTGAGGTCCGGGTGCACCTCGAAGATCATGATGGGGAAGATCAGGAGCAGCACCACATAGATACCCTCCACCACGAGGCGCCAGGAGGGGATGCCTGCGGTGGAGAGGAAGTCGGCGGTGCCCACCAGGTAGCTCAGGATCACGGCCACCGGAATGAGCTGCATGGACACCCGGGTGTACAGCGCGTATTTGTCCACGCCCCCGAGTCCCCGCCACCGGTGCAGTGGGGTGAGGAGGTTCTCCAACCTGGACGAGTGTGTGGACGAGTGTGGTTCAGTCATCGGAAAACCCATGTTAGCGGTGGGTGTCCCAGCGCATGAAGTGTCGTGCCGCGATAACCGCCAGAACCGTCCACGCCGTCACGATCAGCAGTGGTTGCACGCCGGCACCCAGGACACCGGTGAAATCGAGTGCCTCTGCACCGTTCATGGCCGCGGTGAAGGTCTGCCCCGCCCAGCCGAGCTGAACCAGGTCGCTGATCGCGGCGAAGGGGGTGTAGCTGATGATGTCAGCCACCACCCCATCGCCGAAGATGGGCCGCACAGTCCCCAGGCCGATCAGGGCGATGGTGAACACCGGCATCGAGGTCAGCTGGGCGGCCTCGGCGTTGCGGGTGAACGCGCTGGTGATAAACGCGAGCGCACTGACCAACACGATGCCGATGAGCACGGCCACGATGACCGGGATGAGATTGACGGGGGCCGGCGCACCCATGAGCATCAGGAGGGCCACCACGATGACGGTGAACACCACCGTCAGCAGCGCACCCGGCACGCAGATCGCCCCGAGGATCTCCCCGTCACGGGCCTCCCCGGTGCGCAGCCTTTTCAGCACACGTTCATCACGCCGGGTGGTCACCATCGACAACACGGTGTAGAACTGCACGAACAACAGGGTGTACAGCGCAAAGATATCGAAGGTGTTGGCAGCCTCCAGGGCACCACGGTCCCCGACACCGAACAGAAACAGTGGGATGCCGACAGGGAAGGCCGCGATGAACAGCAGTGTCTTATTGCGGCGGAACTGCAACCACTCGGCGGTACCCAGTGATCTCAACCGGGACAGGGAGGTACTGGGAGGCCGGTTCCTGGACGGGACAGACGGGGCGGACGGGGCGGCTGAGATGGAGCTGGCTGAGGTATTCATGTCTGTTTCTCCTGGGGTCGGTTCGTGACGGGTCAATTATTGGGCGATGTTGTCGGCGATGTTGTGGCCGGCGATGCCCATGAACACCGACTCCAGGGTGGCCGGGCGCGCGGCGAAATTCTCCAGCTCCACACCCTGATCCGCCGCCCACTGCAGCAGCTGGAGGGTGTGGTCCTGCAGCTGGGTGGTGGAGATGACCACGCGGTTGTTGTCTCGCCGCACCTCCGCACCGGTGAGCTCCGGGAGATCTAAGGGCCGGTGGTCCGTGGTGAAGCTGATCTCCGCGCGCACCCGCCCCACCAGTTCCCGGAGACTGCCCTCCAGGGCTATCTCCCCGGCGTCCATAATCGCGATCCGGTCGGCGAGGTATTCCGCCTCCTCGAGGTAATGGGTGGTCAGGATCATGGTCACGCCGCGTTTCTTCAGGGTGAGCAGCAGGTCCCAGGTCTGGCGGCGTGATTCCGGGTCCAGGCCGGTGGTGGGTTCATCCAGGAACAGGATCGACGGATCCCCCAGCAGCGCGCAGGCCAGATCGAGGCGTCGTTGTTCACCGCCGGACAGCGAGCCAACCTTGACATCCCCGCGGTGGGTGAGATCGACGTCGGTGAGCACCTCATCGATGTCCCGTGGATACGAGCACGTGCCGTGCCACATCGTCATGGTCTCCTGCACCGTCAGCTGCGAGGGCAGACCCCCGGACTGCAGCATGATGCCGAGCTCCGGGCGCAGGACGTTCCGATCGGCCAGGGGATCCAGCCCGTTGATGCGCACCTGCCCGCCGGTGGGTGGGGCGAGTCCCTCCATGATCTCCAGTGTGGAGGTCTTGCCCGCACCGTTGGTGCCCAGCAGGGCGAACACCTCACCACGCTGAACGTTAAAACTGCAGTTCCGCACCGCCTGGTACGCCTTGTCCCCCTTGCCGTAGGTGCGGGAGAGGTCGGTGACCTCAATAACGGTGGTGGTCTGCTGCCCTGCAATGTCCGGAGTGTTCAGTGTGCCTGTCATGACACTGATTCTTCCCCGGATCTGCCGCCGTCACCAGAGTCATATGTCAGGAGTGTGATGCCGGTTTGTCACCTCCCGGGCATGACAAATGTCATGGGCAACCCGGTGCTCAACGGTGCTTGACGACGCCCCGATCACCCCACGTGGTGCGCGTGTGCGTGGGACCCACCCCCGAGCTGGTCCGCCGGCTGCCCACCGGGTTCCACGATGACGAACTGACCCATCATGCCCTGGTCCTCGTGGTAGAGCATGTGGCAGTGGTACATGTACGGCCACGCGGGATCCGGGTGGTAACCGAACTCCACAGCCAGGCGCGCGGTGGCACCGGGTGGGAGGCCTACGGTGTCCTTCCACCCGTCGACAGGCACCTCGATGTCGGTGCCGGTCATGGAGACGACCTTGAAGCGTGCGTTGTGGATGTGGAAGTTGTGGGGCCAGTCCGAGTTGTCGTTGGTGACCTCCCAGATCTCCGGGCCGTCGTGGTCGATGACCACATCCACCCGCTGCATGTCCATCATCTGGTCATTGATGGAGAAGGTGTTGAGCACGAAGGTACGCTCCGGTGCGTCGATGACATCCGGATCCTGACGGGCGGCCGGATCGAACACACCGGGAATGGCCGGGGTGGACGGTGCCTCCTCGGCGGGGCCGGTGATGGTGAGCAGGTCGAAGGAATCCGCGAACCCGAAATCCGGGGTGTACTCATCCTCCGGCACACCGAAATTCCCGGGGAACGCCACCGACCGCAGGGTGACATCCTCCCCCGGCTCCAGATCCACCAGGATCTCCCAGCGCTCACCGGGGCCGATGATCAGGCTGCTGCGCTCGAGTGGTTCGGCGAAGAAACCGGAATCACCGGCGATGACCTGGAAGGGACGGTCATCGGAGAAGGCCAGATTGAAAAACCGCATGTTGGATCCATCCAGCAGACGGAAACGGACGCGGCGGGTGGTGGCGTCGAAATGCGCTCCGGTGATGCCGTTGACGGTCGGGGTGTCCCCGAGCAGACCCAGGTCGGGCAGATCCTCCTCGTCCAGGGAACCATCCTCATGGAAACGGTGGTCCATGAGCACCACCGGGATGTCATCCACGCCGTAGTCCTTCGGGATGTCGAGGGAATCAGAGACCTCATCCTCGATGACGAAGGCGCCCGCCAGTCCGCGGTAGGCGTGCAGGCCGGTCAACCCGTGTGGGTGCGGGTGGTACCAGAGGGTGGCCGCGGTGTTGCTCACCGTCCAGGACGGGGACCAGGTCTCCCCCGGTTCGATGGGCGAATGGGGTCCACCGTCGGCAATGCCGGGCAGTTTCATCCCGTGCCAGTGGATGGTGGTCATCTCCCCCAGCCCGTTGGTGATCTCGACGGTGACCTCATCACCCTTGCGGGCAGTCAGCGTCGGGCCCAGGTGGTCGCCGTTGAAACCCCAGGTTCGGGTGGTCACATCGGGCAGGATATTGCTCTGCCCCTCCTGGGCGGTGAGCCGGTAGATCACCCGGTTCCCCTCCCGTTCGCCCTCTGCCAGCGGCGGGATGGGAAGTGGACGGGGTTCACCGCCATAACCCCGGGGTGTGGAATCCCCGGCACAGGCCACCAGAAACCGCGAGGCCGCCACCATGGCCACCGTCGCTCCCGCACCCTTGATGAACGCCCGACGGTTGATCTCTGGCAGCTGCATGATGTGGGCCCACTCCTGATTTTCTACGGTGAAAACACTAGTAATCATCCTACTGAGCGAGGGAAGCGTGATCCAACCCCCGGCACCGGCCCTGCCTACAATGACGGCCATGAGCACAGACGGAACCACCCACCAGGACAACCCGGACCCGGCGCTGGAGGAACACAACGCATCGCGGTTCATCTGGTCCAACGGCCTGCAGAACGTCGGTGACCAGATCATCGCCGCCAAGACGGTGCTGCCCTGGTTGCTGCATGCCGGCGGCGCGCCGGGGTTCTTCATCGCGCTGCTCGTCCCCATCCGTGAATCCGGGTCCATGCTGCCGCAGGCCGCGATCACCCCGTGGGTGTTGCGGCAGGCCTCCCGCAGCCGGGTGTGGATCATCGGTTCCAACGGCCAGTTCCTCTCCGGGCTGGGCATCGGGATCGCGGCACTGTTCCTCGAGGGGTGGGCGCTCGGTATCACCGTGGTGGCCCTGCTGGGCATCCTGGCACTGTTCCGGTCGATGTGTTCCATCTCCTCCAAGGATGTCCAGGGCAAGACCATCACCAAGGGACGCCGCGGCCTGATCAATGGTCGTGCCACCGCGATCGGTGGTGCGGTCGGTCTGGCCGTCGGTCTGGCCATCACCTTCCTGCTTGATGCGGACTCCCCCTCCTGGGTCCTGGCCGCCACCGTGATCGCCAGTTCCTTCTCCTGGTTGATCGCCTCCTTCATCTTCGCCGGCATCCGGGAACCGGATACCCGGGATGAGGCACTACCCTGGGATCCTGAGGAGAAGAACCACTGGTGGAAGGACTGCGCGGACCTGCTCGTGGAGGATGTGAACTTCCGGAAGTTCGTCATCGTGCGCTCACTCATGCTCGTCACCGCACTGTCCACCGCGTTCATCGTCACCCTCGCCGCGGAGGCGGAGCAGGACATCACCGCACTCGGTTTCTTCGTCATCGCCTCAGGCCTGGCCTCGATGGTGGGTGGTCGCATCTCCGGGATCTGGTCTGATCGTTCCTCCCGCGATGTGATGGCCGGTGGTGCCCTGCTCGGCTCCCTGGTGCTGTTCGCCCTGGTCGCCAGCGCGCAGTGGGCCCCGTCGATCGTCAACGTGATCGCGTTCCCGGCCGGGTTCTTCCTGGTCAACCTCGCCCACACCGCCATCCGCGTGGCGCGCAAAACCTATGTGGTGGACATGGCCGAAGGGGATCAGCGCACCAGGTATGTCGCGGCGGCCAACACGCTGATGGGTGTGATCCTGCTGGTCGTGGGTGCCATTTCGGGTGCCATCGCCATGCTGGGAACCCGCTGGGCACTGATCTTCCTCGCCGTCATCGGACTGGTGGGGGTGGTGTTCTCCCGCACCCTGGAAGAGGTCTCCGCACCACAATCCGGATAAGTGAGCCACCACAGCTGCGAATAACCACGCCCCGCCCGCTTCGGGCGTTATGCTGTCTTGCGTACATGTGCCCCCGGTAAATTTTTAGAAGTTGAGGTCATCTTGAGCGCGAGCGATTCCTCCAGCGCAGTTGTTGTACTGGCAGCGGGTGCTGGAACCCGCATGAAGTCAGATCTTCAGAAGACATTGCACAGCATCGGGGGTCGCAGCCTCATCTCCCACAGCCTGCATGCGGCTGCGGGGCTGAACCCGACCCACATCGTGGCCGTCATCGGTCACGGCCGCGACCAGGTCGGTCCTGCGGTTGAGGGCGTTGCCACGCAGCTGGGCCATGAGGTCCGGGTTGCCATCCAGGAGGAGCAGAACGGAACCGGTCACGCCGTGCAATGCGCGATGGACCAGCTCGAGGGATTCGACGGCACCATCATCGTCACCAACGGTGACGTGCCCCTGCTGACCTCCGACACCCTCGGTTCCCTGCTGGCGGCCCACACCGCCACCCCCACCGCGGTCACCGTGCTCACCATGAACCTGGACGACCCCACCGGTTACGGCCGCATCGTCCGCAACTCCGACGGTGAGGTCACCGCGATTGTCGAGCAGAAGGACGCCTCCGATGAGGAGCGCTCCATCACCGAGGTCAACTCCGGTGTGTTCGCCTTCGACGCGACCATCCTGCGGTCCGCCCTCTCCCAGCTGAAGTCCAACAACGCGCAGGGCGAGCTCTACCTCACCGATGTCCTCGGCATCGCCCGCAGCGAGGGCCACCCGGTCCGCGCTCACATCGCCGCCGATGCGCGCGAACTCGCCGGTGTCAATGACCGGGTCCAGCTCGCCGAGGCCGGCGCTGAACTCAACCGTCGCACCGTGGAGGCCGCCATGCGCGGGGGTGCCACCATCGTCGACCCGGCCACCACCTGGATCGATGTGGAGGTCACCATCGGCCGTGACGTGCTCATCAACCCGGGCACCCAGCTTCGGGGCACCACCTCCATCGGTGACCGCGCGGAGATCGGTCCCGACACCACCCTGACCAACATGGTCATCGGCACCGGAGCATCCGTCATCCGCACCCACGGGTCCGATTCCGAGATCGGCGAGGACGCCACCGTCGGACCCTTCACCTACATCCGTCCGGGCACCAAGCTCGGCGCGGAGAGCAAGCTCGGTGGTTTCGTGGAAACCAAGAAGGCCACCATCGGCCGTGGCTCCAAGGTCCCCCACCTGACCTACGTCGGCGATGCCACCATCGGTGAGTACTCCAACATCGGGGCCTCCTCCGTGTTCGTCAACTATGACGGTGTGAACAAGAACCACACCACCATCGGCTCCCATGTGCGCACCGGTTCCGACACCATGTTCATCGCTCCGGTGACCGTGGGTGATGGCGCCTATTCCGGTGCGGGTACAGTGATCAAGGATGATGTTCCTCCGGGGGCCCTGGCCGTGTCGGGGGGACGTCAACGCAACATCGAAGGCTGGGTGCAGAAGAAGCGCCCGGGTACGGCCGCCGCCGATGCCGCAGCAGCCGCACAGAACTCTGTCCCAAACCAGGAAGGCTAAGCAGACTCACCATGACTGCTCACTGGAAAGAAAACCATAAGAACCTCATGCTCTTCTCGGGCCGTGCACACCCGGAGCTGGCTGAGGCCGTCGCCCGCGATCTCGAGGTGGAGGTCACCCCGATGACCGCCCGCGACTTCGCCAATGGTGAGATCTACGTACGTTTCGAGGAGTCCGTCCGTGGCTCCGACTGCTTTGTCATCCAGTCCCACACCCAGCCACTGAACAAGTGGCTGATGGAACAGCTGCTGATGATCGATGCACTCAAGCGTGGCTCCGCCAAGCGCATCACCGCCATCCTGCCGTTCTACCCCTATGCCCGTCAGGACAAGAAGCACCGCGGCCGCGAGCCCATCTCCGCACGCCTGATCGCCGATCTGCTCCAGACCGCCGGCGCCGACCGCATCGTGTCGGTCGACCTGCACACCGACCAGATCCAGGGCTTCTTCGACGGCCCCGTCGATCACATGCACGCCATGCCGATCCTCACCGACTACATCAAGGACAAGTACGACCTGTCCAACATCGTGGTTGTCTCCCCGGATGCCGGCCGCGTGAAGGTCGCCGAGAAGTGGGCCAACACCTTAGGGGATGCCCCGATGGCGTTTGTGCACAAGACCCGCTCCACCGAGGTGGCCAATGAAGTCGTGTCCAACCGTGTCGTCGGTGATGTCTCAGGCAAGGACTGTGTTCTGCTCGATGACATGATCGACACCGGCGGCACCATCGCCGGTGCCGTGGGCGTGCTCAAGGAGGCCGGTGCCCGGTCCGTGGTCATCGCCTGCACCCACGGTGTGTTCTCCGATCCGGCCCGTGAGCGTCTGTCCAGCTGTGGCGCCGAGGAAGTCATCACCACCGACACCCTCCCGCAGTCCACCGAGGGCTGGGCCAACCTGACCGTCCTGCCGATCGCACCGCTACTGGCCCGCACCATCAACGAGATCTTCGAGAACGGTTCTGTCACCACCCTCTTCGAGGGCGACGCCTAACCCACCCTCTTCACCCAGGAGCCCTCGGATGCCTGATTCCTTCACCCGTATCCGGCAGGCTCTTGAGCCACTGGCCGACCCCGCACGTGCCGCCGAGATGACGGCGTACATGCGGGGTCGGTTTCCGTTTCTGGGGATCGGGACACCCGCGCGCAGGACAGCCACCATGCCGATCCTGCGCACCCTCCGTGAGTTCGATACCGACCTGGTCACCGCCTGTTTCGACGCGGAGGAGCGGGAATACCAGTATGTGGCCTGCGATCACATCCGGCGGGTCGGCATCACCGACCTGGACCTCGCCGAGCGTCTGGTCCGGACGAAATCCTGGTGGGACACCGTCGATGCCCTGGCCAAACCCATCGGCGCCAACCACGCCGATGACACCATGCGTGCCTGGGCAACCCACGGGGATTTCTGGGTGCGCAGGGTCGCGATCCTCCACCAGCTGGGCAGGAAGACCGACACCGACCTGGACCTGCTCGCCTGGATCATCCGGCAGAACCTCGGATCCGGGGAGTTCTTCATCAATAAGGCCGTCGGCTGGGCACTGCGCGATCTGGCCCACCATGATCCCGCCTGGGTCCGGGCCTTCGTCGATGCAACCGACCTGCATTCCCTGAGTCGCAGGGAGGCGCTGAAGAACCTGTGACCGGTTTGGTTTCCGCTGATGTGGCGTGCTAGCCTGTCTGAGTCTCGGCGAGGGCCGATCACGCGGGAGAATCCGCCACAGTGGTCACGGCCGTTATCGACGCGATTCAGACTTCCATGGAAGCCACCCGGGTGGGCATGATACCCACCGGCTGGTTCCCACGCCTGCGAAGACTCGACCAAGACACTCGAGTCGGTCGTGGGCTTTATTTGTTGTCGCGGCCGAGTTGATCCGGATCATCCCATTCAAGGAGAAACACATGGCTAACAAGTTCGAAACCATTGAGGCTGCCAACCGCACCGAGTTCGGCAAGGGCTCCGCACGCCGCGCCCGCGTCGCCGGCCTGGTTCCCGCCGTTGTCTACGGCGCCGACCTGGACAACAACCTCCACCTGACCCTCAGCCACCGCGACTTCGCCGGCCTGGTTCGCCGCAACGGCGTCAACGCCGTCATGGAGCTGGACGTCGAGGGTGTCAAGCAGCTCGCCATGATCAAGCACATCGATCAGAACGTCCTGACCTTCAACATCGACCACGTCGACCTCCTCGCCATCACCCGTGGCGAGAAGGTTGAGGTTGAGATCCCGGTCATCATCGAGGGCCAGCCTGCACCGAACACCATGGTCGTCCAGGATGCCGACACCATCCGCATCGAGGCTGACGTCCTGAACATCCCTGAAGAGCTCATCGTCTCCGTTGAGGGCCTGGAGCTCGGCTCCCAGATCACCGCCGGCGACATCAAGCTCGGTGAGGACATGACCCTCATCGACGACGCTGAGCTGCTCATCGTCAACGTCGTTCTCCCGGCTGTCGAGGAAGCTCCTGCCGAGGACGAAGAGGGCGAGACCGAGGGCGAGTCCGAGGCTTAAACCCCCTCTGCTCCAACCGGGCCGCTGAGGTGACAGTGCACAGTCACCTCAGCGGCCTTTTCTCATGCTTGTCGACGCCCCGACCACCCCGCGTACCCCACCGTTTGACCGGGGGACGCGGCGTGGTTGACTGGGGTGTGTGAATGACTCCCCTGTTCTTGTTGTCGGTCTCGGTAACCCGGGCCCGAAATATGTCGGTACCCGCCACAACATCGGTTTCGAGGTGGTGGAGGAACTCGTGGACCGCAACCACGCGAACTTCAGCGTGCACAAGCGGTCCAATACCGAGATCGCGCAGCTGCCCGGTCTGATCGTGGCCAAGCCCCGCAGTTTCATGAACCTGTCCGGCACCCCGATCCGCGGGCTGTGTGACTTCTTCAAGATCTCCCCAGCGAATGTCCTGGTGGTCCATGATGAACTGGATCTGGATTTCGGTCAGGTCAAACTGCGTCAGGGTGGCGGCGATCATGGCCACAACGGTTTGAAGTCCACCAGCAAATCCCTGGGAACCAAGGACTACTGGAAACTCAGCGTGGGCATCGGCAGGCCACCGGGCCGGATGGACCCGGCCAGCTTTGTGCTCAAACCCTTTTCCAAGCAGGAGCAGGACAGTGTGCCGATCATGGCCGCGGATGCCGCGGACCTCATCGAGGAGCACATCAGGACGTTGTGATCACCACCGGCGGGCGTGTTTGAGGGCCTTGCGCAGTGCGGCGTCGTCAAGCTCGAGGGCGCCCGCCTTGCGCAGGCGGTGCGCCACGGTCGGGCACGAGGAACACCGGGGGTTGTCCTTGCAGCACTTCTTCTTGACCTTGCCGGATTCCAGGCGTTTGCGCACCTTGGTCATGGATTTGCCCATGGCCCCCTACTTCCTGCGTGCTTCCTTGAGGCGGCGGGGCAGGTCGATATCATCGTTTTCCAGGGCCCCGGACTTGAGCAGTCGGGTGTAGACCACCGGGCAGTTAGTGCACCGTGGTGTCTTCCGGCAACACGTACTCTTCAGTTTCAACCCGAGCGGATTTTGTGTCACCGTCACGCGTGAGGTGGGTCTTTTCCTACGCTTGCTCATGGTTCCCAGTGTAGCGCCTGAGGCAAGGGACACCTAACAAAAAATCCGGCTGCACCACCGGTGATGTCTCACTGGTGGGCAGCCGGATCACTCTCCGGGCTAGCCGGGGTTAGAGGGCGACGGGCAGGGCGCGCTCCGGGTAGACCTTCGGGCGTGCACCGGCGATCTCCTCCACGATGCGGACAACCTGGCTGGAGTAGCCGAACTCGTTGTCGTACCAGACGTAGAGCACCAGGTGGCGGCCGGTGGCGATGGTGGCCAGACCGTCGACAATGCCAGCGTGGGTGGTGCCCACGAAGTCGGTGGAGACCACCTCCGGGGAGCGGATCCAGTCGATCTGCTGACGCAGGTTGGAGTGCAGGGACACCCGGCGCAGGAAGTCGTTGACCTCCTCGCGGTCAACCTCCTGGTTGAGGGTCAGGTTGAGCACCGCCATGGACACATCCGGGGTGGGGACGCGGATGGCGTTGCCGGTCAGCTTGCCGGCGAGCTCCGGCAGGGCCTTGGCCACGGCCTTGGCAGCACCGGTCTCGGTGAGAACCATGTTGAGGCCTGCTGCGCGACCACGGCGGGAACCCTTGTGGAAGTTGTCGATGAGGTTCTGGTCATTGGTGAAGGAGTGGACCGTCTCCACGTGTCCGAACTCCACACCGTAGCGGTCGTTGATGACCTTGAGCACCGGGGTGATGGCATTGGTGGTGCACGATGCCGCGGTGATGATGGTGTCATCCTCGGCGATGTCGGAGTGGTTGATGCCGTAGACGATGTTCTTCAGATCGCCCTTGCCCGGCGCGGTGAGGACCACCTTGGACACACCCTTGGCCTGCAGGTGCTGGCTCAGGCCCTCACGGTCACGCCAGCGGCCGGTGTTATCGACCACGATGGCGTTGTCGATACCGTATTCGGTGTAGTCGACCGTGGTGGGATCATTGGAGTAGATCACCTGGATCGGGGTGCCGTTGGCCCAGATGATGTTGTTCTCATAATCGGTGGTGATGGTGCCGTCGAAGGCACCGTGCACGGAGTCACGGCGCAGCAGGGAGGCGCGCTTGACCAGGTCATCCTCGGAGTTCTTGCGCACGACGATGGCGCGCAGGCGGACACCGTCGTAGAGGGCCTCACGGGAGACGAGGATGCGGGCCAGGAGGCGTCCGATGCGGCCGAAACCGTAGAGGACGACATCGGCATGTTTGGTGGTCGGGCCGGTGCCGATGACATCCGCGAGTGATTCCTCCAGGAAGGCACGCAGATCGGTGCCTTCGGAGGTCTCGAAGTTGTAGGCCAGCTGTCCGAGATCGATCGACGCCGTGCCGAGGTTCATGTCCGCCAGCTCGCGCAGGATCGCCAGGGTGTCCTCCAGGGGAAGTTCCTTGGAGGTGATGTGGCGTGCGTAGCGGTGGGACTTGATGATGTCGATGTCAGAGACATTCACAAGGAGACGACCGAAGACCGACACCACGACATTATTATTGCGGTGCAGACGCCCGATCAGGGGCACCATCTGCTCCGCAACTGCGATGCGTTCGTTCCAGTCCTTGTGGTTGTTCGTCATTTAATGCGTCCTTCGATGGGTAGGTGGAGAACAAGCCCCCTCAGCCTAGCTCACACGGAAGGATTCATCGTGCTCAATATCCGTTTCACCGACCCCTGATTGATATTATCAATACCGGCTCCCACCAGGCAGTAGGCATAATCCCAGTTCCGTGTCGCCCCCGCAGCAGCACGCAGTGGGGAGATCATCGGGTTCAGGTACGGGTAGACCGGGGGTAAACTGTCATTCTCCTTCACGAACCTGGTGGCCACCCCCCTGGCGTATCTCCCTGAGAAGCCCCTCGAACAGATGGTATCCAGACCCCGATCGGTGGCCGAGAGCAACAGCTCACGGTTGGCTGCGGAGGTGCCGGCCTCATCGGCCAGGAGGAACGCCGACCCACACGCCACGGCATCGGCACCCAGGTCCAGGATCCGGCGCACATCCGCGCGGGTGGTCACCCCGCCCGCGGCGACCACCGGCACCCGCACCTTGTCCACCACAGCGCGCACCAGCTCCTCCAGCGGTGTCGTATCCGGTTCCTCCGTGAGCGACCAGGTGGACCGGTGCCCACCGGCCTCGGGGCCCTGGACCACGAGGACATCAGCACCGGCACGCTCCGCCGCGTGGGCATCCGCCTCATTGGTCACGGTGACCCAGGCCTGGATCCCCGCCTGGTGCAGGGTGGCGAACTCGTCCGGCGTGAAGATTCCGAAGGTGCAGGAGATCACTGCGGGACGCGCCGCCACCGCGAGACGGAACTTCTCCTCCCAACCGTTGCTCAGGTCCACAGTGGGAACCGACGGGTCACCGAGCCCATACCCACGGAAGGCCTGGGTGAGCAGGCCGGCCACCTCATCAACATCGGATGGTGTCGGCTTCTGCTCCTGTGGCCGGAACAGGTTCACCCCGAAACGGCCGGACACCTGCGCCAGTTCCGTCCGGAACTGGGTCACGCTCGAGGTGCCACCGGCGAGGAAACCCAGGGAACCCGCCTCCGCGGCGGCGGTGACCATCGCGGGCGTGGAGGGTCCCCCGGCCATCGGGGCGATGATGACGGGAGTGGACAGCGAATCGAGAATACCCATGGCACCCCATACTATTGACCGGGTGAGTTTCTTCTCCCGAATTCAGGCATTCTTCCAGTCCTCCCGCACCCCCGAGGTTTCCGAGGTCCCCGGCCACACCGACCTGCCCGAGGCCCGGTGGCTGGTGGTCGGTCTGGGCAATCCAAGTGCGAAATACGAATCCACGAGACACAATGTGGGTTACATGTGCGTCGATACGCTTCTGGACAGGCGCACCGACAACGCCGCCCCGCCACTGGCCCCGGTCCGGGGACTGAAGGTGCTCACCGCTCCCCTGCCCGACGCGGCCGAGCGTGCCCTCGCGGTGCGGTCGACGACGTTCATGAACCACTCCGGTCAGGGTGTCGCACCCCTGGCGGAGAAACTGGGGATCCCGCCGGAGCGGATCATCGTCATCCACGATGAGCTGGACCTGCCTGCCGGTAAGGTGCGTCTAAAAAAGGGCGGTAATGAAAACGGCCACAACGGCCTGAAATCCCTGACACAGGAGCTGGGAACCCGTGATTACCTGCGCGTGCGCATCGGCATCTCCCGCCCACCCACGGGCATGAGTGTCCCCGACTACGTCCTGGCCCCGGTGACGGAACAGCAACCCGGTATCGATGTGGCAGCCGATGCGGTGGATCTGATCATCGCGCGGGGGTTGGCGGCTGCTCAGAATGAGATTCACAGCCGCTGATCGAGCCGATTGATCACCCACTAGGGCACTCCGTGGCGCCCCATGCCATATCGACCCCCGCTCCACACCCCCTGCACAGAAGCGGATACGCCAATACTCCTGATACCCTGGGGGGTATGAGTAAATTTCGGGTATCGTCCAGCAGATTCATCCCTGTTCCAGCACAGTCACTCTTCGACATTGTGGCCGATCCGCGTCAGCATCCACGTATCGATGGATCCGGCAGCGTCAAGAGCGCCGATGTCAACGGGCCAACCAAACTTCACTTGGGCAGCACCTTTGGCATCGGAATGAAATTCGGAAAAAGCTACACCATGACCAACACCGTCACCGAATATGAAGAAGGCCGCCTCATCACCTGGAAACCACAAGGTGATTACACCTGGAGCTACGCCTTCACACCTGTCGACGGTGGCACCATCGTCACGGAGACCTGGGATGCCAGCACCTCCACACGCCGGTTCATGATGGGACTGCTGGGCTTTCCCAAGCGCAACCAGAGGGGAATCACCCAGACTCTGCAGCGCCTCCATGACCTGGCACTGGAAGCACACGATGATGCCGACAGGCAGTCCACCAGTACCAGCTAGGGTCTGGCCCACCCCACCAGCTATTCTTGATATCCATGAGCACCACCAGCACAGCATCAGAGGCACAACGCCGCCGGACATTTGCCGTCATCGCCCACCCCGACGCCGGTAAATCAACACTGACCGAGGCGCTCGCACTGCATGCGCACATCATCTCCGAGGCTGGTGCCACCCACGGCAAGGCCGGCCGCAAGGCCACCGTCTCCGACTGGATGGAGATGGAGAAGGACCGCGGTATCTCGAT
The DNA here is from genome assembly GCF_014837045.1 of Corynebacterium gallinarum. GTDB lineage: Bacteria > Actinomycetota > Actinomycetes > Mycobacteriales > Mycobacteriaceae > Corynebacterium > Corynebacterium gallinarum. The sequence goes on from NZ_JACSPR010000007.1 coordinate 38,555, forward strand.
CGCCTCCTCCGCCCTGCAGTTCGAGTACGCGCCCGAGGATCACGAGGGCGAGCCCTACATGATCAACCTCGTGGACACCCCGGGTCACGCCGACTTCTCCGAGGACACCTACCGTGTGCTCATGGCCGTCGATGCCGCCGTCATGCTCATCGACGCCGCCAAGGGCCTCGAGCCGCAGACCCTGCAGCTCTTCCGCGTGTGCAAAGCCCGCGGCCTGCCGATCATCACCGTGATCAACAAGTGGGACCGTGTCGGTCGTACCCCCCTTGAGCTTGTCGACGAGATCGTCCAGGAAATCGACCTCCAGCCCACCCCCTTGTTCTGGCCCGTCGGTGAGGCCGGCGACTTCCGTGGACTAGCCCGCATCAACGAAGACGGTGAAGCCGAGGAGTACATCCAGTTCACCCGTACCGCCGGTGGTTCCACCATCGCCCCGGAGGCTTTCTACACCCCGGACCAGGCCGCGGAACGGGAGGGTGAGGTGTGGGAGAACGCCACCGAGGAGGCTGAACTGCTCGCTGCCGACGGCGCCGTGCACGATCAGGAGATGTTCCTCAGCTGCACCACCTCCCCACTGATCTTCGCCTCCGCGATGCTCAATTTCGGTGTCCACCAGATCCTGGACGCCCTGTGCGCCCTGGCACCCTCCCCGCAGGGCCGCGATGCCGACCCGAAGGCCCTTGAGGCCTCCACCACCGCCATGGATGAACGCCGTGAGGTCACCGACGAGTTCTCCGGCATGGTGTTCAAGGTGCAGGCCGGCATGGACCGCAACCACCGTGACACCCTCGCCTTCATGCGTGTGGTCTCCGGGGAGTTCGACCGTGGCATGCAGGTCACCCACGCGCAGACCTCCCGCAGTTTCTCCACCAAGTACGCCCTGACGGTGTTCGGACGCACCCGGTCCACCGTGGAGACAGCCTTCCCGGGCGATATCGTGGGCCTGGTCAACGCCGGTGCCCTGGCACCCGGTGACACCATCTACGCCGGGCGTAAGATCCAGTACGCGCCGATGCCCAAGTTCGCCCCCGAGCACTTCCGGATCCTGCGTGCGAAGTCCCTGGGCAAGTACAAGCAGTTCCGCAAGGCACTGGAGCAGCTCGATTCCGAGGGTGTTGTCCAGATCCTGCGCAACGACCTGCGTGGCGAGGCCAACCCGGTCATGGCCGCTGTCGGCCCCATGCAGTTCGAGGTCATGCAGGCCCGCATGGAGGTCGAGTACAACGTGGAGACCGTCGCCGATCCGATCCCGTACACCGTGGCACGCCGCACCACCCCGGAGACCGCGGTGGAACTGTCCAAGCAGCGCGGTGTGGAGATCTTCACCCGCACCGACGGCGAACTGATCGCCCTGTTCGGTGACAAGTGGCGTCTGTCCTTCATCGAGAAGGAGCACCCGGAGTTCGTGCTGGAGTCCCTCGTGGCGGAATAGTCACGGTCGCGACAAGAACCCACCCTGTCCGCAGGGTGGGTTTTGTCGTTGTCTGTGACCTGCTCCCGGGGTGGGTTATCCACAGCGGGGGCGACACGGTCGGGAACCATCCACAGGTTCTGCACGGCCATGCTGGTCGGGGCTGCACCAGGCGGCTTAGCGTGAGGGCTGATTGAACAACCCGTGCACGAAAGGACCGTCATGAAACCCGTCCACTACTTCTGCCCCGACTGCGACCACGCCCACGTCGGCATCCCTGCCATCGCCCGGATCCATCCGGACATCATCGCGGAGAAGATCCACCGGGCCCTGCCCTGGCGTCTGCAGGTCGGCGATGATGTCTGCCGCGTCCTCTATCCGAAACCGCGGCGCAGTTTCATCCGTGCGAACCTGGATATCCCGGTCATCGGGGAGACCGAACCACTGCAGTACGGGCTCTGGGTGGAGCTGTCCGAACAGGATTTCACCCGGTACCAGCGGTATGAGCGTCAGGATATCCCACTGGTGCTGGAAGGCCGACTGGCCAATGAGGCACCGGAATTCCCCGGCACCTTCGACATCCCCGTCCGTCTGGTCACCCGCCCCTTCCCCCTGCGGCCCCTCATCCACCCGGTCGAGGATGACAATGACCTGTGGCGTGCCTATGACGATGGACTGGAGGACTGGGAGGCGCAGATGCGCCTGGAGCTCTCCGTGTCGGTCATCGGCAGCACGGCCGCCTGACCGTAAAACCAATTCGGCGCCCCGCCTGGTGTTGCCTACCTATACTCCGGGGTAGCTACACATTCACTCATACCCATGCCCAGAAATGAGGACACCCCCATGAACATCGATGCCTATGTCATTGAGGAAATCGGCGCCCCCTTCCGCCGTGAGCAGCTCACCCTTGCAGATCCCGGCCCCGGGGAGGTGCTGGTCAGGGTTGTCGGCACCGGTGTCTGCCACACGGATCTGAACACCCAGTCCGGGGATATGCCCCTGCCACTCCCGGGTGTTCTGGGCCACGAGGGTTCCGGTGTTGTCGAGGCCGTCGGTGAGGGGGTGACCACGGTGACACCGGGTGATCACGTCATCATGGGATGGCCCTACTGCGGTGAATGCCGCAACTGCATCCGCGGTGAGCACCGCTACTGCCTCAACATCGGGGCCGAACTGCTCGCCGGTGTGCGTCTGCATGGACCCGATGCCGGGTCCTCCGCCTACACCCGCGCCGACGGCACCGCGCTGTCCGGGCATTTCTTCGGCCAGTCCTCCTTCGCCACCTACTCCCTGACCCGTGCGAATGCTGTGGTGAAGGTGGATAAGGACATCGACCTTCTGCTGCTGGGGCCACTCGCGTGTGGCATCACCACCGGCGCGGGTGCGGTGTTCAACACCGCGCAGCCCCAGCCCGGGGAATCCATCGTCATCATCGGTGCCGGGGCTGTCGGGCTCGGGGCGATCATGGCTGCCCACAACACGCCCGCCACGAAGATCATCGCCATGGATCTGCAGGATTCCCGCCTGGAACTTGCACGCGAACTCGGTGCCACCCACACCGTCAACACCGGTGACCGTGACATCGTCGATGCCGTGACCGAGATCTGTGGTGGTCCGGCCGACTACGTCCTGGACTGCACCGGCAGCATCAGGGTGATCGAGCAGGCCGCGGATGCCGTCGGTCTGATGGGCACCTTCATTCTCGTCGGTGGCGCACCGGCTGAGGCACGCTTCTCCCTCGACCACATGCGCACACTGTTCGGCAAGACGGTGGTGGGCACCCTGGGTGGTTCCTCCAACAGCCTCACCCTGATCCCCGCACTCATCGACCTGTACAAACAGGGCCGGTTCCCCTTCGACCGGCTGATCACCACCTACAGCTTCGATGAGATCGACACGGCCATCCATGATGCCCACGAGGGTGGCACCATCAAGGCGGTCCTGGAGGTCTCCCCGACCAACGGTTAAAGCAGCACGAGCAGATACTTGCAACCCCTGATCCCGGGGCGCGGTTCAGGCACCCGGGACTCGGGGGTTGTCGCATGCCGTGGCGGTATTACGCCATCTAGATCAATGAGAGTGCACCCATGGCCGTCAGCACGATGGCCACCAGGTATCCGGCCCATTTGGCCAGCGCGGTCTTGTTCTGCCCGGCCTTGTCGAAGAGAACACCCACGGGGCTCTCCGGGTAGGCCCGGACCCAACCGACCAGGAAGGCGATGATCGTCGGCAGGCTGAGTGCGAGGCTGGCGTAGATGATCAGTCCGCCGTACCGGACGGCCACGCTGAAATCACCCGCACTGAGCACCGCCAGGCCGGCGTAGAAGGGTGCGGAGGTCGCGGACTGGATGAGGCCGAGGAGCAGGCCCGCACCGACCGTCAACAACGAGGGCCTGCGCACCGGGGCCAGGAACCGTTCAATCATGTCGGTATTGCCATCACCCCTGCTCAGCTTGGTGGCGATGAAGGAGGCCACACCGACGACGATGAGCACGATGCCGAACACCGGTGAGTCGAGGAACTGTTGGATCAGATCCCCGAGCCCATCGAAGATGACCATGACCACGATGCACAGGAGGAACACCCCCAGCCAGTCACCGAGGATGAGCAGGAAGGCGATCAGCCCGTATCTGCCGGACCGGGGAAGAAAGGCCCCGATCGCCACGACGATTCCGATGAGTAAGACATTTACTGAGTCCAGCAATGCGAAACTCACGGCTAGTAGCACAGGGGCACTCTTTCATTCGATCGACAACAGTGGTGAAAACCCTCTCCCGGGTAGCTGTTCAGATCTGTTCAGCGGCCACGGGACCGATTCACCGTGGGGGATGTCGGATCGGCCGCAGGAAACGTTACGCCGTTCCGGCGTCACGTCCGGCTAGGTGCCTGCTGGGGCCTCCACCGGGTTTTCGGTAACCACGATACCGTCGGAGTCCGCATACAGGTAATGCCCCGGGATGAAATCGACCCCACCGAAGGAGATCACCACGTCACGCTCACCCGCGCCGGTCTTGGAGGACTTGCGGGGGTTGGTGCCCAGGGCCTTGCAGCCGAACTCCATCTCACCGATGACCGCGGAGTCGCGGATGGCACCGTTGACCACCACTCCGGCCCACCCGTGATCCTTACCCAGGCCTGCGATGATGTCGCCGACGAGTGCGGTGTGCAGTGACGCATCCCCGTCGATGACGAGCACGCCGCCGGGATTGTCCTCACCGAGGACGGACTTGAGCAGGGCGTTGTCCTGGAAGCATTTCACGGTGGTGATGGTTCCGTGGAAGTCGGTGCGGCCACCGAGGTTACGGAACTGGGTGTCGCAGGAGCGGACGTCGTCGCCGATGATGTCAACGAGGTCGGCGGTGGGAATGAAGGAGCCATGTGTGTCAGTCATGACACCAGCATAAAACCATTTCAGTACGCCTGTCCTGGTTTCCCGGCCCGCAACACCCATCACGCCCCTTCCTCGACGTTGGATGCGTCACAAACAGCCCGTGTGACTGGCTGATCCCCTCCCCCCGCCCGTAAACTTGCACCCGTTCTGCAAGTTTTCATCCGGTGTGCAAATAACCACCGGACCCGGAACTTCCCCACCACCCCGCTGGACCGATCAACAAGTGAAGGACCCATGTCAAAACTCCTCTACAGGTTGGGCTCGACCGCCTACCGGAAGAAATGGCCGTTCCTGGCCTTCTGGATGGTGCTGCTCATCGCTGTCGGCACCCTCGCAGGCCTGTTCGCCAAACCAACCACCAGCTCGTTTTCCATCCCCGGCATTGATTCCGTGGTCACCATGGAGAAGATGCAGGAACGTTTCCCCGCAGCGGAGGACGCTACCAGCGCCCCCACCGGCAACGTGGTGATCCAGGCCCCGGAGGGAACCACCCTCACCGATCCCGAGATCTCCGCCGAGGTCAACGCCATGCTCGCGGAGGTCCGTGACACCGGTGTGCTCGTCGATCCCGAGACCACCGTCATCGACCCCGTGATGGCTGCCCAGGGCCTGGCCGCACAGATGACCCCACAGCTGCAGGCTCAGGGTATCCCGGAGGAGAAGATCGCCGCCGACCTGGCCGCCATCAGCCCCCTGAGCCCCGATGAGACCACCGGCATTGTCTCCATGACCTTCGATGCACCGGCCGTCATGGACATCACCGCCGAGGAGCGTGAGGCGGTCACCGACATCCTCGACGAGTACAACGAGGGCGATCTCACCGTTGTGTACAACGGCAACGTCTTCGGTGCTGCGGCGACCTCCATCAACATGACCTCCGAGATCGTCGGTCTCCTGGTCGCGGCCGTCGTCCTGATCGTCACCTTCGGTTCCTTCATCGCCGCCGGTATGCCGTTGATCTCCGCGATCGTCGGCGTCGGCATCGGTGTCCTCGGTGTGTCCCTGGCCACCGTGTTCTCCGATGACATCAATGACATGACCCCGGTGCTGGCCACCATGATCGGTCTGGCCGTGGGCATCGACTACGCCCTGTTCATCGTCTCCAGGTTCCGTAATGAGCTGATCTCCCAGTCCGGGGCCAATGACCTGGAACCGAAGGAACTCGCCCAGCGTCTGCGCACCATGGACCTGGCCACCCGTTCCCACGCCATGGGTATGGCCGTGGGTACCGCCGGCTCCGCCGTGGTCTTCGCTGGCATCACCGTGCTCATCGCCCTGGTGGCCCTGTCCATCATCAACATCCCGTTCCTCACCGCCATGGCACTGGCCGCCGGTGCCACCGTGTTCCTCGCGGTGCTCATCGCCGTGTCCTTCCTGCCTGCTCTCGTCGGTCTGCTGGGCACCAGGATCTTCGCCGCGCGCGTGCCGGGACCGAAGGTCCCCGACCCCGAGGATGAGCACCCGACCATGGGCCTGCAGTGGGTCCGCCGGATCCGCAAACGCCCGGTCACCCACCTGCTGGTGGGTGTGATCCTGCTGGGGATCATCGCCATCCCGGCCGCCGGCATGCGTCTGGCCATGCCCACCGACGGCACCGCCACCCCGGGCACCGCCCCACGCGAGGCTTACGACATGACAGCCGAGGCGTTCGGCCCGGGCCGTAACGCCCCGATGATCGCGCTGGTGGATGCCGTGGATGTGCCGGAGCAGGAACGCCCGCTGGTCTTCGGTCAGGCCGTGGAACAGTTCCTGGGCACCGAGGGCGTCGCCAATGCCCAGGTCGCCCAGACCACCGAGAATTTCGACACCGCGCAGATCCTCATCACCCCTGAATTCGATGCCATTGATGAACGCACCTCCGAGACCCTCGGGCAGCTGCGCGCCGATATCACCGGCTTCGAGGACGCGACCGGTGCCACCTACGGCATCACCGGCGTCACCCCGATCTACGACGACATCTCCGAGCGACTCTCCGATGCCCTGCTCCCCTACATCGGGATCGTGCTGGCCCTGGCCTTCATCGTCCTGCTGCTGGTGTTCCGTTCCATCTGGGTCCCGCTGATCGCCGCGCTCGGCTTCGGCCTGTCGGTGGCCGCCACCTTCGGCGCCACCGTCGCCATCTTCCAGGAGGGCTGGCTGGGTATCATCAGCGATCCGCAGCCGATCCTGTCCTTCCTGCCGATCATGCTCATCGGCCTGGTCTTCGGCCTGGCCATGGATTACCAGATCTTCCTGGTCACCCGCATGCGTGAGGGCTTCACCAAGGGTAAGACCGCCGGCAATGCCACCTCCAACGGTTTCAAGCACGGTGCCCGCGTGGTCACCGCCGCCGCCCTGATCATGATCTCCGTGTTCGCGGCCTTCATCGCGCAGGACATGTCGTTCATCAAGACGATGGGCTTCGCTCTCGCGATCGCCATCTTCTTCGATGCCTTCATCGTCCGCATGACCATCATCCCGGCGACGATGTTCCTGCTCGGCGACCGTGCCTGGTGGTTGCCTCAGTGGCTGGACAGGATCCTGCCCAATATCGACGTCGAGGGTGAGGCCTTAAGCGAATACGATGAGCAGCGCACCCGCGAGCTCCGTGAGAACCCGAAGGAATCCGTCGGTGTCGGGGCTTCGTGAGACCAAGAAGGCCGCAACCCGCACCGCACTGACCCGGGCGGCAGCCGAGCTCGCCCTGGATCACGGCCCGGAGGGCCTGATCATCGCTGAGATCGCCGCCCGGGCGGGGGTGTCGGCCAGGACCTTCCACAACTATTTCGCCTCACGTGAGGAGGCCCTGCTGGGTTTCCTCTCCGACCAGATCAGCAACCTCATCGATCAACTCGATGAACTCCCGGAGCAGATGCGGTTGGTGGAGGCGGTGGAACACCTCGTCGTGGAGCATCTGCGCACCGGGGAGGATGAACTGGATTCCTTCGGCTCCCTGTTCCGGATCTCGGAGATCATCGGGGCGCTCAGCCCCACCCCGCAGCACCCGAATGCCGGGGCCATCGTGGTTCCCCTGCTTCCGGCGGTCCACCCCCGGGCACCGGAGCTGGATGAGTTCGAGGCGTGCGTGGCCATCAACACCATCGCCACCACCGTTCGTGTGGCACTGGACTGGTACTACCGGCTCCCCGAACCCCGCGACATCGAGGTCGGCGCGCAACTGGTGCGCCGTGCCTGCCGGATGGTGCGACTCGACGGGTGATCCCCGCAGCGGGTGCTTATCGACGCCTTACTGTCCCGCGTCGACAAGCACCCGCGACATGGTAAAGGCCCGACTCCCACGCTGGGGGTCGGGCCTTTGCCACGAACAACGCTAGTCCTCGTAGACGCTGCCGGTGGCGCTGGACAGCGAGTCCAGAGCCGAGCTGCCGGCGATGAACTCACGGGTGGAGCTTCCCGTCCCGGCGCTCGGCGAACTGCCCTCCAGTGCTCCGGCTGCACCGGCGAGACTGCTGCCCGAGGACAACGTGGACGACAGGGTGGACTGGTCCAGACCGGTGTCGTTGTAGTCCGGGATCGGGCCGCCATCGAGTCCGAAGCCCTGCATCATCAGGGGGAAGAAGCGGTGGAGAGCCTCATTCCAATAATCCCAGGCATGAGTGCCGGTGGGTCGGAAATCGTAGTGGATCGTGTCGATGCCGTGGTAGTCGGTTGCCGCCTTGAGGTTATGCGTGCAGGTATTCGACAGGGCCTCGATGCGGAAACCGGCGGTGAGGCGGTCTTTCAGGCCGTCCTCGTCAGTGGGAGCGTTCTCGCCCTCCACATCGATCTCGGACCACACACCGGAGGCGGCGAACACGTACAGGTTGTCCTGGTCCGCCAGCCGGTGGGCGTTGATCACCGGGTCGTTGTACCGGGAATAATCACTGTCCACCTCACCGAAGATCTGGGTGGGGGTGGCATTGCCGTTGTAGACGGTAGCGGCAATACCCCGTCGCCCGATCCAGGAGTTGGTCTCCGCACAACCGGACAGCGCCGCCACCGAGGAGTAGAAATTGGGCTGGTGGGAGGCGATGTTGACCACAGATCCACCCGACATGGACATGCCGATCAGGCTGCGCTGGCCGTCGCCGCCAATGGCGGCTTCCAGGGGCTCCGGCAACTCGTGGGTCAGGAATGTTTCCCACTGCTGCTTGCCTCCAAGGGAATCATTCTCCTCCACCCAGTCGGCGTAATAGCTGTAAGAACCCAGCATTGGCAGGATGACGTTAACATTGTTCGAGCTCATCAACTCAACCATGTCGGTGTTGTTGATCCAGTTGTCATACCCCAGCCCCCCGTCGGCTCCACCGAGGGCGTAGAGGGTGGGGCGGGGCGTGGAGGTGTCCTCCGGCACGATCCACACCAGGGGGATCCACCGTTCCATGGACGGCGAGTAGGCGTTGATCTGTCGGATCCGTTCCCCATCCACGTTGGCGAACCGTTCCAGACGCGCGAGCACCTCGGGGTTCATATCAATCTGGGCCTTCGGCAGATGAGCCTTGCCGTCGGGATACCGTGGGTCGCCTTCCTGCGGACGCGCGGAGGTGATGAATCCGCTGGACGCTGATGCATCCGATGAACCTGTCGATGTCAACCAGTCACCAATAAGAGGAATATCGGATATGCCAGCAGGCCGTTCGGTGATATCGCGAATGGGATTGCCATTCGCCCGGGGGTCCATGCCGTAGTCATAGGCGTAGGCGCCAGTGGTGCCTGCGGCGATGGTGCCCACGCCCAGCATGGTGGCCACGGCGGTGGTGAGAATTCGGGATTTTACAGCGCGCACGGATGGCTCTTTCCGTAAATATAAGGGAATTGTTCTAAGCACTATGCTCCATCTTCACAGACCCCGCAGCCGGAAACCAAACCCGTCACCGGTAGCGGTAGTGATCAGGCGGACAGTGTCGGGTGCGGTGAGATTGCCTATCCTTGAGGAATGCAGATCCCTCCCCCCACATCCCTCTCCGATATCATCACCGACGGTTTTCTGGCCCAGACCGGTGTCGACCGCGCCTTCGCCACGCGGCTCGGGAGGATCCGGGGAGTGGAGTTCAACCTGGTCAACGGTACCGAGAACACCCCCATCGCCCAGGTCCGCATCAACCGCGCGCAGGGGGAGCCCTTCGACACCACAGGAACTGTGGTGGCGTGGATCAACGGGGAACAGTTCACCTGGGTCGAGGACCAGGGCGCGGGCTTTGACATCCCCGAGCTGCACGGCACCCAACCGCTGTCCGATGAACTGATCCGGGCGGCGCGGACCCTACACGGTAATGCCCCCGCCTTCATCGCCCCCTTCGGCAAGCGGGGTCAGGCTCTGGTGGTGCTCAATGATCCCCACCACCCCACCGACATCCGCACCGATCTCGTGGAGGGACTGGCCCTCCTGCCGTCGCACGCCGATGCCCACCGCGCATTATCCTCCTACGCCGCGTTCCGGGGGCTGGGCATCCAGAGGAACCCCAGCTACACCGCGTTGAGCAACGGCACCGCCGTCACCTTCCGGCAGGACCGCCCCGTCGAGGTGACCGGGGGCCTGACCCTGCGCGATGTGCGCGCGGATTCTGCGTTCTCCTCAGCTGAGCACCAGCTGCTTTTCGACGCCCTGTCCCCCACCCGCCAGGTGTCGTACAACCCCCAGGCGGGCACCGCGGTCATCGAGGGGCAACTCGAGGTGTCCGCCCTGCCCCTGGCCACCATTGACGGTGGGGTGTGGCGCTGGGCCTGGGCTGATACCCGGGTCCGCGGGCAGGGCTCCGGGGGCCTGCGTCAGTTCGGTGTGGACAACGGGTTACTGCCCCTGGTCAGTCCCACCCTGCCGGTGGCGCAGGCCAACCAGCTCGATCTAACGGCGGTGGCCAAACCGGTGCTGCAGCTGTGGACCCACGCCACCGTGGATACCGGGGAGGGATTCCAGACCGTGCTGCTGATCAACCATCCCCGGCTCCACCTGCCCCCGGCCTCCCATGCGGCTATCGAAGCGACCCTGCACACGCGGCTGGACCAGGAACTGGATGCCCGGCGCGCTGTGGCCGCTTATGCCACCCAACGTCAGGTCCCCTTCGACGGGTCCCGGATCACGGTGGACAACCGTCATATCACCATGGAATTCCGGGGCAATCAGATCGGGTCGATCAGCTGACGTAGATGACCAGGCCCACGATGAAGATCGCCGGGATGACCATGGCCACCACCAGCCCCCAGGATGCCGGGCGGGCCATGTTCACCACCGTGGTCTGTCCACCGTCGAGCTCCACGAACACCCGTGGGTCAGCCGGATTGTGATAGACCAACCCCCATTTCAGGCTGGTGTCATCCTCGCCCATGGGCAGAGCCCGGTCGATGAGGAGCTGACCGCGCCGCAGGGACACCAACAACGCCCAGGACAGCACCGCGATACACACCACATAGGCGGACATCTCGATGGCGGTGACAAAACCGGGGCTGTTGAAGCGGATCGAGGACACCGCCAGGATCGCCGCGGTGAAGAAACTGAACCAGCCCAGGCAGGACTGCACATTGTTCAGGAAAGCCCAGCGCCGTCCCACCGCAACGGCTGAGGCGTCGGGGTGGTTCTGCCACAACCGGGCCGACTGGGAGGAGATCAGAACCGAGATTCCCACAGAGATGATCAGAACGAGCAGCGGACCGGCGGTAACCCGGGCGATGAGCGTACCGGTGCTCATCGGTGGTGAATAGGAACCGCCCAGGGCAACCAGCCCACTGCTCACACGGGCCGGCATCTGCTGCGGAACCAGGCTGAGCATCGATGCAGACACCGCCACGCTCACCACGATCAATCCGACGATGCCGAGGTACCAACCCCACGGCACGGGGATCTTCGCCAGCGGCTTCACTCCACACCTTCCTTCAAAAGTTGGTGCCCATCAACCAAATGGGTCACTGTCAAAGGTAGCAAAAGGTGGGAGGAAACCCCGCACTCATGACAACAGGTCGCGGAACACCGCCTCATCCACCCCGGCATAATCAGCCGGGGTGAAGGCGGCATTGCGGTCCTTGTCCACCAGGACGGCGCGCACCCCCTCGGCGAAATCCGGCTGACGGATCATGTGCAGGCTGAGCGCGAGTTCATTGTCCAACCCCTCCCGCAACGTGGCCACCCCACGGTTGGCCTCCATGAGCAGGATGGCCGCCACCACCGATGCGGGGGCCGCCCCACCCATGAGGTCCCTGACCTGATCAACGAACTCCTGATCGGGGTGGTGGGTGAGGGCTTCGTCGATAAGCTCCCACCGCTCGTGCCCGAAGGTCTCCTCGATGCGGGGTGCGAGCTGTGCCAGGTCACTCTCCCCCTCCGGTTGGGACCGGAACTCCTCGAGTGCCTCCTCCAGGGACCGCTCGATGACGGTCTGTTTGAAGGCCTCCACGTCCCTGGATTCGATGAAGTCGGTGGCCACACCCGCCCAGAGCATGTCCGCGGGGCTCATCCGCCATCCGGTGACCGCGAGGAACTTGCCGATGGCCGGGGTGGTGACCTGCTGGATGAAGTAGGTGAAACCGACATCGGGGGTGTACCCGATCGCCATCTCCGGCATGGCGGCAAACGCCTTCTCCGTGATCACCCGGTGGGATCCGTGCATGGACACCCCCAGGCCACCGCCCATGACCACGCCATCGATGATGGAGATGACCGGCTTGGGGAAATTGCCCAGATCATCATTCATCACGAACTCCTCGATGAAATAGTGGTCACCGGCCTCGATATTGTTCCCCAGGACGGCCTCACGGACCGCGCGGACATCGCCGCCCGCACAGAAGGCACGGTCGGTGGTCGAGTAGATGAGCACGCGGTGCACGGCGTCATCATCAATCCATTTATCCAGGGCCTCCTGGATGAGATCAACCATCTCCTGGTTGAGGGAGTTGAGCGCCTTGGGGCGGTTGAGTTCGATCACCCCGGTGGAATGCTGGACGAAGTAGTTGATCACCTGGGTATCGGTACGCGGTGCGGTGACAGAGGTGGTGAGGGACGTGGTGTTATCGGTGTTATCAGCCATGGATCAAGTGTGACATATCACAGGCCGGGCTGGCTGAAAATAGGTATGGCCGGGCAGCCGGAGGTGTGGGACAATGGCTGAACAAGACATAATCGGAAAGGAAACCAACCAAATGGACTTTCGCCTTGTCGTCACCGACATGGACGGCACGCTGCTCAACCCCGAGGGGCACATCCCCGAGGGTTTCTGGAGCCTTCTGGACGACCTCCGGGAACGCGGTGTGGCCTTCGCCCCCGCCAGCGGCCGTCAGCTCGCCACCCTGCGTCACCAGTTCGAACGCGCCGGTGAACCGATGTCGTATATTGCCGAGAACGGCACGGTGGTGGTCCACGACGGTGAGATCATCTCCATGACCCCCATCGACCCCGAGGCTGTCCACGCGGTCATCACCGCGGCCCGCGACTCGGATATCGACATGGGTGTGGTCGTCTGTCGCCCTGAACGCGCGTACGTCGAGCGCAATGACGAGGCCTTCCGCGCCGAGGGCTCCAAGTACTACCTCGCCCTCGATGAGGTGGAGGATCTGCACGAGGTGGTCACCGATGATGTGATCAAGGTGGCCGTGTTCACCTTCGAGGACGCGGAAACCATGGTCGCACCGGTCCTGCGTGACGCGGCCCCCGATAACAAGGTGGTGGTCTCCGGTAAGCACTGGGTGGACATCATGGACCAGTCAGCCGACAAGGGCCGGGCCCTGGTGTCCCTCTGCCTGGCCATGAACATCCCGGTGGACCAGTCGGTGGCGTTCGGCGATTATCTCAACGACATGGAGCTTCTCCAGGTGGCTGGCACCTCCTACGCCATGGACAATGCCCACCCGGACATCATGGCCATCGCCGACCGCAGGGCACCCTCGAATGCCGAGGATGGTGTCCTGCTGGTGCTGGGTGACATGCTGGACGGTAAGAACGACGGGAAGAACTAGGCCCGGTCGAGGCCGGGGACCGGGATTATTTCCCGTCCTTCCCCGACTTCCCGGCTTTCTTCACTGCCTTGGCGTTCTTGGCCTTCTTGGCCTTCTTGGCGGCCTTCACCTTCTCGGCCGCCAGCTCCTCAGCCAGCGCCCGCTCCGCCTCCTCCCGGACCTTCTCCTCCGCCTTAGCCTTCTCCCTGGCCGCGGCTACCCGGTGCTCCTCCAGACAGGCGGCGACATCGGGGACATAACGGAACTCATCGCGCGGCGGACGGATATAATCACTCTCCTGCTCGGGTCGTTCCGGGATCTCCGGCAGGGGGCGCTCGATCTTCTCGTAGGGGATGGTGTTGAGGATGTGGGAGATGACATTGATGCGGGAACGCTTCTTGTCCTCCGACTCGACGGTGTACCAGGGGGCCGAGGGGATGTCGGTGTGGATGAACATCTCATCCTTGGCCCGTGAATAGTCCTCCCACCTGGTGATCGAGTGGAGATCGATGGTGGACAGCTTCCACCGGCGCAGGGGATCACTGAGGCGACTGCGGAAACGTGCCAGCTGTTCCTCATCGGAGACCGAGAACCAGTATTTCCGCAGATGGATGCCGTCTTCGACGAGCAGGCGCTCGAAGATCGGTGCCTGGTGGAGGAAACGGCGGTACTCCTGGGAGGTGCAGAATCCCATGACGCGTTCAACACCGGCGCGGTTGTACCAGGAACGGTCGAAGATGACGATCTCACCGGCGGCGGGCAGTTTCTCCACGTACCTCTGGAAATACCACTGCCCCTTCTCCCGTGAGGTGGGGGTGGGCAGCGCCTCGATGCGGGCGGTACGGGGGTTGAGGTACTGGGTGATCCGTTTGATTGCCGAGCCCTTACCGGCCGCATCACGGCCCTCCATCACGATGACCACCCTGGAGCCGGTTTCCACGACCCACTGCTGCATCTCGACGAGTTCCGCCTGAAGTCGCTTGAGCTCCTTCTTATAGGCCCTGTTGTCGAGTTTCGGAAGCTCCTTGCCGAAGGTGGGCATCGGGGCGTTGTCCATCTTGTCCATGATCCAATCCTACAAGGGTGCGGGGCCTGCGGGATAACGCAACCCCTCCCCTGTCAGCACGGTTGATGCCACAGGTGAGGGGTTGTATCGGAAGGTGGTGGGATGATCAGTAGACGGTGAAGTCGTGGAACCGCTCCCACCCCTTCTTCCTGGGAAATTCACTTTCCACGATGAGGGGTGTTTGCTGGAGCAGCGGTGGCAGGGTTTCCTGAGCCCGGATATAGGGCTCACCCTTTTTGAAGCTGACCGCGCCCTCATCGGTGAACACACCGATCAGGACATATTCACCGGGGTAGTCGGTGCTGCGGAACCACTCGAAGTAGAGGCAATTCTCATTGGTCCTGGCCTCTTCGGTGAATTTGTCGACGGTGTAGCGGAAAGTCTCGACGTACTTTGCCTTGGGCTTGAATCTGATGTTGACGATATGCATATCCCCAGCTTACCGCCGTTTTATCAAATATGCCATGGCCCACACTCTGATATCATTGTGGGCCGGACCTCACTTCGCAGGGGTGGTAATAGGGATGTGCTATCCGACGGAGAACTCCGCCATGCGGTCCCAGTCCGTCTTGCCCTCGATGAGGGTGTTGATGATCTGAGGGGTCTCCTTCAGGATCTTCGGGAACAGCTCGCCAGCTGCCTTGAAGTGCTCACTGTTGACATGTGCCTCGGCGGCGTCATCCTCGAAGGCCTCGATGAGGATGAACTCAGAGGGGTCATCGGTGTTGATGGACCAGTCGAAGAAGATGTTGCCCTCCTCCGCGCGGGTCTTCTCGGTGAACTCGGCGACCTGCTCGCGGAAGGTGTCGACGTACTCGGGCAGGGGGCGGAAACGAACGTTGATTAAAATCATGTGACCAACCCTACCGAAAGGACCGCTGCCCGTCGCCGTGACCCAATGATGGGCGGAACCGCTAGGATGTGAGGCACACCACTGACAGGCCCTACATCATCACCTGAGGAGCTGGTCCCCATGTCATCGGCCCTGGACAACGCCCCACTGCTGGAACTGGATGTCTCGGAGTGGATCAATCATCCCGGTCTGACGCCGGACGATCTACGGGGGAAGGTGGTGCTCATCGAGGTCTTCCAGATGCTGTGTCCGGGATGCGTGAATCATTCCCTCCCCCAGGCGGTGAAGATCCACCGCAAGGTAGAGGAGTCCGCCCTGCAGGTCATCGGCCTGCACAGTGTGTTTGAGCACCACGAGGTCATGACACCTGCGGCGTTGAAGGTGTTCATGTCGGAATTCGGGATCACCTTCCCGGTCGCGGTGGACCGCCCCCGGGAGGGCCAGCGCATTCCCTCGACCATGAAGAAGTACCGCCTGGAGGGCACGCCGTCGACGATCCTGGTGGATAGGAAGGGCCGGATCCGTCAGGTCCAGTTCGGTCAGGTGGATGACTTCGTGCTGGGCCTGCTCATCGGCAGCCTGCTCGCCGAGGAGGACTGACCCCCGCCTAGAGCGCGCGGGCGGTGAGCCCGGCGTGAACCGTCGCGGCGGCGTGGGTGGCGGCGTCGACAAGCGTCATCTTGTTGTGGAGACCGGCGACCAGCGCTGCTGCGTACACATCGCCCGCCCCCTTCGCGCCGGTGACCACCAGGGGATTGCTCACCTGCGTGGTGCTGTCGCGGGTGATGATCAGGTCGGTGACCGTCTCCCCCGCCACCTCAGAACTGGTCACCACGACCCACTGGCCGTGCTCGCCCAGCATGGCGCGGGCCGCCGCCACCGGATCGTCAGCCTGGTCGGTCAGGTGGGAGAACTCGAAGGCGTTGGGGACCAGGCCGGTGGCCAGGGGAACCAGGTGCTCACGCAGGGCGGCGTCGATACCCGGCGCGGTGTAGACCCCCACGTCATAGTCGCCGATGGTGGGATCGACCACCACCGTGATATGCGGGTGGCTGAGGCGGATTTGGCGTAGCCACGTGGCCACCACCTCCACCTGTTCCGCGGAGGCGAAATACCCCGTGGCGATCGTGGTGATCTCATCGACCAGACCCAGCACCACCAGGTCATTGAGGGTGTCGGCCAGCCACCCGGCATCATGGGGCACCGCATGGCAGTTGGCGTAATGCGGCATGGCGCTGAGCACAATGGTCGGAACCGCCAGCACGTGCAACCCCTCGCGGTGCAGGACGGGCAGCGCCGCGCTCATGCCCACCGTGCCGTAGACCACCTGACTGCCGATGATGAGAACATCCGCGGGGGTCTGCCGCAGTTCTGCGTGCGTGCGGTGCTCCCGCTGCGCTGCGGCGGCTTCGTGTTCCGGGAGTCCGCTTCCGACCTGTGCCATCGTTCCTACCCTTCGATCTCTTCGCCCAGCTCCAGCCACTGCATCTCCAGTTCGGAGTGCTCCTCACGGACGGCACGGAGTGTGGTGTCCAGCTCGGTCAGTTTCGCGGTGTCCATCTTCTCCGCGGCATCGGCGAGCTGCTGGTTGAGCTTATCCATCTGCTGATCCAGCTTGCCCATCTTGCGTTCCAGGGCGTTCATCTCCTTGGTGATGCGCTGGTGTTCCTGGGCGGACAGCCCGGAGGTCGCGGATCCGGAAGCCCCCGAACCTGCCGCCGGGGTGGCGGAACGTGCGGCGCCGGAATTTCCGGTGCCAGCACCTGCGGCACCTGCGGCACCTGCGGCACCTGCAGCATCAGAACCCGCGGTGATTCCCGCACCGAGGTCGAGCACACCCGCGCCCTCCGCCTCCGCCATGGCGACGCGGCGGGCCAGGTACTCCTCGATGCCGCCGGGCAGGTTGGTGAGCTTGCCATCGCCGAACAGGGCCCAGGTGGAGTCGGTGACACGTTCGATGAGGTAACGGTCGTGGGAGATGACCACCAGGGTGCCGGGCCAACCGTCGAGCAGGGATTCCAGTTCCTGGAGGGTGTCGATATCCAGGTCGTTGGTGGGCTCATCGAGCAGCAGCACATTCGGCTCCGCCATGAGCACACGGGTCAGCTGCAGTCGGCGGCGTTCACCACCGGAGAGGTCACCGACGGGGGTGCGCTGGCGTTTCGGGGAGAACCCGAGCCGTTCCGCCAGCTGGGAGGCGGAGATTTGCTTGTCCCCCATCTGGACGTAGCTGGCCACATCCTCCACGCAGTCGATGAGACGACGTTTCAGATCCAGGTCATCGAGTTCCTGACGCAGCCATCCCAGGCGCACGGTCTGACCCTCGATGCGTTTGCCCGCAGTCAGGGGGTGTTCGCCGGCCAGGGCACGCAGCAGGGTGGTCTTGCCGGAACCGTTGACACCGACCAGACCGATGCGTTCACCCGGTGCCAGGCGCCAGGTGAGATCATCCACCAGCATCCGTCCGTCGGGGGTTTCAATGCGGGCATCCTCCAGCTCGATGACCACCTTGCCCTGACGGGATTTGGAGAAGGCCATGAGTTCGACCTTGTCCCGTGGTGGCGGGACATCGGAGATGAGTGCCTCGGCGGCCTCGATGCGGTATTTCGGCTTGGAGGTTCGTGCCGGTGCACCGCGGCGCAGCCAGGCCAGTTCCTTGCGGGCCAGGTTCTGCCGGCGCTGTTCGATGGCATCGGCCTGACGGGAGCGTTCGGCACGCGCGAAGGTCCAGTCGTTGTAACCGCCTTCATACGCGTCGACCACACCGTCATGCACCTCCCAGGTGGTGGTGGCAATGGTGTCCAGGAACCAGCGGTCGTGTGTGACCACCACAATGGCGATCCTGCGGGAGAGCAGATACTCCGCCAGCCACTGCACACCCTCCACGTCAAGGTGGTTGGTCGGCTCGTCGAGGATGATGAGGTCGAGGTCCTGCACGAGTGCGGCGGCGAGGTTGGTGCGGCGGCGCTCACCTCCGGAGAGCTGACCGACCTTACTGTCCAGCCCCAGATCCACGATGCCGAGTCCACCGAGCACGTCGCGGACGGTGGCGTTGGAGGCCCATTCGAAGACCTCCAGGCCCAGCGGCCCGAGCACGACATCGGCGACGGTATCCTCGTCGTTGAGTTCGGCGCGCTGGGTCACCACCGCCATGCGCAGGTCGGAGTTGTGGGAGACGCGGCCGGAATCCGGGGGTTCAATGCCGGTGAGCACCTCAAGCAGGGTGGTCTTGCCGCCACCGTTGAGGCCGACGACACCGATGCGGTCGCCGGTTTGAACGCCGAGGGAGACGCCGTCGAGAAGCGTCTTGAGTCCCCACGTCTTGGTGACGTTCTCCAGATTGATCAGATTGGCCATTGTTGTTTTCTTCTACTCCGATTCGATGGACACGATGTGGGCGCCGCGGTTCTTCGCGGGCCCGGGGACAGGGCTGGTGGCGGGGTGGACGGACAGGCCGATGCCTTCCTCCATGAGGGCATCCGCAACATCCCGGGCGGACTGGGCATCATCACAGAGCAGGGCGATGGTGGGGCCGGAACCGGAGACCATCGTGGTCAGGGCACCGGCGCGCAGGCCCGCCAGCTGGGTTTTGCGCAGATCGGGGCGCAGGCTGAGTGCGGCGGGCGCGAGGTCATTCTCCAACACCTCCGCGAGAGCCCCGGCGCTGCCGTCAAGCAGTGCCTGACTCATCGGGGTGACATCCATGGTGGACTGCAGGGACATCTCATCGAATTTGGCGAACACCTCCGGGGTGGACAGTCCCTTCGGGGAGACCACGAGCGCCCAGTGGTAGGTACCGCGGCTGAGCATATCCACCAGCTGCTCACCACGCCCGGTGCCCAGTTTGGTACCACCGAGCAGGCAGAACGGGACATCCGAACCGAGTTCGGCGGCGACCTCCAGCAGGGTCTCCTCCCCGAACGGGCCGATCCAGGCATCCACCGCACGCAGCGCGGCGGCCGCATCGGCGGAGCCACCGGCCATGCCACCGGCGACGGGGATGCCCTTGGTGATGTGCAGGTCGACGGCCAGCAGTGGCGTACGGTCACGCTCACGGCGGCGCTCGACGAGCGCGTCCACCGCCCGCCACGCCAGGTTATCCGGGCCGGTGGGCACCCCACGCGGTCCGGTGACCGTGAGTTGCTTGACGACGCTCCCCTCCTCCACCAGCTCATCCTCGAGTGTGGTCAGGGTGATTGTCTCCGCGAGATCAATGGTCTGGAAGACCGTGACCAGTTCGTGGTAGCCGTCCTCGCGGGCAGGGCCAACCCCCAAATGCAGATTGATCTTGCCCCAGGCCCGGGCGGTGATCCTCACGATCCGATCACCCCGGCCAGACGCACATAATCAGCCACGTCGAGGCGCTCGCCGCGCAACTGCGGATCAATACCGGCGGCGCGCAGGGCCTCCTCAGCGGCCGGGGCGGAACTGAAATGACCCGACAGCGCGGCACGCAGGGTCTTGCGGCGCTGCAGGAAGGCGGCATCGATGACAGGCCAGACCTTCGCCCGGGTTTCCTTATCCTGTGGCCATGGGGTCTTGGTGCGCACGATCTTGACCAGCCCGGATTCAATCTGCGGGGCCGGCCAGAACACATGCTTGCCGATGGTGCCCGCCTTGGACACGTCCCCATAGAACGATGCCTTCACGCTGGGCACACCGTAGATCTTCGACCCCGGGTCTGCGGCCAGCCGGTCGGCGACCTCCAGCTGGACCATGACCAGCACCTTGGTGATGGTGGGGAATTCCGCCAGCATGTGCAGCAGCACCGGGACGGAGACGTTGTACGGGAGGTTGGCCACCAGCGCGGTGGGCTGGGTGGCGAAATCGGACTGCTGCACCTTGAGTGCGTCCTTCTGCACCACGGTCAGTTTGTCTGCCAGCTGTGGGGCACGCCAGGCGAAGGTGGCGGGAAGTTCAGCGGCGAGGCGGGGATCGATCTCCACCGCGGTCACAGACGCCGCCTTCTCCACCAGCGCCAGGGTCAGCGACCCCAGGCCGGGGCCGACCTCCACGACGTGATCCTCCGGGGTCAGGTCAGCTGCGGCGACAATGCGTCGCACGGTGTTGGGATCGTGGACGAAGTTCTGTCCCAACTTCTTCGTCGGGGTGACATCGAGCTTTTCCGCCAGCGCGCGGATCTCCACCGGTCCGAGCAGCTGTGCACCTGAAGGTTCTTCCATAGCATCCCAATCTACCGCCCGGATGTGGGATTTCTACTATTGACCGTGCCGGTGATCCCGCCCGACAGTTGGCACCCGGCAGCGGTGGGGTGCCACGGACGGATCTCCCCCGGGGTACTAGCGGATACCCAGCTTGGCGGTGCAGGCTGGCCAGGCACCCCAGCCCTGGGCTGCCTGGACCTTCTGGGCGATGACGATCTGCTGTTCGCGGGTGGCTGCGCCTGCGGTGGGTGCGTACTGCCCGCCGCCGTAGGCCTGCCAGGTCTGTGGGTGGAACTGCAGACCACCGGAGAAACCGTTGCCGGTGTTGATGGACCAGTTGCCGTTGGACTCACACTGGGCAAGTGCGTCCCAGACGGAGCCACCGGCCACGGATGGGGCCGACGCGGAGGAACCGGATGTCGCGGAGGGGGAGCCGGAGGCTGGGGCGGTGGTCGGGGCCACCTTGGTGCCACGCTCAATGGTGGTGGGGGTGGCGGCGGTGAGCACAACCTCGCGGAGGACCACGTTCTCCGCCTCGACACCGTTGACGGTGACGATCTGGCGGGTGATCTCCTTGGCGCCCGGGGTGCCCTCGGCGGCCACGGTCTCGGTGCCCTTGTCGGCCTCCGGATTGTCCACGTAGGTCACGGGTGCGGCGATGTCGACGGTTTCGGTGACCTCGGCGGTCTCCACCCGGTCGATGACGATCTCGGTGTTGGTGGTGATCCTGTGGTTGGCATCCAGGTTGAGGCGGTCATCCTCATCGATGGTGATGCCGCGACGCTCCAGCACCTCGCCGACGGTGCCTGCGGCGATGGAGGTGTACACCACGCGGCCACCGTCGTTGATGGAGATGATCTTCGGCTTGGTCACCTTCAGCTCGAGACCGGACTCCGGGATGGTGGTGTCCGGGTCGGCGTCGATGGCATCGGCCGGGCTGATCTTATCCAGCTCGCCGAGGAGGTCCTCAACGCTGACAGCGGTGGTGGTGAGGGTCTCTTCCCGACCGTCGACCACGAGGGCGACCTGCTTGGCGGTGCGCACGGTGACCACGGATTCACTGGTCAGGGAGGAATCAGGGGCGGGGGAGACGAAATCCTGCGCGCCCAGCTCCACGCCGGCCTGCTCCAAGGCACCCTCGACCGTTCCCGAGAGGGTGGTCAGCGCGATCTGCTCGCCATTGACGTCGATGATGACGTCCTTCTTGGCCGTGGCGACGGTGACCCCACCGATGAGCAGGGTGGCGAGCATACCGCCAGTGGCCAGACGCAAGGGCACGGACCGGGTGCCGTTGAGTTGGTTGATCCGGGATTTCTGATGAATCGCCATGTGAATGCTCTACTTCTTCGCTCTCGGGGTGATGAACACTTAGTCACAATACGATAACGACCCGTGAGAGTCCAGAACTAAACCCTGATGACATGCAACTTTCTACGCAACAGTCCCAATAGCCACAGATGACCACGACCTTCACCCACCCTATGAGCTATGTCACGATTATGGTTATGGCTGCGTCGCGAGCCCATAAACCCGGTCGAAGTTGGCCCCGAGCGCCTCTGCGAGCTCCTCGACCGCCATGCCACGCACCTCAGCGAGACACAGGGCTGTGTGACCGATCAGCGAGGGCTCGTTCCTGCTTCCTCGGAACGGCTCCGGGGTCATGTACGGCGCATCCGTCTCGATGAGGATCTGCTCCAGCGGGGCCAGACGCGCTGCCTCGCGCAGCTCCTCATTGCGCTTGAAGGTGACATTCCCGGCGAAGCTCAACACATATCCCCGGTCGAGTGCCTCCCGAGCCATCTCCAGGGGTGAGGAGAAACAGTGCAGGATGGTGTTCGGCGCGGCCGGAGCATCCGCCAGCACCCGCATGAGGTCCGCATCCGCCTCCCGGTTGTGGAGCATCAGGGTCTTGCCCGCGGACACCGACAGGTCGATGTGCCAGCGCAGCGCCTCCTCCTGGGTCTCCAGATCCGCGGTGTTCTCCGGGTCATGGGTGATCCAGTAGGTGTCCAGTCCGGTCTCCCCCACCGCCACGCAGGCCGGATCTGCAACCATCTCGGTCAACCTCTGACGTGCGGCCTCATCCAGTTGCCCGGCCTTGGTCGGGTGGATGGCACAGGCCGCCCACATATTATCGAACTGCCGGGCGGCGTCGAGCGCGAACCCGGCCTCCTCGAGGCCGTCACCGACGGTGCAGAGCTTGTCGACGCCCGCCTCCCCCGCTCGTGCCACCAGCGTGGCGATATCATCCCTGCACGAGGTCAGGTGGGTGTGGGCATCGATGAGTCCGGGAATGAACTGGGCCGGAACCGGAATGGGACGGGGCTTCTTCTTAGACATAGGCCTTATATTCTAGTCCCATGAAGGTCATTGATCTCTCCCACCCGTTTCACCCAGGTCAACCCCGGTATCCCGGTGATCCGGACCAGGTGACAGAGACCATCAGCACCATCGCCGATGATGGGTTCCTCATGCACCGCTACCACCTCGTGGGGCCCTGGGGCACCCACATTGACGCACCGGCCCATTTTGATCCAACGGGACGCACCCTGGATGAGATCGCAGTGGACGAGTTGATTCTTCCTCTATATACAGTGCGGTTTGACCAACCAGGTCTGCTGACCCCGGATCATCTGCGCGAGGTCGAGGCCACCCACGGCCCGATTCCCCCAGGCTGCTTCGTGGCCCTGCACACCGGATGGGACTGGGGTGCCGAGGGCACGGCACCCGGGTGGAGCGTTCCGGCATTGGAGCTCCTCCATGACCGTGGTGTCACAGCGATCGGCCATGATCTCCCCGACACCGATCCCACCCTTGAGGCCCAGAGCTGGTGGCTGCACCATGACCACTGGCAGATCGAGAACCTCACCCGGCTGGAGCGGGTACCCGATACCGGTGCCACCATCGTCTGCGCCTTCCCCGTTCCGGTGGGTGGGGCCAGTTTCCCGGTGCGCCCCCTGGCTTTTATCCCCGACTAGCCAGTGCGAACGGCAGTACCTCCTGCCCGGAGCGTTCCGCGATACCGCTTCCGGCCACGGTCACGGACCACCCGGTGTCGATGAGATCGGTGACCAGGAGCACCGGACCGTCCACCAGGTTCAGACCCAGGGAGTAATCCCAGTGATCCAGCAGTGCTGCCACCCGGTAGGCGGAGTTCTGCGCGGTCACCTCCACTGCCCCCGGTGCCACCGGGAGCACCCCGGCGTAGTTCATCCGCCCCACCCGGGCGATGGTTTCCGCCACCTGCTGGGTCAGGGCGGTTCTTTTCTCATCCACCTGCCCCAGAGCTGCGACGTTGACCGGGCGGGTGGCCCAGTCCCAGTCCGCCAGCACCGCGATGATCCGCTGCATCCAGGGTTCCTCAGTGAAGGTGCCGGAGTCCAGCAGCTCCCGCAGGGCCGGGCCACGGCCGATGTCGTTGAGGCGTCCCAGTGCACGGCCCTCGTTGAGGCCCTTGATCTTCCCCTTCACGGCGATGCCGGTGGGCCACTGTTTCCTGGCCTGCACCCGGGTGCCCGGTGCACTGAGCTGTCTGCCCACCTCGGCGGTGACGGCACTGTCGGTCTCGGTGGGCCAGTACTTCCCGGTGCAGTTGTCACAGCGTCCGCAGGGGTCGGTGGCGGTGTGGTCATCCAGTTCGCGGCGCAGATAGAGCATCCGGCACCCGTCGGTGCGCTGGTAGGTGAGCATGCTGTTCTGTTCCTCGGTGCGGGCCTGTTCCAGACCACGGTAGCGCTCGGCGTCGTAGATCCACTCGGCCCCGGTGGAGACCCAGCCACCACGCACGCGGCAGACCGCGCCGTCCACATCGAGCACCTTGAGTACCTGCTCCAGGCGGGATCTCGACAGATCCACCTGGGATTCCAGTTTGATGGTGGATTGTGCCTCCTCGGTGAGGACACTGAGCAGCTGGCGGACCACCGGTTCCCGTGGGAAGGACACGGAGGCGAAGTACTCCCAGATCTCCCTGTCCTCGGTGCCGGGCAGGAGGATGACATCGGCGCGGTCGGTGCCACGGCCGGCACGGCCGATCTGCTGGTAATAGGACACCGGCGAACCGGGTGCGCCCAGGTGAACCACGAATCCGAGGTCCGGTTTGTCAAAACCCATGCCGAGTGCGGAGGTGGCCACCAGCGCCTTGATCTCATTGTTGAGCAGGGCCTGTTCCAGGCGTTCGCGTTCCCCGGCCTCGGTGCGGCCGGTGTAGGCGGCCACGGTCCACCCCACCGCGTTGAGTGCATCAGCCAGGTCATGGGCGGCGGCCACGGTCAGGCAGTAGATGATGCCGGAGCCCTGCAGCTGGTTGAGGTGGGTGGCAAGCCACGCGGGGCGTGCCGTGGAATCCGGGAGGTTCACCACCGCGAGGTGGAGCGATTCCCGGTCCAGGCCACCACGCAGCAGACCGGTGTCCTCCCCGAGCTGGGCGCGGACATCCTCCACCACGCGGTCATTGGCGGTCGCGGTGGTCGCCAGCACCGGCACTCCCGGCGCCAGACCTGCCAACAAATCACGGATGCGGCGGTAATCGGGGCGGAAATCATGACCCCAGTCGGAGATACAGTGCGCCTCATCCACCACCACCAACCCGGTCTCCGCGGCCAGGCGGGGCAGGACGGCATCCCGGAAATCGGGGTTGTTGAGGCGTTCCGGGGAGATCAGCAGCACATCGACTGCACCTGCGGTCACCTCCGTCTGGATCTGATCCCAGTCGGTCATGTTCGCACTGTTGAGGGTGGCCGCCCGGATCCCGGCGCGTTCCGCCGCCGCGACCTGGTTACGCATCAGTGCCAACAGCGGCGAGATGATCACCGCGGCACTGGCTCCCCGGGCGCGCAGCAGCTTGGCGGCGATGAAGTAGACGGCGGATTTACCCCAGCCGGTGCGCTGGACCACCAGCATGCGTCTGCTCTGGTTGACCAGGGCGTCAATGGCCACCCACTGGTCATCGCGGAGGGTGGCCCCGGGGCCGGCGATACCCTCCAGGAGCTGGTTGGCTTCTTCTCTCGCTGCGTTCATGCCCTCCACCTAACACCATGGGGTGGACACGGGGGCACCCGCGAAGGAAAGGCACCGGTGGATAACGGAAAAGCGGGACCTTGAATAAGGTCCCGCTATCCATGCGTCGTCTAGCTCTGTACCGGTGCCCACTCGGGGCCGGTCTCGCCGAGCTCGGGATCGAGCTTGGTCACCAGCGGCGCCGGCTTGCTCAGCACGGTGCCGGGAACCATGTCGATACGCTCCCACTTCGCGGCCTGTGTCTGGTAGTCACCCATGATTACCGGGTAGGTGTGAGCCGGGTCGGGCAACCCGACACCGACGGGCTGGCGGGGGGACTCGTTGGTGACCTCGACGATCTGGGGGCTGGCCGCCCAGATCCCCTCACGCCCCAGGGTCTCGTGGACCTTCTGCGCGGTGTGCGGCAGGTAGGGGGTGAGCATGGTGTTGCAGTCGGAGACCACCTGCAGGGCGGTCCACAACACGGTGGCCAGACGCTCACGCTGGGTCTCGTCCTTGGCCAGCTTCCAGGGCTCCTGCTCGGCGATATACGCGTTGGCCTCACCCACCACGTGCATGATCTGGGTGATGGCGTTCTTGAACTTGGACAGTTCAAGATCAGCGCCCGCCGAGTCGAAGGTGGAGGCCGCCAGATCCAGGATGCGCTGGTCGGAGTCGGTCAGCGCACTGGGCACCGGCACCTCACCGAAGTTCTTGTGCGCCATGGACACGGTGCGGTTGACCAGGTTGCCCCAACCGTTGGCCAGCTCATTGTTCACGCGGCGGACGAACTCGTCCCAGGTGAAGTCGGTGTCGTTGTTCTCCGGGCCGGCCACCGCGATGAAATAGCGCAGCGGGTCGGGACCGAAATCGGCGAGGAAATCCTTGACGTAGATGACCACGCCCTTGGAGGAGGAGAACTTGGAGCCGGACATGGTGAGGAACTCGGAGGAGACCACCTCGGTGGGCAGGTTCAGCTCCCCCAGGTCCCCGACTTCTCCCCCACGGGAGCCCTTGCCTGCGTAACCGAGCAGCTCGGCGGGCCAGATCTGTGAGTGGAAGGTGATGTTGTCCTTGCCCATGAAGTAGTAGGACGAGGTTTCCGGATCATTCCAGAAGGTGCGCCACGCCTCCGGGTCACCGGTGCGCCAGGCCCATTCGATGGAGGCGGACAGGTAGCCCACCACGGCGTCGAACCAGACGTAGAGTTTCTTGGCGTTGTTGTCCTGCCAGCCCTCGACGGGGATGGGGATACCCCAGTCGATGTCGCGGGTCATGGCGCGCGGGCGGATGTCATCCAGCAGGTTGAGGGAGAACTTGAGCACGTTGGGGCGCCAGTCCTCGCGTCCCTTCAGCCATGCGGTGAGGGAGTCTGCCAGGGCGGGCAGGTCGAGCAGGAAGTGCTCGGTCTCCACAAATTCCGGGGTTTCCCCGTTGATCTTGGACACCGGGTTGATCAGGTCGGCCGGGTCGAGCTGGTTGCCGCAGTTGTCGCACTGGTCGCCGCGTGCGCCGTCGGCGTGGCAGATCGGGCAGGTGCCCTCGATGTAGCGGTCCGGCAGGGTGCGGCCTGTCGACGGGGAGATCGCACCGAGGGTGGTCTCCTTGATCATGTACCCGTTGTCGTGCAGACCGCGGAAGAGTTCCTGCACCACGGCGTAGTGGTTGGAGGTGGTGGTGCGGGTGAACAGGTCGTAGGACAGACCCAGGCCGGTGAGGTCCTCGACGATCTGGCGGTTGTACTTGTCCGCCAGCTCCTGGACGCTCACGCCCTCCTTGTCAGCCTGCACCAGCAGTGGGGTGCCGTGTTCGTCGGTTCCGGAGACCATGAGCACATTGTTGCCACGCATTCGCTGGAACCTCGCGAAGACATCGGAGGGGACACCGAACCCCGCCACATGTCCAATGTGACGGGGTCCGTTGGCGTACGGCCAGGCAACTGATACGAGCACGTTCTTCGTCATGCGTACCACCTTAATTTATGGTGCGCGGTTAAGCCGTATCAGGCTGAGATTATGAGCGTCGCGGTGCCCGGGGCTGTCTCTCCCGCTTGCGACGGGCCAATTCAGTGCGACGTTGTGTCTCCGCATGGATACGGCGTTCGCGGGCGAGACGGGCTGCGAACTTCTGTTGTTCGCGGTAGTCGACGTAAATGATGTCATTGCGCAGATCCTTCACGATCGCGAACATCAAGCCGATGATCACGAAGAGGAAGGGGGTGGCTGCGACAATGGTGACATTCTGGAGGTTGTTCAATGCATCATCCCCTCCGGAGATGAGCAGCGTGAGACCGATGGCCGCGGTGGCCAGTCCCCAGGCGGCGGCGACCCACTTGTTGGCATCCAGCTGCCCGCGCTGGCTGAGGGACCCCATGACCGTGGATGCGGAATCCGCGGAGGTGATGAAGAAGGTACCCAGCAGGATCATCGCCACGATGGAGACAATCTGGCCACCGGGCAGGGACTGCAACAGCGAGAAGAGTTGCTCCTCCGCCACACCCTCACCCCAGATGGATTCACCATTCTGTTCCTTGTAGATGGCGGTGCCACCGAAGATGGAGAACCATACAGTGGATACACCCGCAGGAACCAGCATCACACCGAGGATGAACTCCCGGATGGTGCGGCCACGGGAGATACGCGCGAGGAACATGCCCACGAAGGGGGACCAGGAGATCCACCAGGCCCAGTAGAAGATGGTCCAGCCACTCAGCCACTCCCCTGCGGTGCCGTCCGCACTGACGGCGGTGCGGCTGGCCATCTCAAAGAAGGAGGAGAAGTATGCGCCCAGGGAAGTGGGGATCATATTGAGGATGGAAACGGTGGGACCGACCACGAACACGAAGATGGCCAGGATCACCGCCAGGACCATGTTGCCGTTGGACAGGTACTGGATGCCCTTGCCCACGCCGGACAGGGCGGAAAGGATGAACGCCAGGGTGAGGACGGAGACGATCCCCAACACGGTCCACTGGCTCGGTTCCTCAATGATGCCCGCCGCGGTGAGACCTGCACCGATCTGAAGTGCGCCAAGCCCCAGGGAACATGCGGTGCCGAAGACGGTGGCGATGATCGACAGGATGTCGATGAGGCGTCCCAGCCAGCCATTGGCCCGCTTCTCCCCGATCAGGGGCACGAAGGCGGAGCTCAGCAGCTGCCTGCGCCCCACCCGGAAGGTGGAGTAGGCAATGGCCAGACCCACGATGGCGTAGATGGCCCACGGGTGCAGAGTCCAGTGGAACAGGGTGGATGCCATCGCGGTACCCACCTCCTGCGGCTGGTGGGCGGGTACGCCGTTGCGATAGAAGGTCAGGGGTTCAGTGGTGCCGTAGAACATCAGGCCGATGCCCATGCCGGCGGCGAACATCATGGCAATCCAGGACACTGTGCGGAACTCCGGCGCCTCATCCTGGCGCCCCAACCGGATCTGACCGAACTTGCTCACCGCAATGGCCCCGGCGAAGAACACAAAGACCGTGCCGAAGAGGACAAAGGCCCATCCGAGATTGCCCACCACGAAGGCCAGGGCATTGCCGGCGAAAGAGGAGAAACTGTCCGGCAGCCCAATGCCCCAGGCGACGGCCGCGAGCACCACCACGAGAGCTGGGATGATGACACCCCAGTTGAGAGGGGAATCCTGTGACTCCCCCTCCAGGGTCACCTCCTCCGTGGAGCCGGCCGCCTCAGAGCCCATGGCGTGTGAACTCTCGAGCAGACCCGCCAACTCCTGCGTGGCGGTCAACTGTTCAGCATCATCCCCTGGGGGTTGGTGTGGATGTGGATCGGGTGTAGTCATGGCAACCACCTTTGTGTGGACTCAACTGGGAAGCAAATCCAGATCCGCTGCACAGATACTGTCAGCGGGATCTGTCTACCCAAGGTTTATCTTCCTGAAATGTGGATGATGCCCAGCTTAGCGAGGCTTTCCAACCGACCTGATCACAAAGGTGTAACGATTACTGTTCGCGGGCGGTGATGACGGCATCGTAAAGCTCGTTCTTGCTCACCCCGTGGACACGCGCCAATTCGGCACACACAGCCTTGAGGCGCTCGCCGGCGTCGACACGCTCCTGGGCAAGTGCGACCAGGGAGTCCACGTCAACGCTGACATCACCCGCCCCCTCGATGACCACGGTGATCTCACCGCGCACCCCCTCTGTGGCCCACTCCGCCAGTTCGGGCAGGGTGCCCCGCCTGACCTCCTCGTAGGTTTTGGACAGCTCCCGGCACACCGCGGCCCGACGGTCCCCGAGCACCTCCGCGGCGGTGGCCAGGGTGTCCGCGATGCGGTGCGGGGATTCGAAGAAACACACCGCCCGCTGTTCGGTGCGCAGGCTCTCCAACCAGGTGACGCGTGCGCCGTGTTTGCGGGGCGCGAAACCATCGAAGGCGAACCGCCCCACATGCAGACCAGACAGCGCCAGTGCGGTGGGCACGGCGGAGGGGCCGGGGAAACACGTGACCGGGATACCCGCGTCGTGGGCGGCGTCGATGAGCGCGAACCCCGGATCGGAGACCACCGGCATGCCGGCATCGCTCACGATCACCACGCTGCCCGTGCGGGCGGCGGCGATGAGACCTTCCACGCGGGATTCCTCATTGTGGTCAAAGTTAGAGACCACCTGCCCCGTGATCTCCACCCCCAGCGCGGCCGCCAGGGCCTTGGTCCGGCGGGTGTCCTCCGCCGCGATGACGGTGGCATTGGCCAGTGCATGCACCAGGCGCGGGGAGGCATCCCCGATGTTGCCGAGCGGGGTGGCGGCGATGATGATTCCGGTGGGCAGGGTTAGTTCAGCGACATCCATTCCCCCAGCTTCCCACAAATATGTTCCCAGACCCTAGAATCAACTGGGTGAGCCAAGCCCTGCCAGTTCGTAACCAGGTGCGGGACCAGGGTATGTTCGCCGGTACCCGTGCCCCCGCACCACCGACGTTTCGATGGACCCCCCAGGACACCTGGACGTGGGCCATCATCGCCGTGTTCGCCACCCTGACCCGGTTCATCGGGCTGACCAGTGCGACCTCCTCCGGCACCCCGGTCTTCGACGAGAAGCACTACGTCCCCCAGGCGTGGGACATGGTCGAATCCTGGTTCAACCCCGTCCTCGGTGGCATCGAATCCAACCCCGGGTTCGGGCTGGTGGTGCACCCTCCCCTGGCCAAGGAGATCATCGCCCTGGGCGAGTTGGTCTTCGGGTATTCGCCCCTGGGGTGGCGGGTCATGGCCGCTCTCTTCGGCACGCTGACCGTACTGGCCGTCATGGCGCTGACCCGTCGTCTCAGCGGGTCAACGGTGGTGACCTTCATCGCCGGCATCATCGCCACCGCCGACGGCGTGCTCCTGGTGTCCGCCCGTTTCGGCATGCTGGACATCTTCCAGGTCTTCTTCATCACCGCCGCCGCCTGGGCCCTGGTACGCGATCACCAACAGATGCACCACCGGCTGCACGCCGCCGGTATCACCGCCAGCGAATTCGGACCCCGGTTCGGTTTCCGCTGGTGGCGTTTCACCACCGGTGTCTTCCTCGGTCTGGCTCTGTCGGTGAAATGGTCCGGGTTGTACTACATCGCCTTCTTCGGCCTGGCCAGTGTCTTCCTCGATCTGTGGCTGCGGAAACGCTACGGGGTGCGACGCTACGTCCTGGGCACCCTGCGCCATGACGTGCTGCCGGCCCTGGCCTCCCTGGTGCTGCTGCCGGCCCTCCTTTACATCTGGAGCTGGCGGGCATGGTTCGCCTCGGAGACCTCCGTCTACCGGCACGCCAACTCCGATGGGACCATCGAGGGCAGTTCCTTCCTCAGCCTGCTGCCGGATTCCATCGCCGGCTGGTTGCACTACCACCTCAGTGTGCTGGAGTTCCATGGCTCCCTGACCACCTCCGCGGGGCACAGCCATCCGTGGGATTCCAAGCCCTGGTCCTGGCTGGTGGCGGGACGCCCGATCCTCTACTTCTCCTCCACCGACATCGAGTGCACGATGGGCGATACCTGCAGACGCATGATCTACCTCTTCGGCACCCCCGCCATCTGGTGGCTGACGGTGCCGGTGATCTTCTGGGCCCTGTGGTCCTTGTTCATCCGTAAACAGCGCGCCTACATTGTCCCGCTGGTGGCCTTCGCCGCCGGTTTCCTCCCCTGGCTGGCCGCCTACGACCGGCAGATGTACTTCTTCTATGCCGCCGCCCTCGCCCCGTTCATCGTGGTGATGCTGGCACTGACGTGCGGGGAGCTCTGGCAGCGTGGCACCATGCTGAAAAACGGGTTGACCACCGGCTCCATGGCGGTGGTCGGGTACATGGCCCTGGTGGTCACCATGTTCCTGGCGTTCTCACCCATCCTGTACGGCTACATGATCCCCGATTCCGTCTTCGACTCCCTGATGTGGCTGCCGAGCTGGCGCTAGACCGCCCGAGTGGCCCATCCCAGGCCACCTCAGGCCACCGTCAGGCGGGGTGGGTGTAGCGCCGACCGGCGTTGTCGGTGATCTCCACGCTGCCGAGGATGCTGTTGAGCTTCACCCGCACCCAGTTACCGGTGTCCACGCCACGGGCATCGACCTCATAGGAACGATAGGTGATCTGGGTGTTGGCCAGGTCCTCGACCTCGGTGCGTGCCGCGTGGAGCCAGGGGTTGGTGCGGCGGAACGCGATGAGGTCATGGTAGATCTGACGCATCCATCCACCGAGGGGTGAATACTCCTCCGGCAGTGGCGGGCGGATCTGGTCATCGCCGCCGAAACGTTCCTCCTTCACACCCGTCACGGCCTGTTCATCGCCGTAGTAGATGCTGGGGGTACCACCGACGGTGAACAGGACGGCGGCGGCCAGGACGGCCTTCTCCGGGCCGACCTGGGTGGCGATCCTGGTGACATCATGGTTGCCCACGAAGGTCTGGGGCACGAAATGCTCCAGGACATCGTTGTGGCGGCGCAGGGTCCATTCCAGTTCGAAGAAGTTCTCCTCCTTCAGGCTGCTCCAGATCGACTTCCACAGTTCATACTGGGTGATCGAGTCGATGCCGGATTCAGCCACGTACTCGGCATAGTCGCCATGGATCATCTCGCCGAGAATCCAGGCATCGGGGTGGGTTGTGCGCACCTGTGGCAGGACACTGCGCCAGAACGACGGGTCGATCGCGTACACCGCATCCAGTCGCCAGCCCGCAATCCCCCGGTCCAGCCAGTAGGTCATCACCTCCACCACCAGATCCGCCACCTCTGTCCGGGTGTGGTCCAGCTCGACCAGGGCGTCATGGCCCTCGAAGGCCCCACCGGTGGTCAGGTGTGTGTACCCGGAGTTGCGTGAGACGTGGTTGAACACCCCGTCGAGAAGCACCCCGATCCCGCGCGCGCGGGCGGCGTCGATGAACGCCACCAGGTCGGCCTCATCGCCCAGGCGGGGGTCGATGGTGAAGAAATCCAGGGTGTCGTATCCGTGGGTGTCGGAGGCGAACACCGGGCCGAGCAGCACCGCGTTGCACCCGAGTTCCACCACGTAGTCCAACCACTGTTCGAGGATGGGCAGGCGGTGTGTCAGTTGCTGGGGCTCGCCCGGGAAGATGGGCGCACCGGTGGCGCCGAGGGGGTAGACATGCCAGATGATCGCGTGTTCAGCAAAACTCATGGCTCCCACACTAGTCAGGATGGGGTGGCGCTGCTGGAACTCCAGGTCCGACGCAGCACACCGGCACCCAGATGATTGAGCCAGGTCATGCCCAGCACGAGTGCTGACACCAGCAGCAGCACAATGGTGGTGGCGGTGGTGGAATCAGCCGTGTCGATGAGCAGGTCCCGCGCGGCGAACCCAAGACTGAACGCCCACAGCGCGCCGAAGATCGGCAGCATACCCGTGATGATCGAGGGCTTCCACGCCGCGAAGAACAGGCCCACGGCCAGCCCCAGGCGGAAGGTGGCGGCCTCGGCGGCCAGGCGCGCGGTCAGCGGGTCGTCCTGGGCGCTTATCGACGCCGTGTCCCCCAGCATCGTTCCCGCCCACACGGTGTACACCACCGCCAGTACCACCAGCACCAACCGCAACACGGTGTTGGCGATGACCCGCGTGTTCGCCCGGCGACGCCACTGGGGCTCGACCTCCGCGAGGATGATCTCCGACAGGTCGGGGGGCACCATGGTGCGGGGTTCCACCGCCGACAGACTCAACTTCCTGTTAAGTGCCGCAGCCCGGTCGTAGAAGGTACGGCAGGCCTCACAGTGGGCGAGGTGGGTGTCAATGACCGCATCATCCATGCCGGTGGGTTCACCGTCCAGCCGCGCGGACAGGGCAGCCTGGATCCCCTGACAATCAACCACGTGTCAGAACCCCATCAATGCTCGCCCGGCCGGGGCCGAAGACCACGATCATCATCAGGGAGATGATGATGAGCAGTGGGAACTCCAACCCGTTGGTGCTGACGAAGAAACCGGCGTCCAGGTGCACGAAGTACACCGCGGCGAGCATGAGCAGCGCCAGGGCACCGGCCACGAATGTGGTCAGCAGACCCACCACGAGGAAGGCACCGCCGAGCAGCTCCGCGACCGCCGCGATCCACACCGACAGTGCAGGCTGTGGCACACCCCAGGCCGAGAACTGCCCCGTGGTGGCCGTGGTGCCACTGATGAACAGTTTCTCCCACCCGTGTGCCACGAAGATGATGCCGAGCATAACGCGAAATAGCAGCAGGGCTGCATCCCTCACGACCGGTTTATCCATGTTTGACAGGTTACCTCAGCCACCGGACACAGTTGATCCGGACGGTGATGCGTCCCGTCCCGCCGCCGTGGGGGCATCCAGCTCATCATCCACGATCCGGTTCCTGGCGGCACGGTACCCGACCGCCCCGAGGACGACGGTGCCGGCGGCCAGGATCGCCAGGATGGGTGGCCAGGAGCCGAACACCCCGAACAGCGCCCCGACCACGAGAGGCCCCAGTGCTGCGAGGAGGTAACCGACCGGCTGGGCGAAACCGGACAGGCTGGCGGTGACGCGGGGATCACGCGTGCGGGCGGGGATCAGGGCGATGGCCATGGGGAAACACAGTGCCCCCACACCCAGGAAGAAGCACCACAGCCACCATGCCTGGGTGGGCAGGAACCAGATGCCCAGGTAACCGGTGAGCATGCAGACGGCGAGGAAAACGGGGATGCGGGCCAGGTGATGATCCCGGGTCCGGGCGATGGTCACCGGCATGATGAAACCACCGACGATACCCAGCACACCGAGGATAGCCAGCCCGAGGGTTGCGTTCCCGGAGCTGACGCCGCTGTCGATGAGGATCTTGGGCAGCCACCCCATCTGGATGTAGGCGTTCATGGACTGCAGTCCGAAGAACAGCATGATGAACACCGCGGTGGGTGATGTCCAGATCCGGCCCCGGGTGCCCGTGGTTGCGGTCTCCGCGGGGAAATCATGCCGTTTGACGGCCCACATCGGCAACCAGATCAGCACCTGCGCCAGGCCGGCGAAGGCCCAGATGAAGATCGCCCAGCGCCACCCGTCCTCCCCGCCGAACACCAGGGCCGACAGTGGGCCCACGGTGGACCCCACGCCGAGCACGGAGGTGTACACCGTCATCAGTGCGACGGTGTTTTTGCCACCGTGCGTCTTGACCCAGGCCGGGAGCAGGACATTGGCGATGGCGATGCCGATCACCACCAGACCGGTGAGGAAGATGAAACTCCAGATATCCCCCACCCAGGGCCGGACCGCCAGGCCGATCAACCCGATGACCATGCCTGTCGCCATGGCCCCGGACAGACCCATCCAGCGGGCCAGCGGCACGGCGGCCACACCGAAGATGGCGAATGTCAGACCGGGGATGGCGGTGATGATGCCCGCCTGTGTCTCGGTGGCGCCGAAGGCCACGATGATGTCATCGAGGACGGCCCCGACGGACACGATGGCGGTACGAAGATTGAAAGCCGCCACGAGGACGGCTATGAAGGCAAAGATCTGTGTGCCTCGGGATGGAGCTGTGACCATAGACGGCAACTCTACCCCGGAAACAGAAACGGTCTAGCGATTTATGTAATGCCAGGTTCAGGTCAGGCGGGTCAGCTCACGCGTCGGGTGCGGCCGGTCCTGTAACCATCGTCGTGGTCCTCAACCGGCAGGTAGGTGGTGTCCAGGCCCTCGAAATCGGGGCTCTCATCATCGAGCTCGAGCACGACGGCCCCGGGACGACGCAGACGGGGTGGGAGTTCCCCGGAACTGCGCACACCCATGCGGGAGCGACGCAGATGGCGGATCCTGCGGGCGCGCAGCTCGTTCTCCGCGCGGACCTGACGACGCAGCGCCACCAGGTACAGTGCGGTCATCGCCACGGCGATGGCCGGCAGGGCCCAGACACCACCACCGAGGACAAACCCCAGAATGAGGGTCACAACGACCGCGACACCCAGGCCCAGGAGGGTGCGTTGACGGCGGATGTGCTGGTTGTGGGCGAATTCCCGGTCGGCCTGGGGATCGTAGTAACCACGTCCACGACGACGGGCTGCGAACTCCATGTCCGCCTGGGTCAGTTCCCCGGCCTCATCCTCCGGGCCGCGCGAGCCCACAGGCTCCCCGGTCGTCTCATCATCGGTGTCCTCGACCGGGTCACCGGCTGCCCGCGCGGCACGGTAGTCCGCGATGGCCCGCACGCGTTCCTCATGGTGCATGAGATCGATCGGTGCGGTGTAACTGTCATCCAGGGCGTAGTGGTCCTCGGCATTCCACTCCGCGATGACCTCAACATCCGGGCTGTCGGTTGTGTCCTCATCGGTGTCCACCTCGGCGACGGGTTCTGCCGCATCGGCGGTCACCGCGTTGGCGGTGTCAGCCTCGGCGATCACCGTACTGAGGGCGGTGGAACCGGCGCCGGTGTGGGTGTCGTCATCCACAGCACGGTCGTCATCGTTCCGGTCGTCCCGGTCGTCCCGGTCCTCCCTGTCGTCGTCCTCACGGACATCCTCGCGACGGTGGCGGAAGATACTGGGGGAATCCTCCAGCTCGTACTCCTCGTCCTCCCGGTCGGTGGCACTGTCATCCTCCCCGGTGTCACCACCGAGGCGGGGACGGCGGCGCATCGGAACGCTGCTACCGCCCTCGAGGATGACACGGGTGTCATCGAAAGCCTCACCGGCCTTCCGGATTGGCTTCTGGCTCCGAAGAAGCAGTGGTGCGAGCACGACAAGCCACACCACCACGATCAGGCCGATCAAGAGGAAATTGGACACTTAAAGCACCAAACCTTCCGAGACGGGTGCACGTTCAAGACACTTACGACACTAACGGGTGTGACGGTTTCAACACGACCGCCACGCCGGATTCACGGCCTCAGACGACCAGCCTGTCTGAGACGCGCCACCGCGGTCGAGGGGTATTCATCAGCCAACAATGCCACAAAATGATGATCCATCCACCGGCCGTCGATATGGAGGTTGCGGATGAAGTACCCCTCCTCCCGGAAACCGGACAGCGCCAGCACCCGCCCGGAGGCCGGATTGCTGGGCAGGTAGGTGGCGGTGAGGCGGTGCAGACCCACCCGTCGAAAAGCATGGTCGACGCCGAGCGCGCAGGCGGCGGTGGCCACCCCCCTGCCGGTCACCCCGCTGTAGACCCAGTACCCGATCCACGCATCGGACACGCCACCGTGCTGAATGTTACCGATGGTCAGCTGGCCGACGAAACGACCGTCCAACTCGATGACCAGGGGAAGGACCGTTCCCCGGCGCGCGGCCCTGAGCAGATATCCGGAGGTGTCCCACCACGATATCTTCGAATGCGCGTCGCGCCAGGACCCCGGGACGGTCGGCTCCACCGGGCGCAGGTGGTGCTCATCGCGGATGCGCAGCGCGGACCATGCCTGGTAGTCAGCGCGTCTGAGGGGACGCAGACGCAGGGAACCGCCCGCGGGCAGGGTGACCTGGGGGGTGGATTCCCGCCAACCCGGGTGCGTCAGATGCGGGCGGTCCCGGCTGGGACCCGAGGCGAATGGCTTCAACATGGTGAGGATCAGTCCCGCGCCCTCATCGACCCTGGGCGAGGAAGATGACATCCACAACATCACCGGGACGGATCTCGGTGACCTCCTCGGGGATCCTGATCATGGCGTTGGCCTCGGATAATCCGGCCAGCAGGTGGGAGGGGGCGCCGGTGGCGCCACCAAGTGCCTCGACCAGGTAGTCCTGGGTCTCCGCATCACGCATGAGCCGGGACCGGATGAACCCCTTCCGGCCTGCGACGGAGGCGACGTGGTTGAGTGCCCGGGCACGCACCACCCGTCGGTTCGCATTCGACTTGCCCAGGCTGAGACGGATGAGCGGCCGCACGAAGGTCTCGAAGATCACCAGGGAAGCCAGGGGGTTGGAGGGCAGGAGGAAGACCGGGATGCGGTTCTCCCCCAGCAACCCGAACCCCTGGACGGAACCCGGGTGCATGGCCACACGCTCGGTGTCGATCTCGCCGAGCTCACGCAGCACCTCCCGGACGTCCTCGGAGGCGGAACCACCCACGGCTCCGGCGATGACGACGATCTCAGCGCGCAGCATCTGCGATTCGATGATCTCCTTGATGCGCCGTGGCTCACCGGCGGCGATGCCGTAACGGTAGACATCAGCACCCGCCTCCCGGCCGGCGGCGGCGAGGGAGTAGGAATTGACGTCATAGACCTGGCCGAGACCAGGCTGCCTGTCGATGTCGACCAGTTCTGCACCGACCGAGATCACCGACATGCGGGGCTTGGGGTAGACCAGCACCTTGGATCTGCCCACGGCGGCGAGCAGTCCGATCTGGGCGGGGCCCAGCACCGCACCGGCGCTGACCGCGACGTCACCCGGTTGGATGTCATCGCCCTCCTTGCGGACGAACTCCCCCGACCGGACGGGGCGTTGTGCCGTGACACGCTTGCGTCCGCGGTCACTCCAGGCCAGGGGCAGGACGGCATCGGCGAGGGTGGGCAGGGGCGCACCGGTCTGGACGCGCACCGCCTGCCGGGGTTGCAGGCGCAGGGGTTGTTGTGACCCCGCCGCCACCTCACCGACAACAGGGAGGGACTTCTCCGGTGGGGCGACCGGTATCTCCCGGCTCAGGGACCGCTCACCACCGACATCCACGGCGCGCACCGCATAACCATCAATGGCAGCCTGGGCGAAACCAGGCAGCGCACGGCTCGCCTGGACATCCTCGGCGCACATGAGACCGAGTGCCTCGGCAATGGCGATACGCACCGGCTCCGGTGCCACGGCCGCCTGCGTCACCATAGCCAGCTGTTGTTCGACTGACCGCAATAGGACCTCCTTCAGGAACAGCGAGCTATTTTACGTCGGTTGGATGGTCGGGGGGTGGAAACCCCACAGCGGTGACGACAGTGCGTCCCACAATGTTGACGGGCAACCGAGCTGGAACGGCCGCGGGGGCCTGCCTACCTGATGGCGGAGGCGTCGACCACGCCATGATCCACCATGATCTGGGTGAGCGCGCGACGGAGCTGCGCGCCGTACACGGGATGGTCCAGACCGAAGTCGACACAGGCCGGGATATACCCGCCGGGGTTGCCCAGATCATGCCGTTTGCCGCGGTGGACGACG
Source organism: Corynebacterium gallinarum (assembly GCF_014837045.1). GTDB lineage: Bacteria > Actinomycetota > Actinomycetes > Mycobacteriales > Mycobacteriaceae > Corynebacterium > Corynebacterium gallinarum. The sequence goes on from NZ_JACSPR010000007.1 coordinate 77,900, forward strand.
ATGTGGACGGGGTGTCCGCCGTCGATAAGCAGGGCGATGGCGTCGGTGAGCTGCAGCTCCCCACCGGCGCCGGGGGTGATGCGACGCAGCGCGTCGAAGATGGAACGGTCAAGGAGGTACCGGCCGGTGGCGGCCAGGTTGGAGGGGGCATCCTCAACGGCCGGCTTCTCCACCATGCCCGTCACACGCTTGACATCCGGGTCGGTGCCCTGGTCACCAGCATCCTCCACCTGGAAGATGCCGTAATTGCTCACCTCATCATCGGCAACCTCGACGGCGCACAGAACGGAACCACCGAACTGGGCACGTACCTGCGCCATGCGCTCCATGACACCGAAGGGCAGGACGAGGTCATCGGGCAACATGACCGCAACGACATCCTCATCCTCATCCAGCACGGATTCAGCCAGCCCCACGGCATGCCCCAGGCCGAGGGGGTGTTCCTGGGTGACCGGAACCGCATCGATGAGCCCCGCCGCACGACGGACCTTCTCCAGCTGGTCTGTCTTACCCCGTTCCTCCAGGGTGGCCTCCAGTTCCATGAACCGCTCGAAGTGCGCCAGCACCCCTGCCTTGTTGGGGGCGGTGATCACTGCCAGGCGGGTGGCCCCCAGCTTGGCGGCCTCCTCCGCGATCAACTCGATGCCGGGGGTATCGACAACGGGGAGCAGTTCCTTGGGAACCGTCTTCGTGGCGGGGAGAAAGCGCGTCCCCATTCCCGCAGCAGGTACCACGACAGTTTTGACCGCGTTCACATGCTCTTTGATAGACAGACTCATGGACACCACCCTACCTGCAGCCGTCTGACCAAACCCCGTGCCCCACCAGAAATAAGGGATATCCTTTAAACCATGAGCGAGAGCAAACAGAAGCTGCGGGACAAGCTGCAAGAGGCACGCGCCACCATGCCGGCGGACCGCCGTGAGGCCGAGAACGCCGCACTGATAGCCAACATCTCCTACTATCTCCGGTCCAAGCGACCCCAGCGCGTGGCCGCGTACGTCCCCACCCGGACCGAGCCGGGTGGCCGGATGCTTCTCGACGCCCTCCAGTCCGAGGTCCCCGCCGTGATCCTGCCCGTCGCCCTCGATGATGGCCGCATGGACTGGGCCCTCTACGAGGGCCCGACCGGACTGGTTCCCGGCCCCTTCGGCATCCGGGAACCCTCAGGGACCAGGCTCGGACCCGAGGCCGTGAACTTCTGCGATGTGGTCATCGCCCCCGCCCTGGCCTGCACCCCGGAGGGCGTCCGCCTGGGCAAGGGCGGAGGCTACTATGACCGTGCCCTGGCCACCGGCGTGAAGGGGACCTCCCTGACGCTCCTGTTCAACGGTGAGATCCGCGAGGACATCACCGTGGAGGAACATGACCTCCCCGTCAACATCATCATCACCCCCGCCGGGGTGCGGAACCTCGGGCGTACTTAAACAGTCCAAGAGGGTATGAACCTGAAAACAACCCTCACCACTCCCGGATGGCACCGTACCCTACTGCTCCGCCGCACCATCGCCGCCATCCTGCTCCTCGCCGCCGGCATTCTATTCACCGGTTCCATCCTCAGCACCGATCCCCGGGTGGTGGTGTTCTCCCGGGATATCCCCGCGGGCACCGAGATCACCGCACAGGACCTGGAGCTGCAACAGATCCCCTCCGATCTTGTTCCCGATCAGGTCATCCGCACCCCCGAGGAGGCGATCGGGAGAATCACCGCCTCCTCGATCACCGCGGGGGAATGGGTGACCGCACCCAGATTCGTCGGCACCGAGCTGGTCTCCTCCCTCACCGAGGATGACCCGACCGCACCACCCACCGCACCACCCACCGGCCCGTTCAACATGGTTCCGCTCAAACTCGCCGATCCATCCATCATCCCCCTGCTGCTCCCCGGCGACACGATCTCCGTGATCTCCCACCAGCCGGACACCGGCCTGCCCGCCACCATCGCCTCCGGTGGCAAGGTGGTGCTGGTCGGTGACACCGCCGCCGCGGATCCGTCGACGGTCCTGATCGCGCTCCCCCAAGCCGACGCGGACGCCGTCGCAGCAGCCTCCCTCAATACCCCACTCGCGGTGGTACTCACCGGTGATCGCGCCGGATGACCCCCATCCATCCCGGTGGGGGTCGGTGATAGTTTTCCGCTAGAGTGCGAGTGTTGTTCACACACCGGTGGGTACGCAGTACCGGGTGCACATTATCCTCACTGAACCCACACTGACCCACACTGACCTCATGAATTGGGAGCGCATACATGTTTAAAGGCTTTAGGGATTTCATCCTCCGTGGCAATGTCGTCGAACTGGCTGTGGCCGTGGTCATCGGCACCGCCTTCACCGGCATCGTCACCGCATTTTCCAATCACATCATCAACCCCCTGATCGCCTCGGTCGGTGGCGCTGATGTCTCTGGCCTCGGGTTCCACATCTTCTCCGACAACCCGGCCACCTTCGTTGATTTCGGAGCGGTGATCACCGCAGCCATCAACTTCCTCATCATCGCCGCCATCGTCTACTTCGTGCTCATCACCCCCATGAACAAACTCAATGAGGCACTCGCCCGGCGCAAGGGTGTGGAGGAGGAAGAGGGGACACCCGCATCCCTGGAGGCTGAACTGCTCACCGAGATCCGGGATCTGCTGCGGGAACAGAAGAAACAGCAGGTGGGGCCGCAGGAAACTGGCCGGGATGGCGGAGTGGAGTTGTAGACCGTCTCGAATGACGAAAACCACCCCGTAGGGTGGTTTTTTGTCATACCTGGGTCTGGGATCACCCGTGGTGGGGTGGTAGCTGTTCCTGCCAGAAATCCTCCCCGACAGGCGAATCATCCTGCTCTGGATCGAGAATGACCTCCCGGGCCTCATCGCCCTCCGGTAATGGTGCCGGAGTGTCAGCCGTCCGATCATAGTCACCGGCGGGCGATTCCCTGAAAACTCTCCTGCGTTTCCTCATCGACGTCCAGGCCCCCTAGACGACGGAGGCCTGCATCTGATCCACCACATGGTGCACCAGTGGCCCCATGGCGGTCATGCCCTCCCGGATGGCCTCATCGGATTCCGCGAGGTTGACCACCAGGGTCGACCCGGAGATACCCGACACACCGCGGGACACGGAGGCATCCACGGCTCCGCAGGACAGACCCGAGAACCGGAGGGCCTGGGCGATACCGGGGACAGACTGGTCCAAGATCGAACGGGTGGCCTCGGGTGCCTTATCCCGTGGTCCGACACCGACACCACCGACGGTGAGTACCAGATCGGCACCACCGACCACGGCAGTTTCAATGGCCTGGCGGATCTGCGACTTCCTGGACGGAACCTGAACCACCGCATCAACGGCGAAACCGGTTTCCACCAGCAGTTCGGTGACCATACGGCCTTTCTCCTGTGCAACCTCACCAGGGTGATCACTGACCAGTACAACAAGGGCCCGACGGAAGGCTGAGGGGTTGGACTCCTGCTCCGTAGCCATCAGGTATTCCGGGTCCGGCTCCACATTGGGGAGGGGCTCCCGGTTCTCCAGGACATCAGTGAGATTTCCCAGCGGATCGTTCGTCATCGTTCCTCGCTCAAACTCTATAGGGCCGTTTCAATCACACATTCTGCACTCAAACTACTCGCTGGTGAGAGTAACCTCCACCTGCCGGGTCTGCGAGGTATCTTGTGCGGTGACTGTCAGCGTAACCGTTTCCCCGAAATCTTGTGAGCGAACAGCGGCAATCAATGCATCTGCACTGTCGATGACACGGTCATTGAGCCTGGTCACCACATCACCGGGCATGAGGCCAGCTACTGCCCCGGGGCCACCGTCCTGGACGCTGGCGATCAATGCCCCCGATACGTTGGCGCCGTTGGCCAGTGAGACACCGATCATCGGCTGGGTGGCCACCCCGGTCTCGATGAGCTGGGTCGCAACCCGCTTGGCGAAATTGGCGGGGATGGCGAAACCAAGACCGATCGAGCCCCCGGTGTCAGTACCGGTGGAGATCGAGGCGATCACCGAGTTCATCCCGATGAGATTTCCCTCCATGTCCACCAGGGGGCCACCGGAGTTACCCGGGTTGATGGCAGCATCGGTCTGGATGGCGTCAATGAGGGAGGATTCTCCCCCCTCGCCGGAGGCACGCACCGGGCGGTTGAGGGCGGAAACGATGCCACTGGTCACGGTCGAACTCAATCCCAGCGGGGACCCCACCGCGAGGACCTCCTGCCCGACCGCCAGGGAATCGGAATCACCGAAGCTGATCATGGGCAGGTCGTTGGCATTACGGATCTTGATCACCGCAATGTCAGTGGAGACATCCCCGGCGATGAAGTCCGCCTCATAGGAGGATCCATCGGACATGGTCACCTGCAGCACACCGTTCTGCTCCACGCCTGCCACGACGTGGTTGTTGGTCATCACATAACCATCGGAGGAGATGATGGACCCGGATCCCTCGGAGGCGGAATTCCGGGTGAGTGCCTGGATGGAGACCACTGACGGCAGCACCTGATCGGCGACCTGTTCCGCGGATCCCGGTTCGGCGGTGACGGTGCGCTCGGAGCTCTGCTGGTCCAGAGCATTGACCACACCGGAGCCGCCGGTGTCATCCCCGAATTGAGTACTAGCCACACCCACGACGGAACCTGTGGCCACAGAACCCACCACCATGAGGGCGAGTGCGGTGCCCAGTCCGACGGATTTCTTCTGCTTCTTCTCCGGCTGGACGGGCTCCACCCGGGTGGTGTCGGTGTCCCAGCTGGTCCACGCCGGGGTTCCCGCCGCCATGCCTGCCTGCGCGCCTGTCCCGGTGCTCGCCCCGGTGTTCAATCCGGTACTCGCCCCCGGGGTCTGCTCCGGCGGGGTTCCCCACGAGGGATACGCACTCCGAACGGGTTCAAATGAGGAGGTTTCGTTGTCCGGCGTGGGATTCGCCTCATTATTGTGGGGATCGGGATATGTCATGGTCTCTAGTATGACCTTCCTGGCTGCGGGGCCACTCTCATGATTCTGAATGCTGGCTGTGAGGTTGGTGAACGACCCACTATCGCGGGTTGGGCTGCCCCGGCGACAGCTGCGCGGGGTCCTGGGTGCCGGGGAACACCAGGGTGACCTTGGTTCCCCCGTCATCGGATTCCCCCACCTCGATATGCCCGTCGTGGCGGTCAACCACCTGCCGGACAATGGCCAACCCGAGTCCGGATCCGGGCAGTGAACGCGACTGTACCGCACGGTAGAACCGTTCGAAGATCATCTCGCGTTCCTCCTCCGGGATTCCCGGCCCGGAATCCTCCACCACGATCTGGACATGGTGTTCGTCAATGGGCTTCATGGAGACCCGGACCTGGGAATCCTCCGGGGACCACTTCACGGCATTATCCAGGACATTGACCAGGGCCCGGGTCAGCGAGAATCCATCGCCGTTGAGATACCAGGACACCGTGTGGGTGAGGATCTCCACATCATGACGCCGTCGGTCCACCCGTTCCACCGCGGTTTCCAGCACCCGGTTGAGGTGAACCGGTTCCAGGACGTTCTTCTCCTCCTCGCGGGTCAGATCGACGAGGTCCCCGATGAGGGTGGACATCTCCTCCATCTGGGCCAGGACGTCACGTTCCAGCTCGTGACGGTCCTGCTCTGAGATCCGGGGCGCACCCGGACGGGATGCCATCATGAGCAGTTCAATGTTGGTGCGCATGGAGGTGAGCGGGGTCTTGAGTTCATGTCCGGCATCAGCCACCAGCTGGGACTGCCGCATCCGGGATACCCGGAGCGCCTCGAGCATCTCATTGAAACTCACCGTCAACCGGGCCAGTTCATCATTTCCCACGACCGGGATCGGGCGAAGCTGGTCGGTACGGGCGACGGTCTCCACGGCACGCTGCAGTCGCGCCAGCGGTTTCAGGCTGGCATCGGAGATGACAAACCCCAGGAGAAGGGAGATGAGCACACCCGCGCAGCTGATGACCAGCAGCGACACCCCCAGGGAGGTGACCAGTTGGTGGGTCTCGTCCATCCGCAGGGTCATGACAACCGCGGCACCCGTCTCGTCGCTCATGACGACGATGCGTTCCCCGCTGGCGCTACTCATGATCCTGGTGCCGGGGGTCTCACGGACCGGGGGAAGGTCCGCCGGGAGGGCGATGGAATCGCCCACCACGTACTCCCATCCAGGAGGGGACAAAGCCACACGCAAGTCCTGGTTGTAGGACTTGAGCATCGCTATCTCTTCCTCAACGCTCGCGTAGAATTCCGGATCCTGGGCGCGCTCAAGGAGCGTGGATGCCTTTCGTTCCAGGCGCTCGTCAACAGACGAGGTCAGAGATGAGGATACGGTCCAGTAGGAGGCGACCGAGATCACCCCCACCGTGATGGCGACGAGAACAGCCCTCATGAAGGCGAGGCGCCAACGCATGGAGGCGGCGTAACCCCATCCCTCCTGCTGGTCCTCACCCGGATCAAGCATCACCTCAACCGGCTGGTGTGATGATCCGATACGCCTCAATGTCACGGAGCGGTCTCCCTGAGGACATATCCGACTCCACGGACGGTGTAGATGACCCTGCTCTCCCCTTCCAGTTCAGTTTTGCGACGTAGATAACCGATGTACACCTCGAGGGCATTGCCCGAGGTCGGGAAATCGTAACCCCAGACCTCCTCCAGGATGGTGTTGCGGGGCAGCACCTTCCGGGGGTTTTTCATGAGTAGTTCCAACAGGGCGAACTCGGTGCGGGTCAGGCTGATGGGGCGACCTCCCCTGGAGACGTCACGGGTCTCCGGGTTCAGGGTGAGATCCCCGAAGGAGAGTTCGGTCTGGCGGTTGCTGGCCGCGTTATTGGATTCCACCGCGGAGCGACGCACGAGTGACCGGACCCTGGCGAGCAGTTCCTCCAATGCGAAGGGCTTGCTCAGGTAGTCATCGGCTCCCGCATCCAGACCGCCGACGCGGTCCGAGACATTGTCCCGGGCAGTGAGGATGAGAATGGAGCGGTCATCCCCCTGACTGCGGAGGGTGCGGCACACCTCGAGGCCGTCCATCCGGGGCATCATGACATCAAGAATCACGATCTCGGGATGTTCCCTCTCAATAACCTCCAGTGCCTGAATGCCATCCTCTGCAGTCACCACGTTGTACCCATTGAAGGTCAGGGAACGCCTCAGAGATTCACGTACCGCTGGTTCATCGTCTACGACCAGAACTTTCATTTACACACTTCCCTTGTAAACAGAAAGAGGCACCTGCCACCTCTGAACATGCTGTGAAATCCCAACAACCTGGCGTGTAACCATCTGACAGGGAGCCTTGGATTTGCTCAATAATAGCACTAGACATAACAAAGAGACCGGACATAGTCAGCCAGTCGGCTGCTATATCCGGTCTTTCTGTTTGGTGGTGACTTGCCTCAGGGCAGTCACCTGCGTCAGAACTAGGCTAGTGGACTAGAACTGCTCCACGTCAACGAGGCCGAGCTGCGCGGCCTTGACCAGACGACGTGGGATGCGGACGGTCTGACCGTCGATCTTCACATCCTGGAGGGCGACATTGTCAGCCTTCCACTGGGAACGGCGCATACGGGTGTTGGCGCGAGACATACGGCGCTTTGGAACTGCCATGGTTTATTCTCCTATGCCTTCTTCTTACGGCGAGCCATGCCGCCGAAGCGACGCTCGAACTTCTCGACTCGGCCGGCGGTGTCCATGACACGCTGTGCGCCGGTCCAGAACGGGTGGGATTCGCTGGTGACGTCAACGACGATCAGCGGGTACTCATTTCCGTCTTCCCAGGCGATGGTGCGATCGCTGGTGACGGTGGAGCGGGTCATGAACTGGAAACCAGTACCTGCGTCCTGGAAGACCACCGGGTGGTAGTCGGGGTGAATTTCGTTCTTCATTTACTCTCGATTCCCTCAGGATTGAAACTACGGGTCGGTTCCACAGGACGCGGATCGTGCCCGAGTTGGGTTCGGTGAAGTATGCACTGCCCAAGTGGCAATGAACCTGTAATACCTTACACGGCGTGCGGGTGAACCAAAAATCCCTCTAGCGTCACCCCATAGCACGTCCCTGGCCGGGCAGCGCTCCCCGCCTGCCACATTCCTCTGCCCCGGGATCATCCCGGATCATGGATCCGAGCCATTTCCCTGTACATCGACCCCATCTACCGATATGATGGATTCATCATATTCCCACGTCAATGAGGTGTCTTTTGTTCAGTTCCGAGCAGCTCCCACTGTATGAACGCAAGGCCAACCTGTTCAAGGGTCTGGCCCATCCCTACCGCATCAGGATTCTGGAGATCCTCTCCACCGAATCCCAGGTCCCCGTCTCCGCCATGATCCAGGAGACCGGGCTGGAGTCATCCCACCTGTCCCAGCATCTCGCGGTGCTCCGCAAATACGGACTGGTCACCTCCGAGCGCAATGCCAATGCGGTCTCCTACAGCCTCACCCACCCCCAGGTGGCTGATCTGCTGCGCACGGCCCGCGCCCTGCTCAACCAGATGCTCGCCCACTCCTCGGACCAGTTGACCTCGATCTCCTCCCTGCCGGACCTCGAGGGTCACCCGGATAAGGAGGGTGCGCAGGTACCGGGGGTGACCACCGCGTGACCATCCCCCACCCCGCATCCCCGGGACCCAACCCCACAACCACAACGCCCCAGCCCCGCCGGAGCCGTCGCAACGCCCGGGCCCAGAGCGGGCAGTGGCGTTCCCTCCTCCCCTCCGCCGATGATTATGTACTCCTGCGCTCCACCTGGCGCGGGGACATCACCGCCGGCATCACCGTCGGTATCGTCGCCCTCCCCCTCGCCCTGGCCTTCGGTGTCAGCTCCGGGGTGGGTGCGGAGGCGGGGCTGATCACCGCCATCGTCGCCGGCCTCATCGCCGCTGTCTTCGGTGGTTCCAATGTGCAGGTTTCCGGACCCACCGGCGCGATGGTGGTGGTCCTCGCCCCGATCGTGATGGCCCACGGTGTTGCGGCGGTGGCACTGGTCAGTCTCATGGCCGGAGCCATCGTCCTACTGGCGGGTGTGTTCAAACTGGGGCGCACAGTCAGTTATATTCCCTGGCCCGTCATCGAGGGGTTCACCCTCGGCATCGGCGTGATCATCTTCATGCAGCAGGTTCCGGCCGCGGTCGGGTACACCGGTTCCCTGCCTCCGAACACCGTCGCAGCCGCCTGGCATGCCCTCACCCACGCCGCATGGCCGGACGGTTTCCTGCCGTTGGCGGTGGTGGCCGCGGTCATCATCGTCATGCTCCTGCTCGGCAGATTCGCCCCGAAGGCACCGGCGAGTTTCCTCGCAATCATCGTGGTGACCGTCGCCGTGCTGGTGCTCAGGCTCCCGGTGGCCGACATCGGTGAGATCCCCCGTTCCCTGCCCGCCCCCACCCTGCCGGAGATGAATCCGGAGCTGGTGAGCGCACTGGTGGGACCCGCCTTCGCCGTCGCGGCCCTCGCGGCGATCGAATCGCTCCTCTCTGCCCGCGTCGCAGCCTCGATGGCGGATACTGGCCCCTACAACGCCGACCGTGAGCTGGTGGGCCAGGGGCTCGCCTCCATCGGCGCCGGATTCTTCGGTGGCATGCCGGCCACCGGTGCGATCGCCCGCACCTCCGTCAACGTCCGCTCCGGTGGTCGCACCCGGGTCTCGGCCATCGTCCACGCACTGGTGCTGCTGGCGGTGGTCTACCTGGCCGCCGGCGTGGTGTCCGTGATCCCCCTGGCCGCCCTGTCGGGTGTCCTCATGGTCACCGCCGCCCGCATGGTCAATCTGGAGGTGACATCCCGGGTGCTGCGTTCCACGCGTTCCGATGGTGTCGTCTTTATCATCACCGCGATCATCACCATCACCGTGGATCTGGTGGTGGCGGTGGGCATCGGCATCGCGGCGGCCGCCTTCTTCATCCTCCGCCGCATGAGCCTGGATACCGGCCTCTTCCGCGAGGCACTCCCCGGCAGGGCCATGCCGGGCGATGAACGCATCGCACTGTTCAGGATCGAGGGGTCCCTCTTCTTCGGTGCGGCGGAACGCATCCTGGACCAGATCCTGGAGCATAAGGCCACCAACGGCATCGATGTGGTGATCCTGCGCCTGTCCCAGATCCAGATGATCGACGCCACCGGTGCCAACCAGCTGGCGGAACTGGTGAACGCCCTCGAACGGCGTGGGGTGACTGTAATCATCAAGGGTGTGCGTAAGGAACATATCCATGTGCTGGGTGTGCTGGGTGCCATCCGCTCCCTGCGGGACCCCAACCATCTCGTCGACGATCTGGACACGGCCGTCGCCCACGCCCGCAGCCACGTCACGGGGTCGTCCGGGGAGGCGCTGTCACGGTAGGGTGCCCGGCAACCGGGTACCTGTGCCTATCGACGCCCCCATGCCACCGCTCCGGATCACCGCCACATGAACCGCATGCAGGGAGGGGATTAGGAGTTTTGGGGTCGCATCTGTAAGATTGTCCCTTGCTGTTGTCGTAAATATTCGTTATCGCCCTCTCAGCTGGCATGCTCGCGCCCCGGACCTGGTCCGGTGCGGCGCGTCTTCTAACTGATTGTGGGCGGCTAGGAGAAAGCTAAGTTATGTCGGCACATTGCCAAGTAACGGGACGTCAGCCGAGTTTCGGCAAGTCTGTCTCGCACTCGCACCGACGCACTTCCCGCCGTTGGAACCCCAACGTGCAGCGTCGCAAGTTTTTCGTCCCCTCCATGGGACGCACCATCACTCTGACCGTATCCACCAAGGGCCTGAAGGTCATTGACCGCGATGGCATCGAAGCCGTCGTGGCTCAGATCCGCGCACGTGGGGAGAAGATCTAAAGATGGCACGTAATGATATCCGCCCCATCATCAAGCTGAAGTCTACGGCTGGCACCGGTTACACCTATGTCACCCGCAAGAACAAGCGCAACAACCCGGATCGCATCACCCTCAAGAAATTCGATCCCGTAGTCCGCAAGCACGTCGAATTCCGCGAGGAGCGATAATTCATGGCAAAGAAGTCTAAGATCGCCAAGAATGAGCAGCGCAAGGCTATCGTCGCCCGCTACGCGGAGCGTCGCGCAGAGCTCAAGGCCATCATCCGTAACCCGAACACCTCTGATGAGGATCGTCTGGATGCACAGTTCGAACTGAACCGTCAGCCACGCGACGCCGCTCAGGTCCGCGTTCGTAACCGCGACGCCCACGATGGTCGTCCCCGCGGTTACCTCCGCAAGTTCGGTCTGTCCCGTGTCCGTATGCGCGAGATGGCTCACCGCGGTGAGCTTCCGGGCGTTCGTAAGTCCAGCTGGTAGGAGCACACACAATGAAGCAGCGCAACAACGCTAAGCGTGTCCGCCTCGAGCAGACCCGCCGCCCCAAGAAGAACCCGCTGAAGGCAGCGGGCATCGAGAAGGTTGACTACAAGGACATCAACACCCTTCGTCAGTTCATCTCGGACCGCCACAAGATCCGTTCCCGCCGTGTCACCGGCCTGACCCCGCAGCAGCAGCGCGAGGTTGCCACCGCCGTGAAGAATGCACGCGAGATGGCTCTCCTGCCGTTCACCAGCCGCTAAGACTGGGAATAACGAACACAGCGACATTTAGAGAACCACCTGCTTCCCGTTTTCCGGGGAGCAGGTGGTTCTTTCTGTTGTGTCTGGGTGTATTTTGAGTGGTGTATTTTAAGTAGGCGATACACCACCACCGCGATAGTTAAGGATCCCACCGTGCTGCACCCCTCCCTGCTCGAGCTCGCCGAGAGCGCACCGTTGTGCGCGAATCCAGCCACCGTCCGTGGTGTGCTGGCGGATTCCCGCGAGCTGCTCGGCAATGCGCTGCAGCACGGGGAGGACCCCTCGGTGCTTGCAGGTTGGTTCTCCCGGGTGATCACTGATGCACTGCACTCCCCCGGTGTGGACGATGAGATCGTTCTCACCGGCCCCGTGGGACGTGGTGACGCGCTGCCCACCTCGCCCGTGAGGTGGCTGACGGTCGTCGGCAAGCATGCCGAGGACCCCAACCCGGCATTGGCTCGGATGTTGACGGATCTTGGTTTCGTCGCGGAGCCCGTCGGGGCGGCCCCCCGCGGCCGGTGGGAGGAGCGGGCGCGGTCGGGTGAGGACGCCAAGGTGTACCTGGATGCGGGCACGTGGGTGGCCTCCCTGGTGCAGGTGGATGCGCGCACCCTGCTTGACGACGCCCTCGCCTCCCGTCCCCCGGCCATCGAGCTGGCCGACGGTCTCCCGTCCCGGGAGATGAGCGTGAACGTCCGCGCGGATCTGATGATCCCCACGGTCAACCTCGCCCGCTGGGCCGCGTATCAGGCGGGGTCGACCGCACCGACCACCGCGCAGCGGCTCATCGATGCCCGCACCGCCGACGTCATCACCGCGGATGAGGCCGATGCGCTGACCCAGGTGTGGAAATCCTCCCTGGAGTTGCAGTCCAGGCGGTGGATGGACCATATTCATGATCAGGACGCCACGGCCTGGGACATGCCGGCCCTGCAGCGTTCCACCTACGGGGCGGCAGCACGTCTTTTGTCTCAGGTGATGAGTTCGGTGGAGGCACGGCACGCCGGTTAGCCATCCCCAGTGGGACGGCAGACCTGTGAGGCACTAGAATCTTTTCAAATATCAATCACCAGCAGTGTTCACGCAACTGAAGGAAGTGCAACGAGGTTATGGCAGGTGCAGTCGGACGCCCCCGGAGGTCAGCTCCGCGTCGGGCGGGCAAGAATCCCCGCGAGGAGATTCTCGATGCCTCAGCTGAACTGTTCACCCGTCAGGGTTTCGCCACCACCTCCACACACCAGATCGCCGATGCCGTGGGTATCCGACAGGCATCCCTGTACTACCACTTCCCCTCCAAGACGGAGATCTTCCTCACCCTGCTGAAATCCACCGTGGAGCCATCCATGGTGCTGGCCGGGGACCTGGCCAATCTCGAGGCCTCCCCGGAGCTGCGCCTGTGGGCGCTGGTCGCGGCCGAGGTGCGTCTGCTGCTGTCGACGAAGTGGAATGTCGGTCGCCTCTACCAGCTGCCGATCGTGGCCTCTGAGGAGTTCGATGAGTACCACAAGCAGCGGGCCACCCTGACCGATACCTTCCGCAGCCTGGCCACGGAGATCGTCGGTGAAAACGATCCCCGTGCGGAACTACCGTTCCACATCACGATGTCCGCCATCGAGATGCGCCGCAATGACGGCAAGGTCCCCAGCCCCCTGTCGGAGGACAGCCTGCCGGAGACCGCCATCATGCTTGCCGACGCCGCCCTCGCCGTCCTCGGCGCCGACCTGCCCGGGGACCGGGTGGAGCGCACCCTGGAACTGCTCAGGCAGGCTGACGGGAAATAATCATCCGGGCCTGGGCGATGAGGGGTTCATCGATCATCTGACCGTCCAGCTTGAACGCACCCGGGAAGTTCTCCGCCTCCGCCACCACACGCCGGGCCCAGCCCAGCTGCTCCGACTCCGGGCGGTAGGCACGACGGACCGTGTCGATCTGTTTCGGGTGGATACACGCCGAGGCTGCGAAACCGGATCGGGCCGCATCGGCGGCCTCGTGGAAGTGCCCCTGGACATCATGGAAGTCCGCGTGGACCGCGTCGATGGTGAATTTCCCGTTCGCCGTGGCATGGATGTGCATGAGGGCACGGGTCAGGCGCATGGTGTCCCGGTAGGATCCGGTGCCGGGCTCATCGGCGAGGAACCTGGAATGGGTGCCACCGAGCAGGTGGGTGAGATCCTCCGCGCCCCAGAACATGCCCACCACGTCCTCATGGGCCGCGATGTGGGCCACGTTGAGCACAGCCTGGGGCGTTTCGATCATGGCGATGACCTTCAGGCCCGCCAGCTCCTCCGGGATGCCGGTGGTGACCTTGGGAACCATCACCAGGGTGTAGTCGGTGGTGCGCACAAAGGCCACATCCTCGGCGAAATGCGGATCATCCGGCCCGACCACCCGGACGATGGTGTGGGCGGGGTCCAGACCGGAGTCGGCGATGTTGGCGTAGGCGGTGGCGCGGTCCACGTCCCCCGCGCCGTCCTCCAGGTCGAGGATGACCATGTCGGCGCGCGCGGCGGCCTTGGGGATGATCTCCCTGCGGTTGGCGGGGGCGAAGAGGATGGCGGGACCGGTGATCAAATCAGACATACCTACAGTTGTACGCGTGGAATGAGAAAAAGGCAGTCCTTTCACGGACTGCCTCTCCCCCACCTACTGCTCTCCTAGTGGGAGAAGTGACGTGCACCGGTGAGGTACATGGTCACACCGGCCTTGTTGGCGGCCTCGATGACCTCATCATCACGGATGGACCCACCCGGCTGGACCACGGCGGTGATCCCGGCCTGCGCGAGCACCTCAAAGCCGTCGGCGAACGGGAAGAACGCGTCGGAGGCGGCCACGGAACCCGTCGCACGCTCCGCACCGGCACGTTCGACGGCCAGACGTGCGGAATCCACACGGTTGACCTGGCCCATGCCCACACCGACGGTGGCGCCGTCCTTGGCCAGGAGGATGGCGTTGGACTTTACGGAACGCACCGCGGTCCAGGCGAAGTCCAGATCCTTGAGCACCTCAGCGGACACGGCCTCACCCGCTGCCAGGGTCCAGTTCTCGGGGTTGTCGCCCTCGGCGTGGATGAGATCGCGTTCCTGAACGAGGATGCCGCCGGAGATCTCACGGGTCTCGAATCCTTCACGGACCGGGGCCTCAGCCTGGAGGATACGGATGTTCTTCTTCTGGCTGAGGACCTCAACCGCGCCGTCCTCGTAGGACGGGGCGATGATGACCTCGGTGAAGATCTCCGCGACCTGCTCGGCCATCTCCACGGACACCTCACGGTTGGAGGCGATCACGCCACCGAATGCGGAGACGGAGTCACAGGCGTGGGCCTGGCGGTGGGCGGCGGCGATGGACTCATCGGACACGGCGATGCCACACGGGTTCGCATGCTTGATGATGGCCACACACGCACGCTCATGGTCCCAGGCTGCACGCCATGCGGCATCCGAGTCGGTGTAGTTGTTGTAGGACATCTCCTTGCCGTGGAGCTGGGTGGCCTGCGCCAGTCCGTTGGCGCCGTGGCTGACATACAGGGCGGCGGACTGGTGGGGGTTCTCACCGTAACGGAGGGAACGTGCCAGGGTGCTGGTGGAGCCGATCCAGCCCGGGAACTCCACCTCGGTGTCCGCGGCGGACAGCTGCTCGCTGATCCAGGTTGCCACGGTGACATCGTAGGTGGCAGTGTGGCGGAAGGCCTCGGCGGCGAGCTTGGTGCGCTCCGCGCGGGAGAACCCACCGGTGTTGAGCACGGAGACAACATCCTCGTACTGTCCCGGGGAGGTGACCACAGCCACCGACGGGTGGTTCTTGGCCGCCGCGCGGACCATGGAGGGGCCTCCGATGTCGATCTGCTCGACGCAGTCATCGAAACCGGCGCCCGATGCGACGGTCTCGGCGAAGGGGTACAGGTTGACCACGACGAGCTGGAACGGGGTGACCCCGAGTTCATCCAGCTGGCGGAGGTGGTCATCCTTGCGGGTGTCGGCCAGGATTCCGGCGTGCACCTTCGGGTGGAGGGTCTTGACGCGGCCCTCCAGACATTCGGGGAATCCGGTGAGTTCCTCAACCGGGGTGACAGGAATACCGAGATCGGCAATCTTCGCCGCGGTGGATCCGGTGGACACGATCTCCACACCTGCGTGGTGCAGTGCCTGTGCCAGATCCTCCAGGCCTGTCTTGTCATACACGCTGATGAGTGCGCGCTTAATTGCCTTACGATCTTCGCTCATGAAGGATTAGCCTCTCCAGTTGAGTTGTACGCCACCCTGGGTGCGGGAAACCTCCGCACGGTTCAGGACTTCTACAATGAGTTTACGCTCTACCTGCTTGATTCTTTCATGCAGGCTGTTTTCATCATCGCCCACCTCCACCGGAACCGGGCGCTGGTCGATGATGGGGCCGGTATCAACCCCCGCATCCACAAGGTGGACGGTGGATCCGGTGACCTTCACCCCGTAGGCAAGCGCATCCCGGACCGCATGGGCCCCCGGGAACGACGGCAGCAGCGCCGGGTGGGTGTTGATGATGCGGGAGGGGAACCTGGACAGGAAACCCTCCCCGAGAATCTTCATGAACCCCGCGGAGACCACCAGGTCCGGTTCGTACGATGCCACCGCATCCGCCAGTTCCCCGTTCCACGCCGCACGGTCCGCACCGAGTGCCACCACCCGGGTGGGTATCCCCGCGTCGGTGGCCCGTGTGATTGCGGGGCACTCGACATCGGAGACGACACCGGCGATCCGGTAGTTCCCCTGGGCCTCGATCAGTGCCTGCAGGAGGGTTCCCGTGCCGGAGGCCAGAACAACAATGGTGGTCGATGAGTCAGAGTTCACAGGCACAATGTTAACGCCCGTCTGGTCGGGAACCATCATCGGTTTCCGGACCGTCAACCCCAGGATCAGGGGTGTCCCCCGTTTCCTCTGGTTCCGCATCCGGGATGTCGGTGTCCTCCCCACCCTCGGATTCCTCCGGGGACTCAGGGGTTTCCGGGGGAGACGCTTCAACGTCGGTGTCTGCAGTGTCTGCAGCGTCTACAGTGTCTGCATCCGCCTCTTGTTCGTCGGTCTCCTCTATATAGGCCTCCGTATCGACCTCCTCCACCTCAGCCGGAGTTGCGTCAGCGTCCTCGGTGTCTTCGTCGGTGGCGGGGGTTTCGTCGACAAGCACGGGGGCAGGGGCCGCGGGACGCCGCATACCGGACCGGAGCCTGTCGATACCGGTGATGAGCAGGACGGCAACCGCCGGGTAGAGGAACATCAGGCCGGCTGCCGGCAGCAGAGCGAGACCCACCCGGCCGTAGACACCCAGGTGTCCACCGGCCAGCACGGCGGCGGCGAGGAAGAACACCGCGGTGACAACCGCCGACACGAGTGTGACCAGCAACCGCAGTGGGGTGCGCAGGCAGACCCATACCGCCACGGTGGCGGGGATCAGCAGGAGGACCCCAGCCCACTCCGGTGCCGCGGAGGGAACGGCGGCCAACACCGGCAGGGGTGGGAGGGGCACGAGGGTGACGCTGAAGAGACTGATCAGCCCGTCGCCGAAGTGCAGTGGTGCGCCGGCGAGGACACCCATGGCATAGATAACGATGTTGGGCAGGTAGAGCAGGCTGAGTATCAGCAGGGCGGGCACCGCACCCCCACCCTCATAACCGGAGAGGGTTGCCAGGAAGGCCCGGTGGTTGACCGCGATCATCACGATCACCACCACCAGCGCCACGACGGCATAGGCGATCAGGAACCGGATCGCCTGGATTGCCGCATCCACCAACCAGGAGGGACCGCCGTAGCGGCGTAGCAGCGCCCGCCACAACCTGGGCCCCATTCCCAACACCAGCGCAATGAGGTGGATGAGTAACACCCTGCCGATCATCGCGGCTGCGGGTGGGGCATCCACCTCCAGCACCTCGGAGGCGTCCCGGAGCATGAGGCTGGCGATCCCGGCGAGCACGAGCGGTACCAGGAGCACCAGGGTGGTCAGCACGGCGAGGTCCGCGATGCTGGCCTTCTTCTTCACCGAGTTGTACACCCGGCGGGCCACGGCCCAGATCAGCACCATGCCGGGGACCATGGGGAGGACACCGACCACCTCCCCGCTGCCGGCGACCGGGCTCATATTGAGCGCCAGCCACAGCTGGGCGATCGTCGCGGGCAGCGCCACCATGCTCGACGCGGAGAACAGCAGCACTGCGACAGCTGCCACGATGACGAGGAGGACGGCGATGCCATGGGGGATCAGAACGGACGGCAGGAGTCGGCGCACGCGCGATGTCGTGGCGGCGGTGGCCGGTGCCGGGGTGGCGTTCTGGGGCTTCGGTCGTCGACGGCGGACCGAGGTGGGCCGTTTCTGCGGACTATTGTTCTTGCTCATCGTGATCAACTGTGCCACGCCGGTGCCGGAAAATGTCGGTGGCACGTCGGGAACGGGCGGCGAACAACCCTCCCGGCGACCGACTCCCCTCCCTCCGCCTCAAGCCCCTCGGGCGGACATATGGGAGGACACCTGTCCAGTGACACACTGCTGTTACATTGCGATACCACCGGGGGACAAAACTGGGAAAATCCTCTCCGAAGATCTCGAAAAGCAGCTCTATTGTTACTAAATGCGACAAAGATTACACTTCACGCAAAAATTGCATAAAAGATGTCTTTCCCGTCAATCGTGCAGGTGAGAGCCAGATTACTTTCCCCAAAATCACAATGCCCGCCCCAGCCGAAGAAGTAAATCGCAATCACTGTCTCCATTTCACTTGATCCCCGGGGGGTCAGGCGCTAGTGTTACTTCCGGTAGATAACAAGATGGTCACAATCCAGACACCAATCGTGATTCTTTAACAGGGACCTCAGAACCCCTCGTGACTGGTTTGATGTGACAGATGATGGAAGCAGGCTAAATTGCAGGAGCAGACCCAGCAGGTGGGCAAGCACCGCAAGCACACCACTTCTCAGTCGGCCAAGGGCCGTGTGGCTTTTGTGGCGGTAGCAACAGGTGCGGTCTCCACCGCAGGTGCAGGTGGAGCGGCAGTGGCGCAGACCCAGGCGCAGTCCCCGGAGCATTCCCAGGTGCAGCCACAGTCGGCCGTCACCGAGGCAGCTGTCGAGGTGGACTACCAGCTCACCAACAACGGCGTTGAGTCCGAGTACGTCGGAGGCAGCTCCGCACCTCAGATCCTCGCCATCGCGGAGTTCAAGCCGGTGGTCAACCTCGGCGAGCAGATCGCCAAGACCATCGAGTACAACGCCGAGCGCGTCCAAGCCGACCTGGACAACCGTGGTGCTTCCGTGGTCAAGCCTGCTGAAGGTGCCTTCACCTCCGGCTACGGCCCCCGCTGGGGCACCATCCACCAGGGCATTGACATCGCCAACGCCGTGGGCACCCCGATCCTCTCTGTGATGGACGGTACCGTCATCGATTCCGGTCCCGCCTCCGGTTACGGCAACTGGATCCGCATCCAGCACACCGACGGTTCCATCTCCGTCTACGGCCACATGGAGACCCTTGATGTCGCCGTCGGCCAGACCGTGCGCGCCGGCCAGAAGATTGCAGGCATGGGCAACCGTGGTTTCTCCACCGGTTCCCACCTCCACTTCGAGATCCACCCGGCCGGCATGGGCCCGGTTGATCCGCTGCCCTGGTTCGCCGAGCGCGGCGTCACCATCGCCTAACACCCCTGGATCCCCCACCCGTCAACGGGATCCCCGAAGAGGACAGTCCACCCGGACTGTCCTCTTTTTTTGCGTTCCCGGACCCACCTGCCCCAGCCCCGACCCAACCCCCGCCCCGTCACCCCTTGCCCTCCAATAGTTACTGGGTAACAATGAGGGTTAGTTACCAAGTAACTCATTCTTATTGCCCATTCATTTAAGGACTGCCATGTCCATCAAACACGCGCTCCTGGCGCTGCTTCTGGATGAACCCCGTTCCGCCAGTCAACTGCAGTCCCGGTTCGCCGACACCACCGCCGGGGTGTGGCCGCTCAACATCGGGCAGGTCTCCCAGACGCTCGGCCGACTCCAGCGGGACGGCCACATCGAATCCGCAGGCACCATCATCGGCCCCACCGGGCACAGCGCGGAGCGCTACCAGCTGACCGATACAGGCCGCGCCCTGGTGAATGACTGGTTCATCACGCCGGTGGTGCAGCCGGTGGCCGAACGCGATGAGCTGGTCACCAAGGTCACCCTCGCCCAGACCCGCCCGGAACTTGATCTGATCCACCTCCTGGACACCCAGCGCGCCTCCATCATGGAGGAGCTGCGCGCCCTCAACCGACGCACCCGCACCCTGCCGGATACCCGGACCACCGACCGCCTGCTCGTCGAAAAGCGCATCTTTGAGCTGGAGGCCCAGGCCCGCTGGCTCGACCGCATCGAAACCCTCCACACCCCCGAAAGCGAGAACGGCCATGAATAGTACCCAACCCGCAGCCCTGGAACTGCAGAAGGTCTCGTGCATCTTCGGCGAAGGAGCCCGACGCGTGGTCGCGCTGGACAGTGTCTCCCTCACGGTGGAGCCGGGTGAGCTGGTCGCTGTCATGGGGCCCTCCGGGTCGGGAAAATCCACCCTGCTCAATGTCGCCGGCCTGCTGCAGAAACCGACCTCCGGTCGGGTGCTTATCGACGGCGCCGATGTCTCACAACTCAGCCCCACCCGCGCGGCCCAGGCCCGCAGGACCAAGGTCGGCGTGGTGTTCCAGAACTACAACCTCGTCTCCACTCTCACCGTCGGGGAAAATGTCGGCCTCCCCCTGGAACTGGATGGTGTGGATCCGCGTGAGGCCGTGGCCGAAGCTCTCGAGGAGGTCGGACTTGCCGGACTGGCTGACCGTTTCCCCGAGGAGATCTCCGGCGGCCAGGCACAACGCGTGGCCATCGCCCGGGCCCTCATCGGCCCACGTACTGTCCTGCTGGCGGATGAACCAACCGGCGCACTGGATACCAGCACCGGTGAAGAGGTCCTGCGGGTGCTGCGCTCACGTATTGATGCCGGTGCCGCCGGTATCCTGGTGACCCACGAACCCCGCTTCGCGGCCTGGGCGGATCGCACCATCATGATGCGTGATGGGGTGATCCAGCCATGAGTTCCTTTACTGCCGCCACCCGCCCGACCCGGCGCGATGTGGTGAAACACCCCTGGCGTTCACTGGCTGCCATCATCCTCATCATGATCCCAGTGGTGCTCGCGGCCATCGGCGTGATCCACGGTGGTTCCCAGTCCAGTTCCTACTTCCTGAACAATCCCCGCACCTCCGCGACGTATCTGGGTGGGGTGTGTGAACAGAATGTCAATGGCTATTTGTCCGAGTGTGAGGGTGAGCCGGATACGCAGAGTTCTGAGTATGAGTTATTGCGTCAGAACATCCCGGAGGGATTCACCGTCGCATTGTCCCTCAGCGGCACGATCGAAGCCACTTTTGGTGACCAGTCTGCAAACCTCTACTTCACTCAGACCACAGCTGAAATGGCCCCGGAACCGGGTGAGGCATTTGTGCCCCAGCGGTTCCTGGACACCCTCGGTGCAGAGGTCGGCGACACCATCACCCTGGCCAACGGTGCCCAGGTCACTGTGTCTGCGGTGACCCCGTCTGGCACGACGGTGTTTCCCGAGCCCACGGTCACGTCCCTGGAAGACTATTCGGGTCTGGCCGATAACGATCTCTACGGCAACTACGGGGGCTCCTGGGCTATCACCGGCCCGGAGGCCTTCACCTGGGATGATGTGTTGGCACTCAACGCCGTGGGCTTCACGGTGACATCCCGTGATGTGATTGACAATCCCCCGCCTGCGGATCAGGTGGCGTTTGAAGAACAATCTGCACCCTATTCACCCAGTTTGTGGGATTATCTCGGGTGGGCCCTCTGGTTCGTGCCCATGGCCATCATGGCCTTCCTCATCCTGATGCTCATCTCGCCGGTGTTCACCATCTCTGTTTCCCGGCAGACCCGTAACTTCGCCCTGTTGGCTTCCCAGGGGGCGACTCCCCGGCATATCCGTTGGGCAGTGCTCATGTACGGCCTGTTCGCAGGGCTGGTGGGTGCCACCCTCGGCCTGTTCCTCGGCACCGTCGGAGCGGCTGCATGGTGGTCAGCAACCTACCCGGCCTGGCCCGTGGTCATCGACTGGCACTGGCTGCTGCTGGTGTGGGGGCTGGCGGTGGTCGGCTCCACGGCTGCTGCCTTCCTGCCGGCCTTCATCGCTGGACGCTCCAGCATCATCCGGGGTGTGCAGGGCGGTGAGGCAGACCGCATCATGCGTTGGCGGAAATGGATGACGATCGGGCCGGTGTCGCTGGTGATCCTGGGACTGATGTTTTTGTACCTTCAGCTCACCGATGACGCAGGTTCTCCGCAGATCTATTCCGACAGTGTCTATGTCCCGTGGCGGGAGGCCCTGCGTAGCTTCGGAACACTCTTCGCGGTTATTGCAGTGGTGGCTTCCGCACCCATGATGGTGTGGTTGCTGGGTCACCTGAAGGGCGCACTCGCAGTGCGGCTGGCCGCCCGCGATCTGTTGCGCCAGTCCATGAGATCCATCCCGGCTGTTGCGGCCCTGGCCGGTGTCATCTTCATCGCCACCACCCTGATGGTGTCTGCCGGTGCAGAGTCGGAGAAATCCACTGCGGCTACGGACTCCGTCTACCCGCAGGGCACTATGTTTCTCTCGCTGGATAATGGCATTGAATCCGATCTGGATGCCGCGGTGGCCCAGGTAGATGCGCAACTTGATGGTGTTCAGCGCATCGATGTCTACGGGCACCGCGATCTGGATACCTGGCTGGAGGCTGATGGCTTTACTTTCGGCTACTCAGGTGACCGCGACTGGGTTTATCCCATCAGTGATTCCCTCGGTGGCACCATCAGCATCGCATCACCGGAACTGATGGACTTCTTCAATGTGGATGACGCTGATCTGGGCGGGCGGGCAGTTCTGATATCTTCCCTGGATGAACAGGTGCAGGATATAAGACTGCAGGTGAATAGGTACGACAACCGCAGCTACGACACTGAGGTTATCGCTTCCACTCTGGTGGATACCCGCCCGGTTCTGCCTCCCCTCGCCGGTGACCGTCTAGTCACCGAGGAGGCTTTTGCTGACCTGGGTCTGGAACGCAGTTATCTGGGTGCGGTGCTGGTGCACGGCGAGCCAATCAACAGCAGTGATACCCAGGAAATCCAGGATTTCTTCCGGGATACCGCCGGTGTGGGTCTGAGTTTCCCCACCTGGAATTCGGATCAGAATCGGGACAGTCTGCTATGGGCTGCCGCCATCACAGGGCTGATGATCGCGGTGATGGCACTGGTGCTGGCCCTGTCTTCCCAGCAGATCCGTCGACAGCGGATCGTGCTGGAGGCCGTGGGTGCCGCACCGACCCTGAGCAGGTGGTCCAATGCCCTTTTCGGTGCGCTGTGTGCCCTCGGCGCAGCCCTGCTGGGACTGATCACCGGCCATGTCGGGGCTGCCCTCACGGGATCATTGTCCCAGGTCAATGAGGACGGGGTGACCACCTTCTATGGCTCACTCCAGTTCATCGAACCGCTCTGGCCGATGATCCTGGGCACCCTGGTGATCGCCCCGCTGATCACCGCTGCCATTGGGTGGGCGTTCACCCCGACGGTGGAACTGTCGGAATATCGGGACTAGAGCTTCTCCATCGGCACGCCACCGATGAGCATGAGGCGCACCTTGCCGGCGGAACCGAAGTCGATGGTCACCGTCGCCCTCGGCCCGCTGCCATCGGCGGCGAGGACGGTACCCAGTCCGTACTTGTCATGATTGACGCGGTCGCCGACAGCCAGATCCAGCTCCTTGTTCCGGGTCATCTTGGTGGGGATGCTCGGACGGCTCGGGGTGGTCTTCCTGGTTTGGGCCCCGTATCCACCGGAGGAATAACCACCACCATAGGACGAACCTGAGGGTGCCCACGCTGATCCGAAGGAGTTGGTGGGTTCCTCCCGGCGCCACTCGATGAGGCCCTCAGGAACCTCCTGCAGGAAGCGGGAGGCCGGGTTGGTCACCGGGTTACCCCACGAGCTGCGCAGCATCGCCCGGGTGACGTAGAGCCGCTGGCGGGCACGGGTGATACCCACGTACGCCAGGCGACGTTCCTCCGCCAGTTCCTTGGCATCACCGAGCGAGCGCAGATGCGGGAACTGCCCGTCCTCCCAACCGGTGAGGAACACCACCGGGAACTCGAGCCCCTTGGCGGTGTGCAGGGTCATGAGCGTGACCACGCCCTGTTCGTTGTCGGGGATCTGATCGGCATCCGCGACCAGCGAGACCCGTTCCAGGAAGGCCTGGAGGCTGCCCGGTATGGGTTCGCTGTCATCCAGCTCCGGTTCGCTGCCGTCCATGGTGTCATAGGCCATGCGGTTGGCGGCATCGGAGGAGAACTCCCGGGCCACCGAGACCAGCTCGTTGAGGTTATCCAGGCGCGCACCGTCCTGGGGATCGTTGGAAGCCTCCAGTTCGGCCTTGTACCCGGTGATATCCAGGATGCGGCTGATCACCTGGCCGATGTCGGGCATGCCCGTGACCTCGTTGACCATGGAGGGCAGTTCGGCGCGCAGCGTGTCCATCAGTTCATTGAACTTCGCCACCGCATTGCGGCCACGCCCCCCGAGCAGCTCCACGTTGCCGGCGGCGGCGTCGACAAGCGCCTGGCCGAAACCGATGCGGTTGTTCTCGGCGTGCAGGGCCACGAACGCCTGGGCGCGGTCACCGATGCCGCGTTTCGGGGTGTTGATGATCCGGCGCAGGTTGACGGTGTCCTCCGGGTTCTCCAGGACCCGCAGGTAGGCGATGATGTCACGGATCTCCTTGCGCTCATAGAATTTGGTGCCACCGACCACCTTGTAGGGCACACCCGTGCGGATGAACACCTCCTCCAGCGCGCGGGAGGAGTTGTTGGTGCGGTACATGATCGCCATGTCCGAGTAACTCAGGCCGCGGTCCGCCAGCTCGTCGATCTCCGAGGCAATGAATCGGGCCTCATCATGTTCATTGTCGGCGACATACCCGATGATCTTCTCGCCCTCCCCCAGGGCTGTCCACAGGTTCTTCGGCCGGCGGTTCTCGTTCTGGGAGATCACCGCATTGGCTGCCGAGAGGATGGTCTGGGTGGAACGGTAATTCTGTTCCAGGAGGATGGTGCGCGCATCGGTGAAGTCGCGCTCGAACTCCTCGATGTTGCGGATGGTCGCACCACGGAAGGCGTAGATCGACTGATCGGAATCACCCACCACACACAGTTCGGCGGGATCCTGGTCCGGGCGGCCCACCAGGGTGGCGATCAGCTGGTACTGCGCGTGGTTGGTGTCCTGGTACTCGTCGATGAGCACATGGCGGAAACGACGACGGTAGTGATCCGCCACCTGCGGGTGCTCGGTGAAGATGCGCACAACCTCACCGATGAGGTCATCGAAGTCGACGGCGTTGGCGCGACGCAGACGCTGCTGGTATTCCACATACACCCGTGCGACAACCGTCTCGAAGGGGTTGTGGGTGCGCTCGGCATCGGCGAGTGCCTCCGATGGGGTGATCAACTCATTCTTCAGATTGGAGATCGCCGAGGCCAGGGTGCGGGCGGAGAACTTCTTGATGTCCAGCTCCAGATCCTTGGCGATCATGGTGAGCAGACGGCGCGAGTCATCCGAATCATAGATGGTGAAATTGGTGTTCAGGCCCTGCACCAGCTGTGCCTGCTGACGCAGGATGCGCACACACACCGAGTGGAAGGTGGCCACCCACATCCGCTGCGCAACCGGCCCCACCAGATCGGCCACGCGCTCACGCATCTCCGCGGCCGCCTTGTTGGTGAAGGTGATGGCCAGGATCTGCTGGGGGTGCACACCCCGGTATCTCATCAGGTAGGCGATGCGGCGGGTGAGCACCGCGGTTTTACCCGAACCTGCACCGGCCACGATGAGCAGTGGCGAACCAATGTGTTCGACGGCGGCCTTCTGCTGTTCATTGAGTCCGGAGGTCAGCTCAGCTCCGGCACCGGCACCCGCGTCCGGGGTCACACCGGCGGCGGAGGGGTTCTGGGCAAAGGGATTGTGTGCAGTATTCATCACCCCTCCAACGTACTAGGTGGGGTGGACACCACCACCCCAGCGGTGGTCAGGGTCATGGATTTATCGGGGCCATGGCAGAATAGTTCCCATGACTAATGCGGATGAGAACTTCGATATCAGAATGCCGTCAGGCACCGACGACCCCCTCTCTGATGCGGAGATCCAGAAGTACCGTGAGGAGATCGACCGTCTCAACCGTGAGATCCTCGATGCGGTGAAACGTCGCACCAAAATTGCTCAGGCCATCGGCAAGACCCGTATGGAATCAGGGGGTACCCGTCTGGTGCACACCCGTGAGGTGGCCATCATCAACCAGTTCCGTGATGAGATCGGTGAGGAAGGCCCGGCCCTGGCCGCCATTCTGCTGCGCATGGGCCGCGGAAAGCTGTAGAACAGCCCCCTGTGATGCCGGGTGGCGACAAAACTATGTCGTGACGCTGATCACTTAGGTAGGGTCAGGTTATGGATACCCGAAACATCATCAAGCACTCTGATCCGATCCGACATGATGACCTGCGGAGCCTGGCCAAGCAGTCGGGCCCCACCGTGTCCTTCGTGATTCCAACCCACCGCGGTGGTGCTGAGAAATTCACCGACTCCCAGCGGTTGCGTCCCCTGATGGAGGAGGCCCGTGAAATCCTGGCCCAGCAGTACCCGGATGTTGATGCCGACGCTCTTTTGAAGCCTGTGGTCACCCTGATCAAGGACGAAGCCTTCTGGCTGACCCAGTGCGATGGCCTGGCCATCTTCGCCACGCCGGAGGGAACCCGCCATTTCCGCCTGGACCACAGTTTCACCCCCCAGGTCACCGTCGGTGATCACCCCAACCTGCGCCCCGTCCTGTCGCTGGTCACCAATGATCTGGAGTTCCTCCTGCTGGCCCTGAGCCAGAACAAGGTGCGTCTCTTCGCCGCGGACCGTGCCACCATCACCCCACTGCCCCTGGAGGACATCCCCGGTTCAGCCGAGGAGGTCAAGGGCGCTGCGGTCAATGAGCCACGGATCCAGCACCAGACGTCCCACGGCGCCGGCCCTGCACACGGCACCGGCCCCCGTGAACACAATGTGCTCAGCGGTTTCCTCCAGAACGTGGGCAAGAACGTGGAGAAGCGTTTCACCAACGACAAACGCCCCATGGTCCTGGCCGCGGTGGATGAGCACCAGGGTGCCCTGAGGGACCAGTTCAAGACCGTCACCCTGTTGGACTCCATCGTCTCCGGCAACCCGGACCGCGTGAGTGAGCTGGATCTGCATGCCGCGGCGTGGCCGCTGGTGAAGGAGGAATCCATCCGCAGGCACGACCACCTCGTCGACCGTCTCTCGGAGGCACTCGGCACCGGCCTGGCCACCAATGATCCCGAGCTGATCATGACCGAGTCCATGACCGGCCGTGTCGAGACCCTCATCCTCGCCGATCGTGCGCTGGAGAACCACCCGCGCAGCGTGGAGCTTGATGCCGCGATCTCCAACACCCTCATCAACAGCGGTCGGGTCGACACCGTTCCCGAGTTGCCCGGCAACCATGCGGCAGGCGCCATCTTCCGCCACTAGCTGCCAGCCCGCAACGCCAGCCCACAGCACCAGCCCACCCCAGTTCACGATTTCCGGGGTGGGCTGTCGCGCGTCGTCACGCTCCCGCCGGGGACGGTGGGGCGGGGAACTGGCTCGCTCTAACCCTGCGCAGCCACCGTGATCCGCGCTAACCTGACAGGTATCCCCTTTACCCCCGTCTCACCGAGGAGTTTTCATGGCGAACGACATCACGACCACCGCGGCCTGGCAATCACTGACCGAACGGCATGAGGCCTTCCAGGGCACCACCCTGCGTGAACTCTTCCAGGACGGAGGGCGGGCGGAGAAGCTGACCTTCGACGCGGCCGGTCTGCGGGTGGACCTGTCCAAGAACCTGCTTGACGACGCCATCCTCACCGACCTCATCTCACTCGCCGAGCAGTCCGGCCTCAAGGACCGCATCGAGGCCATGTTCCGTGGCGAGCACATCAACAACACCGAGGACCGCGCCGTCCTCCACACCGCGCTTCGTCTCCCGGTCGAGGAACACCTCGAGGTCGACGGTCAGGATGTCGCCGCCGATGTCCACGAGGTCCTGGGGCGTATGCGTGACTTCGCCACCGCGCTGCGCTCCGGTGCGTGGCTCGGTTACACCGGGCGGACCATTAAGAAGGTCGTCAACATCGGTATCGGCGGATCCGACCTGGGTCCGGCCATGGCCACCAAGGCCCTGCGTGCCTACGCCACCGCCGGCATCACCGCGGAGTTCGTCTCAAACGTCGACCCGGCCGACATGGTCTCCGTCCTGGAGGACCTGGATGCCGAATCCACCCTGTTTGTCATCGCCTCCAAGACCTTCACCACCCAGGAGACCCTGGCCAACGCCAACGCCGCCAAGAACTGGCTCATCGAACAGCTCGGTTCCGAGGAGGCTGTGTCCAAGCACTTCGTGGCCGTGTCCACCAACGCCGAGAAGGTCACCGCCTTCGGCATCGACCCGGAGAACATGTTCGGGTTCTGGGACTGGGTGGGCGGCCGCTACTCCGTGGACTCCGCGGTCGGCCTGTCCCTCATGGCGGTCATCGGCCCGCGTGACTTCATGCGTTTCCTCGGTGGTTTCCGTGCCATGGATGAGCACTTCCGTGACACCGACTTCGCCGGAAACGTCCCGGTCCTCATGGCGCTGCTGGGTGTCTGGTACACCGACTTCCTCGGCGCGGAGACCCACGCGGTGCTCCCCTACTCCGAGGATCTCTCCCGGTTCGCCGCCTACCTCCAGCAGCTGACCATGGAATCCAACGGCAAGTCCGTGCGTCGCGACGGTTCCCCCGTGACCACCGGCACCGGCGAGATCTACTGGGGTGAGCCCGGCACCAACGGCCAGCACGCCTTCTTCCAGCTCATCCACCAGGGCACCCGCCTCATCCCGGCGGATTTCATCGGTTTCGCCCGCCCGAAGCAGGATCTGCCCGCCGGTGAGAAATCCATGCACGATCTGCTCATGAGCAACTTCTTCGCCCAGACCAAGGTGCTGGCCTTCGGCAAGACCGCCGAGGAGATCACCGCGGAGGGTGTGGCCGCCGACCTGGTTAACCACAAGATCATGCCGGGCAATCGTCCCACCACCACCATCCTCGCCGAGGAACTCACCCCGGCGGTGCTCGGTGCCCTGATTGCGCTCTACGAGCACATTGTCTTCGTCCAGGGTGTCATCTGGGACATCAACTCCTTCGACCAGTGGGGCGTGGAGCTGGGCAAACAGCAGGCCAGCGACCTGGCACCGGCCGTGTCCGGTGACGTGGAGGTCGACTCGGGTGACTCCTCCACCGACGCGCTGATCAGGTGGTACCGCACAAACCGATAGGTAATCCCTTACGATCGGAGGGTGTGAGATATCCCCGATTGATGGCCCTGACCGCCATCGCCCTGACCGCAACCAATCTGCGCACCGCCATCACGGCCCTCGCGCCACTGGTTCCGGAGATCCAGGACGATCTGGGGGTCGGGGCCTCGTTGTTCGGCGTGCTGGGGATGATCCCCACCGCCATGTTCGCCATCGCCGCCTTCGCCCTGCCCGGTCTGAAATCGCGGTTCACCACCTCCCAGCTGCTGATGATGGCGATGCTCATCACTGCTGTCGGGCAGGTCCTCCGCGTACTGGGTGGCCCCACCAGTCTGGTCGGAGGGTCGGTGCTGGCCTTGTTCGCCATCGGCATCACCAACGCGCTGCTGCCACTGGCCGTGCGGGAGTACTTCCCCAACCGGGTGGGTGCCATGTCCACGACCTACCTGACTACCTCCCAGGTAGCCCAGTCGCTGGCCCCGGTGGTGGCGGTCCCCCTCTCCGTGTGGGCGACCCAGATGGGTCTGACCGGGTGGCGGTGGTCCCTGGGGTCCTGGGCGCTGCTCGGGCTGGTGGCCGCACTGACCTGGCTGCCCCTTCTGACTACCCCGGCACCCCGGACGGGCGTAGCCACCCCGGTGCCGGCGATGCGGATCCCCGTGTGGAAAACACCGGTCGGGATCGGCCTGGGGTTGATGTTCGGGTTCACCTCGTTCGCCACCTACTCCCTGATGACCTTCCTGCCCCAGATGGTCACCGACCCCGCCCTGGGTGCGGCCCTGCTCGGCTGGTGGTCGCTGCTGGGCATCCCCCTCAACATCATCGGACCGTGGGTGGCCTCGCGCATGCGCAACCCCTACCCCGTCCTGGTCATCTCCTCCATGGTGTTCCTGATCGGCAATGCCGGTCTGTGTTTCGCACCGATGGCCGCACCCTGGTTGTGGACCACCCTGTCCGGTCTGGGGCCCCTCGCCTTCACGATGGCGCTGACCCTGATCAATGTGCGGGCACGCACCACCGCGGGTGCTACGGCACTGAGTTCCTTCGGTCAGGGACTGGCCTACACAATCGCATGCACGGGGCCGTTGCTCACCGGTATCATCGTGGACATCACCGGTGGTTTTTCCATGGTCTTCATTCTCTTTCTCGTGGCAACAGCATGTGTGCTCGGTGGTGGTTTCTTCGCAACCCGTCAGGTTCATGTGGAAGACCAGGCAAGAGACTAGGAGTTTCCCGTGGGTTCAAAAGACAGCCGTCTCAATTCTTATGACAGGACCGCTGCCAGGCGTACGCTCGATCTGCATCTGAAGAACGGCAGGCTGACCGCCGAGGAGCATGAGACCAAGAAGCTCCTGATCGCGGTGGCAGATGACATCACTGACCTGGAACGGATCTTCAAGGATCTGGGTGACATGCCCCGGACCACCCGCCCGCCCAGTGCTTTCCAGCAGGTGCGCGGGCGTCAGTTGTCCACCCTGGATATCGTCTGTCTCGCCGTATTCTTCGTGTTTATGGGGATCATCCGTTTTGTCTTCCATGTGGAATGGCACATGTTCGCATTCTTCGGGATTTTCCTGGTCCCCATGATTCCCCGCCTCATTGTGGATATGAGGCGGGAGGAGGAGATCGTCTATTACGAGTCTGAAAGTAGGAATAAGTGATCATTGATTGGGTCATCCGCGTCATGGAGGCGCTCGGAGCGCCGGGCGTGGGAATCGCTGTCTTCCTGGAGAACGTCTTCCCGCCGATACCCAGTGAATTGGTCCTCCCCCTGGCAGGTTTCACCGCCTCCCAGGGGGAATTCAACGTGTGGGCGGCATTGATCGCTTCGGTGATCGGTTCTGTCTCCGGTGCGTATCTGCTGTACTACGTCGGACAGGCCTTCGGTGCGGAGCGCCTGCGACGGATCGCCGACTGGATGTGGCTGGTGGAGGCCAAGGATGTCGATGACGCCCTGGCCTGGTTCGACAAGTACGGCACCTGGTCGGTGTTCTTCGGGCGTCTGGTCCCCGGTGTGCGCAGTCTCATCTCCATCCCGGCGGGCATCGACCGCATGAATCCCCTCGTCTTCGGTGCCCTGACCACGGTGGGCTCCCTCCTCTGGAACACCATCCTGATCTGGGCCGGTGTGTGGCTGGGTGAGGAGTGGGAGACGGTGACCCGCGCCTTCGAGAGTTATTCCTCCGTGGTCTATGTCCTCATCGCGCTGGTGCTCGTCGGCGTGGTCCTGTACCTGCTGAGGCGACACAACAAACGCCTCAGGAAAGACCCGACGGGGGAATCCACTGACACCACCACCGAAGGAACCACGGGGGATGCCGTGACCGATCCCACCGGAGGGTCCTCCGATTCCGGTGCCGGGTCCACCCGCCGGCAGCGGTAGATCCCGGGGGATCTACAACCTGATCATCGGTTCATAACCGACGGGGATGCGGTCATTGTCCACGATGTGCTTGCCGAAGGGGAAGCAGGTCACGGGGATCATCTTGATGTTGGCGATGGCCAGGGGGATACCGATGATGGTGATGGCCTGGGCCGCGGCGGTGGTGATGTGGCCGATGGCCAGCCACAGTCCGGCGACGATGAACCAGATGACGTTGGAGATCGCGGACAGACCATTGCCACCATGGGTCTTGCGGACCACGGTCCGGCCGAATGGCCACAGTGCGTAGTTGGCCATGCGGAAACTCGCGATGCCCGCCGGGATGGTCACGATGAAGATGCAGGCGATGACGCCGAACAGGACATACCCGAGGGCCAGCCAGATGCCACCGAAGAGTAACCAGATGATGTTCAGGAGGAGTCTCATGGGCCCGATAGTAGTGGCTGGCAGCGCGGGCACCACCAGATGATCCGATCCCCCAGCTCAGCGTTGACGATGCGGGTTCCACAGCGTCGGCAGGGCTTGTTGTTGCGCCCGAAGACATAGCTGGATTCCCCGGCGCGGCGGACCCCGGTGGTCACCCGGATCGGCGAATTGCGGTTCTCCCACATCAAGCGACGGGTGAGGTGGAGGGTCCTGTCGATGTCCACCAGGGCCACCGGTGTGGCGGGGTGGACACCCATGAGGAAGCAGATCTCGGCGCGGTACTCATTGCCCACCCCTGCCAGGTTGGACTGGTCGAGCAGTGCCTCACCGATGGGGCGTGTCGGGCGGGCGAGGATATTGGCCTTCGCCTGCTCCAGGTCGAATTCGGGGGCCAGGACATCAGGGCCGAGGTAGGCCACCCGGTCGGGGTAGTCGCTGATGTGGAAGACCTTGACAAAGCCCAGTGAATGCCCGACCACCTCGATGGTCTCCTCCCCAGACAGGTCGAGGACGACGCGGGCGGTGTGGCCGGGTTTGCGCCACCGGTCACCCTTGCGGTGGATGGACCAGGTGCCCTCCATCTTGAGGTGGGTGTGCAGGATCTCCTCACCGAACTGCATGAACAGGTGCTTGCCGTACGGCCAGACCCGGTGCACGGTACGCCCGGTGAAATCATGCAGTGCCACCGACGGCACACGCAGCGAGGTGGCCAGCACCTCCCGCCCCCTCATGAACTGGAGGCGGCGGGACAACTGGAATACGGAATCACCCTCTGGCATGTCTTCAGGTTAACGCCGTCCGAAGCCACCGCGAAAAGGCCTGTTGTTCCCGCGTTGGTAGGGCGATCCCCCAGGCGATCGCCCCGGTGGGTCGAAGGGGATGGGATCGTCGAAGGACAGGGTTTCATCATCGGCCTGTGGGGGCAGGCCCGGCACCGGGGGTGCGTCGACCATGGCGCGCGAACCCACGCTCCGTCCCCCTGCGCGCGTGTCCTGCGCTGGCGTCGCCCCCGACCTGAACCGCATGCCGCGCGGCGTGATGGAGGCGCCCGCGGCGCGGAAGGCTGGCAGGTGGGGGGACTCGAAGACGGATTCGCCGTTGATCTTCTCCACCACCAGTTTCTCCTGGGTGGCGAGTGCCCGGGCGACATGAGCGATCTCCTCGGTGAACAGGGTCAGTGTGCGCCCGCCGCGGGTGAGGTGGGCCAGCAGCAGTCCGTCGGCGATGACCACGGTGGCACCGGCTGCCCGGCTGGGTCCCTGTTCAGGCCACGGCAGGGCGGCACCATAGGGGTTGGCGGGATCGGCAGCGGCGATGAGGTAGACCTCGGGGTCGGTGGTGCCGGAGGGCCAGCCCTCCACATCCGGGGAGTCATCCAGGCCACGGAGGCGGTCGATGATGGCCGGGGTGGAGAACTGTGCCGCGCCGAGGCCCTCGATGAGATAACCGCGCATGGCCTTGCCGCTCTCCTCGAATCCGGAGAGCACCTTGTAGGCCAGGGCGAAACCACCGATGACATCCTCGGCTACCACACTGCCCCGGGTGACCACACCGTAGCGGTCCAGCCACGCCTCACCGTGGGCGAGTGACCGGGTGGTGGCATCGAGTGCCGGGCGCACCGACAGCGACCACCGCCCCCGC
Source organism: Corynebacterium gallinarum (assembly GCF_014837045.1). Taxonomy (GTDB): domain Bacteria; phylum Actinomycetota; class Actinomycetes; order Mycobacteriales; family Mycobacteriaceae; genus Corynebacterium; species Corynebacterium gallinarum. Next base: position 111,305 of record NZ_JACSPR010000007.1, read on the forward strand.
ATATCCGGTGGTGAGGATTCCGTCTGGGCGAAGGAGGTGCGTCCCATCCGCAGCCTGGAGCGGTTGGGGCGTCGTTTGGCGCGGTGGGCGGTGGTGCCGGAGGCCAGCCGCGCGCGGATCGGGGCGAAGGAATCCGGGCTGACCAAACCGGCCTCCACCAGACCCCAGAGCGCCTCGCGCAGCTGCTCCGGGGAGATGCGTCCGGTGATCAGGCCCAGATCCTCACCGGTGACATCGGCGAGGATGTCCGCGAACCGGAACCCACCACCGGGGGCAAGCACCTCGAGCACGGATTCCTGCAGCGCGGTCAACCCGGTGGTCACCGGTTCCGGCATGAGCTGGGCGGCGTAGTCTGCGGGCAGCAGCATGATCCACGGATCCTGCGACCCGGCCTGCCCCGCGCCGACCACCAGCACCTCCCCGCTGGCAGTGAGTTCATCCAGGTGTAACGGGGTGTAGTCCCCCACCCGGCGCGGCAGCACGAGATCCTCCCACGCGCTGGCCGGCAGACGGACCCCGGCGAGCTGTTCGATGACGGCGAAGGTGCCGTCGACACCGCGCAGGGTGGGATGCTTGTCGACGCCGGCCACCTGCTGCCAGTCCAGCAGGAACCGGGCGAACGCGGACTGGGAGACCGGCTTGGTCTGTTGGCGCGCGATCGCCAGGCTCCGGCTGCGGATGCGGCGCAGCACCTCGGTGGCGCAGTATTCCTGTTCCTGCACACCCTGCCGGTAGCGGCCCTGCACCACGTCGGCGTTGCGCAGCGCGGTGTGGGCGGTGGCGATACCCAGGCCGAAGGCATCGGCCAGGTCCTGCGCCACGAAGGGGCCACGGGTGCGCACCCACCGGTTGACCAGCTGTTCGAGGGCGTCGGTGATGGTCTCCACCTGGGCGGGCACGCCGGGTGGGACGGGCACCCCGAGGGCGTCGCGAAGCAGCGGGGCGTCGAGCACCTGAGCCAGGTGCGGGCGTCCGTTGATGCGCACCGTCATCGCACGGTCGCCCAGGTCCGGGTCGTCGAAACTGATGTGCTCGCCCAGTTCCTCCAGGGGGATGGGCCCCAGGATGCGCAGGCTGTCGGCCAGTTCCTCATTGTTGCGGGCCCGACGCTCACCCTTTCGCTGCAGCTGGGTGTGGATCTCCTCGATGACATCAGGGTCCAGCAGCTGACGCAGCTCCACCTCACCGAGCAGCTTCGCCAGCAGCGAGGGGTCCAACGCGAGTGCCGCGGCGCGTTTCTCCGCCAGGGGGGAATCCCCCTCGTACATGAAGGCACCGGTGTAATTGAACAGCAGCGAGGAGGAGAACGGACTCGGCTGCTGGGTGGTCACCTCGGCGATGCGCACCTTGCGCAGCTGCAGATCCCCCACCAACTCCTTCAGGGCGGGCAGATCATAGACATCCTGGAGGCACTCACGCACCGTCTCCAGGATGATCGGGAAACTCGGGTACTTCCGGGCCACGTCCAGCAGCTGGGCCGCCCGTTGGCGCTGCTGCCACAGGGGTGCGCGTTTACCCGGATTACGGCGTGGCAGCAGCAGGGCACGCGCCGCACATTCCCGGAACCTACTGGCGAACAGCGCCGAGTTACCGACCTGCTCGGTGACGGTCTTCTCCACCTCATCGGCGTCGAACATGAACAGTGATGCAGCGGGTTCCTCATCACCCTCCGGCAGGCGCAGCACGATGCCGTCATCACCGGCCACCGCCTGGGCGTCCATCCCAGTGAGCTCCGCGATTCTCGCCCCGATGGCCAGGGCCCACGCGGCGTTGACACCGCGGCCGTAGGGGGTGTGCAGGACAATGCGCCAGTCCCCCAGCTCATCCTTGAACCGCTCCAGCACGAGCGTCTTCTCATCGGGCAGGATGCCGGTGGCCTCCTCCTGTTCACGCAGGTAGGTCACCAGGTTGTCATGGGCCCACCCCTCCAGTCCGGAGGTGGTGGGATCGGCGAGAACCCGGCGTCGATAAGCACCCAGGGCGCGGCCCAGCTCGGCGGGCCGACCCGCCTGGTCACCGGTCCAGAAGGGCAACCTGCCCGTATGCCCCGGCGCGGGCGTGACCAGCACCTGATCACGCGTGATCTCCTCGATGCGCCAACTCGACGCACCGAGGGTGAACACATCACCCACCCGCGATTCATAGACCATCTCCTCATCGAGTTCACCCACGCGCCGGGGCGTGCCCTCCCCGCCCATGAGGAACACACCGAACATGCCGCGGTCCGGGATGGTGCCACCACTGGTCACCGCGACCCGCTGCGCGCCGGGGCGCCCCTCGAGCATGCCGGAAACCCGGTCGAAGACCACGCGCGGGCGCAGCTCGGCGAAATCCGTCGACGGATAGACACCACTGACCAGGTCAATCACCGAGTCGAAGACATCCCGGTCCAGCTCGCGGTAGGGGTACGCGCGGCGGACAGTGTCGAACCAGTCATCGACGTGGGCATCCGTGATCGCGGTGGCCGCCACGGTCTGCTGCGCCAGCACATCCAGCGCATTCATGGGCACCTTCAGCTCCTCGATCAGCCCCTGCGTCATCCGCTCGACGGTGATCGCGGTCTGGACCAGGTCGGAGCGGTGCTTGGGGTAGAAGGAGCCTGTCGACGTCGCACCCACCGAGTGCCCGGCGCGGCCAACGCGCTGCAGCCCGCTGGCCACCGACGGGGGCGACTCCACCTGCACGACCAGGTCGACGGCACCCATGTCGATGCCGAGTTCCAGGGAGGAGGTGGCCACCACCGCCTTGAGGGTGCCCTCCTTGAGCATGGTCTCGGTCATGGCGCGTTCATCCTTGGATACCGAACCGTGGTGGGCACGCGCGATCACCGCCGGGGCCTGCCCCACCTCATCGGCGGAGACCATCACCTGCGCCGGCGGGCGACGGCGCTCCGCGGACAGCGACTCCGGATCGTGCTCCAGGGCCCAGATCTCATTGAGACGGCTGGTCAGGCGTTCTGCCGTGCGACGCGAATTGACGAACACCAGGGTGGACCTGGCCGACATCACCTGGTTGTACACCTGATGCTCGATGAACGGCCAGATGGAACCCTGCGTGGGCAGGGCGGATTCCGCCTCACCGGGGCCGGCCAGACCGAGGGGATCATCAATGACGTATTCACCGATGGTGGATCCCGGTTCCTGCACGGGCAGATCCGACATGTCCTCCACTGGGACGGTGACGGTGAGAGCCCACTTCTTCTCCGAGGGTGGGGCCACAATGGTCACAGGACGGTCCCCACCGAGGAACTGTGCAACACGTTCCAGGGGCCGGACCGTGGCGGACAGGCCAACACGCTGGATCGGCCGGGCAACGAGTTTCTCCAGGCGTTCCAGGGTCAGTGCCAGGTGCACACCGCGTTTGGTGCCCGCCATCGCGTGGATCTCATCGATGATCACCACATCCACATCCTTGAGGATGGCCCCGGCCTTCGAGGTGAGCATGAGGTAGGCGGATTCCGGGGTGGTGATGAGGATGTCCGGGGGTTTGCGCACCTGGCGGGTCCGCTCGGCGGCAGGGGTGTCGCCCGAACGGACACCGACGGTGATGTTGGGCACATCCAGCCCCATGCGGGAGGCGGTGCGGGCGATGCCGGTCAGGGGTGCCCGGAGGTTATTCTCGATATCCACACCCAGCGCCTTCAGGGGCGAGATGTAGAGCACCTTGACGTGACGCCCCTCCACCGGGGTGGGGCTGCCGGTGTCCAGAACCGTCTGACCTGTCTGTTCCACCAGCGAGTTCAGTGCCCACAGGAAGGCCGCGAGGGTTTTACCGGAACCGGTGGGTGCCACCACGAGGGCGTTCTCCCCATCGGCCACCGCGCGCCAGGTCCCCTCCTGCACGGGGGTGGGGGCTTCGAAGACGTCCCGGAACCACTCCGACACCTGGGGACGGAACCTGGAGAGAATGCTGTTGGCCATGCCCCAATGTAACCAAAAGTCTAGAATCAGTGTCATGACTGCTCAGATCAATGATTCCATGCTGACCAAGCGCCTGGCGCAGGGAACCGGTGAAATTCTCAAGGGTGTCCGCAATGTGGGTGTGCTGCGGGGACGCAACCTCGGTGATGCCGGTGATGACCTGGCCCAGAACTGGATCGCCCGGGTTCTGGAGCAGCACCGCCCCGATGACGGTTTCCTCTCCGAGGAGGCCGCCGACAACCTGGAACGTCTGAACAAGAACCGCGTCTGGATCATCGATCCCCTGGACGGCACCAAGGAATTTGCCACGGGACGTCAGGACTGGGCGGTCCACATCGCACTCGTGGAGGACGGCATCCCCACCCACGCCGCCGTCGGCCTGCCCGACCTGGGTGTGGTCTTCCACTCCGCCGATGCCCGTGCGGTCTCCGGCCCCTTCTCCCGGAAGGTCGCCATCTCCCACAACCGTCCCCCACAGGTGGCGGAACATATCGCCGAGCAGCTCGGCTTCGACACCGAGGCCATGGGCTCCGCCGGCGCGAAAGCCATGCACGTCCTGCTCGGTGACTACGATGCCTACATCCACGCCGGTGGCATGTACGAATGGGACTCCGCCGCCCCGGTGGGTGTGTGCAAGGCCGCCGGCCTCCACTGCTCCCGCCTCGACGGCTCCGAACTGACCTACAACCACAAGGACACCTTCCTGCCCGACGTGCTCATCTGCCGCCCGGAGCTGGCCGATGAGATCCTCGAATTGGCCGCGAAATACCGCGAGGAGAACGGGGCCTACTAGTTCGGCTGGGCTTTTGCCTCTGCGCTCCGGCGGTTACACTCGGGAATCATGACTGCCATTCCCACCCCATATGAGGACCTCCTCCGCACCATCAGAGACGAAGGCGCCCATAAGGACGATCGCACCGGCACCGGCACCGCCTCCCTGTTCGGCCAGCAGATCCGTTACAACCTGCAGGAGGGTTTCCCCCTCCTGACCACCAAGAAGGTGCACTTCCACTCCGTGGTCGGTGAACTGCTGTGGTTCCTGCGTGGCGATTCCAACGTCCGCTGGCTCCAGGACAACAACATCCGCATCTGGAATGAATGGGCCGATGAGGACGGCGAACTCGGCCCCGTCTACGGCGTCCAGTGGCGCAGCTGGCCCACCCCGGACGGTCGCCACATCGACCAGATCTCGCGCGCGCTGGAGATGCTGAAGAGCAATCCGAATTCCCGCCGCAACATCGTCTCCGCATGGAACGTCTCCGAACTGGAGAACATGGCACTTCCCCCCTGCCATCTCCTGTTCCAGCTGTATGTCGCCGATGGGAAACTCTCCTGCCAGCTCTACCAGCGCAGCGCCGACATGTTCCTCGGTGTGCCCTTCAACATCGCCTCCTATGCCCTGTTGACGCACATGTTCGCCCAGCAGGCGGGCCTGGAGGTCGGTGAGTTCATCTGGACCGGCGGTGACTGCCACATCTATGACAATCACACCGAACAGGTTGAGGAGCAGCTGAGCCGCGAGCCGCGCCCCTACCCCACCCTGGAGCTGAACAAAGCCGCGTCCCTGTTCGACTACACCTTCGATGACATTGCTGTGAGCAACTACGATCCGCACCCGCTCATCCGCGGCAAGGTCGCCGTATGATCGGCGCGATCTGGGCTCAGGGCCTTGACGGAGTCATCGGTGACGGAGACGGCATGCCCTGGCACATCCCCGAGGATCTCCGGCATTTCAAGGAGGTCACCATGGGCCAGCCCGTCATCATGGGACGCAAGACCTGGGAATCCCTGCCGGAGCGTTTCCGGCCTCTGCCGGGCCGGGAGAACTTTGTGCTCTCACGCCACGAACCCGGTGACTGGTCCACAGGTGCCACCGTTGTATGGGAACTGCCCGCAGCGGGGTGGATCATCGGCGGTGGTGAGGTCTACCGGGCCACCATCAAGGACACCGACGTTCTGGAGGTCACCGTCATCGATGCCACCTTCGCCGAGGCACTCGGTGACCGTGCGGTCTACGCCCCCAAGATCCCCGACTTCTACACCCTCGAATCTGAAACCGGGTGGCAGGACAGTGACACCCACCGTTTCAGGTTCCAGCGCTGGGTGAACAACAACCGTACCGCCTGATAAGGAGAACAACCATGGCACATGCAACCATCTACGCCACCGACTGGTGCCCCTACTGCGCATCGCTGATGCGGGGCCTCAAGGACCTCGACCCCTCCGAGTACGAGGTCATCGACGTGGATCAGGATGAGGAGGCCGGCGAGTGGGTGAAATCCGTCAATGACGGCAACCGCATCGTGCCCACCGTGAAATTCTCCGACGGTACCCACGCCACCAACCCGCCGGCGGCGGAGGTCATCGCCAAGATCCAGGACCTGTCCTAAAAGCCTGCTTGTCGACACCTCCCCGACACACCAACGGCGCCCGACATCAGCCTGGTGGGCTGGTGTCGGGCGCCGTTTATGCGTTGTGCAGTGTGGGGACGGTATTTCTACTCGTCGTCCTCGCCGAACATACGCGCCATATCCTCCGGGGAGAGATCGGTGTTCACACCGGAGAAGGTGACGGAGAAGATTTCCTGCAGGTAACGATCACAAGCGGCACTGAGCTGCTTGGCATCGTACTTGTTCAGAAGAAGAATGCGACGGGTGGAACCGTCTTCCTGGATCTCATCGACAGCCAGGGCAGGAACATTGTCCTTGGTGATCTGGCGGACAACGATTGGTCGGCGCTGCACATCGTGGAACGAGGGCTTCAGCTCAGACATGACCACTCCTTGAGGTAAGTTTCGAATACCTTTCCAGTCTACGTCGTAACACCACGTTAAGAGTGGTATTACCGTTTAGGCTGCCCCCTTTTCACCCCGGGTGTGGGGATGCGCTAATCTAGTCGGGTACGCCTTGGTAGCTCAGTGGATAGAGCACCGCTCTCCTAAAGCGGGTGTCGGAGGTTCGATTCCTCTCCAGGGCACCATTTACCCTCCCGAACACCAGTGTTGTGTGTTCAGGAGGTTTTTCGTCTCCCCGTCGATGCCCCCACCACCGGCAGTGTCGACGGGGGCGGGAGCGCATGCGTCCAGCACGCCCCGGATAGCCCGCCACCTCCGGTGACATGAGGGGAAAATCACGCCCCCAGGGAATTTTATTCACGTTTCAGCAAGATTTTTCTCCCCCGCCCTTTCTCTGCTTCCCCGGGCGACTCCTATCGCCGTCGCCCTGACCGAACCCCAGCCGATGATCATGGGGTGTTAACAGTAGAAACATAAGAATTACTTAATTTCCCGGGCGGGCAATTACCTCTATTTCCACAGCCGACCCACTGCTCCTTTTCAATAGGTTTTACCTCCACTTCCGGGCACTTTCGCCAATCGAAGCCTTTATAATAGGTAGCATTATTGTTAGGGTCGATAGGTTCCTGTCATTCGATCAAAAGAAGGGGCTTATTCTTGACGCCGCCTATACACACAGAGACAACCTCACCCGGACTGGGGTTCCGGGGTTATGCCTCCATCACCATGGCAGTGCTCCTGTCCTTCGCCTATGGACTCCAGATGTATGCGACAGTCCCGGCATTCGGAGCGCTCGCTGAAGAATTCTCCCTCGACCTCACCCAGATCGGTTTCCTGGTGTCCATCTGGTTCCTCGGCTACGCGGTAGCCCACGTCCCGGCTGGTTTCGCCGCCGCGGCCTGGGGTGTGAAACGCGTTGCTGTCTGGGGCGCCTTCGCCCTGACGATCTCCACCCTCATCTTCGCCTTCGCCCAGAGCTACGGGATGATCGTGTTCTCCCGTGGACTCGGTGGTGTGGCCATGTCCTTCATGGCTGGTGCGGCCTTCCCACTGGCCACCGCCTGGGCACCGGCCAAGCACTCACGCCTCATCGTCGGCGGTCTGGTCAACGGTGTCGGTTTCACCGGCGCCTCCGCTCTGGGCCTGTACGTGTGGACGCTGCTCATCAACTCCTACGGCTGGCGCGTCAGTACGCTCATCGCCGCCGCCATCAGCCTGATCGTGGCTGTGGCATCGGTGTTCCTCATCACCACGCCCCGCCACACCGATGAACTTGACGGTGGCCATTTCACCCTCAAGGCAACCGGCCAGGTGCTGCGCTCCCGTTCCATCTGGGCTATCGGTATCGGAAGTATCTGTGGTTATGGTGTGCTCTTCACCGTCTCCCAGCTCGGCCCCGGTTACGTGGAGAGCGAATTCGGCTTCTCCGCTGAAAACGCCGGCCTGCTCGGTGCCCTCATGCTGGTCCTCGGCATCCCGGCCGCACTGGCCAGCGGTGTCATCGCGGACCGTGCACGCCGTTTCCTGCCTACCCTGTGGATCCCCGCGGGTCTGCTCGTGATCATGCTGGCCATCCTGCCGTTCGTCAGTGGTGCGGGCCTGTGGATCGCGCTGCCGCTCATCGGCATCCTGGGATCGATGTACTTCTCCCCCGCCACCGTCGCGCACGGTGAATACCCGGATGAGATCTCCCCGGCAAACTACTCCACGGCGTTCGGCCTCGTGCTGTCCCTGGGCAATATCGGTGCCTTCCTCTTCCCCTATATCTACTCGGTGGCCACCGGATACGTCGGTGCCCGCTGGAGCTGGATGGTGCTGGCCGCGATTGCCGCCGTCGCCTGGTTCGGATTCCTCTTCGCCCGTGAACCACGGGTGGACAAGGCTGATACCCAGTCGGAGTCCGACGATCGGACCACCTCCACCGTGTCCAAGAAGGCCTACAGCCTGAGCCGTTAGACGATTACTCCTATATCCGCCCGCCTGCACCCCGGCCCCCACACTGATGGGGACCACGGTGCAGGCGGGTTTTTCCTGGCTTCCACCGCCCTCCCCCCACACAAAAACCGCCCGCCCCCTGCTCTCCTGAGGAGAAACAAGGGGCGGGCGGTTCGAATCATGCTCTCGTGCCGGTCAACCTGGTGGGTTGACCCGCACCACCTGCCTAGCGCGCGGCCGGGTAGGTGCCGTCGGCGCCGAGGCGGGCGTCGGCGTCGATAAGCATGTTGATCTCAGCCTGGTGTGCGCCACGCTCAGGCAGGCGACGACCGTCGACCTGCTCGAACAGTGGTGCACGACCGACCATGCCGGCCTCGAGGCGGTTGGCTCCGGCGCGCAGGCGCTCGGTGGCGCGCTTGCGCCATGCCTCCACGTCCAGACCAGCGTTGCGCATAGCCTGCTCGAAGACACCCGTGGTGGCCATGACCACCAGGGCGGCGACGTGACCGAAACCGAGCGAGGTCAGGACACCGGCCTTGATGGCACCGGCACCCAGGTCGAGTGGCTCACGCAGCCAGACCAGACTCTCGCCCTTGGCCTGCATCTCCGGATCCACACAGTCCAGGGCCGCGTTCTGCGGCAGCTTACCGGTCTCGAGGACGGAGACCAGACCACCGATCTGGAACAGTGCGGCACCGCCCTTGGAGTGGCCGGTCAGCGTCTTCTGGGAGATGACGAACATCGGGTTGTCCGCTTCGCGGCCGATGGTCTTCCAGAGGATGCTGTGCAGCTCAGACTCGTTCGGGTCGTTGGCGTTGGTGGAGGTGTCGTGCTTGGACACCACACGCACATCGTCCGGGGTCAGACCCATCTTCTTCAGTTCCCTGGCCAGGCGGGAGTTCTCGCCACCTCGTGCGGCACCCAGGGCACCGATGCCCGGGGCCGGGATGGAGGTGTGGGAACCGTCGGCGTAGGACTGGGCGTGGGCGACCACGGCCAGCACCGGCAGACCCAGCTCGGCTGCAAGCGAAGCACGTGCCAGGAGCACGGTGCCACCACCGGCGGCCTCGAGGAAGCCTGCGCGACGACGGTCGTTGGCGCGGGAGATGAAGCGCGGATCGATACCCTTGTCCAGCATGCTCTGGGTATCGGCGGTGGCGTTCATGTCGCCGAAGCCGGTGAGGGATTCGACCTGGATGTCGTCGATACCGCCGGCGACCACGAAGTCGGCCTTGCCCAGGCGGATCTTGTCCAGACCCTCCTCCACGGACACAGCCGCGGTGGCACAGGCGGCAACCGGGTGGATCATCTGACCGTAGCCACCGACGTAGGACTGCATGGTGTGGGCAGCCACGACGTTGGGCAGGGTCTCCTGGAGGATGTCGGAGGGACGATCCTGGCCCAGGAAGCGGTTGACGAACAGCTTGCGCAGGGACTGCATGCCACCGATACCGGTGCCCTGGGTGGAGGACACATCAGCCGGGTGGACAGCCTGCAGCAGCTCAGCGGGGCTGAAGCCGGAGGACAGGAAGGCATCGACGGCGGTGACCAGGTTCCATGCGGTGATGTTGTCCATCGCATCGATCATGGAGGCCGGGATACCCCACTTGGCGGGATCGAAATCGGTCGGCAGCTGGGCTGCGACGGAGCGGGTCAGGGTGGCCTTGCGTGGCACGAAGGAGGTGGAACCCTTCTTCTTGGTCACGGTCCACTCGCCGTCAATCTCGGCGATCTCGGCGGATGCGTCGGCATCCACGTAGGCCTGGGCCTCTTCCTCACTGGTGACGGTGAAGGTGATGTCGCGGTCGAGGAAGATCTCGGCTGCGTCCATGGAACCACCGTCGATGAGGAAGGCGTCGTTGACCAGTTCTCGGATACCACAGCGGGCGACAACCTCGTCGCGGTAGCGGTCGTAGATGTCCTCTTCCGGAACCTCGGTGCCGTCGGCGTCGTACCAGCCCGGACGTGGGTCCTCGGACCAGGTGATCAGGCCCATCATCCAGGCGAGCTCGACCACACCGGCGGCGGTCAGCTCAACGCTGCCGTCACGCTGGATGCCGTACTCGGCCTCGAAGCGGGTGCGGCCGGAACCCCATGAGGAGATCTCGCCCACACCGACCATGACGACCATGTCGTCCAGATCCACGCTGACCTCGCCGACCTCTGCGCCCGGTGCCTGGACCGGGTTCTTCGGTGATGGCAGGGCCTTGATGGTGGTGGAGTCGAAGGAGTCCTGCTCCACCTCATCCTGCTCCAGGGAGGAAGCCAGCTCGGCGATGGAGATACCGCCGCCGAGACCACCGGTGAGGTCGTAGTCGATCGGCGCGGTCAGCGCCTGCTCGCGGGACTCGGCGGAAGCCAGTCCGAGGAGCTCGGTGGAGATCTCCTCCGGGGTGTAGACGTGGATGCCCAGCTTCTCAGCGGCCGGGATCAGGACGTCGTTGCGGCCCATCAGACCGGTACCGGCAACCCAGCCGATCCGTGCCTGCGCCAGGGTGACGTACTGTGGCCAGCCGGTCTCGGAGCCCCACTTCGCCAGGATGGCGTCGAAGGCTGCCTTGACCTCGCCGTAGGCGCCGTCGCCACCGAACATGCCACGGTTCGGGGAACCCGGCAGGACGATGTGGACACGGTTACCTGCACCGCGGGAGGCCAGGTCGGCCAGACCCGCGATGGTGCGCTCGACGGACCAGAGCAGCAGACGTGCCTGGTTCTCGGTCTGTGGACCGGCATCCGACAGGTTGCCGGAGACAGACGGTGCGGCGAATGGGTACGCCAGGGTCGGGGTCAGGGCAGGCTTGGTCACGGTGGCGGAGCCGCCGACGGTGACGCGCTGCTCATTGCCGATCCAGTCGATGACGGCATCGACATCGCGGTAGGAGGACATGTTCGCCGGAACGATCCACAGCTTCGCGCTCGGGGAGGCGTGCTGGGCGTAGAGCTGACGTGCGTACTCCTTGCGTGCCTGGGACACGTTGGAGGCGGTCATGATGACCGTTGCGCCCTGGGACAGCAGGCGGCCGGCGACGGCACCCGCGATGGACTCAGGGGCGGCACCGGTGACCAGTGCGACATCCTCGACGTGTGGCTCGTCGGCTGCCTCGAGGGCAACCTTCGAGACCTCGGTCAGGGTTGCGGCGAGGGTCTTATCCTCGACGTGGTCAGCCCACCAGGCTGCCTGCTTTGCGACGGTCTCACCCGTGCCCACGAAACGCTCAACGGCGATATCGGCACCGGTGGCCAGGCGTGCGAGGTCCTCACGTGCGGAGGCCCAGCGGTCATCGAAGAGGATGGCGCGCTCGGCGGTGAACACCGGGGTGACCATCTTCTGCCAACCGGCACCCAGCTCGGCCTCGACGGCCTCGTAGAGCTCGGTGTCGGCCTCGGCGGCCGGTGCGTCATCCCGGGTGTCCAGTCCAAGCTGGGTCAGGATGCCGCGTGCCATGTTCGCCAGGACGCCGTCCTCACCGGTGACGGTGTCGGCGTAGGCGTCCAGGGCTGCGGAGTCGACGACTCCACCGCCACCACCGGAACCACCGGCGGTCAGGGACACGGAGGTGCCGTTGGCTGCCGCGACGTTGCCGACGGCGGCGTCGATGAGGGAATCAACCTCACCCTTGTTGGAGGCGGACTCGGGCAGGGAACCCAGGGTGCCACCGCGGACGGACTCGCCGTCGCGGGTACCCAGCAGCAGCTCGACCTCGACGTGCGCGGTCCAGCTGTCCGGCAGGCCCCAGGTGCCGGTGACGCGGTCACCGACGTAGGAGGCCTTCAGGCCGGCAGCACCGAGTAGCGCACGCAGGCGGGCGCGGATGGCCTCGCCCAGAACCGGACCGAAGGGCTTGTAGCCCGGTGCGGCGGTGACGACACGGCCCTGCAGGGTGGCCACGTCGGCGTCGGCTGCGCCGTCGATGGTGGGGACAGACAGCTCGGTGGACATGTCCATGAGCATCTGGTTACGGCGGGAGGAGACACCGTTGGTGAGGGTCTCGGAGGTGTCCGCCGGGGTGATCTGGTCGATGTTGATCTTGTTCTGCAGTGCGAACAGGGTCATGATCGCGTTCGATGCGTTGAACTTCAGTTCAGGGGCATCGGCGACGGCGACCGGTGCGGCAGCAGGTGCGGCCGGTGCGGGCACGGACTCGGTGACCGGGGCGGGTGCAGAGGACTCGGCGGGAGCCGCCGGGGCGTCATCCTCCTCGACCTCAGCAACAGGTGCCTGACGGACGTCGTTGAGCATGACCTGGTCCTGGTCGCGCTCCACGTTGAACACCGGGCGGGTCTCGCCGATGACATCCATGGTGCGCAGTGCCAGGTTAGTCAGGGTCGGGGATGCTGCGAGGCCGACCTCGATGATCTGATCGACCATGCCGATGATCAGGGCCTGGGTCTCGATCCAGCGGACCGGGGAGGCGAACTGCCAGGACAGCAGCTCGATGAGCAGCAGACGGGCGAGCTTGTTCTCCTCCATCTCCTCGACCTTGACACCCTTGAGGCGCTCGGACGGGACGACAGCCAGGATGGCGTCGACGAAGTCCTGGGTCAGCTCGAATGGGCGGGCGACCAGGTTCGGGATGTAGCGGCCACGCAGGGCATCGATGTCGATGACCTGTGGCAGCAGCTCGTCGAGCTTCTCGGCGAAGGCCGGGACACCCGGGCGCAGGACGCTGGAGTGGAACGGCACGTCGATGCCGGGGATGTCCACGTAGGCGCGTGGGTTGGCGCTGGCGGAGGCCTTGAGAGCCTTCAGACCCTTGAGGGTACCGGCGACGGCGTACTGCTGGCCGTCGACGTTGTAGTTGACGATCTGCAGGAACTCACCGGATTCCTCGGCGATGCGGTCGACCCAGTTCTCCACCTCGGCGCCGGACAGTCCGATCATGTTCGGACGGAAGGCGGCCAGGGCGTAGTTGGAGCGACCCTGCTCATCACGCGGGACCAGGGAGTGCATGGCGGAACCGCGGGAGAACACCACATCGATGACACCCTCGAGCTCGAAGATGTTGCCCAGGGAAGCCAGGGCGGTGTACTCACCGAGGGAGTGACCGGCGTAGAGGGAGTTGTCCACGATGGCGTCGGCAGCCTTCAGACGCTCGGTCTGTGCGTAGGCGACGACCGCGAGCGCGACCTGGGTGAACTGGGTGAGGTTGAGGACACCCTTCGGGTGGACGAAGGTGGTGTCCCCGACCTTGAGCTCCACCGGGTTCTCGTCGATGACCTGCTGGATGGAGAATCCGAGGTTGGCGCGGGTGTGTGCGTCGGCACGCTCCCAGACGGCGCGGGCCTCCGGGCTGGCGTTGCGGTCGCCCTGGCCCATGCCCTGGGCCTGGATGCCCTGGCCCGGGTAGACATACGCGGTGGTCGGAGCCTTGAGCAGTGCCTGGCCACGGGAGACCACGTTGCCGTCGATACGACAGGTGACCTCGTAGGCCGGCATCAGTCCGGCGCGACCGACGCGCTCGACGGTGATGTCGACAACATCGTTGAGCTGGACCATGCCGTACATGGAGTAGGTCCAGCCGACAACCTCGGAGCCGAGGCCTGCCAGGTGCTGGGCGGTGGCGGACAGCCACATGCCGTGCACCAGGGGCGCATCGAGACCGACAAGCTTGGCGGCGTTGGCGGAGGTGTGGATCGGGTTGTAGTCACCGGAGACCATGGCGAACGGGGTCATGTCGGCCGGGGCGGTGACGGTGGCGGAACGCACGAAGGAACGTGGGGTGTCCTCGATGACCTCGTCGCGTCCACCGTAGGACTCGGCAGGCTGTGCCATGTCGGTGGTGGTGATGCGGCCACGGATGGCGAAGCGGGTGACCAGCTTGGCCACCACCTCACCCTCGGAGGACAGGGTCAGACGCACGGTGACGATGCGGCCCGAGGAGGACTCCTCGATGGAGGCACAGCGGGATTCAACGTCGATGGTGCGGCCGTCGGCAAGCTCCTCCAGTGGGACGCGCAGGTCCAGGAGGTGGTCGAGGTGGACGGCGTTGAGCAGACCCTCGATGACGGGGTAACCGTCGGCAAGCTTGCCGGTGCCCAGTGAGGCGTAGAGGGCGGGCCAGCAGACGCCGACCAGCACGTCGCCGGTGCCGACGTTGTGCTCCTCAAGCGCTGCGCCGGTGACGGCGGTGTGGGCGGTGAGCAGCTCGCGCGGCAGGGTGAAGGAGTCGCGGACATAGCCGAACTCGGTGCCATCGTCGATCTTGGTGGGCAGTGCCTCGATCTTGTCGCCTGCGGCGGAGACCGAACCGACACCGGCCACACCTGCGAGCAGTGCGTAGACGGACTCGGGCAGCTTCTCACGGGAGACAACCGGGGAGGCACCGGTGGCCACGGCATCGTTCAGCTCGACGGGGATGTCGACATGCTTGACCAGGTAGGGGCGCTGCTCAACGGGGATGTCATCGAAGACGGAGTCAGCCAGGATGCGGATGATCCAGTAGCCGTCCTCCTCGATGAGCTCGAAGGCACCGTCCTTGAGGACGTGGGCCGGGTTGTCGATGAGGTTGCCGTGCCAGACGATGTGCGGTGCGGCCAGCAGCAGGTCGCGCTCGTTCTTGGACTCGTTGAGGCGGGCGTAGATCTCGACGGGCTCGCCGTCGACAGCCTCGACACAGGCTTCCTCGAAGCGACCGAGCAGATCGGCGACGGGCTCATCGACGCGGTCGATGCCTGCGACGGAGACCGGGCCGGGGATGACGCGGACGGCGTGGGCGCTGTAGCGCGGGTTGTGTGCCTGCCACAGGGTGTCCAGACCCCACCAGCGGGCGAGGTCTGCGTCGATGGCCGGGACCCACGGCATGGGCTTGTGGTGCTTGCGGCACAGACCGATGAACCACGCGGCGTCGCGTGCGGAGACCTTGATCTCGCGGGCGTGCGGATAGGCGGCAAGGAGCTTCTCGACGGCGGCCGGTGCGTCCTCGATGGAGGCCAGGTCCGGGAAAAGGGTCTCGATCTCACCGTGGTCGGCGTCGTGGAGACGTGCCTCCAGGCGGTGCACGAGGTCGAAGAGACGATCGTCCCAGGTCGGATCCTGGGATGGGTGGGCCAGGTCGACCCAGCGCTCGATCCACTCGGCGTAAGTCATCTCCTCGAGATCACCGAAGTACGGCTTGGCGGTCTTGTTGATGGCGGCGATGAGCTCCTCGCGGTGCTCGTCGACATCATCGGAGTCGATGGAGGAGATCAGACGGGAAGCGGCTGCGGAGTCGTTGTCCAGCTCGTACATGTCGGCATGCAGGTGGGACAGACCGGAGGTGACGCCACCGCGGGAATCACCGCGGCCAACCCAGCCACCGGCATCCTGCGGGTCGATACCCGGGGTGTCCACCAGGGCCTGCTTGACCTCTGGTGAGGTGGTGGCCTCCTTGGTGGCCATGGCTGCGGTGCCGATGATGATGCCGTCGACAGGCATCTTCGGGTAACCGAGGTCCGCGGACCACTGACCGGTGAGGTAGTGGGCAGCCTTGGCGGGGGTGCCGATGCCACCACCGATGGTGAGCACGACATTCTTGCGTGCACGCACCTCGGCGTAGGTGGTCAGCAGGAGATCATCGAGGTTGACCCAGGAGTGGTGTCCACCGGCGTGGCCGTCTTCGACCATCATGATGATGTCATGGTCGGGGTTGTTCTCGGCGATGGCCAGGGTGGCGCGGATCTGGTCCACGGTGCCCGGCTTGAAGGCGATGTAGGGGAAGCCGTCCTCGTTGAGGCCCTCGATCAGCTCGGTGGCCTCCTCGGGCTCGGGGATACCGGCGGAGATGACCACACCGTCGATGGCGGTACCGGCAGCGCGGGCGCGGGACACGATGCGCTGCGCACCGAACTGCAGGTTCCAGATGTAGCGGTCGAAGAACATGGAGTTGAACTGGGCGGCGCGGCCCGGGTTCAGCTGCTTGACCAGGTTCTCCTTGTTGCGGTTGAACACCTCCTCCGAGTACTGTCCGCCGCCGGCCATCTCAGCCCAGTAGCCGGCGTTGGCGGCTGCGGCGACGATGGTGGCATCCACGGTGGTGGGGGTCATGCCACCGAGCAGGATCGGTGAGTAACCGGTGAGGGTGGAGAAGCGGGTCTGGACCTTGGTCTCACCGGTGGGGAGCTTGACCAGCTTCGGTGCGAACTCGGACCAGTCGTCGGAGGTCGGGATCTGGTAACCCGGGCGTGCCAGGTTGTCGCGCTCTGCGGCGGTGTAGGCGGGCAGCTGGGTGATGCCGGTGCCGTCGAGCAGGGGTGCGGTGAAGCGTGCGAGACCGGCGTCCAGGGTCAGGACGTAATCGGCCTTCAGCTGGGCGATCTGGGCAACCCAGTCGGAGTGGTCGACCAGAATGGCGCAGGCCAGCTTCTTGGCGTCGACGTTGAGACCACAGGTCTCGGACCACTCGACGGCGATGTTGACCGCCTCCTGCATGGAGGAGTGGTGGAATGGGATGGCAACAGGCAGGTAGTCGAACTTCGGCTCGAGCAGGGAGCCGCCCTTGCGCTTGTTGTTGATGTCCTCATTGAAGGCGTCGGCTGCGTGCTGGAGGGCTGCGGCGGCCTTCTTCAGCTGATCCGGTTTACCGGAGAGGACGAAGTGTGCGCGTGCGTTGCGCAGGGAGACCTCGACACCCTCAACATCGGCGACAGCGCCGTGGACGGTGTCGCGGTCGAGACCGCGCACGGAGAGCATGTGCGAGCCCTTGCCGGCGAACTGGGAGGCGGCGGCACCGAGCAGGATGGCGAACGCGAGGACGTCCTCCTCGTTGACGGCGGCTTCGACACCGAGGATGCCCTGGGAGTGGCCCAGGCGGGTGGCGTTGTCCACATCAAGTCCCAGATCGCGCAGCTGACGGCTGGCGGCAACCTGGCCCAGGACGATGCCCGGGATGGAGACGGCCGGCTGCGGATCGACGTCGGATTCGTGATCCGCGCCTTCGCGGGTCAGCTCCTCCAGACGTGCAAGAGAGCCGGGGACGATGGAGGTCACCTGGCGTGCGAAGGGGGCAGTCCTGGCCCGGGCGCGGGACAGCAGCTCGCGGAGATGGGAGGCGGCGATGTGGTCGACACTGGCGTCGGCGATCACCTGCTGCCAGGCGGAAGCCTGACCTGCATACAGAATTGCTGGCTCCTTGAAGGAATGCAGCGGTGTCAGTGAAGAGATGCTCACGAAATAAAGCTCCTAAGTCTTGGAATGGGCACAGGCGTCCCATGACCACTTACGAATGCGTAGGTTACGCGAACGTAGCCGAGAAAGGTGAATGAACCCTCACGTTTAGCTGGCAATAGGTAGTTTTCGCAGGAAACATGGTTGTCATTGTGTGGAACATCACAAATAATGGGCGTGATTGGGGCGCTTTTCTGCGACCTCTGGCCACGATGGTCCCATGTTGTTATTGTTAACCACTGTTATCCCCTGTGATCCACTGTCAATCAGTGTTATTCACCGTTATTTTTGGGACCCAAGTGGGATCGGAGACTCATGAACACACCCATCAACCGCAGGACGTTCCTCAAGGTGGCCGCCGGTGCCGCCGCAGCAGGCGCGGCGGGCATCCTCGTGGCACCGAAGGCGACGGCCCTCGGCCCCATCCTGGGAACCGTCATCGACTACGCCGCCGGTCTACCCAGCGCGGCATCCATCAAGGCGGCGGGCCACCTGGGCGCGGTGCGGTATGTCTCCCAGCGTCGACCCGGCACCGAGTCATGGATGATCGGCAAGCCCGTCACCCTCGCTGAAACCCGCAGCTTCGCCTCCCTGGGACTGAAGACGGCTTCGGTCTACCAGTACGGCAAGGCCGGTAACGCGGACTGGCTCAACGGGGCCGCCGGCGCCGCGGTCCATGCACCACAGGCCATTGCCCTCCACGTGGCGGCGGGTGGACCCACCCGCCGGCCCATCTACGTCGCCATCGATGACAACCCGACGTGGACCCAGTACGTCAACCAGATCCGCCCCTACCTCCAGGCCTTCAAGACCGCACTCGAGGCCGCCGGATACAGCCTGGGCGTCTACGGAAACTACAACGTCATCGACTGGGCCGTCAACGACCGACTCGGTGAGTTCTTCTGGATGCACAACTGGGGTTCCAACGGCCGTATCCATCCCCGCACCACACTGCACCAGGTACGCATCGACAAGGACCGCCTGGACGGGGTCGGCATCGACATCAATCACGTCTACGCCCACGACTGGGGCCAGTGGACCCCCGGCAACGTGGTCGATGCTGCGGTCCCGCCGCTGCAGGGGTCCCAGCAGCCCCTCCCCCAGCCCGCCCTCAACCCGGAGACCATCTCCGAGGTCATGAAAGTACTGGGCACACTGTCCAGCTAGCTCACACACATCCAATGCACCCGGGCCGGGACACCATGTGGTGTCCCGGCCCGGGTGCATTCGTGTGCAGGCGGTCACGCTAGTCCCCCGCCGCCTGCTCCCGGACATCCCCCAGCTGATTCTCCACCAGCCGGGTGAGATCCTCCGCATCACCGGTCACCGCGGCCGCCACGACGAAGTCGGTACCGAAGGACACCGAGGAGTGCAGCATGCGATCATCGGACCATCCCCACTTGGTGCCGATGACACCGGGCAACACATGGGTGCCCCAATCCTGCTCGTAACCGTCCGCGGCGACCGGGTCGGCCGCGGCCATGGCCACCAGGATCGGCGAGGTGGGGGCCTCCTCCAGGAGCGTGGCGACGAATTTCGCCAGATCATAGGTGGAGGTCACCGAGTATCCCCAGCGGTCCGCCCCCCGGGTGGATAGCAGACCATATTTATCAGCTGTGGCATCGACAGCGGCGGGGTACTTCTCGAACAGTTGGCTGGCCGAGGCATCGGAGGAACTGTTGATCATATCCACCGCAGTGTACTTCTCTTCCACGGTGCCATTGTCCAGAACGTAATCGGCGATGTAGAGCTTGATCAGGCTGAGGGCTGGACGGGCAAACCGCTCGGTGGCGGTCCCCGTCCGGAAGTCCCCGTCCAGTTGCACATAAGTCACCTGGGAGCCGGTGGAGTTCTCCACAAAATCCGAATAGCTGGAATTACCCGTGATGTCCGACCCGGCGGAGACCGCGGTTTTCTCCACCTGCTGCCCTGTAACCTCCCCGGCATTCCCCCCGTCACCGGTGAGGATAATCAGCGGACCGCCCACGGCGATGACCACCGCGAGCAGAAACGTGGAAAGACGCCACCCGGGGTGGACGTAGGAAGATGACGACACGCCCAATAATCCTAATGCATAAAGAAACCACCACCGTTCCCGCGGGGGAACAGTGGTGGAATCTAGTGGGTGCGGACGACGCCACGCCGGTTCTGGTTCAGGTGATGACTAGTGGTCAACAGCCTTCTCGACGCCGACGCCGGTGAGGGAACGAACTTCCATCTCGGCTGCGAGGTCATCCATGTTGTCTGGCTTACCAACCATGGTGCCGATCCAGCCGGCGAGGAATGCCAGCGGGATGGAGATGATGCCCGGGTTCTTCAGCGGGAAGAAGGCCCAGTCAGCGCCGGGAACCATGGAGGTCTCGGTGCCGGAGACTGCCGGGGAGAAGAAGATCAGCAGCAGTGCGGAGATCAGGCCGGTGTAGATGGCGGCGACGGCACCGGTGGTGTTGAATTTCTTCCAGTACAGGGAGTACAGGATGGTCGGCAGGTTGGCGGACGCTGCGATAGCGAAGGCCAGGGCGACCAGGAAGGCGACGTTCTGGGTCATGGCCAGGATGCCCAGGACGATGGAGATGACACCGATGACGATAACGGTGATGCGGGAGACGCGGACCTGCTCGGCCTCGGTGGACTTGCCGTCACGGAGAACACCGTTGTAGATGTCGTGGCCGACAGCTGCGGAGGCGGTGATGGCCAGGCCGGCGACCACGGCGAGCACGGTGGCGAAGGCGACCGCGGAGATCAGCGCCATGAAGATGGAACCACCGAGTTCGAAGGCCAGCAGCGGGGCTGCGGCGTTCTGCGCGCCAGGCGCAGCCAGGATATCATCCGGTCCAACCAGTGCGGCAGCGCCGTAACCGAGGATGAGGGTCATCAGGTAGAAGGCACCGATGAGGACGATGGCCCAGGTGACGGACTTACGTGCCTCGAGGGCGGTGGGAACGGTGTAGAAGCGCATAAGGACGTGGGGCAGGCCGGCGGTGCCGAGCACCAGGGCGATGGCCAGGGAGATGAAGTCCAGCTGGGAGGTCAGGTTCGCACCGTACTGCAGGCCAGGCTCCAGGATCTGGGTGGCCTCGTAGCCCTTGTTGGCGAGGTGATCGGATGCAGCGTGGGTGGCCACGGCATCATCCAGCAGGGTGGAGATACCACCCTTGACCTTCCAGAAGGTCAGGACAGTCATGACGCCCACGCCACCGACCAGCAGGACAGCCTTGATCATCTGGACGTAGGTGGTGCCCTTCATGCCGCCCAGGAGGACGTAGGCGATCATCACGATACCGACGATGCCGACCACAAGGGCCTGCCAGACGAACTCGTGGATGTTGAGCAGAACGGACACGAGGGAACCTGCACCGGCCATCTGGGCGATGAGGTAGAAGAGACTCACGGCAAGGGTACCGAAGGCGGCGGCCACGCGGACCGGCTTCTGCTTCAGGCGGAAGGACAGCACGTCCGCCATGGTGAAGCGACCGACGTTACGCAGTGGCTCGGCCACCAGCAGCAGGGCCACGAGCCAGGCCACGAAGAAGCCGATGGAGTAGAGGAATCCGTCGTAACCATTCAACGCGATGGCGCCGACGATACCGAGGAAGGAGGCGGCTGACAGGTAATCGCCTGCGATGGCGAGGCCGTTCTGGGTGCCGGAGAAGGAGGCGCCACCGGTGTAGAAGTCGGTGGATTCGCCGGAGCTCTTACCGACGCGCATCACCACGGTCATGGTGACGACGATGAAGACAACGAAGACAGCGATGTTGAGGATCGGGTTACCGACACCCTCAGGTGTCGCTTCCTGTGCGAGGAGAAGGGTTGAGTTCATTGTGGTTTAGCCTTCCATCTTCTTGCGGATTGCAGCCTGGCGGGGCTCAAGGTTCTTATTCGCGAACAGAATGTAGACGTAGGTGATCACGAAGGTGGTGACGAACTGGAGCAGTCCGAAGATCAGGCCGATGTTGATGGATCCGAACACCGGGGTGGACATCCACTCACTGGCGAAGGTCGCAATAAGCACATAAGCGATGTACCACACGAAGAACGCGATGGTCATCGGGAATGCGAAGGAGCGGAACTTGCTGCGGAGCTCACCGAACTCCTGGCTGTTCTGCATGTCCCGGAATTCTTGAGCTGTCGGCTGGCGACGCTCCCGGATTGAAGGTTCTGCACTCACTGGAAATTCATCTCGCTTTCATATCCCTCGAGCAGGGTGTTGGTAACCGGTTTCCGGGGGAGGTGCCGGCCTCCCCCGGGAACTGAATGATCTCACTACATTTCGCCAACGACCGGAAAATTATGTTGTCGGTCACAGCTAAACGTGTGAATGTGAAGTTACCTAACTCACATTGCAATGCGATAGCGATTAAAGAAACTTTTCCCAAACTTCCACACCCGATACACCCGAAAACCATTCTGACCAGCGGTTATAGACGCTGACGATCTACCCCCAAAAGAGTACAGAGTGATGACTTTGTTAACTCTGTAAACGTACGGTTGCAATAGTTAACGGGCTTCACATACCGGCTTTTCTGGCACCTTTTCCGTTTCTGGGGTTAATATCGGGCAGGTTAGGCTGGAAATTCCTCGGGGTCATGGAACAGACGGCCCATTCCCGGCTCATCATCGAGTGCGGTGATATGGCCCATCTCCTCCATCGAAAGTTCGAGGCCGTGCACATCCAGATTGCTGCGGAGACGCCCCGGATCGGATGATTTCGGGATGGCCACCACCCCCAGTTGGACCAGCCATCGCAGCACCACCGCGGATGCCGGGACACCGTGTCGGCCCGCGATCCCGGTGATGACCGGATGCGACAGGACCCCACCCCGCGCCAGTGGCGCCCATGCGGTGGTGACCACGCCGAGCCTGTCGTGCAACGCTCTCAGGGATGCCTGGCTGAATCCCGGGTGCAGTTCCACCTGGTTCACCGCCGGGACGATCCCCGTGGTGGCCACGAGATCCTCCAGCACCCCGGCGTAGAAATTGGCCACGCCGATCGACTGCACCTGCCCCAGCCCCTGGATCTTCGCGATCGCCTCGAAGGTCTCGTTGTACAGTCCCTGCCGCGGGCACGGCCAGTGGACGAGGTACAGATCGAGATAATCAAGGCCCAGGCGCGTCAGTGAGGCCTGGAAGGCCCGGGCTGCCTGGTCACGGCCGTGGTCGTCGTTCCACACCTTGGAGGTGATGAACAGCTCATCGCGGGTGACCTCACCCGACCTGATGGCATCGGCGACGGCGCGACCGACCTCCACCTCATTGTCATAGAGTTTCGCAGTGTCGATGTGGCGGTACCCCATACTGATGGCCTCACGGACGGTCCGGTAGGCTTCCTCGCCGTACATCTGCCAGGTCCCCAGCCCGATCTGGGGGATCTCGGACCCGTCGGTCAGGCTCAGTGTCGGACTCGGTGTCGGGCTCATCATCGGATTTGATGCATCGTGGTGTGTCATACCCTCATTCAACACCACCCGCGCCCACCCCGAGCAGCCTCAACCTCCGAAATAACAGGCCCGGAATCGTTAATGTTGAGACCATGACACGAACCTCCGCCAGGGATCTGATCGATCAGGTATTGGACAAGGACAGCTTCCGCTTCTGGGACACTCCCCCGGAGTACGGGGAGATAGGTGATGATTACCGGGATGCACTCGCCCGCGCCCGGGAGAAATCCGGGGTCGATGAGGCGGTGATCACGGGTGAGGGCACGGTGGACGGTTCCCGCGTGGCGTTCATCGTCTCTGAGTTCGCCTTTCTCGGCGGTTCGATCGGTGCCGCCACCTCGCGCCGCCTGATCCAGGCCATCCACCGGGCGACGCAGGAGCGTCTCCCGCTGCTGATCTCCCCGTGTTCGGGTGGCACGCGGATGCAGGAGGGCACCCCGGCCTTCGCCATGATGATCTCCATCACCACGGCCGTCTACCGGCACAAGGATGCCCATCTGCCGTTTCTGGTGTACCTGCGCAACCCCACGATGGGTGGGGTGATGGCCTCATGGGGTTCCGCCGGTCATTTCACCTATGCCGAGCCGGATGCGCTCCTGGGTTTCCTCGGTCCCCGCGTGGTGGAGCTGACCACCGGCACCCCCATGCCGGAGGGCGTGCAGCGTGGCGAGAACCTCGCCGGGCACGGGGTCATCGACGGGGTGGTCTCCCCCACCCAGCTGCGTGCGGCGGTGGTCAAGATCATGAGGGTGTTGGGGGAGGCGTCGCCAAGCACGCCCCGTGAGCTCGCCGCACCCGGGGAACCCCGTGGCGCGTGGGAGTCGATCATGATCACCCGGGAACCCGGTCGCCCCGGGGTGGCCGACCTGGTGTCGCGCCTGGGACGGAATGTGGTGACACTCTCCGGCACGGGCGACGGTCGGATCTCGCGTGCAACCACGGTGGCGCTGGCCCGAATCGGGGGCCGTCCGGTCGTACTCATCGGGCAGGACCGGCACCACCTCCCGCTCGGGCCGGCGGCCCTGCGTTTCGCGCGCCGCGGTATCGCCCTGGCCAGGGAGCTGCAGCTGCCGATCATCAGCATCATCGACACGCCCGGCGCGGAACTGTCGCAGGAGGCGGAGGAGCGCGGGCTCGCCGGGTCCATCGCCCGGACCTTAGGCGAGCTTGTCGACGCTCCGGTGCCCACCGTCTCCATCATCCTCGGCCAGGGCTGTGGGGGCGGTGCGCTGGCCATGCTGCCCGCCGATCGGGTGCTGGCGGCGGAGAACGCCTGGCTGTCCCCCCTCCCCCCGGAGGGCGCCTCGGCGATCATCTACCGCGACACATCCCACGCCCCGGAGATGATGGAACGGCAGGGGGTGTCCGCACACGCGATGTTGGACTCCGGGATCATCGACGGGCTCATCGCGGAAAACAACGACTTCATCGGCGAGGTCGTGGCCGCCATTGACAACACCCTCCACGAATTGGAAACCAATCCGGAGAGGGTGGGGCGGGAACAGCGTTTCAGGCACTATGAGCGCCTGGCTGAACTGAACTAGGCGCTGATCAGGTCGATGATGAAGACCAGGGTGCGGCCGGACAGGGGGTGTCCGCTGCCCTCAGGGCCGTAGGCGGCCTCCGGGGGGATGGTCAGCTGACGACGTCCGCCGACCTTCATGCCCGGGATGCCCTCCTGCCAACCGGCGATCAGGCCGGTGAGCGGGAACTGGTTCGTCTGGCCACGGTCCCAGGAGGAGTCGAACTCCTCGCCGGTCTCGAAGTCGACACCGACGTAGTGGACCTCGACGACGCCACCGGGCTGCGCCTCGGCTCCCTCACCCACGATGAGGTCCTTGATCACCAGGTCGTCTGGCACCGGTCCGGTCTGGGCTTCAATCTGTGGCTTTTCCATGAGGTTCACATGCTCCTTGAAAGATCGTGACGATGGTGGGGTTCGGATGCCGTGTCCCCGTGTGGCCCCTGACGGGGTCTCCCGGGACACAGCAAAGGCCGGAACCATTGCCTGTCATTATGACAGATTCACTGGCTCCGGCCGAAGCGGGTCGCACCGAAGGCGCGTCAGACCCGTTGCCTAGCGCTCTTCGCGGGGGACGATCTTGCGTGCGGTCTCACCGGTGTAGATCTGGCGAGGACGGTTGATCTTGGCACCCGGATCAGCGAGCTGCTCGCGGTAGTGGGCGATCCAGCCCGGGAGACGGCCGATGGCGAACAGGACGGTGAAGAAGTCCGTCGGGAAGCCCATGGCGCGGTAGATCAGGCCGGTGTAGAAGTCCACGTTCGGGTACAGCTTGCGGGAGATGAAGTAATCGTCGTTGAGAGCGATCTCCTCCAGCTTGAGAGCCAGATCCAGCAGCGGGTCGCCACCGAGGTGCTCGAGGATCTCGTGGGCGGTGTCCTTGACGATGGCTGCACGCGGATCGTAGTTCTTGTAGACGCGGTGTCCGAAGCCCATGAGGCGGACACCCTTCTCCTTGTTCTTCACGCGGTTCATGAAGTCGGTTGCGTCGCCGCCGTTGGCTGCGATCTCCTCGAGCATCTCGAGAACAGCCTGGTTGGCGCCACCGTGCAGTGGGCCGGAGAGTGCGTTGATGCCACCGGCGATGGAGACGAACATGTTCGCCTGTGCGGAGCCGATCATGCGGACGGTGGAGGTGGAGCAGTTCTGCTCGTGATCTGCGTGCAGGATGAGCAGCTTGTCGAGGGCCTTGACCATGATCGGGTCAACCTCGTACGGCTCGGTTGGGTAACCGAACATCATGCGCAGGAAGTTCTCACGGGCATTGAGGGAGTTATCCGGGTACATGTACGGCGCACCCTTGCGGGCACGGTGTGCGTACGCAGCCAGCATCGGAACCTTCGCCATCAGGCGGACGGTTGCCTTGTCCAGCTGAGCCTCATCCAGGGGATCAAGCTGATCCTGGTAGTAGGTGGAGAGGATGTTAACCGAGGAAGCCAGGGTGGCCATCGGGTGGGCATCGCGAGGGAAGACATTGAACTGGGACTTGAAGTCCTCGTCCAGCAGGGTGTGGTGACGAATCTCGTCGTTGAACTTGTGAAGCTCATCCGGGGTCGGGAGCTCACCCTTGATCAGGAGGTAGGAGACCTCATTGAAGGTGGCGTTTTCGGCCAGATCCGCAATGTCGTAGCCGCGGTAGCGCAGGATGCCTGCATCACCATCGATGTAGGTGATCTTGGATTCGGTGGAACCGGTGCTGACGTAACCGGGGTCGAAGGTGACCAGGCCGGTTTCTGACAGCATCTTACCCAGGATGACACCGGAGTTACCCTCGGTGGCCTGCTTGATGTCCATCTCGAATTCGCCGCCAGGGTAGTGCAGTACAGCCTTGTTGTTATCAGAAGCCACGATTTCCCTTTCAAACTTTTTGTCGGTTCCCCCCGGGTTGCGGGAGTTCACCAGATTCAATAACCAGGTCGGACGCATCACGTGCAGCCAGAATGTTGTTGCGCGACACAAAAGTTTCCAAACCGGTCCGTTTAACACGCTATACCGACAAATGCCGTTTAGCCATATCCCGGTTAAGGGCCACTTCCCCCCTCTGCGGACTTGGATACCCACCTTTCCCAACCACCCACACCCACCGTAGTCAGTAGGTGCGGTCACGCCGGGAATTGTGCCGTCTTCCTGCTATTCACTTGTGTTTCGTCATATCAATTGCAGGTGGAAAACCGTACTTTTCCACCTGATTTCCATTAGCGCCATTCCGCCAAGGAGTGGAGCATGGCACAGTTTAGCAAAGGTTGTGATGTGTGCGACAAAAAACCCGAACTTTTTTCTTTCCGCATGTAAACCATGTGTTCAAAACCCAACTACAGGGGATATTCGCAGGGTTGAAAACAAAATCCGGCGCAGTAATAGGCACTACCCCCAATATGGTGATAAATCACCTACCGGACGTACCGGGGAGGGGTGATGCGTCGATAGGCATACCCGGTCTGGAACCCCCGCGCATTTTTCGGGACAATCCCCCGAAATGGGCGGGTTTTGTGGGACGTGGACACAGGCACCGGGGTGCTGTGGGGTTATAGTGATCAAGTCAGATAAGGCGGGGGCCGCTAACCGACCTCTTACCTACGCCTCACTTCCAAGCGCAGAAAGTTGCCCGAAGACATGACCGACTTCCCCACCCTGCCCTCCGAGCTCATCCCCGCCGACGGCCGCTTCGGCTGCGGTCCCTCCAAGGTCCGCCCCGAGCAGATCCAGGCGATCGTTGACGGCGCATCCTCCATCATCGGCACCTCACACCGCCAGCCGGCCGTGAAGAACGTCGTCGGATCCGTCCGCGATGGACTCTCCGAACTCTTCTCCCTGCCCGAGGGCTACGAGATCATCCTCTCCCTGGGTGGTGCCACCGCATTCTGGGATGCCGCGACCTTCGGCCTGATCGAGAAGAAGTCCGGTCACCTCTCGTTTGGTGAGTTCTCCTCCAAGTTCGCCAAGGCCTCCAAGCTGGCACCGTGGCTGGAGGAGCCCGACGTGGTCACCGCAGAGCCGGGCGATGCGCCCGAGCCACAGGCCTTCGAGGGTGCGGACGTCATCGCCTGGGCCCACAACGAAACCTCCACCGGCGCCATGGTCCCGGTCACCCGTCCCGAGGGCTCCGAGGGCTCCCTGGTCACCATCGACGCCACCTCCGGCGCCGGTGGCCTGCCCGTCAACATCGCCGACGCCGATGTCTACTACTTCTCCCCGCAGAAGTGCTTCGCCTCCGACGGTGGCCTGTGGCTGGCTGCCATGAGCCCGGCCGCCCTGGAGCGCATCGAGAAGATTAACTCCTCCGACCGCTTCATCCCCGAGTTCCTCAACCTGCAGACCGCAGTGGACAACTCCCTGAAGAACCAGACCTACAACACCCCGGCCGTGGGCACCCTGCTCATGCTGGACAACCAGGTCAAGTGGATGAACGACAACGGTGGTCTGGACGGCATGGTTGCCCGCACCACCGCCAACTCCTCCGTCCTCTACGACTGGGCCGAGGCACGCGAGGAGACCACCCCGTACGTTGCGGATGCAGCCAAGCGCTCCCTCGTCGTGGGCAC
Organism: Corynebacterium gallinarum; assembly: GCF_014837045.1. Classification (GTDB taxonomy): domain Bacteria; phylum Actinomycetota; class Actinomycetes; order Mycobacteriales; family Mycobacteriaceae; genus Corynebacterium; species Corynebacterium gallinarum. Next base: position 139,598 of record NZ_JACSPR010000007.1, read on the forward strand.
CATCGACTTCGATGACTCCATCGACGCAGCCGTCGTGGCCAAGATCCTGCGCGCCAACGGCATCCTCGATGTCGAGCCGTACCGCAAGCTCGGTCGCAACCAGCTCCGCGTGGGTATGTTCCCCGCCATCGACACCGTTGATGTGGAGAAGCTGACCAAGGCTATCGACCACATCCTCGAGGGTGGCTTCGCCAAGAAGTAACACCCGCGCAGGCCTTTCCTGCAGGACGCGCTGCCCCGGTACCACCCCGGTACCACGGAGCAGCGCGTTTTTTCGTTAAGCTGGGTAAACACATCACGGTGGTGCCCCCTTGAAGTAAACTCACCGTCATCACTGAAGCCAAAGGAGTCAACATGCGGGAAATCTTCCTCGTCAGCGGTGATTCCACCGAATCGTCCCTGGTGTTCAAGACCTCCCACGAGGACGGTGCCGAGGAATTCTTCATCGCAGTCACCGACGAGCTCCGGGATATCGTGGCCGGTCACCCGGCACCCGCCCCCGTCGCTGACACGGATGCCAACGGTGTCTACGTTCCCGGAGGTGCCGTGCACCTCTCCCCCGTCAGTGCAGATACCGACCCGGTTACCCCGGAGGATCCGGAGACCCCGGATGCCGCTGCCACTGACCCTGCCGAGGTTCCCCCGGCCCCCACGGCGCGCAGCCCGCGGGAGGAACGGGAGATCGACCCCCGCATCAGCGCACCCCTGATCATGTCCCCGCGGGAAATCCAGTCACGTATCCGCGCCGGTGCCACCGTCGCTAATGTCGCTGAGGAAAACGGTGTGACCGAGGCCCGCATCGAACCCTATGCCCACCCCGTGCTCCTGGAGCGTGCCCGCATCGCGGAACTGGCCAAGCAGTCACATCCCGTACGCGAGAACGGCCCCGCCAAGCTCACCCTGTGGGAGATTCTCGCCACCGCCTTCGCGGCCCGCGGTCATGACCTGACCTCCGCGGTGTGGGATGCCTACCGGGATACCTCCAACCAGTGGATCGTCCGGGTGGACTGGAAGGCCGGACTCAGCGACAACCACGCTGAATGGTCCCTCAACCTGCACAACACCAGTTCCCCCACCTCTGATCCACGCACCCCGGTGGCAGCCGACCTCATTGATCCTGATTTCATCCAGCCCGTCCGCACCCTGACCTCGGTCCGCGGTGGACACTATCCGGGGGATGACGGTTCGGACTATAAGGATGCCGGCGAGGATGACCGTCGCACAGACGAGCACGGGAACATCCCCGACGGACAGACCGACCCCACCGACGCGGATGACGACGTCACCGCAGCCGAGGGTGAGACCGGACGCGCGACGGAGGAGGCACCACGAAACCGGCGTCGTAAAGCGGTCACCCCACACTGGGAAGATGTTCTGCTGGGAGTTCGCGCCAACACCCGGCGCCCGAAGAAATAGGACTGATCAGTCATGCCTCAACAGCTGGGAGAGAATGCGGCCATCGTCACCTTCTGGTTTGTGACGGCAGCCGATCCGCACGCCATCATCCGGTCGGGACCACGTGCCGACCGCGGATTCGGCCGCAAGTATCTGGCGCAGCTGAACCCCGCGTGGCCGATCACACCCATCGGCCAGTTCTCGCTGAGCAGGTCCGCCCCCGCCTCGGCGAATGAGTTCTACATCGCCGGTTTTCCCGGTGTCACCATCATCCAGACCGCCCTCGAGGATGTCTCCTCCATGGAGTCACTCGATCCCCGCATCCTGAAATCCGTGCCGGCCTCGGACATCTATGTCTTCGCCGAGAACGAGCACACCACCCTGGGTGGGTTCGCCCACATCAGGGGCGATACCATCAAACGTTCCTTCATCGCCCGCGAGGAACGCGTCTTTGAGGACATCGGGGTCCCCGGGGGCTTCGAGGCACCCTACTGGGCCGGTAAGAAGGGTGAACGGACCAGCCCACTGTCCCTGCCCTTCAACCCGATCGAACTGGTCCGGGAGGCACAGCGCGCCTGGTTGGGATTCGATCCCGCCACCTCACCCGATATCAATGTGGTCGCCTTCGCCGTGGACGGACGTCCGGAACCCCGGATCGCCGCCCCGCGACGGCAGGTATCCGTGGATGAGATCACCCAGAACGCCGCCGAGAAACTCGGTCTGCGCGAATCAGCGGACTACGACGACTACGAACGGCATGACATCCCAGACCGGGTGGTGCCCCACCGGGTCGTCGACGGCGCCGGCAAGGTCGCCCGCGCCGCCCAGAGCCTGGGTAAAACCCTGTTCAGGGCGGGCAGGGAACTCAGCTCCACCATGGCGGAACGGCTCAGGAACACCGACCGCAAGACAACCCCGGCCCCACCGGAAACAGCTTCTTCTTCGGGGGCTGCGGCGACTCCCGGGACTCCGGAGGCAGAGCGCAGCACTGGTGCGGAAGCCACCCGAGGCCGGGACAGAAACAGCGCCCGCCCGAGGGACCGTCGTCCCGGCGCGGATGAGGACCTCTACACGGGAGACTCCGCCGGAGATTCCAGGGAGTAGGCCCTCAGGGCCGGTATTTCAGTCCCGGTGGCGCTGGGAACGATCGCGTTCATAGAAGGCGATGGCCGCGGAGGTCGCCAGGTTGAGGCTGTCCGTCCCGGGTGCCATGGGGATCCGGGCGCGCACATCTGTGGCTCTCATGGCGTGTTCGGTCAGTCCCGGCCCCTCGGCGCCGACGAGGAGTGCAACCTTCTCCCTCCCCGCCAGGGCGTCCTCCAGGTGGACGGCCTCCGGATCCGGGGTGAGGGAGACGAGGTGGAAGCCGGCGTCGGAAAGCTCGGTCAGGGACCGCTGCCACGTGGTGTAGGTGCCGGCCAGATGCGCGTACGGGAGGCGGAGGACGTGCCCCATGGATACCCGCACGACGCGTCGGTAGAGCGGGTCGGCGCAGCCGTTGCCGAAGAGGAGGGCATCCACTCCCATGCCCGCGGCGTTGCGGAACATGGAGCCGATGTTCTCATGGTCGCCGACGCCCTCCAGGATCACGACCGTGCGTGCGTCCTCGAGCACCTCTGCCACGGTGGGTTCCTCGACGCGGTCTGCGGCGGCCAGGAGACCGCGGTGCATGTCGAATCCCGCGACCTCTGCCAGCACCTCCCGGGTGACCTCGTAGACGGGGATGTCACCCACCTCGTGCTCGGCGAGGAAGGCATCCAGCTTGCCCCGGAATCCGACCAGTGCGCGGACCGGGAACCGGGATTCCAGCAGGCGGCCGGTCACCAGTGGTCCCTCCGCGATGACCAGGCCCTTGCCACCGGGGAGGTCGGGGCGTGAATCGGAATGGTTGAGATCGCGGAAGTCATCCAGCCGGGGATCAGCCGGGTCGGTGATGGTGATGCGCTCTACGTCTATCACGGTCAGGACACCGCGGACATGATCGGATCGATGCCGAAGAACACCACGAACAGGGCGGCGACCAGCCACATCAACCAGTGGACCTGCTTGCCCTTACCCGCGGCGGCGGCCATGACGGCATACATGATGAAGCCGACACCGATGCCATTGGCGATGGAGTAGGTGAACGGCATGGTGACAATGGTGAGGAAGGCCGGCAGGGCGATGTAGAACTTGGAGAAATCGATCTCGCGGATCTGGCCCATCATCATCGCGCCGACGATGACCAGGACCGGGGCGGCGGCCTCGATCGGGACGATCTCATACAGCGGGGTGAGGAACATCGCGAGCAGGAACAGACCACCGGTGACGAGGTTGGCCAGGCCGGTACGGGCACCGTCGGCCACACCGGCGGAGGAATCTGCGAAGACGGTGTTGGAGGATGCGGAAACCGCACCACCGACAATGGCTCCGGCACCCTCGACGACGAGGGCCTTCTTGATGTCCGGCAGATTGCCGTCGGCATCGGTGAGGTTGCCTTGTTTGCCCAGCGCGGTCATGGTGCCCATGGCGTCGAAGAAGTTGGCCAGCACGAGGGTGAACACCAGGAGACTGGCGGCGAGGACACCCACGCGGGTGAATGCACCGACGAGATCGAATGCACCGACCAGGGACAGGTCGGGAACACCACCGAAGGAGTTGGGGATGCCCGGAACCGCAAGCGACCAACCCTCAGGGTTGGGTTCGCCGTCCTCGAAGGAGGCGCCCGCACCGAAGATCGTCTCGGCGATGATGGCAATGACGGTGGTACCCAGGATGCCGATGAACAGGCCACCGCGAACACCACGGACGACGAGGATGCCGCACAGCAGGACACCGATGATGAACACGAAGGTGGGCCAGGAGGCGATTGACCCGTCGATACCGAGGGTGACGGGGACGGTGGTTCCGGCGGCGTCGGGGATACGACGGACGAAACCGGCATCCACCAGACCGATCATCGCGATGAACAGGCCGATGCCGACACTGATGGCGGCCTTCATGGACTGCGGGATGGCACGGAAGACAGCGGCGCGGAATCCCGAGACCGCCAGGATGACGATGACGATGCCGTCGATGACCACCAGGCCCATGGCCTCCGGCCAGGTCAATCCCTCACTGGCGACGAGGGTGACTGCGACCAGGGTGTTGAGGCCCAGGCCCGCCGCGATACCGAAGGGATACCGGGCGATCAGACCGAAAGCGATGGTCATGACACCGGCGGCCAGCGCAGTGACCGCCGCGACCTGGGGGATGCCGAGGGTATTACCGTTGATGTCCTCGGTGGTACCGAGGATCAGCGGGTTGAGGATGATGATATAGGCCATCGCGAAGAAAGTGACCACACCGGCACGGATCTCCGTGGCGATGGTCGACCCCCTCTCGGAGATGGAGAAATAACGGTCCAGGGCACCCCTGGTTCCCGTTGTGTTTTTCGACGTCATTACCGCAAACCTGTTTCTATGCTGGGAAGCGCCCCGGCTGGGGACGCACTGAAAGCGACGCGTCTGCATCCCGCCCACTGCCTGCGGTACACGGTCCATCCATCGGTCCATCCATTGGTCCATCCATGGTGGGCGTCCACAACCGGCAATCGGTTAGGTGCTATGAGTGCGTGGAAATTGTTTCACCCCTACCCGTTGGCAGGCAACTCCTGTGGCAGAAAGACGGGTGAATAACGGCCCACGTCAACTAAACCCATGGCTGAGATGCTACTATTTGGCTGTCCTCCATTAATTTGGAAGTTATTTGGCAGCCGTCAGATCTAGAACGGAAGGTGCATCGACACACCGTGGTGGCCACAAGTTTTCACATGATCAACGGCCGAGTCCGGGCGTTTTCCGCCCATATGGAGCGTTTGGTCACCCAGATCCCTGCAACAGCTGCGTACGAGGATGAGATCCGCGCGAGACTGCGCTCCGCAGGACCCGATGTCTTTGTCACCATCCTGGCGGAGAACCACGGTTTCAATGTAGAGGCCCGTCCGTCCCGCCCCTTCTCCCCCACCATCACCGTAGATGCCCACGGGCACGCCGATGAGCGGGAAAGCCCCGGTGTCAGGGGCCGTGATCAGGCCTGGCAGTCCAGCACCCACGCCGCGTCACGTCGTCGTGGCGCCGACACCGGCCTGCTCATCAACGAACGTGGCAGGGCCATCAGCCCCATTGAGGGATCATTCCTCGTCCTCCGGGGTGACATGGTCTTCCACTCCACCCACGAGCGTGCCCTGCCGTCGGTGTCGGAGGCCCCGGTGATGAACTACCTCCTCACCCAGGGCGCCACCCCCAAGGCCCGCCCGGATGGTTTTGACATCGAGGAGATGCGCAGCGCCGAGGTGTGGTTCATCAGTTCCTTCAGAGGCATCCAGCTGGTGGAGGCCTGGGTGGAATACGGCAGCGTCTTCCGCATCGGGGAGAAGCGACCGGTGGCGGCGTTCATGCCGACCTTCTCCGAGGTGAACCAACACCTGTGGGATGAGGCGGAGACGGTTTAGAATCAGCAAGCATGCTGCCCAATAAATTGTCTGTCCTCCCCGGGGTGCTGTCCGTCGCCCTGTCCTCAGCCCTGTCCTCCGGGTGTTCCACGGCTATGGATGCCCCCGGTTCCCCCGATTCCTCCCCGTCACCCACGGGAACGGTTGAGCGTCTCATCCCGGAGATCATCACTGTCCATCCTTTCGATGACACCGTCTTCACCCAGGGCCTGGAGGTCGACGGGGATCAGCTGTTGGTGGGCACCGGCCAGTACGGCGGTTCGGAGATCTTCCGCACCACGCCCGGCGGTCAACGCGTTGATATCCAGCCGCTGGAGGACCGGTTCTTCGGTGAGGGCATCACCCGCACCGATGACCATGTGTGGCAGTTGACCTGGAAGGCGGGAACCGCCTTCAAGCGGGATGCCGGGACCCTGGAGGAGATCGACCGTGTCTCCTATGAGGGTGAGGGCTGGGGACTGTGTTCCTTCCAGGACACCCTCATCATGTCAGATGGCACCAATGAAATCCGACACCTGGATCCGGACACTTTCGAGGAAACCTCCCGGGTCGCGGTCACACTCGACGGACAACCGGTCACCGGCATCAATGAGCTCGAGTGCGTGGAAGGCGAGGTCTACGCCAACATCTTCCTCGCCACCGACATCCTCCGGTTCGATCCCGACACCGGCGAGGTCACCGCCGTCATCGACGGTTCGGCGCTGCCCAACAATGCCCTGCCCGATCCGAACAACGTGCTCAACGGCATCGCCCACATCCCCGGGAGTGATCGTTTCTACCTCACCGGTAAACGCTGGCCCGACCTCTACGAGGTCCGGTTCGTCGACGCCGATCAACGCTGACTAGAATCAGATCCCATGGCTAGTCGGAAGACCAAACGCAAGAACTTCATCCAGATCGCGGCGCTCCTGGTGGCGGTGGTGATCGTGGTGGTGATCTCTGTCGTATTCCAGAACTGGTGGAATAGCCGCCCCGAACCGGAACCGGAGACCGTTTCCCTCACCGCCAGCTCCCCCGCCGGTGAGATCGAGGTCTTCCCGTACAGCATCTGCGAGCCGGGTGTGGAGTGCGAGGAGAACGATGTTCCCACCCTCGCGGTCGGTGCGGATGAGGAACTGCGACTGACCATCCCCGAGACCGTCCACGACCATGACTGGTACCTGCTGACCATCTACGATGACCCGGCAGCCAACGACGAGATCTACCACACCAGCTATGAAGCAACCGAGGCCACCATTCCCGGTTCGGTTGATCCCCTGACAGAGGGCGGCGAACGTCCCCGCCTGGTGGTCGTGGAGGTGACCTCCGTGATGATCGGCACGGATGATAATGGTGAGGAGACCCCCTACACCACCACCTGGTCCCTGGCCACCGTGGAGCAGTAGGAGCCGCGACACCGCTGCACCAGCCCACCCGCAGATATGACAACGGTCCCCGGGGTTCAGATCACGCTGAACCCCGGGGACCGTTGCCGTATCAGGTTGCCGTACCCGGCTGCTACACCTCGTTGTTATGCCTCGAGTTCCTTGGCCACGGCGCGCAGGATCTTGGCCACCTGCTCCCCGACCTTGCGGTCCGGGTAGTGGCCCTTGAGCAGCGCCGGCTGCACGGTTCCCTCCAGCATGGTCACCATGTCGGAGATGATCCCGTTGAGTTCCTCGGGCTTATGGGCGTGCTGTGGGCGACGGCGTGGGGTGTCCAGCACCTTCACGCGCAGGGCCTGGGGACCTTTACGCCCCGCGGCGAAGTCGAATTCGATGCGCTGCCCCTGGTGGAGTTCGGTGACCCCCTTGGGCAGGACCTGCTTGCCCACGAAGCAGTCCTCCTCACCCGGATTGGAGACAAAGCCGAAACCACGCTCAGGGTCATACCATTTCACAGTTCCGACAGGCACGTGCCCTCACCACTTTCTTCCTCGAGAAAACCAACCACTAGCTAAAAGTACGAAGAGACTATTATACACCTCGCCCGGTGCCACTAAAATCCGTCAAAAGCCCCCTTGAGTTACGGAAAGAACCGTTTTGTGACATACCTCACAGACCCGTCAGCCATTGGGGTGACCTGCGCAAATCCCACCTCCCCCACCCCACGCTTGGTGAAGAACGTATAAAAAACGTGACACAATCGTGACCTACCGGCTACGGTGTCCCTCAGGCACTGCAGCAGTTCGTCACATCCGGCTCATCGCCAAACCCTGTCTGGGGCTGGAGGGTGAACATTTACCGCAGATGCATCAGACCTTAAAAAACCACACACGCTTCTACCCGGTAGAAGACTTGCAGACAGGGACGGGGAACCCACCTGCCCATCACGGGCACCGGAGGTAACTCCTTGGGGTGAAGCCGAAGTTCTTCTTCGGCAGGGCACATCCTCCGCCCTAACCCGACAGCTAACCTCGACGGCGACAGATGAGAGGACATGCTTTTCATGGGACGTCATTCCGCCAAGACCGCTACCCCGTTCGTCAAGATGGCTGCCACCACCGTTGCTTTCGGTGCCGCCGCTGTGGCCTTCGCCCCGGCAGCCTCCGCAGCCCCCGACTCTGACTGGGACCGCCTCGCAAACTGCGAGTCCGGTGGTAACTGGGCCATCAACACCGGCAACGGCTACCACGGTGGCCTGCAGTTCTCCGCCGGCACCTGGCGTGCCTACGGTGGCGCTGAGTTCGCACCGTTCGCCTACCAGGCCTCCCGCGAGCAGCAGATCGCTGTCGCCGAGCGCACCCTCGCCGGCCAGGGCTGGGGCGCATGGCCAGCCTGTTCCAGCAAGCTGGGACTGAACTCCGCCCCCACCCCGCGTAACCTCAATCCGGCTCCCGCACCTGCACCGGCTCCGGCCCCTGCAGCAGCACCGGCCGAGTACCGTGCCACCGTGGGCGCCAACACCAACCCGGCTGTCGGCTCCAGCGACCTCAACTCCGTCCAGGGCATCTACGACACCGTCGCCGGCACCCTGGCGCAGTACGGTGTGCAGATCCCCGCAGAGGTCGAGGCACACTACAACGCCTTCGTCGGCCGCTAGAAACACCTGCACTGACAACACCAGAAGGGCGGGCCCTCCCACAGCATGGGAGGGCCCGCCCTTTTGCGTATGCGCTCGGCCAATCGGAGCCCCCAGGCCACACCTGCCCCACCCCGCGCACCGCAGCCATAAAGAAACCCCCGCCTGGCGGACCATCAGGTCCGTCAGGCGGGGGTCTGCTTGAGGACCCGCGAAAACTCTCTAGCGGTTGATACGGGTGTACGGGTGGACGTAGCCGATAGTCTCGGCCGGGACCGGGAGTTCCAAATCGTCGCCCCATGGGCTGGACGCACCAGCGTAGGGAGCAATGAGTTCAGTGACTACGTGACCTTCGCTTGGGTCGTGATCGGGCCAAGCCGGATCAACGTAACCCTTCTTCTCTACATTTGCCATGTTTCCCATTGTCTCAAATCCGGCGAACAAAAGTCACCTCAACTGCACCTAAACTTGGGGACATCATGAAAAAAGATTCCCCCGTTCCCACCCTCACGGGGTGGTTGGAGCAGCTCGACGATGACCAACTGTCTGGAATTCTCCGTAACCGACCTGACACTGCCCTGCCTCTACCTCCTGGTTTAGGCTCCCTTGCTGCACGTTTGCAATTGCGTGCCTCCATCCAGCGTGCTGTCCACAAACTGTCCGCCCTCGAGTTGGCCGTGCTGGAGGCCGCTGCCAACGCGGGTGCGGAACTCAACCCGATTACTGCCCCCGAAGTGGTGGACCGACTCCACCGGGCCCTGCGTCATTCCACCGCCGTGCCCACCGCCGAACAGATCGGTAAGGCGCTGGACCGTCTCCGGCAGCTGGCTCTGGTCTTCGGTGGGGAGCGGTTCATGATCCTCCCCGAGACCATGGCCACGCTTCCCGCCAACTGGCAGCTGTTGCCGGAGGAGCACGGGATGAGCCTGACGTTTGGGGAGGCGTCGCAAAGCATTGAGGCGCTGCCCGCGCGTCACCGCAAGATCCTGGTCACGCTGGTCACCTCCAACGGGCTGGGGCTCACCCGTGATGCCGCGCTGTCCGCGGATCCCGCACGCCCGATCCCCCAGCTGATCAAGGCAGGTCTGCTCTCGCGTGTGGATGAGCAGACCGTCAAGCTGCCGGGCGTGGTGCGGCGCGTGCTGGAGGGCCAGGAGGACACCGCCTGGCGTGTGGTGCCCGTCGAACCCAGCGCGGTCCCGGGCGCAGACGATGCGGGTATCGCCGCGGGGCTCGAGGTGGTGCGCCTGCAACGGATGCTTATCGACGCCCTCTCCACCGCCCCGGTATCCACCCTCAAGGAGGGAGCGCTCGGCGTGCGCATGGTCACCCGCCTGACCCGCGAGCTGCAGGTGGATGAACAGCAGGTCGCCAGGGTGGTCGGCCTGGGTGTGGCCAGCGGACTGCTGCGCCGTGGGGTGCCTGATCCCCTCCCGGCCGATGACGACGGCGGTGACTATATCGCGCCGACCCCGGCGGCCGATGAGTGGCTGCAGGCCCCCCTGGCCGAGCAACTCGCCCACCTGATGCGTGGCTGGTGGACGCAGACCTTCGCCGCCTGGCTGGTCGGCGAGGCCGATGAGAAGAACAAACCCATCCACCTGCTCAGTCCGGCCTCCCGACGGGATACGCTGCCGGAGACCCGCGCCATGATCCTGCAGTCCCTGACCCGGGTCAACGAGGATGATCTGGAGGCGGATCTGTTCTTCCACCATCCCCTGGCTGCATCCCGTATTCCGCGGGACACCATCAGTCACCTCCTGGAGGAGGCCCGCTGGATCGGTGCGGTGGCTGAGGGGGGCGTGACCTCGCCGGCGCGGGTGTTGGCGAAGTCCCCGGCGGGCGTGATCCCTGAGATCGCGGACATCGCCGCGGCGGTCCGGGCCCCGAAACCGGTGGATTACTTCATCGTCCAGGCCGATTACACCGTCATGGTGCCCGGTCCCCTCCAACCGGAGATGCAGAAGATCATCGGGCAGCTCGCCGATCTGGAGTCCCCGGGTCTGGCCAGTGTGTATCGCATCAGTGAGGCGTCGCTGCGCCAGGCGATGGATCTGGGGCTCACCGCCGCGGAGATCGAGGATTTCCTCACCCAGCACAGCGCCACCGGGCTGCCCCAGTCGGTGGCGTACCTGCTGCAGGACATCGCCCGTCGGCACGGCACGCTGCGTGGTGGACCCGCCATGTGTTATCTGCGCAGTGATGATCCGGCCCTGCTGCACTCCGCGGTGGAGGCCGCAGGTGCACTGGGGCTGCGCCAGATCGCGCCGACCGTGGCGGTGTCCAACGCCTCCCTCATCGAGGTGATCACCGCCCTGCGCAAGGCCGGTATGCAGCCGGTGGCGGAAGATGCCCTGGGGGCCAGCCTCGATCTGGCACCGCGACCGGCCCGTGTGCCGTCCGCGGAACAACCCCGGTCCGCCGGCCCGCTGGATGAGAGTCGCATCAGGGCGGCGGTGGCCGCGATCCGACGTGAGGAGGTGGCCCGAACCGGAACGGTCTCCGATCAGCCCACCCTGGCGGTGCTGCAGGCGGCGGTGCGGGGACAGCGGACGGTGACGCTGGGGTTCGTCGATAAGCAGGGGGTTGCGGTGCACCGGACGGTCAAGCCCCTGACGGTCAACGCCGGCCAGGTCGACGCGCTGGATGAAAGCACCGGCGCCGTGCACCGTTTCATGTTGCACAGGATCACAGAGGTGATAGTGGACTAGTGGGAAAACAGTGACATAATGGAGGTTTGTATATCGATAGGAGACACACTTAGTGGCCTTTGGCGATGGACCTCTGATCGTCCAATCCGACAAAACCGTTCTGCTGGAAACCGGTCATGCGCTGGCCGGTGAAGCCCGCGCCGCACTCGCGCCCTTTGCCGAGCTGGAGCGCGCACCTGAGCACGTCCACACCTACCGCATCACCCCGCTGGCACTGTGGAACGCCCGCGCCGCGGGCCACGACGCGGAGCAGGTGGTCGACGTCCTCGAGCGGTACAGCCGTTTCCCCGTCCCCCAACCCCTGCTTGTCGACGTCGCCGAGACCATGTCCCGCTACGGCCGTGTGCGCATGCACAAACACCCCGCCCATGGTCTGATTCTGGAATCCGCCGAACCGGCGATCCTCGTGGAGATCTCCCGCCACAAGAAGATCAAGCCGATGCTGGGACAGCAGCTGGATCCCGAGACCATCGCGGTGCACCCCTCCGAGCGGGGCCGGTTGAAGCAGGAACTGCTCAAGATCGGTTGGCCGGCCGAGGACCTGGCCGGATATGTCGACGGTGAGGCGCACCCCATCGCGCTGTCCACCGAGGTGGAGGACTGGTCGCTGCGCGACTACCAGCAATACGCCGCCGACTCCTTCTGGGAGGGTGGCTCCGGCGTGGTGGTGCTGCCCTGTGGTGCCGGCAAGACAATGGTGGGTGCAGCCTCCATGGCCAGGGCCCAGGCCACCACCCTCATCCTGGTCACCAACACCGTCGCCGGGCGCCAGTGGAAGGATGAGCTGCTGCGCCGCACCACCCTCACCGAGGAGGAGATCGGCGAATACTCCGGTGAACGCAAGGAGATCCGCCCGGTCACCATCGCCACCTACCAGGTGGTCACCCGCCGCACCAAGGGCGAATACAAGGCGCTGGAGCTGTTCGACTCCCGCGACTGGGGTCTGATCATCTACGACGAGGTACACCTGCTGCCCGCCCCGGTGTTCCGCATGACCTCCGATCTGCAGTCCAGGCGTCGGCTGGGCCTGACCGCCACCCTGGTGCGCGAGGACGGCCGCGAGGGGGACGTGTTCTCCCTGATCGGCCCGAAGCGTTACGACGCCCCGTGGAAGGACCTCGAGGCCCAGGGTTTTATCGCCACCGCCGACTGCGTGGAGGTCCGCACCACCATGACCGATGCCGAACGCATGGTCTACGCCACCGCGGAGACCGCCGACCGCTACCGTCTGGCCGCCACCGCCCACACCAAAACGCGTGTGGTTCGCAGGATCTTAGAACAGCATGAGGGTCAACCCACCCTCATCATCGGCGCGTACCTGGACCAGCTGGAGGACCTCGGGGCGGAATTCGACGCCCCCGTCGTGGACGGTAAGACCTCCAACAAGAAACGCGGGGAGTTGTTTGATAAATTCCGTTCCGGCGAACTGAATGTGCTGGTGGTGTCCAAGGTGGCGAACTTCTCCATCGACCTGCCCGAGGCCGCCGTGGCCATCCAGGTCTCCGGCACCTTCGGTTCCCGCCAGGAGGAGGCCCAGCGTCTGGGCAGGCTCCTGCGACCCAAGGCCGACGGCGGCGAAGCCCACTTCTACTCCGTGGTCAGCCGCGACACCCTGGACACCGAGTATGCCGCCCACCGACAGCGGTTCCTCGCCGAACAGGGTTATGCCTACCGGATCATCGACGCCGACGATCTCCTCTTCCCCATTACCGAGAAAGAAACATAGATGAAGCACTTCTCCTTTGACGTCGACGAAGCCTACGCCCGGAAGAACAACGAGTTCCTCCGCGACACCAAACGCCTCCAGATCTCCGCATTCTTCTTCGGCCTGGTGCTGCTGGCGATCGGCGGGGTGTTGTACTACCTCGCCGACGGCGCCGTCTGGGGCTGGATGGTCCTCATCGTCATGGGCATCATGGCGGCCCTGAGCTTCATCATGATCCCGATCCTGCCCCGCCAGGTCGGTTCCGCGGCCTCCCTCTACAACCGGTACCCCCTGGTCCCGGCCGTGGTTGCCGAGATCAATCCCCGCGATGTGGTGCTGCTGACCCTGGTCAACACCAATGTGGATGAGACCCTGCCCCCACGCTGGGGCCTGGCGGTGCGCACCATCAACCGCCTGGGCGTGCATGAGCGCAAACTGGGTGAACGTGTGCCATCCGTCGCCGTCAGTGGCCGACGCACCATGCGCGACCAGGACCACTGGGATGAGGTCAGCCCCATGCCGATCACCTGGGGCACCACGGATGCCGATGTTGTCCGTCGCGCCGAGAAGACCATCCCCCACGACCTGTGGAGCAAGCTGGAGAAGAACCGCAGCAGGCTCGACGAGGTCAAGAACACCCGCATGAACCTGCTGGTGCTCTAGAGAGTTTTCCGAAGGAACCTGCTGCCGGTGGCGGCCGCTGAGAAATCGGTGGTTGCCACCGGCTTTTTGTCTGCCTGGGTGGACCCCGGGGCGACCTTCTGTCGTTACAGGGAGCCGGCCGCGCGCAGCCGCTGTGCCGCCTCCCGCAGTGTGTCCTCCTGTTTGCAGAACGCGAACCGTACCTTCGAGGACCACTGTTCGGGCTTGTCGACGAACGCCTGCACCGGGATCGCAGCCACCCCGACCCGGTCAATGAGATCGAAGCAGAACTCCGCACCATCACGCTCGCCGATATCTGCGACGACGAAGTACGTGCCGTGGGAGTCGTGGACCGTCAGGCCCGCCTCGGTCAGCGCGTCTGTGAGGATGTCCCGCTTGGTCTGCAGCCCCTTGCGCATCTGCTTGACCCACGGCTTCTCATGGGTGATGGCATGGGCGACAGCGGGTTGGAACGGTGTGGCCCCCACGTACGACATGAACTGCTTCGCCCGGATGACCGCATCGAGTATCGGGGCGGGTGCCAGCGCCCAGCCGGTCTTCCATCCCGTGACGTTGAAGGTCTTGGCTGCCGAGGAGACCGTGATCGTCCGATCCCACATGCCCGGCAGACTGGCAACAGCGGTGTGGGAGACCTTGTCGAAGGTCAGATGCTCATACACCTCGTCAGAGAGCACCAGCAGATCATAGGCACGGGCGATACCCGCCAGGGCTTCCAGTGACCGCTTGGAGAACACCGACCCCGTGGGGTTGTGCGGACTGTTGACGATGATCATGCTCGTCTTCTTCGTCACCGCGGCGTGGACAGCATCGGTGTCGAGCACCCAGGTGTTGTCCTCCTCCTTCAGGGGCACGGCCACGCGGGTCGCGCCAGCCAGGGCGATGGCTGCGGCGTAGGCATCGTAATAGGGTTCCAGGACGATCACCTCGTCCCCGGGTTCCACCAGTCCGAGTACCGACGCGGAGATCGCCTCGGTGGCGCCGACGGTGATGAGGACGTCGGTGTCGGGGTTGTAGTCGAGTTTGAAGCGTTTATGTCTGTCCTTTGCCACAGCCGTGCGCAGGCCCAGCTCTCCCCTGCCCCCGGAGTACTGGTTGTTGCCCCCGAGGATCTGCTGGGAGGCAATCTCGAGCATCTGTGCCGGCCCGTCCTCATCGGGAAATCCCTGCCCCAGGTTGATGGCACCCACCTCGTTGGCCCGCTGGGTCATGGTGGCAAAGATGGTCTCCCCGAAGGGACGCAGACGCTTGACGACGTACTTGTTCTTCATGTCGGCAACTCTATTTCATGCCGCGAAATCATTCGTGGTCAGCCTGCCATAATCCGGGGGTTAGACATCAAAAAAGGGGGTGTGGTGAACCCCGGGAAACCCCGTGAATTCACCACACCCCCTACTACCGCATAGTGGACACATAAAAATGTGTGACCGTATCACCCACCACGGGGTGATACGGTCACACACATATCTATCTTTTTTAAGTTGTTGGTCGGCGGTCACCTACTCTCCCACACCCTCCCGAGTGCAGTACCATCAGCGTAACCAGGCTTAGCT
>NZ_JACSPR010000008.1 GCF_014837045.1 Corynebacterium gallinarum
GTGGTGACCTCATGGAAGAACACCCGGTTTAAGTCAGCACCAGCAGCAACCAGGCGCGGCTTGACTACCTGTTCAATGGAGTCTTCGGAGGCGAGGTAGACCACGTTCATTTTCTCTCCGTACTCACCACGGGTGCACCTCGCACACAGATCCGCGGCGATGGTGGATTTACCGATCCCCTCACGTCCAGCCAGGAGGGAGAACATCGAGCGTGGCAACCACTGGTCGATCAACCACACCACGGCCTGCATGGTGTACTCAGTTGCAGGCTTGAACAGCACTCGTCGGCGGGCGATGGGCTCACCTACCGGAATAAGTTCCTCGATGGTCTTACCCGCTGCGATGTGATCGGAAAGATCCTTCCCGGCCGCGGCTTTCGCCATGGTGATTGATGCCGGCATATCGGCCAGGGACTGGAGGTGAGCGACAACCTTCTTGGCGCGCTTTTCCCCCGGTGCGTCATCGTCTTGGACCACGATGACATCCCTGCCCTTGAGAACGGACCAGTCGGCCTTTTCCGGGGCATTGGAGGCACCACCGGCCTGCGAGACCGCGGCGACACCGCAGACGTTCTGGGCGGTGAGCTGATCGTTTTCGCCTTCCACGATATAAACCGGGCCCGGCGCGGTAAGGGAGGACAATCCGAACAGGGCGGTTCCTTGTTTGTTGCCGTCTTGGCGGAACTTCTTGTCCACGGTGCGGAACACCACCCGGCCGTCGTCGTAGCGGTATTCAGACCCGCGTGGATGGTCAAACAGATCCCGGTGGGTGAGTCCTAGTTCGGCCAGGACGTCATCGACGTCGCCGTTGTGGCAGTAGACCAAGGTGCGGTCCTGGTTGTAAGTCGCCGATGTTCCCAGATCACGTGGTGAGTGTCCTGGTGTTTGGATACTGGCTTGTTTGCCCTGGGTGGTCTCCCTGACGGTCAGGCCGGCGCTCTCGGCGGCGTGGATGAAGCGTTGGTAGGAATTCTGGGTGTTCAACCCCATTCCCCTTTCGTGTGTGATCGTGAACGCCGGGGCACATGTCAACGCGCCCCGGCGTGTGGGTTAAAGCAGAATCAAGTTATCCAGGAGGTCCTGGGCGTCCTCGGTGAGGATGCGGTCAGCTTCTTCGAGAAGATCAGTGACCAGCATGTGACCACCTCCTCATCGGGAGTTCTGCGAGGTGTTGCCACCCCAGGGCGAGGACCAGGGGGCCGATGAAGAACACCAGATGGATGATGAACTCAGTCATGGTCATGGCTTCTTCCCCATCTCTTCGAGGACGGCATCAACCTTCTTGTCGATCTGGTCATAGATCACCGTCGCTTGGGCGTCGAGGTGGGCGAGATGTTCCTCGAAACCTTCTTCTTCAGTGATCCGGTCAGCGATCCTCCGGCGCAGCTCGGCGCGCTCCCTACGTTCCTCTTCTTCCCGGACTTTGCGGGCCGCTGCGGATTGAGCCGCGACACACTCAGGGTTCAGTGCCACCAACTGGGGACCATCGGCGAACATGGTCCGCGCGGCCTCCATCGAGATGATGATGGTGATGTGGTCATCCTGCGGAATGGATTTCCCCGACCAGGTGCCGAAGGTGTGGCGGGTGTTGTCGCCATGCTTGGCGAGGTAAGCTGTGGTCACCGAGCGCTCTGGAATGCTCTTGGTTCCCTCGTTGACTGTTGGCGCAGTCACGGGGGTTTTCTCGTTGTGAATGGTCATGATTACTGCTTTCCTTCCGACTTGATTGATTGAATGAGGTCGTCAACACTGTCCTTGATGTGCCGGTTCTCGGTGACCAGCTTCAGATAATCGAGCTGTTTCTCATTCAGCGATACGAGACTTGAATCAGCTATCGCCTCGAGAAGTTCCTTGATCCCCAAGAAACTTTGAAGAATCGCTTGAATACCTATGAGGTTTTCGTGCATCAGTTCGAGACGAAAGTTCAAAAGATCAGCCTGATTTTCAGCGGGGGTCTTGTCATTGGCAGCCATGATTACTGGTCTCCTTGGATGTCTGCGAGGTATTGGGCGGTGGTTTCGATTTCGTAGTTCTGGGCCCAATGCTGAATATCAGCGGCTGTGAGATTACGAATGAGGGTGATGTGAACCTCTTCGGTTTCGGGATTCTTGACCTCAAGGGGGAGATCAAGAAAGTCGGACCAGTTCGGCGGCAACGCTCCGTGCTGGGATTGGTACCTCGCCATGTAGAGCCACGCCTCACGGCCCTGGGCGAGCTGGTCACCTGTATGAGTTGTGTTCATCATGTGGTGCTCCTATCGGAATGCGGGGTGGTTGTGGTGGCCGTCGGGGTACAGGCCGTAATGAACGTCATGCATCACAAGGCGGGTAGTTCCGTCATCCTGCGGTTCCCGTCCCGGTTCCTGTCGCACCTCACTGGTCGGGGCCCCGGTGCTGTAGGTGGCCTTGTTCCGTGCCCCATGCAGGCCGGCTTCCATGCGGATCAGCTTGATCGCGGTGTGGATCATCGACACGGCGTCTTGGACATGCTCTGGAAGGTCGGGGGTGTCCACCATCGACAGGGTGGATACCCCGTGGATCTCCTCGTCGGCGGCTTCGAGCAGTCCGACGGCTTCCCGGTCCAGGAACGTCAGTGAGTCCTCGGCGGTGTGCGGGGGTTCCACCTCGTACCTGTTGAGGTCCAGGCCGGCGAGGTCTTCGAGGACTCCGGGAACAAGATCATCAGCCAGGGCCACGACTGCGAGGTCGTCATCTCCGGTGAACTCGAGAAGTGCTTCACCCATGGCTGAGACGAGATATTCCTCCAGGGTGATGCCGTCCTTCTCTTTCTCGAGGAGATCACGGGCGGCGGTAGGTGAATACTTGGACATGAGAATCAGTTCCTGTCTGCGAGCTTTTCGAGCTGGCGGTCTGTGAGGATGGGGCGCTTGAGTGTGAGGGCGTAGTCATCAAGGTTGAACATCGCGGCCATGCGGGTGAAGTTCTGGGCCATGTCCGCGGCGAGTAGATGAAAGTGCACATCCTCGCGGTCGGGGAACTGTCGGCGCAGGTCCTTGGTGAGATGCGCGGTGAGACGTTCCTCCGGGGTGGTGGAATGCGTAGCTGGTCGGACTTCGGTGAAGTCGAGGTTGGGCATGTTATGCCACCTGCGGGTCGTTGTTGGGCATGGGAAGTTCTTCCAGGCCGAGGAGCGCAAGCAACGGCTTAATTGGGACGACGTAGCGGCCCCCAATCTTGATGACTGGAGTAGGAAATTCATTTTTTCGGACCGCATCGTAGGCAGTACTAGCGCCAATGCCGATAAGCTCAGCAGCCTCACGGAGAGTGACCGTGGCACGGAGAGGGGTCATTTAATTGAACCTTTCGAAATAGGATAGCGGTTGATTTCCGCAATATTGAGCATAGGGGGGAATGGCCGGAAAGGCAAGCTCTATTCAACATGGTTCGATTTTCAACATTTATTTAATGCGGAGATGGCAAATATGGAACACTTGCGATATGGGCAACATTGAGGCAATGAAGGGTCAAATCGCAGAGCGTGTGAAGCGGGCACGCAAGAATAAACAGCTCACTCAGCCGGAATTATCCGAAGCATTAGCCGAGGAGGGAATCTTTATATCTCCGTCTGCGATTGCGAAGATTGAGAACAACAAAAGGGGGATTGAATTAACCGAAGCGGCCGCGATTGCGAAAATCTTGGGGCTTGGTCTCGATCTTCTGGTAAAGCCAGATGAGGACAATGAGGAATATCGGGGCTCCCAGCTCCAGGAGCAAGCGTTCGCTAGTGGGCTCACTGTCGTTGGGAACTTTCACCACACCATTACCGCCATTGATAACCATCTAGAAATCGTTGCTGAGCGTGTCAAATTATCAACTGGGAATGCCTACTGTGTGCCGCTTGAAGCTGCGCAACGTGCCCAAATGATGGCAGAAAAAGTTGTCTCCCTACTTAATGAAGCTTCTAACGCATGGAGGGAAGTTCTTGTTCATGGAGGAACGTTGAAGGAGAGCGTTCTTGAAAAAGGCCCGTCAACATCTGGCTATGGCGGGGACTGGTCAATCCCGTCACTGGAATCGCGCTTGGATGATGAGAATGGCAAGGGGTAGACCAGCTACACCGCTTGGTTCCTACGGCGAGATCAACACCAAGGAACTAGCCACCGGCCGACATCAAGCGGAGACGCGCTTACGGTTGTGGAACGGCGACACCGTACGCCTCCAGGCGCGGGGGAAGTCCAAGACCGCGGCCGTCAACGCCCTGAAAACCAAGTGCGCGGAACGACTCGGCGCGACAGACACCGAAGTCCTCACTACCACAAGCCCCGTCTCGGCCCTCATGGAGCACTGGATCGAGACCAAGACCAAGATCCGCCCCCAGACCCGGGAACGCTACCGAAACGCCATCGACAACCACATCATCCCTGCATTCGGCAACATGCGGATCAACGAGGTGACCCCGGCATTCCTCAACCAGTGGTTGCACGGGAAAACCCAGGGAGTAGCCTCCAATGCCCGAAGTGTCCTCAACGGTGCGTTCAACATGGCCACCCGCTACGGACTCATCCCCGCCAACCCCATGGCCGTCATCGAGCCCCTGGCCGTAGCGCCGAAAGACGTGCGCGCCCTGGCCGTCGAGGAGATCCAACCCTTCCGTGAACAAATTGCTAGATCCAAGGATGAACTGCTCATCGACGTCACGGATTTCTGCCTGGCCACCGGCCTGCGAGCGGGGGAGGTCCTGGCCTTGAGATGGGAAGACGTAGACCTCGAGCATGAACCCCCGATCATGCGAGTCACCGGCACCTTGACCTACTCCAAGGAAACCGGACACGTCAGGCAAGAGGAGGGCAAGACCACCACCGCGGGGCGTCCAATCCAGTTACCAGCCGTGGCCGTCGAGATCCTCCAGCGACGACACCGGAAGTTTGGAGAACATCTCGAGATGGTGTTCCCCTCCGGCTCCGGGACATACGTGTGGGAGAACAACCTCAACCGACTTCTCCGGGAAGCGAGGGGGGAGCGGTTCAACTGGGTGACTATCCACTCCCTGCGAAAGACTCTGGGCTCTGTCGTGGCCGATGAACTGGGCCCACATAAGGCCGCCGATGTCCTCGGTCATGCTGACAGCCGGCTCACGGAAACGGTCTACTACCAACGCAACCGGCGAGGTGTTCCTATCGGGGAAGTCGTTGACCAGGTGCTCAAGGTCTCCAAAAAGTCTCCAGATAATGCGACAGGCCAACCGGAAGTATCCAGTGAGGGTGGAATAGATAACTCCGTTACCAGCAATAACGGGAATGGCTAATCCTAAAAAGTTAGAACGCTTGATCTAACTTACTCCAATTCAGTGTGGGTTCGAGTCCCACTGGGGGCACAGTAGTGAAGTCCTGAGACATCCCTTGTCTCGGGACTTTTCGCATTCCCCGGGGGAGCGGTGAATCACACTGTTGCGTGAGGGGTGAGGTGGGACGTAGTATCGCTGGCATTGATCTTTTAAGGTTAGCGTTACCTAATCTGGGGATGCTGACGGTTCGGGAGAAAGTGAGTCGCTGATGAACAATGCGTGCCTGTTGTGGTGCCATTCCGGTGTGGTGAATGTGTGTCTCGGAGAGCAGACCTTCACGCTGGTGGCCGGGGACCTGCTGTATGCACCCGAGGGTGCCTTCTGGTCGGACACCGGATCGGGTCTGATCCTGGATCTGCGTTTCCGCAGCATCGGCATTGATGGCCCGGCACGGCGCATTCACCTGGGGCGGTCGTGGGATGAGCGCATGGTCCATGAGTATTCCCGTTCGCTGTTCGGGGAGGATGGGGTGAGCGGGGACGTCGCAAAGCTCTTTGAGGACCGCGTGCCCACCCCACCCCTGCCCGCCCCCAGGCACGCCCGGGCGGTGGCGCAGGCGCTGGCGGCCAACCCCGCCGACCAGACCAGCCTCGAGGAGTTCGCCGCGCAGCGGGGCGTGTCGGCACGCACCCTCCAACGCCAGTTCCTGAGCTCCACGGGGTATTCCTTCAGCGAGTGGCGTGCGGCGCAGCGCGTGTGCGTCGCCACCAGCCTCCTGGCGCACGACTTCAGCATCGCGGTGGTGGCCAACCTGGTCGGATTCTCGGCCACCAGCAGCCTGACCCGAGCTTTTCGACGCCACACCGGCACCACCCCATCCGCCTTCACCACCGGGGCGATCGGCATGGGCGTGACGGGCACCCCGGCGGCGATCCCCTCGCGCACCACCTTCGCCGAGGCCACACGCGACCAGCAACTGTGGATCTACACCGGCGCCGCCACCGTCACCACCCCCGGTTACTGCCGGTTCCTCACCCAGGGCGACATGGCCACCATCCCCGCGGGCACCCACACCCGCATCGACGTGGCAGCAGGATCCATCGCCATCCCGGTGCCCATCGGCGTGGGGGAGCGGGGCATGAGCCTGCAGGAGGTGGCCACCCTGCGCAATCAGGAGCTCTCCACGGGACTGACACTCGTCGAGGAATCCCGGTGGGCGCACCTCAGCGGGGAACTGCTGCCCGCCCCGGCGCCACTCCCGCTCTGACCCTCCACCCCTATGGATTACTCGGGTGGTAACGGGAACAAAAACCGATAAACTTTCGTTGTCTTAGCAGTAGTAGTAGAAAAATCAACGAAAGGATCGGGGAACCTCTTGCGCAGCAGCAATCCCGTTTTCAGTTCACTGACCGACACCCAACGGAGCCACGGCCAGAACTCCTACGCCGGTTATGATCAGTTCGGCGGGCAGTACCAGACCCAGTACAACGCCCCCCAGCAGACTGAGCGTCCCATGACGGTCGATGATGTGATCACCAAGACCGGCATCACGCTCGCGATCATTGTTGTCTTCGCTGTCTTGACCTTCGGCGTCTCCCTGGTGAACCCGGGCATGGCGATGATCCTGACCATCATCGGCGCCATCGGTGGTTTCATCACCGTGCTGGTGGCCACCTTCGGCAAGAAGTATGGCTCCGCACCAGTGACCATCACCTATGCGGCCTTTGAGGGTTTGTTCGTCGGTGGTATCTCCCTGCTGTTCTCCGGATTCCTGCAGGGTTACGACGGCGCCGGTGCCCTTATCGGCCAGGCCGTTCTCGGCACCATCGGCGTGTTCTTCGGCATGTTGTTCGTCTACAAGACCGGCGCCATCAAGGTCACCCCGAAGTTCAACCGCATCATGACCGGCATGATCTTCGGTGTGCTCGTCCTGGTGCTGGGCAACCTCGTCATGTCGCTGTTCGGCTTCGGCAGCCCGCTGCGTGATGGCGGCATCCTCGCCATCGTCTTCTCCCTGTTCTGCATCGGCCTGGCGGCGTTCAGCTTCCTCACCGACTTCGACGCAGCCGACAAGATGGTCCGTGAGGGCGTTCCCGCCCGCATGGCCTGGGGCGTGGCCCTCGGCCTGGCCGTCACCCTGGTCTGGCTCTACACCGAGATCCTGCGCCTGCTGAGCTACTTCACCAACCGCTAGCTCACGCGTCTCAAGCGCAAGAAAAGCTCCGGCCCGCCCCCTGTGATCAAGGGAGCGGGCCGGAGCTCTGTGTCTGTCTGGTGCGACCTGTGTATTACAGGGCGACGACCTGACCGTCAACCTCAACCTGGGAGAAAACCAGGCCCTGGGAGGTCTCGGTCACGGCGGAGAGTTCCACGTCGACGTCCTCGATGACTTCCTCATCACCGACGGTGGCGGTGACGATACGGGTGCCGGTGCCGGTGGCACCGTCCTCATCCCAGGACACCCACTCGATCGCGGTGAGCTGATCACTGTTGTCAGCACAGTTCAGGGAGATCACCTGCGGCTCGCGGGTGGGAGCCGCGACGCAGTCGATGTAACCGGGCAGCTCGGCACTGGCAATCGCGGTGGTGGTGCCCGCGGTGGTGGTCGTCCGGGCGGAGGTTTCCGTGGTCGGGGCGGCTACGCCGGTGGCGGTGTCGACCTTCGCATCGGAATCATTCTCGTTCGGAGGGGTACACGCGGTGATGGCCAGAGCCGCAGCAGCGGTGACACCGGTGATCAGGAGCTTTCGGGAAAGGGAAGTCATCAAAGATCAAAATCCTTAGTTCTCGCCGCGCGGGGTCGCGGCCTTCTCAGAATTGTATGGCTCAGCGGAAACAATCGTAACTGATACAGCGGAGCCATTGGGAGTAGTGTACTCACGGGTTTCACCCTCGTGTGCACCCAGGATGGCTGCACCGAGCGGGGACTGCTCGGAGTAGGTCTCCAGATCGGGGTTGTCCGTCGCGGCGGCACGGGTGCCGATCAGGAAGGTCTCCTTGTCGGACTGATCGCCGTCGTAGTAGACGTGGACAACGGAACCGACGTTGGCCACACCCTCGACGATGCCCTCACGCTCGGTGGTGGCGTTCGCCAGCACCTCGGAGATCTGCTTGATGCGGGCCTCCTCCTGGTCCTGCATCTCGCGGGCCGCGTCGTAGCCGGCGTTCTCCTTGAGGTCGCCCTCTTCACGACGTTCGTTGATCTCCGCGGCGACAATCGGGCGACGGGCGATGAGGGTGTTGAGCTCCTCCTCCAGCTTGGCCTTCATTTCAGGCGTGATGTACTGCTTATCTGCACTTGCCATGGTTATAACCCTCCCGGGAACTGTAGAGATGTCCCACCGGGTCAACCCCCGGCGCACATGACACAGGCCCCGGGAAAACCGGGGCCAACATTCAGATATGCGCGCGTGGAAGTCGACCAGCGATGTCAACGTACGTTTTCTGGGTGTGATTTTAGCACAGCCCGACCCCCGCGAATTACAGGTTCATATGCGAGGGGATGGTGGTGGAACAACCATAGACCCCACCGGAGACCGCAGGCTCCCTGGTGGGGATCTGCGTGGTGATGCGCACAACGGACTCGGTGCTCGGCTCCACCAGGATCTCCCGGCGACCAACCTCAGCATGGGAGTAATCCAACGCGGTCACAATGCAGTAGGTGGGCAACTCGGGGTTCTCGCGGGTGACATCCACATTCATCTGGAAGGTCGAGTCGTCGATACGCTCAAAGGCACCCATGGTGCCGGTCACCGTCTGCGCCTCCCGACGCTGCATGAACTGCACCAGCGCGATGACCAGGGCTACGACGATGACCACCGCCAACACCGCGATGACCTTGCCGGACCAGTTGTTGGTGGCCATGGTCTCCCGGTTCCCCCGGTACCGTGAGGACGGACGCTGCGTGACGTCAGGAATTTCCGGGGTGCCGGGGACGTTGGGGGAGGAGTTGGGGTTGTTGCTCATAGCGGAATTCGTCGACATCCTAAACAGCCGTTCGGGGACATACCGCCCAGCCGTGGCGGGACGTATGAATAGACATCTCAACATCTTAGTCACAGTTGTCCAAAGCGATAACCGGGGTCGACGCGGTTACGTCTATCATTGACTGGATACGTATCAACAAAATATTTCATGAGGTTTTCCGTCCAGCCATCCCAGGTTCCGGGAAAACCTCAAGGAAAGGATGAATACACGTGAGTGGTCTGCGCCTGTTGGCGATCCACGCCCACCCCGACGACGAGTCCAGCAAGGGCGCCGCCACCATGGCCCGCTATGTCGCTGAGGGCAACCGGGTCATGGTGGTCACCTGCACCGGTGGTGAACGCGGTGACATCCTCAACCCCGCGATGGAAAAGCCCGGTGTTCTGGAGAACATCCCGGCCATCCGCCGTGAGGAGATGGCGAAGGCCATGGAGGTCCTCGGCACCGAACACCGCTGGTTGGGGTACGCCGACTCGGGTCTGCCCCAGGGTGATCCACTGCCACCACTGCCGGAGGGCTGTTTCGCACTCGAGGACAATGAGGTGATCGTCCGCGACCTGGTGGAGATCCTCCGCGAGTTCCGCCCGCATGTGATCATCACCTACGACGAGAACGGTGGCTACCCGCACCCGGATCACCTCAAGGTCCATGAGGTGTCCATACTGGCCTGGGATCGCTCCGGCGACGAGTCCTACGCACCCGAACTGGGCGAGGCGTGGACCCCGTTGAAGCTCTACTACTCCCACGGTTTCATTCGCCAGCGGATGGAGCTGTTCCACGAGCGGCTCGTGTCCATGGGCCAGCCGAGCCCCTACGCACCGATGATCGAGCGGTGGGAGAAGAACAAGGCCGACATCATGGCGCGCGTGACCACCCAGGTCACCTGCGATGCGTACTTTGAGCACCGTGATGATGCGCTGCGCGCCCACGCCACCCAGATCGATCCCGCCGGGGCATTTTTTGGAACTCCGGTGGAGGTGCAGCGTAGGCTATGGCCTACAGAGGAATTCGAACTGGCCCAGACACGGGTCAGGACCGCCATTCCGGAAGATGACCTGTTCGCCGGTATCAACCCGGATGCGGACTAGTTGAAACCCCTCTGAATCCATTAATGGATCAGTTCCTTCAGGAAGGACGCTCAGGCGTGATTGACATCAGCCCCGTGTTGACTACCGCAGCCAGCGTGTACAACGACACGACTTTCTTCATCCTTGCCCAGCAGCAGAGTGGTGGCCCCCTCGGCCCGGAGTTCGGTAAGGCTTCACCGATCGGTCTGCTCATCCTGGCGTTGATGGGTGCGGCCATCCTCACCCTCGGTTGGATGTTCCACCGACGCTGGTCACGGATGAACCGCCGCCGGATCTTCGCCGAGCGCAACGGCCTGGATCCCTTCGATATCGAGGGCATTCAGAAGGCCATGGCTGAGGTCGGCCTGAATGATAAATCCAAGAAGGGCTTCCTCTAGATAGGAAATGTGTTAAAGTCTTCCTCATGTTCGCAGCACGATTTTATTTTCCGACCGGCTCCGGGGTCTTCCCGCGTCAGCTGGCCGTTGATCGTGCCTAGCTAGAACGCGAACAGAACCGGAGCCGAGCAGCACCTCCCCGCAAGGGTCGAGGGGCTGCTTTTTTGTTTCCCCACATGATTTCCCCCATAAACGGTTATCCACCGATATCACCGCCCGAAAGGCAGATCCCAGCACCATGAGCGCCCCAGTGTCCCTCCCCAATCCGGCATCCACCAGCAACAAACGGGTGGTTGCCTTCCATGAGCTGCCCAGCCCGGCTGAACTGATCGCCGACAATCCCTTAAGCCCCCGCCAGGCGGAGAAGGTCGAGCGTGACCGCCAGGAGATCGCCGATATCTTCGCCGGCGATGATGACCGCCTCGTGGTCGTCGTCGGTCCGTGTTCGGTCCATGACCCGGAGGCCGCGATCGACTACGCCAACCGTCTGGCACCCCTGGCCAAGCGTCTGGACAAGGACCTGAAGATCGTCATGCGCGTCTACTTCGAGAAGCCACGCACCACGGTCGGATGGAAGGGCCTGATCAATGATCCGCACCTCAACGAGACCTACGACATCGCCGAGGGACTGCGCCTGGCGCGCAAGGTGCTTATCGACGTGGTGAACCTCGATCTGCCCGTCGGCTGCGAATTCCTCGAACCCAACAGCCCGCAGTACTACGCCGACGCCGTGGCCTGGGGCGCCATCGGTGCCCGCACCACCGAATCCCAGGTCCACCGCCAGCTCGCCTCCGGGATGTCCATGCCCATCGGTTTCAAGAACGGCACCGACGGCAATGTCCAGGTGGCCATCGACGCGGTGGAATCCGCCCGGAACCCACACTTCTTCTTCGGCACCTCCGACCACGGCGCCCCCTCCGTGGTGCAGACCGCCGGTAACTCCAACAGCCACATCATCCTCCGTGGTGGCACCGCCGGGCCGAACCACGATCCGGCCTCCGTCGCGCAGACCGTGGAGAAGCTGAGGGAGAGCGCACGCCTCATGATCGATGCCTCCCACGCCAACTCGGGCAAGGATCATGTCCGCCAGGTGGGTGTGGTCCGTGAGATCGCCGAGCAGATCACCGCCGGTGATGAGGCTATCGCCGGCATCATGATCGAATCCTTCCTCGTCGGTGGGGCCCAGAACCTGGATCCGGCCAAGCTGAAGATCAACGGCGGTGAGGGTCTGGTCTACGGTCAGTCCGTCACCGACAAGTGCATCGACATCGACACCACCGTCGATCTGCTCGGTGAGCTCGCCGCCGCGGTCCGTACCCGCCGGGAGGCCTGAGCCCAGGGAGATACGCAGTTCGATTTTTCCGACACACCGGGGCCCCACAGCCTGGCCTGTGGTGGAATAGTCGAACGCAACCGGGGGCGGACATGAGACTTTTTCGACACACCCCCAGCCGCCGGCCCGGACTGTGTAGCAATAGTCGCACAACCCCCAGACAGGAATCACGGCGCGGGGGTGCGCGACATCCCGGTGGCGGGGACTACACTGTTAAACGTGTTGAACCTGCCCAGACTGCTCTATCCCCTCTATGAACGCCGGCTCCTCAAGGAGCTCAACGGCGCGAAGCAGCCTGGGCACGTCGCGATCATGTGTGATGGCAACCGCCGCTGGGCCAGGGAGGCCGGTTTCGTTGATCTGAGCCACGGACACCGTGTGGGTGCCAAGAAGATCGGGGAGCTGGTCCGCTGGTGCGATGACGTGGATGTGGATCTGGTCACTGTCTACCTCCTGTCCACGGAGAACCTCGGCCGGGATGAGGCTGAACTGCAGCTGCTCTATGACATCATCGGTGATGTCGTCGCCGAGCTCTCCCTGCCGGAGACCAACTGCCGGGTGCGGCTGGTCGGCCACCTGGATCTGCTGCCCAAAGAGTTCGCCGAACGCCTGCGCGGAACCGTATGCGAAACCGTGGATCACACCGGCGTGGCCGTGAACATCGCGGTCGGGTACGGCGGGCGCCAGGAGATCGTCGACGCGGTGCGTGATCTGCTCACCTCCGCCCGCGATGAGGGCAAGACCCTCGATGAGGTCATTGAGTCGGTGGATGCCCAGGCCATCTCGACCCACCTGTACACCTCCGGGCAGCCGGATCCGGATCTGGTGATCCGCACCTCCGGTGAGCAGCGACTGTCCGGGTTCATGCTGTGGCAGTCTGCCTACTCGGAGATCTGGTTCACTGATACCTACTGGCCTGCATTCCGCAGGATCGACTTCCTCCGGGCACTGCGTGACTATTCGCAGCGCAGCAGGCGGTTCGGAAAATAGTCACCCGCTTCTTATAAAGGAGAGCAATGTCCCAGCCGATTGTTGCGTTTGAATCCGTCTACGGATCCACCCGGCAGTACGCGAACGAACTGGCCACGCGCTGCGGTGTGGAGGCGGTGCCGCTCAATGAGGCACAGGCGCGTCTATCCGCTGACCCGCAGGCACCCCTGATCGTGTTGAGCCCGGTCCACGGCCCGATGAATGCGGGCGCGAAATTCATCACCGATACCGACCTGGGGGATCGTCGCGTGGCGCTGTGCACCGTCGGCATGACCCTGGATGATATCGCGGTGAAGAAGGACGGTTCCGCCCGGGCGCTGGGCAACAAGGTCGACCGCGTCACCCGTTTCTACCTTCCGGGTCGCCTGAATTACTCCGAGCTGTCCGGCGCGCACCGCACCACCATGTGGACCGTGGTCAACATGCTCAAGGCCAAGCCGATGAAAAACGCCAATGACAAGATGATGATCGAGACCTTCGACACCGACGTGGACCGGGTTGATCCTACCCGTCTGGATGAGGTCGTCACCTGGGCGAACGGCTGAATAACCGGCGGGCGGGTCGGTTCGTCGACAAGCAGCGTTCTAGAGTTTACGCATCCGCACTCGCTCGACGAGGTGGTCGGCGCTCTTGCGCAGGACCAGGGAGGCGCGCACCCGGGTGGGCAGGATGTTCTCCACCAGGTTGGGCAGGTTGATGGACTGCCAGATCTCGCGGGCCACGGCGGCGGCCTTCTCATCGCCGATGTCGGCGTAGTGCCGGAAGTGTGCGTCGGGGTGGCGGAAGGCGGTGTCACGCAGCTGGAGGAAACGCTCGATGTACCAGCGCTCGATGTCCTCGGTGCGGGCGTCGACGTACACGCTGAAATCGAACAGGTCACTGACCATGAGGGTGGGGCCGGTCTGCAGCACGTTCAGTCCCTCGACGATGAGGATGTCGGGTTGATCCACCGTGATGTACTTGCCGGGCACGCGGTCATAGGCGGTGTGCGAGTACACCGGTGCCCGCACATTGAACTTGCCTGATTTCACATCGGTGACGAAACGCAGCAGGGCCCGCTGGTCGTAGCTCTCGGGGAAACCCTTGCGGTTCATGATGCCGCGGCGTTTCAGTTCCTCACCGGGGTAGAGGAAACCGTCGGTGGTCACCAGATCCACCCGCGGGTGGGAACTCCAGCGTTGCAGCAGCACCTGGAGCAGACGCGCGGTGGTTGATTTACCCACCGCCACCGAACCGGCGACACCGATGACAAACGGCACATGGGCGCCGGGGAACATGCGCGCGGAGGAGGTACCCAGGAAGGTCTCCGTGGCCACGGTCAGTTCCTGGCGGGCATTGACCTGCAGGTGGATCAGACGCGACAGCGGCAGGTAGACCTCGGCGACCTCATCCAGGTCGATGTTCTCGCCCAATCCGCGCAGCGCCACGACCTCCTCCTCGGTGAGGACTTGGGGCATGGATTTACGCAGTTCCCGCCACTGGGCACGGTCGAAGTCGAGGTACGGACTGAAATCCGGGGCGCGACCGGTTGCCTGGGGTGCACGGGTCTGAGCATTGAGTGGAGCTGCCATAGGTCCTATTGTGCCCCCTGACCCACGACACCGTGCCGTCGGGGTTGTGATTGGGGCAACAGACGAGGGAATGTGGGCCCCGCCGCACACCCGCGGAGTGCAGGGGAATTAACCCAGCCCCCACACTTTCTCATCTGGGGGGTGGGGGGCTATGCTGAATTTGTACCTGTCCCGCGCGTGAGGTCTTACACGCGGGATTCGTCTTGTGAAAGGTTAGCTGACCTGATGACCGATGCCCACCATGCGGATGATGTCCGTTACCAGCCACTGAGCGAGATCGATCCGGAGGTGGCCCAGGCCATCGCTGGCGAGCTCAGCCGACAGCGCGACACCCTTGAGATGATCGCCTCCGAGAACTTCGTGCCCCGTTCTGTTCTGCAGGCCCAGGGTTCCGTTCTCACCAACAAATATGCAGAGGGTTACCCCGGCCGCCGTTACTACGGTGGTTGCGAGCAGGTCGACATCATCGAGGACCTGGCCCGTGACCGTGCCAAGGCCCTGTTCGATGCCGAGTTCGCCAATGTCCAGCCGCACTCCGGTGCCCAGGCCAACGCCGCGGTCCTGATGACCCTGGCCGAGCCGGGTGACAAGATCATGGGTCTGTCCCTGGCCCACGGTGGTCACCTGACCCACGGCATGAAACTGAACTTCTCCGGCAAGCTCTACGATGTCGCCGCCTACGGCGTGGACCCCGACACCATGCTCGTTGACATGGATCAGGTTCGTGAGCAGGCAATCAAGGAGCAGCCGAAGGTGATCATCGCCGGTTGGTCCGCCTACCCGCGTCACCTGGATTTCGCGGCCTTCCGCGAGATCGCCGATGAGGTCGGAGCCACCCTCTGGGTGGATATGGCCCACTTCGCTGGCCTGGTTGCTGCCGGTCTGCACCCCAGCCCGGTTCCGTACGCCGATGTGGTGTCCTCCACGGTCCACAAGACCCTGGGTGGCCCCCGTTCCGGCATCATCCTGGCCAAGCAGGAGTACGCCAAGAAGCTGAACTCCTCGGTCTTCCCGGGTCAGCAGGGTGGTCCGCTCATGCATGCGATCGCCGCCAAGGCCACCGCCCTGAAGATCGCCGGCACCGAGCAGTTCGCCGAGCGTCAGGCCCGCACCATCGAGGGTGCCCGCATCCTCGCGGAGCGTCTCACCGCCTCCGATGCCAAGGCCGCGGGCATTGATGTCCTCACCGGTGGCACCGATGTGCACCTGGTGCTGGCTGATCTGCGCAACTCCGAGATGGACGGCCAGCAGGCCGAGGATCTCCTGCACGAGGTTGGCATCACCGTCAAC
The DNA here is from genome assembly GCF_014837045.1 of Corynebacterium gallinarum. Taxonomy (GTDB): domain Bacteria; phylum Actinomycetota; class Actinomycetes; order Mycobacteriales; family Mycobacteriaceae; genus Corynebacterium; species Corynebacterium gallinarum. Next base: position 15,877 of record NZ_JACSPR010000008.1, read on the forward strand.
CGCAACGCGGTTCCCTTCGACCCGCGTCCGCCGATGGTCACCTCCGGGCTGCGTATCGGCACCCCGGCGCTGGCCACCCGTGGTTTCGATGCCGCCGCCTTCACCGAGGTCGCCGACATCATCGGTACCGCCCTGGCACAGGGCAAGTCCGCGGATCTGGAGTCCCTGCAGGCCCGCGTGACCAAGCTGGCTGAGCAGTACCCGCTGTACGAGGGTCTTGAGGACTGGACCATCGTCTAGTCTGTCCCCTCTGCCGTGTTGAGAAGGCATCGCCGGATGTTCCCGGCGGTGCCTTCACCCATTCCCAAAGGACCCCACGAAGGACACCGTGCGCGTACTGATCATCGATAATTATGATTCCTTCACCTTCAATCTCGCCACCTATGTGGAGGAGGTCACCGGTGCCGCACCGACGGTGGTGCCCAACGATGCGGAGATCGATGAGACGCTGTTCGACGCCGTCATCATCTCACCCGGCCCCGGTCACCCCGGGGTGGCGGCGGATTTCGGTATCTGCCGCGACGTGATCGAACGTGGGCTGGTCCCCATCCTCGGTGTGTGCCTGGGGCATCAGGGCATCGCGCTCGCCCACGGCGGCGCTGTGGGTCCGGCGCCGGTCCCGGTGCACGGTCAGGTCTCCCGCATCCACCACGACGGGTCAGAGCTTTTCGACGCCATCCCGCCCCAGTTCGACGCCGTCCGCTACCACTCCCTGGTGGCCACCGACCTGCCGCCGGAACTGGAGGTCACCGCGAGGACCGGGGACGGGCTCATCATGGCGCTGCGCCACCGCGAGCTGCCCCAGTGGGGTGTGCAGTTCCACCCGGAATCCATCGGCGGGCAGTTCGGGCATCGGATCGTGGCGAATTTCCTGGGCCTGGCGCGTCGACAAGCTCACCGGTGGGAGATCACCGAGCAGGTGGTGGAGACAACCGTCGACCCGGCGGCGGTGTTCGAAACCCTCTTCGCCGGGTCCCATCACGCGTTCTGGCTGGATGATCCGCAGGGCACCACCTATATGGGCGATGCCTCCGGGCCGCATGCCCGGATCCGGACCCACCAGGTGGGGGAGGGGGAGCTGTTCGACTGGCTGCGCGATGATCTGCGCCGCAACCGCGTGGCCCCGGGTGTGGGTTTCCGCCTGGGCTGGGTGGGATACCTCGGTTATGAGATGAAGGCCGAGTGCGGGGTGGACAACCGGCACACCTCACCGCATCCCGATGCGCACCTGATCTTCGCCGATCGGGCCATCGCCATCGAACCCGACCGCGTGCGGCTCATGGCGCTGGGTGAGCAGGGGGAGTGGTTTGCGGAGATGACCGCTGCGCTGCACGACCTGCGCCCACCCCGGGCGACCGCCGCACCGGCCGCCCAGCTCACCGTCCGGGATGACCGCGACAGCTACCTGAAGATGATCGCCCGCGCCCAGGAGCTGATCATCCGCGGGGAGTCCTATGAGATCTGCCTGACCACCCAGCTGCGCGCGGAGGTGGAGATGGACCCTCTCGCCGCCTATCTGGCTCTGCGGGCGGCCAACCCGACCTCCTATGGATCATTCCTGCAGCTGGGGGAGATGGCGGTGCTGAGCTCGTCGCCGGAACGGTTCATCACCATCGACGCCTCCGGGCGCGTGGAATCCAAACCCATCAAAGGCACGCGTCCCCGGGGTCGCAACCCGCAGGAGGATGCGGCCCTGATCGCCGATCTCACCGACAACCCGAAGGACCGCGCCGAGAACCTCATGATCGTCGACCTGGTCCGCAATGATCTGGCCCGCGGGGCCCAACCTGCGACGGTGCAGGTGGAGAAGCTTTTCGACGTCGAGACCTACGCCACCGTCCACCAGCTCGTCAGCACCATCACCGCCCAGCTCGGTGGAAAAGACCCCATCGACTGTGTGCGGGTGGCGTTCCCCGGTGGTTCCATGACCGGTGCGCCGAAGATCCGCACCATGGAGATCATCGATGAGCTGGAGACCGGCCCCCGCGGTGTCTATTCCGGTGGCCTGGGGTATTTCTCCCTCGATGGGGCGGTGGATCTGTCGATGGTCATCCGCACGGTGGTCTACACCCCCGGCGTCCTGGAGTACGGGGTCGGCGGGGCGATCCTGGCCCTGTCGGACCCTGCCGCCGAGTGGGAGGAGATCCGGGTGAAATCGAGGCCTCTGCTGGGTCTGCTCGGGGTCGAGTTCCCGTGAGGCACCTGCGGTGGGAGGCCGGGGAACTGGTCCCCGGCCCGGTGGTGGAGCCGGAGATCACCACGTCCTTCCTGCTGGATCACGGCCGGGTGGTGGGGTTATCCGCCCACCAGCAGCGCTTCGCCGGGTGGGTGCCCGGTGTGGTGCCGGTGGGATTCTTCGGGGCGGTGCGTGACGCCCTGCCGCGGGAGGGGCAGTGGTTCCCCCGGATCGGGTGGGACAGCCGGGATGGTCACGGCCGGTTCGGGGTGACCATCCGCCCCGCTCCGCCGTTGCGCCACACCTCGAGTCTGTGGATACCCGACCTGACCGATCCCCGCCGACGGCACACCGTCAAGGGGCCGGACCTGCCCGTGCTGGCCAGGCTGCGCACCCTGGCTACCGACTACCACTGTGATGACGCCCTGCTCATCGATGAGCACGGTGTGGTGCTGGAGGCCGCCAACGCCGCGGTGGTGTTCTGGCGGGATCCGCACACCGTCATCCTGCCGGCGCGTCCGGCGCTGCCATCGGTGACCCTGCGGCAGACCCTCCCGCTGTGGCGGGATGCTGGCATCACCATCATCCGCGCTGATACCCGGCAGCTCCAGCTGCCGGCCTGGTGTGGCAGTGCACTGCACGGGTGGACACCGGTGACCCACTGGGGCCGAGGCGCCGGGAGAATAAAAGCAGCGCCCGCCCCACCGGTTGAACGGTGGAACGAGGCGCTGTGGGAGCAGGCGGAGGAACTCTAGTCCTCTGACTCCTCCTCGGTGTCGTCTTCGGTGGCCGTGGTGCGACCCTCAGCCAGCTGGGTGCGTGCGGCACGCAGCCAGTCCGGCTGGTTTTCCAGCAGGGCCTTGATCTCAGCGGTGGTCAGGGGCTGGTCCATGTCGTTCTTCTTCAGTGCGGCGATGGTGATGCCCAGCTTCTGGGCGACCACGGGACGCGGATGCGGTCCCTCACGGCGCAGGGTTTGGAGCCACTCCGGCGGGTTGTCCTGCAATGCATTGAACTCCTGGTGGGTCAGCGCATTGTTCTGGAACTCCTCTGGCGTGGCGGGCAGGTACAGACCGAGTTTCTTGGCGGCGGTCTGCGGCTTCATGGCCGTGCCCGATGGCGTGCGTACAGATTCTTCGTTCACGCCCACAACGGTAGCATTACTTCCATGCTGACCTTAAGTTTCGTCACCGGTACCGAGCCGGGTAAGTGGTTCACCCGTTTCCGCGAACGCACCCGTCACGGCGGACTTGAGGCAATCGACACCGATGATGCCCTCGGTGAGCTGTTGGCGGGTAACGCCGCTCTCGCCTTGACGCGCCTGCCCGACGCGCGTATCGACGACCGGTTCCACGTGGTTGAGCTCTACCGGGAAACCCCGGGTGTGGCCTTCCCCAAGGACTATTTCCTCGCCGCCGCGGACGGGGCCGTGCGCCCGGAGGAGCTGACCGGGGAGATCATCAACTGGGAGCCCCCCGCCTCCGGTGAGGTGGATGCCGGTGCGGTGCGTGACGCCCTGCAGATCGTGGCGGCGAACGTGGGCGTGGTGATCGCCCCCCGCCCGCTGCTCAAGGTGCTGAGCAAGAAACTGGTGGAACACCGCGAGTACGCCGGTTCCCAGGCCACCCACATCGCGCTGGTGTGGAAACAGGATAACGACTCCGGCGCGATCCAGGATTTCGTCGGCATCGCCCGGGGCCGGACCATCAACTCCAGTCGACAGGTGGCCCCCAAGCGGTCCGCGCGGGAGAAAACCCTGGCCAAGCAGGCGCGCCGGGATGCGAACGGGGGTGGCAAGGGGCGGTCAGTGAAGAAAAAACCGGCTCCCAAGCCCCGGAAACGACGATAATTTGTGGGGTGGGTTACACCCGTGAATGTCTCGTTGCGGAGGTGGGCAATAGTAGGGAAAATCGGGGCATGGCTGAGACCGACTTCATCATCCGACCGATCCGCGAGGTGGATTTCCCTCAGGTTCGGGCTATCTACGAGATGGGACTGGAAACCGGGCATGCGTCCTATGAACGCACGGGCCCGACGTGGAAACAATTCACCCGCATGAAGATCATGGAAACCGTCTTCGTGGCCGCGGAGAAGAGGGATCCCGACTTCGTCCTGGGATGGGTGGCTGCGGCACCGGCATCAACGCGCGCGGTGTTCCACGGTGTGGTGGAGGATTCCATCTACATCCACCCACAGGGGCAGGGACGTGGCGTGGGTGGCGCCCTGTTGGACAGGCTCATCGGGGTCTGTCAGGACCTGCACAAATGGTCGATCCACTCGTGGATCTTCCCGGAGAACGTGGGATCCGCCAAGCTGCATGCCTCCCGTGGGTTTGAGAAGGTGGCCACCTTCCACCACCTGGCCAAGATGCCCTACGGGGAGATGGCCGGGGAGTGGCGCGATACCGATGTCTGGGAGAAACTGCTGCCCAAACCCGACATCAGGCCCTAGAGCTGCACTCTGAAACGGACCCTGTCGCCGGGCCAGAGCTGGGCGCAGCGGTCAGCTGAGCTGGCTGTCAGCACGGCGATGACGGGATAACCACCGGTGACCGGATGATCCGGCCCGAAGATCACCGGGTGCCCACCGGGCGGTACCTGGATGGACCCACGAACCATACCTTCACTCTTGAGCTCGCCCTCGATGCGGCGGCTCAGGGGTTTTTCTGCTTTCAGGCGGATGCCGATCCGGTTGGAGTCCGCCGATACTGTGAACCGCTGCCGGAAGAACCCGTCCAGGGCATCGTCGGTGAACCACCGATCGCGTGGGCCCCGGATGACGGTGAGGGTCTCGGTCATCGAGGGGTGACGCCACACGGTGGGCAGTTGTCGCATCGCCGGCCACCATTGTTTATCCGCGATGTCCCGGGCGATGGTGAGCTGGTCCCCCTCCCGGATCGGTGGCGGGCCGAGTGCGGAGAGCAGGTCGGTGGCGGCGGATCCGAGGACCTCGGGCACCTCGAAACCGCCCCTGACCGCCAGGTAGGCACGCATACCGTGGTCTGCGTTCTCCAGGCGGACCAGGTCGCCGTCCTCCACCTCCAAGATGGTGTTGGTGGTGGCGTTCTTGGATCGTCCCCGCCGGTCCACCGCCATGACGGTGGCGGCGGTGCCGGTGAATACGATGGTGGCGGGGGCATGGACCTCCAGTTCGAAGGAACCGATGAGGATCTCGATGACCGTGGCATTGGGGTCGTTGCCCAGGACATGGTTGGCCCGGGCGGCGGAGAGCCGGTCGAAGGCACCGGAGGAGCCGACCCCGGAGCCGGCGAACCCGAAACGCCCCCGGTCCTGGAACAGTGCCTGCGGTCCGGGTGAGAGAACGGTGAAACTCATGGGGTGACCTCCACGAAACGGATGGTGTCGCCGGCCTGCAGCAGGGAGGGCTGCCACCGGTCGACATCCCACATGGGGATGTCGGTGGTGCCGAGCAGCTGCCACCCGCCAGGGGATGGCTGGGGATAGACGGCACTGAATTCACCGGCGAGGGCCACCGAACCCGGGGGGATCTTCGTGCGGGGTTGATCCCTGCGGGGGATGTCCGGGAGGCGCCGCTCGCCACGCGGGACCAGGTAGTAGAAACCGGGGGCGAAACCACCGAAGGCGGCGGTCCACACCGTCTCGGTGTGGGCCCGGATCAACCCGGCGACGGTGAGCCCCGCGAGTTCGGCGACCGCGGCGAGGTCCGGGCCGTCGTAAAGCACCGGGATCTCCACCGTCTCCCGGGTGACACCGCCGCCGGCGGAGGCGGGGAACAGGGTGATCGCGTCGAGGATCTCCACGAAGCGGGCCGGGCTGATCTGGCGGGTGTCCAGGGTGACCAGGAGGGTCTGCGCGGCCGGGATCATGTCGATGATGCCGGGCACCTGCTGGGCCGTCAGTGCGCGGTGCAGCGACAGGACGGCATCCAGGACGGTGCCGCGGACGGCGTCGGCATCCTCACGCAGCAGGTCGATGAGCACCGCCTGATCACCACACGGTCTAGCGAGCACGACGCACCTCCACACCGTGGGCGCGCAGGGTGTCGATGATGGTGCGGACCAGGTCGAGGGCGGCGGGGTTGTCACCGTGGACACAGATGGAATCGGCGTGGACCGTGACCGGATCACCATCGATGGAGGTGATGGACCCGCCGGTGGCAAACGCCAGCGCCTGCCGGGCAGCCACCTGCGGATCATGATGCACCGCACCGGCCTGGGTCCGGGAGACCAGCCGACCATCGGAGGTGTAGGCACGGTCGGCGAAGGTCTCCTGGATGACGGTGAGCCCCTCGGAGATGGCCTGATCGACGATGGGGGCACCCGACAACACCATCAGGGGCAGCTCGGGATTGAGTTTCTTCATCGCCTCGATGACCGCGGCGGCCTGCGCCTCATCCACGGCGATACGGTTGTAGAGCGCACCATGCGGTTTGACGTAATCAACGGTGGCCCCGACGGTGGTGGCGGCGGCCTGGATCGCGCCGATCTGGTAGATCGTCTCAGCGACAAGCACCTCATGGTCGTATTCCATGGCGCGCCGCCCGAACCCGGTGAGGTCGTTGTACCCAATGTGGGCACCGATGCGCACATTCCTGGCCTTCGCCGCGACCACGGTTTTCAGCAGCACCGTGGCATCACCCGCGTGGAAACCACAGGCGATATTCGCACTGGAGACCAGGTCCAGGACGGCTTCATCATTGCCCATGACCCAACTGCCGTAGCTCTCCCCGAGATCGCTGTTGAGGTCGATGGAGTGTGGGGGATTCATGAGGATAATCCCTTCATGGGGGATAGGGGGAATAAGGATCGGCCTGCTGGGATCAGTCGGCCGTGGATCAGCTGGTCGTGGATCAGCTGGTCGGGGTGAGCAGGTCGAAGACCCCGCCGAAGGAGACATAGGCCAGGAACCAAGCGATGGCCAGACCGATGAGCCCGATGATGATCAACCAGAGCGGGTACTTGTATCCCCTGAGCAGATCCTTCTGACGGAAGATGGCGACGTAGATCATCAGGGTGAAACCGATCGGCAGCACCAGACCGTTGAACGCACCGGCGAACACCAGGAGCAGGGCGGGGGCGGTGCCGAGGAAGATGAACACAGTGCACGAGAGCAGGATGAAGATGATGGTGACCCAGTTCTGCAGTCGACGGGTCTCCGGCTTGTTCTTCACCAGGAAGGTAGCGGACGTGTAGCTCGCGCCAATGACCGAGGAGATCGACGCCGCCCACAGCACGGCACCGAAGATACGCAGACCGGCCTCGCCCGCGGCGTGCTGGAAGGCCTCCGCTGCGGGGTTGCCATCGGTGGACAGGGTGACACCCCCGGCGACCACGCCGAGCACCGCTAGGAACAGCACCACGCGCATGACACCGGTGATGAGGATACCGGTGACCGAGGAGGTGGCCACGGCCCGGACGTTCTCCGGCCCGGTCTTGCCCGAATCCAGCATGCGGTGGGCACCGGCGTAGGTGATGTAACCACCCACGGTGCCACCGACCAGGGTGGTGATGACCAACCAGTCGACGGTCTCCGGCAGAACGGCGTTGCGCAGCGCCTCACCGACCGGAGGTTGGGAGACGAACGCGACGTAGATGGTCAGGATGATCATGATCGCCCCGAGGAACACCAGGAACTTATCCAGGGCCGCGCCGAGGCGTTTGAACAGGAAGATCGCGATCGCGATAGCCGCGGTGATCACACCACCGATCTTGACGTCAAGACCAAGCAACGCATTCAGACCCAGGCCACCACCGGCGATGTTGCCGATGTTGAACACCGCACCGCCGACGCAGACGAGCACCGCCAGCACCCAGCCCAGGCCCGGCAGGACGGTGTTGCCCAACTCCTGGGCACGCAGACCGGAGACACCGATGACCCGCCACACATTCAGCTGGACGGCGATGTCAATGAGGATGGAGACCAGGATGGCAAACGCGAAGGCTGCACCCAGCTGGTTGGTGAACACGGCGGTCTGGGTGAGGAACCCGGGCCCGATGGCGGAGGTGGCCATCAGGAAGACGGCCCCCATCAGGGCGCTTCTCGACGTCGCCCCCACCGCCGCCTGTTTCAGCGTCGGGCTGGTGGCGCGCCGGGTGTCCGTGTGGGCATCCGCGCTGGCACCGGCCCCCTCCGGGGTGGTGTCGTTCGTGGTCGGGAGCGCATTGTTCTTCTCGGACACTGCCCCAACTCCTCTCGAGATTGTTCAACAATGTGGGTGATGTGCGATTGAGTGTAGACCCCATGTGGCCCGCGACACAAGAGGGGGCGGGGTGGGCATGACACCGTGATAGCGCCGACACCGTGGCAGCGGTGAAATACCATGGGGGCATGACCACGGCATTGGGAGTATCGACGCAGCTGGCCACCGAGATCATGGAACGCATCGACAGGGGAGAGGTGGCCCCCGGCACGCAGTTGTTGGAGATCCCGCTGGCCGAGGAACTCGGGTGTTCCCGCAACACCCTGCGCGAGGCCTTCCGGATCCTGGCCAGGGACGGCCTGGTGGACCACATCCCCAACCGGGGCGTGTTCGTCCACTCCTTCACCCACGAGGACGTCGCTGATCTCTACGCCTACCGTCTCTTCGTCGAACCCGCTGTGATCCGGGAGGCCGAGCACTCCCCGCATTTGGATGACTGCCTGATCCGCATGGAGGAGGCCTACCGGGCGGCGTGTGTTGCGATGGAGGCGCAGGAATGGCGCAGGGTGGGCATGTTCAACACCGCCTTCCACCAGGCGTTGGTGGATATCGCCGGGGTGAGACGCCTGTCCGTGGATGCCCGCAAGGTCCTGGTGTTGGCCCGGATCGGTTTCATCTCCACCGGCGGTGGTCGGAAAACCCACGGGCCCTATGTGGAGAAGAACGGTCAGCTGCTCAATTTGATGAGGCAGGGCAGGTTCCCGGAGGCGGAGTCCTTTCTGCGCGGTTATCTCGAACACTCCCGGAACAACCTCCTGGATCTGCTGCCCGCCGGGGGAAAGACAGCAGTCAAAACGGATGGGTAAAAATGCACTAATATGGATAGCTCAGCTGCGATATCGTGCCGTAGGCTGCGTTACACTGAGAAACCCTGTGAAGGTGCCCGGGGTGACCCCGCCGGCGCAATAGGGCGTAAGTTAGGATTTGCTGCAGGATCGCGTCAAAGAACGCCAGAGAAGGAGTCGGGATTCATGGCCTTCGGGTTTTTCGGACGACGTTTCAGAAAGAACCGCCGGGAGGAATCGGTGGAACATTCTGCTACGCCTGAAAACACCCCCGATGACACCAACCCGGATTTCACCCCCGTGCCCGGTCGTCGACCGGGTGACCCGGTGGAGCAGAAGGTCGAGCGGGATGGCAATGGCATCCTCACCCCGGCGGATTTCCTCCCCGACACTGACCTGCCCCAGCTCAACCGCTCCCGGGCGAACATTCTCCGCCGCGAACTGGAGTACCGTTTCGCGCTCAAGGACGCCGAGATCACCATCGACGGTTCCTCCGCGATGGTGCACCGACCCGATGGTGGTGCCGCACATGTCTCCCTGCGGACCCTGGCCATGAACGCCGCGGGCCTGGATGATCTGGGACAGTTGCCTGAGCTGGTGGACAACTTCGTGCACGGCACCCTGGCAGATGCCACCCTGAGCACCCTGTCCACCGCGGACCTGTACAAGAGCCTGCGCCTGCGCCTGCTGCCCAACCCGGAGCAGGAGGACAGCATCCTCGAACCGAATGATGGGGTGGAACGCCAGATCCGGGAGACCTCCGTGCTGCGGGACTTCACCGCGGACACCTCCATCGCCCTGGTTCTGGACACCGAGCACGCCATCCGCATCCAGCCCCTCCATGAACTGGAGGAATTTGATTCCCTCGATGCCCTGGAACGGGCGGCCGACCGCAACACCTGGCAGGAACTGCTGGACGCGGACGTGGACGTCACCTACATCAACAACGATGAAGGTGGCGAGGGGTCGGATTTCTGGGCGTTTGAATCCTCCTCCTACTACCTGGGCAGTTCGCCGTTATTCCTCACGGACCTGTTGCAGCGCTGGGCACCGGACCTTGATCAGAGCAGAGGCGTGATCTTCGCCGTGCCGGACCGCGATCTCCTCATCGCCCGGCCTGTCACCACCGGTGAGAACCTCATGAACGGCATCACCTCCATGGTGCGCATCGCCATGCGTTTCGGTCTGGGCAACCCCACCTCGATCAGCCCCCGGCTGCACCTGCTGTACGACAACCAGATCAACACCTTCACCGACTACCGGATCATCGAACCCACCGAGGATGAGGAATGGGCGGTCCCCACCGCCGATACCCCTCAGCCGGGGTCCATCGGCATCGAGGTCCGCCCGGATGCCTACCTCATGGAGATGCTGCAGCAGGACGGATTCGGGGACAGTTTCGATGATTTCGGCCCCCGTGACCTGGGGCCCGACGACTTCCGTTACTAACCGCGCAGCCAACCAGCCACGCAATTAACCAACTCAGGGTCAAAACAGAAAAGGGGCAGGGCACCGAAGTGCCCTGCCCCTTATCTAGTTGCTAAACGGGTGTTTAGAACTTCTGCTTGCGGTCGGTGTTGGCCATCGCGAGAACGTCCAGACGTTTGTCCAGCTCTTCCTCGGTCAGCTTCTCACCGTCGACAAAGCCCATGTCGATGACGGTCTGGCGGATGGTCTTGCCCTCTGCCAGCGCAGCCTTGGCGACCTTCGCGGCGGCTTCGTAGCCGATGGCGGAGTTCAGCGGGGTGACAATGGACGGGGAGGACTCGGCCAGCTGCTTCATGTGCTCCTCGTTGGGAACAATGCCATCAACCAGGCGGGTGGCGAACACGCGTGCGGTGTTGGCCAGCAGGCGGGCGGACTCGAGGACGTTGCGTGCCATCACGGGGATGAACACGTTGAGCTCGAACTGGCCCTGGGTGCCGGCGAAGGCGACAGCGGCGTCGTTGCCGATGACCTGGGCGGAGACCTGGGTGGCGGTCTCGCACAGGACGGGGTTGACCTTGCCCGGCATGATGGAGGAACCTGGCTGCAGGTCGGGCAGCTGGATCTCGCCGAGGCCGGTCAGCGGGCCGGAGCCCATGAGGCGGATGTCGTTGGCGATCTTGTAGAAGGAGACGGCGACAACGCGCATCGCGCCGGAGAACTCGACGAGGGCGTCGCGGTTGGCCTGTGCCTCGAAGTGGTTGGCTGCTTCCTGCAGCTGGGTGACACCGGTGAGCTCGACGAGCTCGGCGACAACCTTGCCACCGAAGTCAGCGGAGGTGTTGATGCCGGTGCCGGCAGCGGTGCCACCGATGGCCAGCTCACCCAGACGTGGCAGGGTGGCCTCGATGCGCTCGATGCCCAGCTGGATCTGGCGTGCGTAGCCACCGAACTCCTGGCCCAGGGTGACCGGGACTGCGTCCATGAGGTGGGTGCGGCCGGACTTGACCACGGAATCCCACTCGGTGGCCTTCTTGGCCAGGGACTCGTGCAGCACCTTCAGGCCTGGGATCAGGTCGTTGACGGCCGCCTCGGTGGCGGCGACGTGGGTCGCGGTGGGGAAGGTGTCATTGGAGGACTGGCCCATGTTGACATCGTCGTTGGGGTGGACCTCGGTGCCGTTGGCCTTCGCGATGGAGGCGATGACCTCGTTGGTGTTCATGTTGGAGGAGGTGCCGGAACCGGTCTGGAAGACGTCGATCGGGAACTCGGCGTCATGCTTGCCGGTGGCGATCTCCTTGCCGGCGGCGATGATGGCATCAGCCTTGGCGCCGTCCAGGGCACCGGAGTCCTTGTTCACCTGCGCGCAGGCTGCCTTCAGCAGGCCCATTGCGCGGATCTGTGCGGATTCCAGACCACGGCCAGAGATCGGGAAGTTCTCCACGGCACGCTGGGTCTGTGCCTGCCACAGAGCCTGTGCGGGGACCTTCACTTCACCCATGGTGTCGTGTTCAATGCGGAATTCCTGCTCGGTCATGAAATCACTCATTTCTAGCGTCGAGTTAAATATGGCTGGAGCCAAGCTTACCCGGCCGGTAAGTGATTCTCACCGGCATGTCAACGGAAAGTGGTCTGGGTCCACAACAATTATGGCGCACGCCGGTACAGGCCGGTGGAATATGGTGCGGCAATTCACCGGTGGGGTGTCTCCACGGGGTGTCTGCTCACCAGATGCACCCTGTTCGGCCCGGAAACGACGCTAATATATACAGTGTGCACGGACCACAAAGGAGTAGACCATGACTGATCACCTCGGGGACGTTGAAACCGTGGAGCCCCAGGCGATGCCTGAGGATGAATTCCGGGACAGCCTGCGCCAGCTCCTGGTGCGCAGCCTGGGGGTGGATGACCGCGGGGATTCGCTGGTGGCGCAGATCGCCGGTGATGTGGGCCTACGGATCATCGAAGGCGAGTTGCTGCCCGGGGATGAGGTCAATTCCGTTGACCTGGCCAAACAATTCGGAACCAGTCGCACCCCGGTGCGTGAGGCCCTGTTGATGTTGGAGAAACACCGCATGGTGGAGGTGCCGGCGCGCCGTCGACCGCGTGTGTCCGGTTTCCTCGATGTGCCGATCCGGGAGCTCTATCATGCGCGCGCACTGTTGACCGGGTTCATGTCGGATGCGGTGTGCATCAACTGGCAGGGCAGTGAGCTGGAACCGATGCGGGCCCAGGTGGACAATATGGGCGCAGCCTGGAAAAACGATGATGTCAACGCGTTCTTCTGGGCGAATATCTCCTTCGGTGAGGCGGCAACCGGGATCGCCGGCAACAGCCTGATCGCCGGGTTTATCGATTCGATCGGCATGTCCAGTCTGCGTCTGCGCCGTCAGTCGATGGCGTTGCCTGGTCGCATGGAGGAGTCCTACCAGGATCACGTGCGGCTGCTGCGCGCCTTCGAACGCCGTGACCGCCAGCTCGCCCGCGCGCTGTCGATGGGCATCATCCGGGATGCCTACCTGGCGTTGACCGGGGAGAGTCCCTCCACCTGGCAGCTCAGCTGAGTGCTTATCGACGAACAACCCAGCCCGTCCCCATAAGGGGGACGGGCTGGGTTGTTTTCTGTGGCAGGGCAGGGGTTAATCCACCGCCACCTCCTGGCGAGGTGCGACGACGATGCCGGAGGCCAGCAGATCATCGATATCCGAGGAGGATTTACCCAGCACGCTGCGCAGGATGTCGGTGGTGTGCTCACCCAGTGCCGGTGGGAAGGAATCCGCCCCGCGTGGGTTGCGGGAGAGCTTGATGGGGTTGCCCAGGGTTGTCACGGAGGAGCCGTTCCCGTCCTCGAGTTCCACGACCATCTCGCGGTGGAGCACCTGCGGTGAGACCCGGACGGGGCGCAGGGTTCTGGGTTGGTGGGGTGGTGCCGGGACACGCGGTAGGATGGTGACAAAGAAGAACGACACGAGAAGGTGAGACATGGCTACGTCAACGTCGACTGCCACCACGGCGACCCAGCGCGCACAACGCGTGTCGGAGGCCATCCACAGTGGTGAGATGGAGGGCCTGACCGTCACCCCGGCCGGTCGCGCGGATGCTGACGAGTACATCGCTGGCCACATAGATTCCGACGAGCTCGTCGCCCGGGCCCGCGCCCGCTATGGACTCGACTGAGTTTAGCGACCCGTACCTCGATCCCGAGACGGGAATCCTGCGCAATATTATCGGCGCCCGAACACAGATCGCCCTCGACGAGGCCGAGGGCGATCTGTCCTTTGCCCGACTTCTTCAGCTCATGGATCACCCACCGCGGGCCACGGGGGATCTCGAGGAATTACGTGCCATTCACCGGTACCTGTTCCAGGACGTCTACCCGTGGGCGGGGGAGTTGCGCACGGTGGACATCCGCAAGAACATCGAAGGCGGTGAGCCCTTTCTGCCTGTGTCCATGATCGAACGCGCCGCCGCCCACGTCGCTGCGGAGCTGCGTACCGACCACCATCTCCGAGGTATGGCCCGGGAGCGGTTTATCGAGCGCCTGGCCCACCACTATGATCAGCTCAACTACGTCCACCCGTTCCGGGAGGGCAACGGCCGGGTCCAACGCGTGTTCTGGAACCGGGTGGCTCGAGACGCGGGCTGGCAGCTGGACTGGCGCGGGGTCTACGGAGCCATCAATGATCGGGCATGTCGTATCGCCGCCGAGCACCGCGACCTGGGTCCCTTGAAAGAGATGTTCGACCAGATCGTCACCCTGGCCCCCTCGCTCGAGGAACGGGATAAGGATTGGTACGCGGCGGAACGTGCTCGTCTGTCGTTCCCGATCAAGCATGATCCCTGCTCATGAGGACATCCGGGGGATGTTTGTGGGACGAATTGAGGAACATTCCGATGTAATTTGAGCGCTGCACGCAGCTTCCCAGGCTGCCCCTGCACCTCCTCCGTCCAGATCCACGTCAGTGGGGTTGATCCCACACACCCGAGAGGCAGCTCAATCAGTGGTGCCCGGGTGGTGTTTTCCGGAACCGGTACCGCACTCCAATTAATCCAATTCGGTGGGGCCAACGTGCTGTCCGCCGCCGTCGATGTTGATGACAGCACCGGTGACATAGCTGGAGGATGTCGAGGCGAGGAAGATCGCCAGGCCCTCAAGCTCATGCATCTGACCTGAACGCTTGACCGCGGACATCTTGGCGAACGCCCCGTCGAGTGCCTTGGCGGCGGGGTTGTTCTTGCGGATATTCGTCTCAAACAGGCCCGGGGCGATGGCGTTGACGGTGATGCCACGGGTGGCCAGCTCGAGCGCGGCATTGCGCACAATACCGATCACACCGGTCTTGGAGGCGGCGTAGGCGTAACCGACGAGCGGATCGGCACGCACGCCCGCAAGCGATGCCGTGACAATGATGCGTCCCCGGCCGTTCGCGCTCATGTGGCGGCTGGTGATGGACAGGGTGTTCATGGCGCCGGTGAGGTTGACGTCGATGACATCGCGCCAGCGGTCGCGGTCATAGTTGTCCAGGGTGCCGGTCTCATTGACCGGCCCGGGGCCTGCGGAGATGCCGGCATTGGCGAAGACCACCTGGAAGGGGTGCTCGGCGGCGTGGGCGGCCAGGGTGGAATCGAAGGTGTCGTAATCGGTGATGTCAAGCGCGAGGGCGTGGGTGGTAATTCCATCGTCGACAAGCGTCTTTTTGGCCGCCTCGAGCGGCTCGGGGTTGCGGTCGATGAGGGTGACCTCGGCACCCACGGCACCCAGGGTGCGTGCGATGTGGAAACCGATGCCGCTGCCGCCGCCGGTGACCAGGACGTGGGTGCCGGTGAGATCGAAGAGTTCAATCAGTTTGTTGTTCATGGAGGTTCCTTCGTGAAATGGGTGTGCGCGGGGAAAGCGGTGGCCTTCCCCGCGCACGGGAGTGGGGTGGGTTTAGCGGACCGGGGTGAGGGGAGCGCCGAACTCTTTCCAGTCACGGTAATCGTGGATGATCCAGAGCTTCGCGTTCTCCTCCTCGACGATCGTCACCAGCTTGCGGATGCTCTCCACGGCCTGCTCCGGGTCGGTGTCGGTGGGGGCGGGGGCGAGCATCTCGACGGCTTCACGCAGGTGCACCACATCGGCGGAGAGCACCACGTTCTGCTCGGGCAGACGGACGAGCACCGCCAGCTGGCCGGGGGTGTGGCCCGGGAGGTGGAGCAGCTCGATGGCACCGTCACCGAAGAGGTCGTGGCGCTCCCCGGTGATCTCGGTCCAGTTGAAGTTGCGGACCTCATCGCTGAGGAAATCGCGCTCCATGACCAGGTGTGCGGACTCCGGGCTCGGGTTCCTGCCATAATCCAGCTCGCCGGGACCGACGATGAACTGCGCATTCGGGAACTGGAAGAGCCCGCCGGCGTGGTCGGTGTGCAGGTGGGAGACGATCACATGGGTGATGTCCTCCGGGGTGTAACCAAGTTTGCGCAGCTGGGGTTCGATGGCCTCCTCCGGCTTGGATACGATCATGTCCGTCTCGGGGCGGTCACCGAACAGCAGCGCCGGGTCCTCGCAGACACACGGGTGGAAACCGGTGTCCACCATGATCAGGCCCTTGTCATGCTCGATGAGGAAGGCGGGCAGCGGAATCTCAACCGGACCCTCGGCACCGACCACCATGTGCTCGGCCATCATGGTCATGTTGGGGGAATCGAAACCATAGAGGACATTCGCCGTCTTGCGGGCGACATCGGTGGTGGTCTCAGGGGTTACGGCAGTCATGGGGGTTCCTTAGTGTGTAGGGGTGGTTCAGGCGATGGGGATCGCTCAGGCGACCTGGGCCGCGGGGGAGATGGCATTCTTGAGGTGGCTCCGGAGATCAAAGCAGGCGTCCTGCGCCTGGTGGAGATGTAGGGGAATGTTCTCGGTGAACATCCGGCGCACGATGGTCTGATCCGCCGGCTGGTTCACCGATTCGGCGCCCACCAGCTCACCGTCGCGGAACGCCAGGACGGAGAATTTCTTCGCCTCCGGGTTTCCGATCACGGTGATCTCATCATCCGGGTGGATGATGCCGGTCATCTGCAGGCGGTACCTGCCCTGCGTGGACCAGAACCAGGGGGTGACGGTGTAGGGATCCTGGATACCCAGGATCTCTCGTGCCACATGCTTGCCCTGATCCGTGGCGTTCTGCACGGACTCCAGGCGCATGCGGGTGGATCCGGTGGGGAAGGACGCGCAGTCGCCGAGGGCGAAGATCTGCGGGTCGCAGGTGCGCAGGTGCTTGTCGACGACAATCCCATTGTCAACCTCGAGTTCTGCCTCAACGGCGATCTCCACATTGGGTTGCACACCGATGCCCACGACGAAGAGATCAGCCGCATAGCGCTGACCCGTGGTGGAGATGACGGCGGTCGCCTGCCCGGTGGCGTCTTTCTCCACGAAGGCCAGGCCCTCGCCGAACCGCATGGTGATGCCGTGCTCGGCCTAGCGCTCCGCGAACCACTGGCTGGTGTAGGGGGTGAGGGCACGGCTCATGGGGCGGTCTGCGAACTCCAGTACGGTGACCTCGCAGCCGTGTTTGAGCGCTGCGACGGCGAATTCCATTCCGATGAATCCGGCACCGACCACCACCACGCGGGACACCTCGGCGATGCGGGACTTGAGGGTGACGGCGTCCTCGAGGGTCTTCAGCGTGTGGATGCCGGTGGCATCGGCGCCCTCGCAGCTCAGGGGCCTCGGGCGGGCACCGGTGGCGAGGACCAGATGCTCATAGGCGAAGGTGTTGCCACCGGCGTGGACGGTGCGGCTGTCCCGGTCAATCGAGGTGACGGTCGTGCCCCGCCGGAGGGTGATGTTGTTCTCGCGGTAGAAGGACTCCTCCCGGATCGGCAGGGGGGCGGCGTCGAAGTCGACCTTCATGTAGTCCTTGGACAGGGGTGGACGCTGGTAGGGCAGCTCCGGGCAGGAGTCGAGGATGGTGATGGGGTGGTGGTAGCCGCTGGCGCGGAGGGTTTCTGCAACCTGGACGCCGCCGTGCCCGCCGCCGATGATTACGGTGTTCACTGTCGATTCCTTTCGTCGTGGACTGGAACCGCCCCGGAAGGCGTTCTGTCGACACTTTGTGATGGGAATAATAATGTGTCACCGAACACACTTTGTCAAGGTTTGTGATGTGGATTTAGTTTGGTGCTGACGTTCGGGGACGGATTAAGGCCTTTTTCCTGCGAATATAGGGCAATGTTGACCGCGGGATGGGGTGGCCCGAGGGGGTGGACACCTGTCCAAGTGTGTGCAGATGCTCTGGTGGGAAAAGGAAAAAGCCGCGAACCCCTCGATGGGGTTCGCGGCCTGCTAACCGGGCGCGGTCTGATGCGGACTAGGCGTTGCTGAGCTGTTCCGCCCGTACGGTTTCCATAGCCCTGGTCCAGACGACGAGCTGCTCGAGCATGGTATCGACGGATGAGGCACCGTGCTCGGAGGGCGCGAAGGTGGGGTAGTCGAAGTCCGTGAAGATGGAGAACATCCCGGTCTTCTGCACGTGGGCGATCTGCAGTTCGGAGAGAATGCCACGCAGGTGCTCGGCGGCGCGGACGCCACTGGCGGAACCGTAGGAGACGATGCCGGCTGCCTTGTTGTTCCATTCGGCCGCGAGGTAGGACAGTGCGTTGGTCAGAGCTGCCGGAACGGAGTGGTTGTACTCGCCGGTGATGAAGATGAAGCCGTCGAAACCGGCGATTTTCTGGGCGAAGGCCTTGGTGTGCTCGCCGGCGTACTGGCCGTAGCCGGCCGGCAGGGTTTCATCGAGGAGGGGGAGGTTGAAATCAGCAATGTCGACCAGCTCATAATCGGCGTCACCACGCTGGGTGGCGCGCTCGAGGACCCAGTTGGCCACATCGAGGTTGACGCGGCCTGGACGGGTGCTGCCGGTGATGATTGCGATCCTGCTCATAAAAAAACTCCTGACATTGTGACGGTGAATAGGTTTATGTTGATGTATCAACAAACTGCTACGCTCCATCATAATAAACTTTCTACAGAAAGCAAGGGGAGCGGTCAGGATCGTCTGAAGAGGCGGAGAATACGGGGGATGGAGGACGCGGCAAACAGGATGAGGATCATCCGGATGAGCTGGATGGTCACCACGGCGGGACTAGTCCCGGTTTCACTGGAGATCGCCAGCACCGTGTCCATCGCACCCGGACTGGTGGCCAGGTAGGCATCGAAGTACGTGATGCCCACCCACCGGGCGATGGGGAAGGCCAACAGGGCGCAGCTGATGATGAGCACCACGATGAACACCAGGATCGTCGGCAGCTGGCTGGCGAACTGTTTGAGGGACTTCTTGGACATGGTGCCACCACAGAGCCAGCCGATCGAGAGGAACGCCAGGATCCGCAGCGGCTCGGGCGGGTTCATGTTCAGCTCAAACGGCAGGATGCTCAGCAGCAGAATGGTCAACAGCAGGGGACCGAGGACGGACGGGACCGGCAGCCGGATCCTCCGGGCGACCGGCGCGCCGACCAGCGCCACCACCACGATGAGGCCGATCATCCACCAGGTCTGCTCCCCGGCGGTATCAGTCGACCCGGTGCCCTGCTCCTCCCGGGGCAGCAGGCCGGTGACCAGAGGGAGGGACACCGCCACGGCCAGCAGCCTCAAGTACTGGGTGAGGGAGCCGAACCGGAGGTCCGCGCCGATCTCCTTGGCGATGGCCGGCATGAACGCGGCACCACCGGCCAGCATCGAGATCATCCCCGTCTCCTTCGACACCCCGTCCTGGAACCGGGAGAGCAGGTATCCCGTGGTCAGGCCGATGATGATGGTGAACAGACCCACCACCAGGCTGGGCAGGATATAGCTGAGGAGATTGTCCAGCGATTCATTGAACAGCGGAACCGCGGCGAGCACGGAGACGATACCGGCACCGAAGGTGTAGAGCACCTTGTTCACCGGCAGCTCTGAACCGTTGACCAGCGCGGAGGCCCCGGCCGCGAGGATGCCCGCCAGGATCCATGCGGCCGGAACATTCAGGGCGGTGAACACCCACCCCAGCAGCAGGGAGAGGGGAATCACCACCATCCACCGCAGATACACCCGGTCGCCGAATGTCTTCACTTGCCACCTCCATGGATCGAAATCAAAGATACGTGATTATGGCCCCGCCGGCGCGGGGCCACCACCCGTGAAAAAGAGAGGAACCCGACCATGGCAGGTCGGATTCCTCGCAGGTTGGTCGTCGACAAGCTCCGGTCAGACTGCCGCGTTGCCGCTGGTGACCAGCCAGGTCGCCAGCTCCGGGAAGAGCATGATCAAACCGATGACCAGCAGCGCGAGCGGGACGCCCAGCAGGGCGGCGGTGAACACATTGCCCAGTGTGATCCGCTGACCCAGGTTCACATCCGGGTTCTGCGAGATCTTGTGCACCAGGAAGACCAACACACCCACCGGCGGGGTCAGCATGCCGATCTCGGCGGCCAGCACGGTCAGGACACCGAACCAGACCAGATCCACATCGAGCGCATTCAGGGTGGGCAGCATCACCGGGACGCTCAGCAGCATCAGGGAGATCGGGTCCATGAACATACCCAGGATGATCATGATGATCAGGGCCGCCAGCACGAACTGCATGGAGGTCAGACCCATCGTGTCGATCCACTCCGTGAACAGGAACGGGACACCGCTCAGGGCGAGCATGCGGGTGATGAACGCCGCACCGATGAGCAGGAAGAACACACCACCGGTGGCGTAGACGGTACCGGCCAGTGCGCTGCCGATGGTGGGCAGGAACTCACGGCCCTTGTAGAACAGGGTGATGAGCATGGCACCGATGCATCCGATGGCGGCGGCCTCGGTGGCGGTGAAGAACCCGCCGTACATGCCACCCAGGATGATGGTGACCAGGATGGGCAGCGGCCAGACCTGGCCGAGGGATGCCCACCGGGCGCGCCAGCCCACCGACGGCAGCTTCTCACCGGCGATGGACGGGAAGATGAGCGCCAGGATGATGATCGCCACATTGACCACCGTGGCCAGGAGGATGCCGGGGACCACACCGGCGAGCAGCTGGGGACCGACCGGGAGGTTGGCGATGCCGGCGTAGACCACCAGCAGCAGACTCGGTGGGATGAGCTGCCCCGGCAGACCCGCCATGATCACGGAACCGAGGGCCAGGCGCCTGTCGTAGCCTGATTTGAGCATCTCGGGGATGCCGATGCGGCTGATCGCGTAGGCGATGCCGATGGTGGAACCACTGGCCGCGGCAAGCCCCGCACCGGCCATGTTCGTGGTGACGGCCAGGCCACCGGGCAGCCAGTTCAACCAGGCCCGGGCGGCGTCGAAGATGCGGGTGGTGGCCCCACTCTTCCACAACAGCAGACCCATGAAGATGAACATCGGGATGACCGAGAGGGACCAGCTGGCGGCATTGGCGGCCGGCAGATCCACCAGGCTGCGCTCCACCACGGAGGTGCCACTGATGCGCCAGATACCCAGCAGCCCGGCGACACCCATGGCCACCGCGATCGGCACACGCCACGCCATGAGGGTGAGCAGCAGGACGAGGCAGACCAGCGCCACCTGCAGTTTGGTGGTCAGGGCACCGGAGAAGATCAGCCCGATCTCGCCGATGAGGATCGCCGCCATGATGGTCAGCGTGATGGCGGTGGGCCTGCCTGCTTTGCGACGCAACCCTGGCCCACCGGGTGCCCTGGGCCGGCCGGTTCGGGTGGTGGATGCGGGGGAAGTGGTCTGCGTGCGGGGTGAGGTATCCACGGACGGCACTGTTGCGGTCCTGGGGTCACGGTCCTTTCGGGTGCGCGTGAGGTGTCGGCGTCGGAGGACACCATGATGTTCTGCTCCTCGAGATCGGCCAGGACATCGGCCTCCTCGCCGAGGGCCTGCTGTTCAGCGGCGAGCACCGCATCCCTGTTGATGATGAGTTTGAGGATGTTGGCGATGATCACCAGGAGGAAGGCCAGGCAGGCCAGGGGAATGGCGAACCGGGGAGGCCACACGGTCACACCGGTGGAGGAGTCGTATTCACCGACGGCCATCTGCTCCAGGGCGTTGCCCAGGCCGGCCCAGCCGATGAAGACAACGAAGAGTCCGGTGAAGCACAATGCGACGATGGCCATGATCTGCTGCCCACGGGAGTCCAACCGCTCATAGACGATGGGCAGATCGGTGTGTTCACCGTAGTGCTGGGCGGCGGCCAGTCCAAAGAACACCAGGGGGAGCATCCACCAGTAGGAGACGAACTGGTTGGTGCCCTGGATCGGGGTGTTCATGCCGAACCGCATGCCCACGTCCAGGAACACGTTGATCACCATGCCCAGGGCAGCCGCCGCGCCCAGGAAGATGGAGAGCCGGATCAGGACTGTGACCGCGAGATCGATGCCACGGATCAGTCCGTTGGACCTCTCCGTCTGAATGGTGTGGGTGGTACTCATGTCAATCCTTACGCAGTGAGTGCAACAGTGAGTGCTGGTGTTGTGTGGTCAGGGCGTTACGGGAGCTCGTTGAAGATCTCTTCGTTGAGCCTGTCGGCCCACGGCTGGAGATCCACGGACTCTTCACCCAGGTCGGTGGCCCATTCCTGGTGGTTGGCGTAACCGCCGTCGTAACCCAGCTCCTCGAGGATGCCGACCCACTTCTCGCGCAGCTGCTCGTATTCGGTGACCGCGGCCTCCGAGTCGGAGACAACAGCCGGTGGGTTGTCGATCATGTTCTGGCGGACACCCTCGAAGTGGGCGTCCAGTGCCTGTTGCAGATCCGCCTCGGGAGTGATGTAGTTCAGGGACATGGAGTCCTGCTCCTGGTGGAAACGCTTCTGCTCATCGAAGTAGCCGGTGTAGTAGATGTTGAGGAATTCCGCGCGGTTGTCATCGAACGCGGCCTTCTGCTCCGGGGTGAGGGATTCCATGAAGTCATTGGAGGAGGCCAGGGAGATGGAGCTCCAACCGGGGAAGTCGACCTTGGTGAAGTTCTTACCGATCTCCCACAGGCCCAGGCCGGTCATATCCGGTTCGCCACCGACGAAGCAGTCAACCACGCCACGCTCGAAGCCCTCGTAGATTTCGGCGCCCGACAGGGTCACCGGGGTCATACCCAGTGCGGTGACGGCATTGGAGTAGAGCTCACCACCAACACGGACGCGTTTGCCCTGCGCATCAGCGAGCGACTCCACGGGATCCTTGCACAGTAACTGGTAGTTGTCGTGGTTCTGGAAACGGCGGAGCAGGGGATAGATGCCCTGGCTCTCCAGCTCCTCCGAGATCTCCGGGTGGTTGTAGGACCACTCGATCAGAGCGGCCGCATTGGCGAGCAGACCGATGACCGGTCGTTCATCGCTGCCGTAACCCATCTGGGATGCCCACGCATCAATGGGGAACGAGGCCGGGGTGTAGGCCATGCCCAGGTAACCCAGATCGATGACACCACCGGTGAGGCTGGTGGCCACCTCGGGCTGCTTGACCAGGGAATCGGCGTAGAAGTGCTCGAAGGTCAGCTCTCCGTTGGAGTCCTCGGTGACCACGTCACCGAACTGGGTCATCGCGGTGCTCATCATGTGGTCGGGGCCGTAGGGCGGATTCGCCTTGACCACGATGCTCTCGCCTGCGGCCGGTGACCCCTCGGCAGCCTGGCCACCCTCATTGAGTCCGCCGCCTCCACAGGCGGTCAGGGTCAGCGCGGATACGGAGAGCACGGCCGCGGTGGACAGGAAACCACGGTTGAAACGACCGCGACGGGCAGCCGACTTGGAACCAGAAAGCATGGTATTTCCCCTTTGGGTAAGTGAACCGAAATCAGTAGTTGTCGACAGTTTGGAATTGTGACACGGTTCACGCAAGTGGTTTGGTTCACTCTTTTGCATACTTTGTTACCCCCATCTCCATGAAGGGGGAGGGCCTGGTGTTTTTGATTTGATTTGTTAAAGAGCATGCTCAGTGAATTTCTGATAAACCTATCAATCCTGTGTGATCTGCATGTTTCACGGATAGGTTCCGATGGGATTTCCTCTGATGTCTGAAATTGACCGACTCTTCGGCGGTATCTGGACCCTTTCGCGATAGGGACCCCACCACTTCCGCCACCTTCTGATCGTCAAAGTTCATAATATTTCGGGGGTAAAAGAATAAGCTCCTGAGCTGCTGAATTCCCCCATCGCGCCCCTAAAGTCGACAGATCACGTTTTGTATTCGGTGAGCGAACGACCCGCTGCGCATCCCGGCACGCTCCTGCGGACAGGACAAAAAGGCATGAAAAAACCAGCCCCCACAATGAACTGGGGACTGGTTAATCAGCCAGACGGTGCAACCCGGACACCCATCAAGGGGCCGGGACCGTCGTCAGGCATCAGCCGGGTAGGCGTTTACCCGGGGTGGGGCTCCGGTTAGGGTGCCACGGTGTAGTCGATGACGGAGTACTCCTGCAGCTTGGCCAGCTGGTGCACGGACTCGATGTGGCGGATGGTGCCGGACTTGGAACGCATGACCAGGGAACGGGTGGTCGCGCCGTTGGCGCGGTAGGACACGCCGCGGAGCATGTCGCCGTTGGTCAGACCGGTGGCCACGAAGTAGCAGTTGTCGGAGGTGACCAGGTCGTTGGTGTGCAGGACGCGGTCCAGCTCCAGGCCTGCGTCAAGTGCCTTGCGACGCTCGAAGTCGTTCATCGGTGCGAGGATGCCCTGGATCTCGCCACCCATGCACTTCATGGCGCAGGCGGTGATGATGCCCTCGGGGGTGCCACCGGTGCCCAGCATCATGTCCACGGAGTTGGTGTCCTGGGCGGCTGCCACGGCACCGGCAACGTCGCCGTCGGAGATGAGACGGACCTTGGCACCGGCGCGACGGATGTCGGCGATGAGCTCGATGTGGCGTGGGCGGTCGAGGACCACGACGGTGACATCGGAGGCGCTGATGCCCTTGGCCTTGGCCACGGCGTTGATGTTGTGGGCGACGGGTGCCTCAATATCGACCTTGCCGGCAGCCTCCGGGCCCACAGCCAGCTTCTTCATGTAGAACACCGCAGAGGGATCGTACATGGATCCACGCTCTGCGGCGGCCAGGACGGTGATCGCGTTCGGGCGACCCTCGGCCATCAGGGTGGTGCCGTCGACCGGGTCAACCGCGATGTCGACCTCGGGGCC
Source organism: Corynebacterium gallinarum (assembly GCF_014837045.1). Lineage (GTDB taxonomy): Bacteria > Actinomycetota > Actinomycetes > Mycobacteriales > Mycobacteriaceae > Corynebacterium > Corynebacterium gallinarum. The sequence goes on from NZ_JACSPR010000008.1 coordinate 40,566, forward strand.
GAAACCGGTACCCACCTCTTCACCGTTGTAGAGCATCGGGGCTTCGTCCTTCTCCCCCTCACCGATGACGATGACACCCTTCATGCTGACCGAGTTGATGAGCTGACGCATGGCATCCACAGCGGCGCCGTCGCCCTCGTTCTTCATGCCACGGCCAACCCAGCGTCCGGCTGCCAGTGCTGCGGCCTCCGTAACACGGACCAGTTCCATGGCCAGGTTACGATCCGGTTGCTCGGGGTGATGTGCGTTCATAGTGGGGGGCCTCCTGAAGCCGGTGGAAAACAGTGAAGATCTTTTGACGATAGCGACGATAGCGGAGTGAACAACCCTGTCCCGGATGTGACACAGGCGTGGGATATGCCGGTGATCTCATCCCGGGGTGGGTACGCCTCTATTGTGGGCACGGATCCCGCCCACGCTGGGGTTGACCCGTGACTTCCCCTATTCTTGCACCTTTTTGTGTACGTGTTTGGTTTTACCGCACCCGAAAGAGGGAGGAGGGTATTTTTCGTGCCATACTATGCGGGTGGCTGACAATCGACCGAGAATCTTTCAGGGAAGCAGGGACATCGTGTTGTCCCTCATCGTCACCGGCATCGTGATGGTGGGTGCGGTGGGTTTCACCGGCATGTGCACATACAACCCGGGCGCCCCGGAACAGGGTCAGGTCCCGGAGATCGATGCCTCCACATTCATCTCCATGGAGGCCCGTGGCATGGACTTCGCTGTCCGTGAACCGGTGACCCCTGAAGGATGGGTGACCAACTCGGCGCGTCGGGCTGTCGTCGATGACACCCCCGCCCCCGTGATCGGTTATGTCACCACCGATTCCGGTTTCCTCCAGCTGACCCAGACCGGCGAGACCGTCCAGGATGCCGTGGAGGGATATGACGGCCGGTGGCGTGATTTCTCGGAGTCCTATGATCTGCAGGGCCGCACCGTGGAGATCTACACCTCACGTGAGAAGGAGGTCCGTGATCTCCGGGTGCTGGATCTGGGCGATGCCCGCATCCTCGTCTCCGGTGCCGCGACCGATGAGGAATTCAACGAGCTGCTCTCCGCGGCCATCGACGCGGATCCGCTCACCTCACCGTAGGTTACGCCCATCGACGCCCACCCGCCCCCGAGGTCACCGTGAGACGAGGGGCTCAGGCCTGCTGGTTGCCCTGATTGCCCTGGTTACCGGCGTTGCCCAGTGCCTGTTCCACCCGCCTGGAGGCGCCGGCGAGGTGTTCCTCGCAGCGGCGTGCCAGTGACTCACCGCGTTCCCAGTACCGCAGGGATTCATCCAGACCCATCTGTCCGAGCTCCAGGATCTTGACGATCTCCACCAGCTCATCACGCGCCTGCTCATAGGACAGGGATTCAACGGGCTCAAACTCGTAGTTTCCGGCACCGGATCCGATGACATCGGGGTTGGTCATAGTGGTGTTTCTCCTTGTGTTTCAGGGGTTAATCGGATTTCTGGGTGTTCATGGCCGCAGCGGTGATGGCACCGTCTGCCACACGGATACGCAATTGGCTGCCCGGTGGGGCCTGCTCAATGGTGGTGACCACCTCGGGTGGGGTGCCGTCGCGGGGAACCACCTGCACCACGGAATAACCGCGGGCCAGAGTCGCAGATGGACCCAGGGCGGACACCTGCGCACGCAGTGAGGCCACCAGGGACTGCTCGGTTCTGAGCATGTGGTTGACGTCGCGACGCAACAGCGCCACCGCGCGCTCAATCTCCTCGCGTCGGCGCACAATCGGGGTCATCGGATCTGCCAGCACCGGCCGGGTGCGGATGGAGGCCAGTGCCTGCTGTTCCCTCGCCACCCAGCCACGCAGCGCCGCGGCTCCGCGGTCGCGCAGCTGGCGGATGAGCAGACGTTCCTCATTGACATCCGGCACCACACGCTTGGCCGCATCGGTCGGGGTGGCGGCCCGCAGATCGGCCACATTGTCCAGGATCGGGGTGTCCGGTTCGTGCCCGATCGCCGAGACCACCGGTGTCCGCGCCGCGGCCACCGCCCGCTGCAGTGCCTCCTCGGAAAACGGCAGCAGATCCTCCACCGAACCACCACCACGGGCGATGATGATGACATCCACACCCGGATCCTGATCGAGCTCACCCAGGGCGGCGGTGATCTCCGGAACCGCAGAGGCACCCTGGACGGCGGTGTTGATCACCTTGAACTGCACTTCGGGCCACCGGTCACGGGCCACACTGAGCACATCACGTTCCGCGGCCGAACCACGCCCGGTGATCAGACCGACGCACTTCGGCAGGAACGGCAGGCGTTTCTTACGCGCCGGGTCGAACAGGCCCTCGGCGGCGAGTTGTTTGCGCAGCTCCTCGATGCGGGCGAGCAGCTGGCCGATGCCCACCGGGCGGATGTCGGTGACCCACAGTGAGAAGGAACCACGCCCCGCGTAGAAGGCGGGCTTGCCGTAGACGATGACCCGGTCGCCGTCTTTCAGCGGGGTGGGGCGGTTGCGGATGATCTCGGTGGGGCAGGTCAACTGCACCGAGACCTCCTGCTCCACGTCCCGCAGGGTGAGGTAGGACAGCTTCCAGTTCGGTTTGACGTTGATCTGGGCGAGTTGTCCCTCCACCCACAGGTGGCCGAGACGCTCGATCCAGTTCTTCACCTGATTGTTGACATCACGAACCGGCCAGGGCGTGTCCGGGGTTGATTTTGCAGACGGCACGGGTGTGTGACCCTCCTTATTCCATCGGCCTGTGGTGAGTTTCCCCGCTGAAAGCATCACCAGCGGGGAGGTATGGGTTCCTAGTCTAGGTGTTTGGCCAAAGGTTGGATACGCTGGGAGCCATGAGCTCATCTGTATCCAGCCCCAGCCCTGAAACCGGTAAGAAGATCCTGCTTGCCGCCCCACGCGGCTACTGCGCCGGTGTTGACCGCGCGGTGGAAACCGTGGAACGTGCACTCGAGGAATACGGTGCCCCGATCTATGTGCGCAAGGAGATTGTGCACAACCGTTATGTGGTGGACACCCTCGCCGACAAGGGTGTTATCTTCGTCGATGAGGCCTCCGAGGCTCCCGAGGGTGCCCACATGGTGTTCTCCGCCCACGGTGTCAGCCCCGCCGTCAAGGAGGAGGCAGCAGCCAAGAACCTGCAGTCCATTGACGCCGCCTGCCCGCTGGTGACCAAGGTGCACAATGAGGTCAAGCGTTTTGACAAGCAGGGTTTCCACATCCTCTTCATCGGCCACGAGGGCCATGAGGAGGTGGAGGGCACCATGGGTCACTCCCTGGACCGCACCCACCTGGTCGACGGCCTGGAGAGCATCCCCGGACTGCCGGCGTTCCTCGCCGATGAGCCGAACCTCATCTGGCTGTCCCAGACCACCCTGTCGGTGGATGAGACCATGGAGATCGTCCGTGAGCTGAAGAAGGTCTACCCACAGCTGCAGGACCCGCCGTCCGATGACATCTGTTATGCCACCCAGAACCGTCAGGTGGCGGTCAAGGCCATCGCCGAGCGCTGCGATCTGATGATCGTGGTCGGTTCCACCAACTCGTCGAACTCGGTGCGTCTGGTCGAGGTCGCCCTGCAGGCCGGCGCGACGAATGCCTACCTGGTTGATTACGCCCACCAGATCGATGAGGCCTGGTTGGACGGCGTGGAGACCATCGGTATCTCCTCCGGCGCGTCCGTCCCGGAGATCCTGGTCACCGGTGTCCTGGAGCGCCTGGAGGGCTACGGCTTCGATGACGTGGAGGAGGTCACCTCGGCTGCCGAGAAGATCGTCTTCGCCCTGCCGCGCGTGCTGCGAACGGCACGCTAGACGGTCGAAGCTGACAAGAGCCCGGGGTGATCCCCCGGGCTCTTCGTCTAGTTGTACAGGTCGTCATCCAGCGACGGGCGCCGGCGTGGTGGGACGGGTGGGGGAGCTGGTCGACGCTCCACCTGCCCCGCCCGTGGCACCTCCCGCTGGATCTGCTCCACAGGTCGGGATAGCTCACGACGCCGCTCCTGGTTGCGGCGGATCAGCTCATCCACGGTGACCTGGTGGCTGGTCAGCTCCGGGTCACCGGAGGACCTGCGGGACCGGGCCCTGGAGGCCTGTGCCCGCGCCCGGCTGGCCTCGGTGGCATTGGTGCGGTCGGCCTCGCGCTGGGCCCTGCGGGTCTGCTCACCGGTCACCTGCAGGTGCTGCTGATTGCGGCGCAGGAGTTTGATCCGGACCACACCGATGATCGTGGCCAGGATGGTCACCATGATCAGGGTGGGGAACATCTCGGCCAGGGGATAGATGGCGGTGAGGATCGCCGTGGTGGACAGACCCTGCCCACCGGAGATGCCCTGCTGGGACACCAGCCAGGAGGTCAGCGGGGTCATGATGCCGAACAACAACGGCATGGAGGCCACGGTGATAAACAGACCCCGGGCCTCGATCAGCAGGGTGATGGCCAGGCTGCAGATGATGAAGAACAGCTGGTAGGGCAGGCCGATGGTGCCGAACAGCAGACTCACCAGCAGTCCTGAGACCAGCGACGCCAGAACCACGGCGGGACCGGACCACGTCGGCAGACCCACGAAGGGTGTCTGCTGGTCCGGTCTTGATCTTCTCCTCGGCGCTGCTGATCCATGTGACACGAGTGATTACTCTACCGGTCTTGACGCTGGAAACAGGAGTGCACCACCCGGTGTGGGTGATCCGGGGCGGGGGTGTGGGGCGTCGACAAGCACGACGGTGACCCGCGCGCCTACTTCCGGCGACGCATCAGGTCGAGCGCCTGGGCGGTGAGCTTCCTGCCCTGGGACAGGCGTTTTTTCAACATGGCGCGGCGGAGCTCGTTGATGTCCGTGGTCGGTTCCTCCACCAGCACGGCGGCCAGATCATCGGGTTCTGCCACCGGGTCCACGGGCTTCTGATCGGGCAGCGCATTGCGGTAATAATCCCGGCGCAGCTGCACGCCACGCTCGGTGATACTGCGCCCGGCCAGACGCCCGTAGGGGGTGGCGTAGGTGAGGTCACGGTAGTTCTTCTCACCGGCCTGGACGGAGATGACCTCCTGGAAATAGCGGAACGCCACCGCGATCATCGCGGCGACCGGCACCGCCAGGAACGCACCGATGATGCCGAACAGCGTGCCACCCACCGTCACGGACAACAGCACGATCACCGGATGCAGGTTCATCGCCTTGGACTGCAGAATGGGGGAGAGGATGTTGCCCTCCAGCTGCTGGACGGCCACCACGATGATCAGGACGATCACTGCCTCGGTGAACCCGAGGGAGACCAGGGCCACGATGACCGCCAGTGCACCGGCGGTGAAGGCACCGATGATGGGGATGAATCCGGCGACGAACGTGATCACCGACAGCGCGAAGGCCATGGGCACGCCGACGATGACCAGGCCGATGCCGATGAAGACGGCATCCACCGCAGACACGATCGCCTGTGCCCGGATGAACCCGGCCAGCGTGTTCCACGCCCGGGTCAGCAGTTCGGTCAGGTGCCAGCCGGAGGTTTCGCCCACGGCCTGACGGCCCCAGGACAGGAACCTGTCGCCGTCCTTGAGGAAGAAGAAGGTGAGCACGAGCACCACACCGAGGGTGATGATCACGCTGGTGGCCATACCCAGGCCGGAGAAGATCTCCCCGGCGATCGTGCCCGCCTGGTTCTGCAGCCACCCGACGACCTCGTTGAAGAAGTTGTCCACGTCATTGGCATCCAGGTTGAAGGGATCACCCTGCAACCACAACTGCACGCTGAGGATGCCGTCGAAGACCTGGTAATAGAGGGTCTGGGACTGCCGGGCGATGCTCGGGGCAATCAGCCAGAACACGCCTGCGATGGCGGCGAAGAAGATGATGATGGTGGTCGCTGCGGCCAGGGCCGGCGGGAATTTCAGTTTGCGCAGCCACATGTTCGGGGTGGAGAGCACCGTGCACACGATCAGTGCGAGGATCACCGGCAGCACCCCACGCCACAGCTGGCCCAGGATCAGCCAGCCGACGTACGCGGCCACGGTGATGAACAGGATGCGCAGGCTCCACACAGACACCCGCCGCACACTGTCCCCGATCACCACTGACCGGTCGATGCGGGCGGGGTAGTCGACGTCCCCTGTGGAGTCCGCAGGGGAATCCTTCAGGTCATCCATGTTATCGCCCACAAGGGCGTCGAGTCGTTCTGGGAAATCTTCCGTCCTTGCCACGGTTTCCCATTCTGCCCCGAAACACGGTTCGGGGCACAAGACACCCCCGCGTTACCTACTGGGAGGAAGCCCGGCCCAGCTCCTGCCCGATCAGAACGGTGTCCGTGGCATGGGGAGAGGTGCCGAAGGCACCGGTGCGCTCATCGGGTTCCTTACGCAGGGCGATTGCGCTGATAATCAGCCCGCCCCAGATGACGACGATGAACAGGATCATCATGATGATGGCTGTGGTGCTCATGGTGTTGTCCTTCCCTCCGGGGTGGTGTTGGTGATCACCGGGACCGCCAGAGCGTTCTCGGTGGCGTCGAAAGGTGTGAACTCAGCATCCGAGTCCCAACGACGTGGACGGTGGTAGGCCCGTCTGAATTCGGGTAGGACACCGAAATCCGAACCGGGGGGACCATCGAGACTGACATTGCCCGGCCACGGGATCATCGGGGCGACGACGGCCACGACGATGATGATGCCGAGAACCGCCCAGCCGAACAGCGCCACCTGCAGCTCCGAATAACCACCGTATGGCTCCTGGGAGAGGGTGATCAGTTCCTGGATGAGGGTGAAACCCAGGACCAGGGTGGTGATGTTGACCACGCAGATGCGCCAGACGGTGTTGACCCGGAAGGAGGACACCGAGTTCAGGTGCATTGAGAATTCATCGATGCGACGCAACACCCAGTCGACCACAATCACCACGATCAGTGCGATGGCCACGATACCGACGTTGTTGGTGAACTTGTCCATGATGTCCAGGGTCGCCAAACCCGAGGTCGTGGAGAACAGCGTCAGTGACAGGATGGCCATGACCACACCGACGCCGATGGCTGCGGTCTTGCGCTGCAGAGCGAACTTGTCCTTGACCGCGGAGACCACCACCTCCAGCAATGAGAACAGTGAGGTGAAACCTGCGATGAAGAGGGAGGCGAAGAACAGGAACCCGAACAACCCGCCCAGGGGCATCTGGTTGATGATGGCAGGGAAGGCCACAAACGCCAGACCGATGCCGGAGGTGGCCACCTCATCGACTGCCACATTGGACTGAACAGCCATGAAACCGAGTGCCGCGAAGACACCGATGCCCGCGAGCACCTCGAAGGAGGAGTTGGCGAAACCCGTGACCAGACCGGTGCCGGTCAGGTTGGTGCGTGGCTTCAGGTAGGAGGAGTAGGTGAGCATGATGCCGAAGCCAACGGACAGGGAGAAGAAGATCTGCCCATAGGCGGCGACCCACACCGTCGGGTTGGTCAGTGCACTCCAGTCGGGGGTGAACAGCGCATCCAGGCCGACTTCCGCGCCCGGCAGGAACACTGCACGGACACAGACGATCAGGAAGATGATCACCAGGATCGGCATGAAGATCATCGAGACCTTGCCGATGCCCTTGTCCACTCCGATTGCCAGCACAATGATGGCCAGCAGCCAGACGACAAAGAGGGTGAGCGCGATCTGCGGGACGATATCCAGTGAGAAGGTCGATTCCGCATCGAACTGCAGGAAGTCACTGAAGAAGTAGGCATCCGGGTCATCACCCCAGGCCTGGGTGAGGGATTTGATGGCATACAACCCGGCCCAGGCGATGATGACGGCATAGTAGATGGTGATGAAGAAGGCGATGCCCACCTGGACCCAGCCGAGGGACTCGGTACGTTTCTTGAACCGTCGGAATGTGAGTGGCGCGCTGCCGCGGTAGCGGTGACCGAGGGCAAAATCGAGGAACAACAGTGGGATACCGGCGGTCAGCAGGGCGATGATGTAGGGGATCAGGAAGGCACCACCGCCATTGTCGTAGGCAATGTAGGGAAATCGCCAGATGTTGCCCAGTCCGACGGCGGAACCGATGGCCGCGAGCATGAAGACATAGCGGGAAGAGAAAACCTCGCGGCGCTGGGGGCCGCCTTGGGAAGGCTGAACAGCCTGTTGGGATGGCGAAGACATCGTTGACGCTCCATGAGTTAAGGAGTAACAAAGGGGAGGTGGTCGCCGGGCAGCACCACGGGGGTAGGTGTGGCATGCCGTGAAACCGATGAACGGATGTGCGATGAAATTACCATAGGAAGGTGACCTGGACTACAGATTGATCTTCTGGCACGGCACATAACCCCACCCATTCGGAAAGGTGGTCCCATGTATGGACACCGCGCTGTTTGATTCCCACCTCCACATCATTGACCCGGATTTCCCTCTGGTGGAGAACACTGACTATCTCCCGCCGGCCTTCACCGTGGGGGAGTACCGCACCCGGGTGGCAGGCCTGAATGTGGTCGGCGGTGCGGTGGTTTCAGGGTCTTTCCAGGCCTTCGACCAGGGCTACCTGCTCGATGCTTTACGACGCCTGGGCCCCGGTTTCGTCGGCGTCACCCAGATACCGGCCGACACCCCGGACGAGCGGATCCTTGAACTCAATGCAGCGGGTGTGCGTGCGGTTCGCTTCAACCTGGCCCGGGGAGGTTCAGCAGGGGTGGAGGACCTGGACCGTCTGGCGCGCCGGGTTCACGAAGTGGCCGGGTGGCACACGGAACTCTATGTCACTGACCTGGGGTCGGTGGCGGGGGTGGTGCGTGACCTCCCGGCGGTGAGTATCGACCACCTGGGGATGCGGTCGGAGAATCTGCCGGTGCTGCTCGATCTGGTGGAAGAGGGGGTCATGGTGAAGGCCACCGGATTCGGACGGGTGGATCTGGATCCGGTGGAGGCGATACAGGCCATCGTGAGTGTCAACCCCGGGGCATTGATGGTGGGAACGGATCTGCCGTCGACACGCGCCCGTCGGCCCTTTGCCGACACCGACCTCGAACTCATCGCCGAGGCGGTGGGTGCCGAACAGATTGAGGCGGTTTTCCACGGCAACGCCGAGGCTCTCTACCTGGGTGGGCACAACACTTGATAGGATGACTGCCCGTGAGCCTTACTCTTGGAATTGTCGGCCTGCCCAATGTTGGCAAGTCCACCCTCTTTAATGCCCTGACCCGTAACGATGTGCTGGCGGCGAACTACCCGTTCGCCACCATCGAACCGAACATCGGCCTGGTTGAACTCCCCGATGACCGTCTGCCCCGCCTGGCGGAGATCTTCGGCTCCGAGCGCATCCTGCCCGCCACCGTGTCCTTCGTGGACATCGCCGGCATCGTCAAGGGTGCCTCCGAGGGGGAGGGCATGGGCAACGCCTTCCTGGCCAATATCCGTGAGGCGGACGCCATCTGCCAGGTGGTCCGCGCCTTCAGCGATGACAACGTCATACACGTCGACGGCCGCGTCGACCCGGCCAATGACATCTCCGTGATCAACACCGAGCTGATCCTGGCGGACCTGCAGACCATCGAAAAGGCCATCCCACGCCTGGAGAAGGACTCCCGCAAGGACAAGTCTCTGGTGGAGACCCTCGATGAGGTGAAGAAGGCGCAGGCCGTCCTGGAGGATGACCGCACGCTGTTCTCCGCCGCGAAGAACGGTGAGGTTGATCTGGCCCTCATCCGCGACCTGCACCTCATGACCGCCAAGCCCTTCCTCTATGTCTTCAACTCCGATGAGGAGGTGCTGACTGACGAGGCCAAGAAGGACGAACTCCGCGCGCTCGTCGCACCGGCCGACTGCGTGTTCCTGGATGCCCAGACCGAGACCGAACTGCTCGAACTGGACGAGGAGGAGGCAGCCGAGCTGCTCGAATCCGTCGGCCAGACCGAACCCGGCCTGCACTCCCTGGCCCGCGCCGGCTTCGAGACCCTCGGCCTGCAGACCTACCTCACCGCAGGCCCCAAGGAAACCCGCGCCTGGACCATCCGCAAGGGTGATACCGCCCCCCAGGCAGCAGGTGTCATCCACACCGACTTCGAACGCGGCTTCATCAAGGCCGAGATCGTCTCCTTCGCCGACCTGGAGGCCGCCGGTTCCATGGCCGAGGCCAAGGCCCAGGGCAAGGTCCGCCAGGAAGGCAAGGACTACGTCATGGCCGACGGCGACGTGGTGGAGTTCAAGTTCAACGTTTAATTTGTTGCCTGCAGCGGCCCGAATTTAGGGTCTGGCAGCCGTCTCCCGCGCTTTCCCTGTTTGGTGAAAGCGCGGGTTTTTAATGTGATCCCCGGCATCGTGGCATGTGGGGCCATCTGGCTTCGTCTGAGGAGGAGGTAGGTGGTTAGTGGCGGTGTGCGTAGCGCCGCTAACGGTTATTGCTCCCTGGATACTGGTATGCGCTTATGAGATGGTGGACAAGGATAAGGTTTGTCCACACCTGACAAAGGAGCTTCTAACCATGAGTTTCAATGTTTATCTCTCCGGCGAGATCCATACCGATTGGCGTGAGGAGATCCAGCGTGGGGCCGAGGCTGCCGGCCTGGACGTGGTCTTCACCGCGCCGGTGACCGACCACCCGGCCAGTGATGCCGCAGGTGACCACCTCGGCGAGACCCCCAGCGATTTCTGGCGGGACCACCAGTCCGCCAAGGTCAATGCCATCCGCACCCGGACCCTCATCGAGAAGGCCGATTTCGTGGTGGTGCGCTTCGGCGATAAGTACAAGCAGTGGAACGCCGCCTTCGACGCTGGGTACTGCGCCGCGCTGGGTAAGCCCTACGTGACGCTTCACGACGCCGACCTCATCCACCCACTCAAGGAAGTCGATGCAGAGGCGCAGGGCTGGTGCCAGACCACCGACCAGGTGGTGGAGACCCTGCGCTACGTGCTCAAGGCTTAAACGTATGCGGGCGTGAGCCTCGTTCTGATGAGCTGTTTGCCATCAATGGGATGAACGGGGCAGAAAACTGGTCGCATTGGCTTAGGTCCTGTTACGAAAGTCGTCACTAAAAAGGTGTTGCGGTGACACACAATAAGGGAACTCCTATGTAGCGAAGAAGGTACCAATCCAATCTCGCTGCCACAGGAGCTCCTGTTGTCTACCCTCAACGCTGAAACCCGCCACGACCGGGCCCGCGGCCGAGTCGGAGGCCGACCCCCACTGCTCAGCGGCGTCAAGCTACGCACCGCGCGGAAACTCTATGAGCAAAAGGACATGACCGTGGAACAGATCGGCAAGGTCCTGGGCGTGAGCCGCACCACCGTGTATCGGGCGCTGCGCAAAGACACTGGCGCACTCCCCGAACGGCAGAAGGACCTGACCCCCGTTTGGTAGACACCTAACATCCCAACAATCTGGGACCGAAAGGTAATCTCCACACCATGCCAAGCAAGACCTACACAGAGGAGTTCAAGCGCGACGCCGTCACGCTGTACGAGAACTCCCCAGGCGTCTCAATCCACACCATCGCCACCGACCTCGGAATCAACCGAGCCACCCTGGCAAACTGAGTGAAAAAGTATGGAACTAAAACCCGTGCCACCAGCCCTGCGACTGCGAAATCCCCCTCTGCTTCAGTGACCGAAGCTGAGCAGATCCGGCAACTACAACGCGAAAACGCCCGGCTGAGGGAAGAGCGCGATATCCTGCGCGAGGCAGCTAAATATTTCGCGGAAGAGACGAGACTTTAGATCCGCTTCTGGTTCGTTGACGACGCCTCCACAACCTGACTGCGGTTAAGCGGTTATGCCAGGTCCTTAAACTCAACAGGTCCTCGTATTACAAATGGAAAAGAACTGCTCCTCTGAGGAAGAAACGCCTGCTCAAGGACTCACTTCTTGGCGCCAGAGTCAAGATCGTGTTCATCACTGAACGCGGCTGCTACGGGGCAAAACGCATCACCGCCGAACTCAAGGACCAGCCGGGTCATGAGCCCGTGAATCACAAGCGGGTTGCCCGGGTCATGAAGTCCTTGAAACTCTTCGGATACACCAAGAAACGCAAGGTCACCACCACCGTGTCCGATCAAAAGAAACCAGTGTTTCCTGACTTGGTGGGCCGGAAGTTCACCGCCGACAAACCTAACCAGGTTTACGTTGGGGACATTACCTACCTGCCGATTGCAGATGGGTCGAATATGTACCTGGCCACGGTCATTGATTGCTATTCACGCAGATTGGTGGGGTTTTCCATCGCAGACCATATGCGCACCTCCCTGGTCCAGGACGCATTGACCATGGCTAAGGGCCAGCGAGGGAGCCTTACGGGTGCGATTTTTTAACGAAGACCACGGCAGTGTGTACACCTCGAACGCGTTCCAGGAGACGTGTAAGAACCTGGGGATCAGACAGTCGATGGGATCAATCGGGACCAGTGCGGATAACGCGTTAGCGGAGTCGTTCAACGCGGCGATGAAGCGGGAAGTTCTTCAGGATTCCAAGACCTTTGAGAATCAATTGCGCTGTCGCCGGGACGTCCTGAAGCTGGTGCACCAGGTATAACACCACTCGCCGGCATTCCTGGTGTAAATATCTGGCGCCTGTGGTGTTTGAGGAACGCGGTCCTGCTATCCTGAAATCTGCTTCCTGATTAAATCCTCCGTGTCTACCATCCGGGGGTCGGGCCCGAAGAAACCCACGAAGACCACATAACCGGGCACCGCGACAGCCGTAGCCCACAGAATCTGTGCAAACGCCTTCTGACCTTTGTGCCCAACGTCTTCTGGCCCTGACATGGTGGCAGGAAAATATCAAAGCTATAGCAATATTAATTATATGTTGTGGTAATTCCTATAAAATGTAGTGTTGAACGGCAGATGCGATTCCCCTAGGGAACCTGTAGGGAGGATTAATCCGCCCGTTCCAGAAGGCCCACTGAGTGGTTCAGGACGGCGATTTTTCACTACGTCATTGCATCTGCGGTCCCTCTTCGGCGTCCATAGACATCCGCACGCAAAATATCCAAGGAAAGTAGGTAGGCATGGTAGCCGAGTGGCTAGGGGTTAACAGAAGTGCTGCGGATCGATCCCCCGACATCAAAACTCGGTCAGGACTGACCAAATCTCAGTTGATTTGGTCAGGAGCTATTTATCTACTTTCTTTCGCGTTCATCACATTCATTTCATACAGCACCGCACCGTCGGAAGTAGGTGATGATGCGCTATGGAAATGGGCTCCGCTTGGCATAGGGGCACTCTCGGCCTATCTGATAACCAGTGCTTTTAGAGCAGTACTGCGCCGTACTTAAGGAAGATATCCTCATAATGAAAAAGAAGTGCCTAGCTCTGCTTGTATCGGTAAGTGCCGCCATGGGATCTATCGCCATGGCCGCTCCCGCCAATGCAGGTGAGAATCCCCCGGCGCACGTTGATAGTTCGCTTACTGCCCACGATCAGGAATTTGATAAGTGCGCAGGAGACAGTTCACCGGAAGTTGAAGCACGTGTTACGTCCCTCGGCAGTGAACTAGGCCCCGGCATATCCCAGGAAGTCAATAAAGCCGAATTGGCAACCATCAATGAAGGACTCAATAAAGCTGGTCGGAGCCAGGTACCTGAAGAGACAGTGGCACTTCGCTACCTGGACACCGGGGAGACGGTGGCAGTTGATGAATCAGGTGAAGCTCTTGTCTACCTTGACGATGCAGCTGAAGGACCTACCATGACTACTTTCTCGGTCGGTGATGAGATTAAGAAGGTTGTCGGCGGATGTCTTGGGGTAGGTGTCGTTGGGGCACTACTTGGAAGGCGCTTGGAGAAGATGTGTTGGTTCAACTGACACGTTGGGATACAGCGGTGAAGTTTGTTGTACGTCGGGTCGGCCTGCTGGGAGCTGTTTCTTGCATGGGGGGCATTGTCTGGCAGTACATTTAGTTCGAACTCGAGCGACTTCGTCGTCAAGGACGGTCTGGTGCGGTTAGCAAGCAAAGGGCCACGTTGAAACTTTTGGGGAAAAGGCTCCATCGACCGTCACGGTTGGTGGAGCTTTTTGACGATTGGGACCTGATCTCCGTTTGGTGGACACGGGGTTCGGGCCCAGGCTAGGTCGTGTTACGAAATTCCGGTGAGTGAGCCCGGCGTGTCTTAAATACAAGCGAGGGTTTCCCCACGCACGCTATTGGTGTCTAATCATCAACGCTTGCAAGGAAACCCTCGTTGCCTACTTTACCGCCCTCGGCCCGCCACGACCTCACCAATACCGAATGGGGCCTGCTCGCACCACTCCTACCTACCCCATCACCGCGGGGACGCCCCCGCACCTGGTATATAAAATCCCTGGTCAACGGCATCTTCATTAGAATCCGCACCGGTTGCCCGTGGCGGGACGTCCCTTCAGCGCTACGGGCCCTGGTGGCGGGTCTATGACCTGTTCGTCCGCCTCCGGGCTGACGGGGTATGGCAGGAAGTACACACCCGATTGCTAAGCCACGCCCAGAAGCAAGGACAACTCTCTTGGGAGGTCAGTGTCGATTCCACGACCGCCCGGGGCCACATCCACGCCAATGGTGCGAGGAGAGACAGTGCCACCCGGCATCCAACCGAGCCCGCTGATCACGGTTTTGGACGATCTCGTGGTGGCTGGTCAACGAAGATCCACGTCGGGATCGATGCCGACTGTGGAGTGATGTCGCTGGTGATCACCCCAGGTCAGGCAGGAGATGGGCCGCAGATGGTGCCGGTGCTGGAGAAGATCCGGGTCCCGTCCACCGGGCCGGGGCGGCCGCGGCGACGGCCCGAGCGGGTGCTAGCGGATAAGGCGTATTCTTCACGCGCGAACCGGAAGTATCTCAGGTCACGAGGAATCAAGGCGACGATCTCCCAGCCGAGGGACCAGGTCGCGAACCGGAAGCGTCGGGGGTCTGCTGGTGGCCGACCCCCGGCCTTCGACACTGTGGCCTACCGGCGTCGTAACGTCGTGGAACGGGGATCAACCGGATCAAACAGTACCGTGGGTGTGCCACGCGTTTTGATAAGTTAGCGGTGCATTTCGAGGCCGCAGTTCAGCTGGCGGTGATCCGGTACTGGCTAAAACGACTTTCGTAACACGACCTAGTCCCTTCATTGACGTGAAGTGACACTGAGTCGTACGATAAGTCGCTATAACTTTGATTAAAAGGTGTACCTATGTCAATCAGTGCCAGTGAAGCCCGCAGGACTCTTCTTACACTGATCGAACGCATCAATAACGACCGCGAGGCAGTGGAAATCGTCTCCCGGAGAGGCAATGCAGTGCTCATGCCCGCAGATGAGTACGCCGCGTGGAAAGAGACGGCCTACCTCTTCCGCTCACCTGCTAATGCCCGGCGTCTGCTGGATTCCTACGAGCGTGCTGTCGGGGGGCACGTGGAAACGCATGACCTCGATCGGGAGTAGTTCATGCGTCTGGTCTGGGACCGTTCGGGGTGGGAGGATTACCTCTATTGGCAGACCGCTGATCGGAAGATCCTCAAGCGGATTAACACGCTTATCGACGCATGTCTGCCTGACCCCTTTGCGGGAATTGGCAAACCCGAACAATTGAAATACGGCGCTCAGGGAGCCTGGTCACGTCGTATCACTGATGAGCATCGACTGGTCTATCTCATCATCGGGGATGACCTCGTCATATCACAGGCTCGGTATCACTATTAAACGCCCCTGACGTGCTGTTTTCCTGATACGATGGCGCATCGAAGTCGAATTGTGTGGAGCGAAAAACAGAGGAGAACACTGTGGATCTGAGCATGGACAAGGGCAACGAGTTTGTTGAGGCAACGCAGTCACCGGAAGGTGCCGCCGCCTGGAAGAAGCAGTTGGATGAGTTCGCGCCGGGTTCCTCGGACTGGGTCGTCGGAGCGGTGTTCGGTGGCACCTACCAGCGGGAGGGGCTTGAACTGCGGGACCGTCAGATGCTCAACATGGCGGCTCTGGCTGCCATGGGTGGGGTGGAACCGCAGCTGACCGGCCACATCAAGACCGCTGTGGATGTCGCCGGTATGAGCAGGGAAGAGGTGGCGGAGTGCTTCGTGCACCTGATGCCGTACATCGGTGTGCCGAAGACACTGGCTGCCATGCGCTGTATGAAGGCCGCCTTCGAGGGGTAGACCTTTCGTGGCTTCGCCGGATAACATCCTGCTGCACCTGTCTGGGCGGGAGGAACAGCAGGTTCGAGATATCTTCGCCCAGTTGGCGCAGCGGGGTTTCCCCGTGCAGCACCAGACGCCGCACATCACGCTCACCTTCTCCCCGAGGATGGAGGAGGGCGTCGTCAAGCGTGCCACCGAGTTGCTGCCCGAGGTGATACCGGCGACCTGCCATCGGGTGGGGACCGTCGTGTTCGGCACCAAGCGCAAACAGACTGTGGCCTGGCTCCTGGAGACCGATGAGGCCCTGGAGGCCACCGCCCGTGAGCTCAGCGCGCTCAATCCTGACGGCCGTGGCCGGCGGTGGATTCCACATCTCACCGTCGGTTTACGGCTGCCGCGCGAGACGGTGCCGGACTATATCCGGGCCCTGGACGAGCTGACATCCCCGCACTTCAAGGAACTCACCGCGGTGCGGGCTGCACTGTGGAAACCACGGATTCGGGAATTCACGGTGCTGGCCGGTGATCCGGTGTAACAGCAGGTATCTGAACCAGGGGTGGGTAAAGTCCAGGGGGAACACAAAACTGGAGCACACAGTGATTCCGGCGTCTTCAAAGGAAAGGTGTTCTCATTAACTCAACAAGTCGATGGTTACTTGCTGACAGCAGTGGCTCCGCAGCTGATCTCAACAGATCACCCAACTGGTGGTGGATGCGGCACGTGTTCTTCGGTATCGCCTATGTGGTTGCTGTGGTGGCGTCACTGTCGGTGGTCTATGCCGGAACACTCGTTGCAGTGGTGTGGCCATCAATCGGCATTGCCGTGTGGTGGACCGTCACCTGTAAACGGTGGCGGGTCTTCGTCGCGGTGAGCGCCTTCGTATTCCTGGTTCCACCACTGTATCTGTCACTGATCCAGGACATCTCCCTCACCAGCTGGATTCTGGTGGGGCTGTCACATCTGGTCGCAGGACCCGCCATCGGGCCCCTGGTGTTGCTGTTTGAGAAATTCCGCTGGATTGAACCCGAAAACCGTGGCGGTGGGCGACTGTTTCCCAGTATCGCCCGTATTCATCTCCCACGCCATGTGTACCGCCTGCTCATCGCAAGCCTCGTTGTCATCCCGGTGTCCAAGGCATTCACACTGCTTGCGATCGTTCTCAGTGGGGACGGCATCTCGGTGACGATCTATCTCAGCCTGATCCTCCGTGACCTGGCTGGTGTCATCGCCATCGCAGGGGCAGGTATCGCCATTGCCTCCGCGGTGGTGAGAAATATCAGCGTCGCAGCATGGCGTGAGTTCGCCGGGGTGCTCACTGCCACGATGGTGCTGCTCCTTCTCATCTTCATCTACGGAGATAATCTCCCGATCGCCTATCTGGCCATGCTGCCCCTATACTGGAGCGCCACCAGACTGCCTGTTATATTGGCGGTCATCCACGGGGTGTTCACTACCGGGATCGCCACCATTTTCGTGCTCTGGGTGGGCACCGGGCCCTTTTCTGTTTTAGAGAATGACCCGCTGGCGCAGGCATCAGCGATCCAGCTGTTCATTGTCATCTGCGTCCTGCTGTCCCTTGTGGTGTCAACAACGGTGCAACAGCATTCAGCTCTGGTGGCGGAGCTGGAAGCCCTGGCTGCGACGATCCCCGATGCACTGCTGGTGATCAACCGCTCCGGTAAGGTTTTCCCTGTTAATGATGTGGCACATAACCTCGTCGTGAAGGACTCCCAGGGAGACTATGAGATGCGTCAACTCAAAGAGATCGACGGGGTATTACTCGAGGAATCCACCAGGCCGGACAATCGAGCCCTACGGGGTGAGACAGTGGAGGCTATGTTGCTGGAATTGGTCGATGACCCGGACGACAGTTCCAGGAGTGAACGGCGTTTCTATTCGGTCAGTGCCTCCCCGCTGTATCTCCAGGGCGAAACCGAAGCAGGTCACGCCCTGATCCTGTACCACGACAGCACCGATGAATACTGGGCCATGCGTCAATTACAGCATGCCCATGATGATGCCCGTTACCTCTTTGAAAATGCGCCACAGGGCGTGGCGACACTCGATGATTCCGGCCGGATCCTCCAGGCCAACCGTGCGCTCGGGGAACTGATCGGTGTACCTGCCCGGGAACTGCAGGGACGCCGTCTGGATGAGTTCATTACGGAAAAGGAGCTCCAGGAGCAGATCACCGCTGCCCTGGCTGAACCGGGGGAGCTGATCCATGCCGACCGCTATGTCAATGCGGTGGATGGGGTCAGGAGAAGAGTGGCACTGACTTTTCGTACCACCACGGGAGAGGACACAGCGCCCGGACCGGTGCTTGTCAATGCAGTGGATATCACTGAGCGTCAACGCCTCCATGAGCTTGTCTCGTACCTGGCAGATCATGATGCGCTCACCGGTCTGGTGAATCGTCGTTGCTTTGAAGTGGAGTTCCGGAAGATCTACAGCCATGGTGACAATGAACGCAGCGATGGTGCCCTGCTGCTCATCGACCTGGATAATTTCAAAACGGTCAATGATGTCCTCGGACATCATGTGGGCGATGAGTTGCTGGTGGATTTTGCAGGATTACTCCGCGAGTGCGTCCGCTCCACTGACATTGTGGGGCGTCTGGGGGGTGACGAGTTTGTGATTGTTCTGCCTGACACCGATCGCACCGGTGCCACCGCCACCGGTGCCAGGATCGTGGAGGCGGTACAGCAGAATATGGCCAGCCGACCTGATGTGTTGCGCCGTGTGACCGCGAGCGTGGGGATTGTGATGTTTTCTGAAGCCCGCAGCCGTGGTGTTGATCCGTTCATCCTCGCGGATCAGCTGCTCTACGAGGCCAAGGGCTCGGGGCGCAACAGATTTGCGGTGCTGACCCCGGGGCGTGAGGGGGAACAATCCTCACTGTCGCAGTTGACACGAAGCCACATCGAGAACATTCTGCAGAGAGGGGCGCTCACGCTGGAGCTGCAGCCCATTCTTGAGGTGTCAACCGGGGAAATCGCGTTCGCGGAGGGTCTTGCCAGGATTAACCCTGCGGAAATATCGGTGACCACTGGCGAGTTCATCGCTGCGGTGGAGCGCGCCGGGTTGGGGCCCGAACTGGACATGTATGTGATCCGGCAGGGGATCCAGTTGCTGGTGGAACTGCGTCGTGTGCGGCCGGATTTCCGCCTGTCGTTGAATGTCTCCGCCCAGTCCTGCGGTGCCGACGAGGTCTGTGCTCTGATCAGTGCAGAGGTGGAGAAACACGGGGTGGCGCCGGGAGCACTCATCCTCGAGCTGACTGAAACCGCACCTCTGAAGGACGTTGAGGCCGCCCGCAGATTCCAACGCACCCTGGCAGATCACGGGGTGGTGTTTGCTCTTGATGATTTCGGTGCGGGATTTGACCCCTACCGGTACCTGAAACAGTTGGACTTCCGCATGCTCAAGATCGCCGGTGAGTTTATCGAGGGCATGGTGGACAACAGCGTGGATCGCAGCATTGTCCATTCCATCATGTGTCTGGCGCAGGATGAGGGGATGGTCACGGTGGCTGAGTTTGTTTCAAGCGAGGATATCCTCCGGGAGGTCACACACCTGGGTATTACCTATGCCCAGGGTTACCACATTGGCAGATCGGTACCGCTTGCGGAGTTCATCGCTACGTATCTCACAACGTCCAAGAACCATGAGGAAGAAGAATAGAGATGCCACAGAAGGGATTTCCCATAGCCAGGGTTATCGGCATCGGCGTGGTGGGGATTGCTGCGATGGCGGGATTACTGCTGTGGTTGGCCATCACCCTGTCCGACCCGACCTCCCCGGGGGCACAGGAGGTGCGGCTCTTCGACACCTGGGTGGTGCTTTACGACGACTACATCCCCCCGGTCCGCGTCCTCATCGCCGCCATTGTGGTCGCCTTCATATTCGTGGCCATCGCAGCCACGGTGGAACGCACCGTGACCAATCGCTACCGCCGTTCCATCGATGCGGAAGGGTTACCGCTTGCTCCGAGAATCGTCATGGAGCAGACCCGGGGCGTTTTCCACGGACCGGTCACGATCACGGTCCTGGTCCCGGCCCATAATGAGGCGGATCGCATATCTGCGACGATTGAGGGGCTCCAGAATCAGAATGAGGGCCCAGAACGCATCATCGTGATCGCGGACAACTGCACGGATGAGACACCGGATCTGGCACGGGCCGCCGGTGTGGAGGTCTTTGAAACCCGGAACAACAATTTCAAGAAGGCCGGTGGGCTCAACCAGGCCCTCAAAGACCTCCTCCTACGCCTCGGCGAGAACGACATTGTCATGATTGTTGACGCCGACACCGTCCTGGACCAGGGGTTCCTCAGCGAGGCACGACGACGCTTCACCGATGACCGGGCGCTCATGGCGGTCGGCGGGTTATTCTACGGCGAATCCGGGGAAGGGTGGTTGGGGCAATACCAACGCAATGAGTACACCCGTTATAGCCGGGACATCCACCGCAGGCGGGGCCGGGTCTTTGTCCTCACCGGTACTGCTTCCGCTTTCCGCCCCCGGGGACTGCGTGCGGTCGCAGAATCCAGGGGCACCCTCCTCCCCGGACGCAAAGGCGATGTTTATGACACCGCAGCACTGACGGAGGACAATGAACTCACATTGGCGTTGAAGTCACTGGGTGGACTGATGGTCTCACCCACGCAGTGCACGGTGGTCACCGAGGTCATGCCCACCTGGAAGCAGCTCTGGCACCAGCGTCTGCGCTGGCAACGTGGTGCCTTGGAAAACCTGGGGGCCTACGGGGTGACACCACAGACCACCCGCTACTGGTTCCAACAGCTGGGCATCGGCTATGGGGCGGTCGCCCTGGGTGCCTACTTCGTGGTCATCATCCTCACGATCCTCGCCAGGGGTGAATGGATCTGGTACCCGTTCTGGATGCTGTTGGGGTTTCTCTTCATGGTCGAACGTGTGGTGACCGTGTGGAAGTCAACATGGTTCGCCAGGTTCGTGGCGGCACTCCTCATCCCGGAACTGATATTCGCCACCTTCCTGAACCTGGTGTTCCTCAAGGGGGTTTTCGATATCCTGCTGGCAAAACAGGCCCAGTGGGGACAAAACGATACTGATCCCAACGCCATCACAGCCGGATCTGAGGAAAAGGAATAATCATGCTCCTCCCGGAATCCATTCTCACTTCAGACTGGTTCGCGGCACTGGCCGCCTTCGTGGCCATCAACACCGCGATCTATGTCACCCTCGCCGTGGTGAAAACCCTGCCACGCATCTACTATCGTGATTACCTGCCACGCACCTACGAACGCTCCGAGACGCGCAGCATCTACCCGGATACGGAGGAGAGAAAACGGAAAGGATGAGGCGCAGTGAACCAGCCCTCTGAAAACCGCATGGATCTATCCAGGCTGGTGGCAGCCCTTACCCGGGGGCTGGAATGGCGCCGGGATGAAAGCACCTCCTATTACGAGAGAGATGTGGAGAAGCTTCCCAGCTTTCCGGTGGTGGCGGTCTGGGATGATGGCCGGTTCATTCACTTTGTCCTGCATGTCCTCGCTGGTTCCCACACCGGTTTCCTGGGGTATTGCTATGAAGATAATCCTGAGCGGTGGTCCTGGACCATTGATGATGTCTACCCCCAGGAGGTCAGTGTTCTCAGTGACCGCTGGTTCTACGGGGAGAATCTGGTGGACAAAATCGAAGGCGCGGAAAGCGGGGAGATCCGTTGGCAACCTCCGGCGCCGGACAAGTTCCTCCCAGTGAGCATGGGGGAGTTGCGTTCGGTTGAATTGGGGATCTCCGCCTGGACCAACCCGGAGTATTTTCCCCCACCATCATAAAACTCGTCCGTTAGTTATAATTGCCCTCCCTAACTGGTGTGAGTCCCATCGACAAGCAGCGCCACGAGGATATTTCCCCACCATGGACCTGATCAGCTGCAGATTTGCGACAAATAGCTTCCCGGCACCGCCATACTTGTTTTCGGTAGTATCGGCGAAATATTCGAGCCCGAACAAGCACGTACGGCGATTGCGAAGACGTGCGCCGAGGAGGTACCCATGGTTGACCCTGATTCTTCCAGTAGACATGAGCCCGGCATTTCGGCCGTCCTTTTCGATATGGACGGGGTGGTCACCAACACCGCGCTGATCCACGCGACCGCCTGGAAATCCCTATTCGATGATGTCATCAGGGACAGTGCACCCGGGCAGACACCGTTTGACAAGGAGACGGATTACCGGGCACACGTGGACGGGCTCACCCGGGAGGACGGTGTCCGGTCCTTTCTCCGGGCACGGGGCATCGACATCGCCGAGGGAAATGCTGATGATGGTCCAGAGAAACTCACCGTCCACGGGCTGGCGGCCCGGAAGCAGGGGTATTTTGACGAGGCACTCGCCCGGCAGGGTGTGGAGGTCTTCCCCGATACACTGCAGCTGCTGAAGCGGTTGAAAGCGGAGGGCATCCCCGCAGCGCTGGTCACCTCGAGTCGTAACAGTGGACCGATCCTTGCCAACGCGGGGATCACCGATCTCTTCGCCACCCGCGTGGACGGCAATGACATCATCGAGCAGGGCCTGGCCGGTAAACCCGCTCCCGATCCCTTCCTGGCCGCGGCCCGTCAACTCGGTGCCGCACCGGAACAGTGTGCGGTTCTCGAGGATTCCTCGGCTGGGGTGAAAGCTGCGCATGATGGTTGTTTCGGGCTGGTCATCGGGGTGGACCGCGCCGATGACATCAACGAGTTGTGGGAGGCCGGCGCGGACCGGGTGCTTAGCGACGTCTCCACCATCGATCTGCACACCGGCTGGCATGTGGGCAAAACCGACCGACCTGATCCGTGGTTGTTGTCCTACGACGATTTTGATCCTGAGGCAGAGAGCATGCGGGAAGCCCTCTGTGCGGTGGGCAACGGCTACTGGGCCACCCGAGCTTCCATCCCGGGGACCCACGCGGGCGATGTCCACTATCCCGGCACCTACCTGGCCGGGATCTTCAACCGGGTGGAGAACTACACTGACGGAAGCCCCGCAGAGACCGAACATCTGATCAACGCCCCCGACTGGACCTTCCTCCGGGTGGAGAGTGGAGAAGGTCAGGTCCTGCACCCATCGGATGATGAACTGCTGGATTACCGGCAGGAGCTGGACCTGCGCCACGGGGTGCTGCGCCGGATGGTGCGCCGTCGTGATGAGCAGGGGAGGATCACCCGCATCACCACCGAGCAGTTCCAGTCCATGGCGCAGCCACAACTGGCGGCGCTGCGGGTGGTCGTGGATGCCGAGAACTGGGAGGGGGACGTGCAGGTGTTCTCCGCCATCAACGGCGATGTCCGCAACACCAATGTGGCAGATGACACCGCACTGGAAACCCGTCATCTCAGGCCACCGACCCGTCATCATCTGGATGAACGCACCGTCCTGTTGGAGGCACGGACCACGCAGTCTGACATCGTGGTGGCCATGGCCACGCGGACCACCGTGGACAATCCGGATGCGGATGCGGTCACGGTTCGTCCGACAGATACCGCGAGGTCGGTAGGCCAGCAGTATTCCAGCGGGGTTGCCCCCGGCAGTCCACTGGTGGTGGACAAGATCGTTGCGGTGGCCACCTCACGGGATGAGGCACTGTCCACACCAGCCCTGGCTGCGGGGAAGCGGATCCGGCGGGCGGGAAACTATGAGGAGCTGCGTGCCCAGCACATACGCCGGTGGGCCCAGCTGTGGCGACTGTTCCATGTGAACATCGAGGATGGCCGGCAGGCCTCATTGTCATTGAACCTGCACACCTTCCACGTCCTGCAGTCCGTGGCGTCCGCCACCACGGATCTTGATGCCGGTGTCCCGGCCCGGGGCCTGCACGGTGAGGGGTACCGGGGCCATATCTTCTGGGATGAGTTGTTTGTCTATCCCATGTTGACGCTCCGGCAACCGGCGTTGACCCGTGCCCTGTTGCTCTACCGATTCCGGCGTCTCGACGAGGCCCGGGCGGCCGCGAAGGAGATTGGCCTGCGGGGAGCACTGTTTCCCTGGCAGAGCGGTAGCGATGGGCGGGAGGAGACCCCGCCACGGCTGGTCAACCCCAGGAACGGGGAATGGATTCCGGATAATTCCCACCAGCAGCATCACATCGGCCTCGCCGTGGCATTCAGCGTGTGGAACTACCACCAGGTCACCCAGGACCAGGCGTTCCTCACTGATGTCGGTGCCGAGCTGGTGATCGAGGTGGCCCGTCTGTTCGCCAGCAACACTGAACACGATCCCACGGAGGACCGTTACAGCATCAGTGGTGTGATGGGGCCGGATGAATTCCATGACGGCTATCCCGGGCGGCCGGGGGAGGGGTTGCGCGACAACACCTACACCAACGTCCTGGCATCCTGGACTCTGGCCCGGGTGCCGGAGATCCTCGACGCTCTGGACCCCCACGAGGCTGAAGCCCTGCGGGACCGGCTTGATCTCAGTGATGATGAACTGAGTCGCATGGCCCGGATCAGCAGCCGGCTGACCATTCACTTCCATGCAGATGGAGTGATCAGCCAGTTCGCCGGCTATGAAGACCTCAAGGAATTCCCGTGGGAGCACTACCGGGAGAAGTATGAGGACATCGGCCGTCTCGACCTCATCCTCCAGGACGAGGGGGACAGCCCGAACAACTACCGGTTGTCGAAGCAGGCTGATCTGCTCATGTTGTTCTACCTGTTCTCCGTGGGGGAACTCCGCGCGATCCTTGAACACATGGGCTACGAACTCAGCGATGATGCGGTGGACCGCACCATCGACTTCTATCTGGAACGCAGCAGCGATGGCTCATCCCTGAGTCAGCTGGTTCACGCCTGGGTCCTGTCCAGCAAGAACCGGGCGAAGTCCTGGTCATTCTTCCACCAGGCACTGGATACCGATCTGTCGGATGGCAAGGGCAGTTCCACCGCGGAGGGCATCCACATGGGTGCGATGGCAGGCACCATCGACATGATCCTGCGGTGTTACGGCGGCGTGGAGATCCAGGAGGGGCTGCTTGTTCTTGATCCACAGCTGCCCGATGAACTACCTGCTGCCTCCTTCCAGCTGCACTACCGGGGTCAACCCATCTCGGTTCAGATTGCCCATGATCAGGTGCGGTTGGAATTGGAACCCAGCGTCGCCAAGCCCATCGAGGTCCGGGTGGGCACCGCCCGGAAAACCCTCAGCCCCGGGGACGTGTGGGAGGTTGACCTGCCCGCCCGCTAGGCGGATCGACGCGGGACCCGGACACCCGTTCGTCCGCTGGGGGTACGTACCATGGCGGTGTTCAGTGCTGACCCCCGATGGTGCGCGACTGGGTGAATGGTGCATGGTCGGGAGTCGCACCGGAGCAGCGCCGGAGCAGGAGTGAGGAGCGGCAGAAGATGACATCCCCGGACAACATCCTGTTTCACCTTCCGCCGCGGGAGGAAGCACAGGTACGTGAGATCTTCGCGCGCCTGGAGGAACGGGGATTTCCCCCACAGCAGCAGACGCCACACATCACCGTGACGTTTTCAAGGGATATGGCGGGCCATGTTGTCGAGCGTGCTGCGCAACTGCTCCCGCCACTGATACCCGCCCGTTTCCAGCGGGTGGGCACCGTGGTCTTCGGCACCAAACGCAAACAGACTGTCGCCTGGTTGTTGGAAGCCCCTGTTGAACTGGAAAACGCCGCCCGTGAGATCAGTGCACTCAACCCTGACGGGCGTGGTCGTCGCTGGACACCCCATCTGACCCTGGGGTTGTGTCTGCCCCGGGAGATCGTCCCCGATTATGTCCGGGCCCTGGATGAGGTGACCTCCGCGCACTTCAGGGAACTCACCGCCGCACGGGCCGCATTCTGGCGCCCGCGGACCCAGGAACTGACTGTTCTGGCCGAAACTCCCTAGACAAACAGCAGCCAGGGTGGTGGGGAGGGCACCTGTTGATGGCATCTTCCAGCAGTAGGTACGGCCCCACCCGGAAAACCCCATCCCCCTGCGATTGAGCCTGCAGGTGGGATGCCTTGAAGCTGTGGATTCTTCCCGTCCCCGGCGTGTGGCTGTGCAATCGTCCAGCTACTGTCGCGGGGGTGTCGGGGAAAAGTACTTCACCCCCTAACTCCGAAGATGAATCAATTCACCTGAATGCATGTGAATGTCCTGGAAATTCCCTGAAATGATACATCGGCCTGCAAAGTCGCACGTTAAATCCGAATTTTGCATAGATTCAGATTTGCAACATTTGCACAAGGGGAGTTCTTCACAACCTTGCTAAGGGGGTGATTTACATCGCTGCCCCCATGTGACCTGCATCAAATTGACGGCCTATCTTTATTTGTATAGTGTCACACAAGCTATTAACAACGTGGCTCACGTCACTGATTTCCTAAGGTGGATTATGAATCCCTCTGCCCCAACCCCTGAAGAATTCCTCGAAGTGAGTGAATCCCGGGAGTTCGGTGAACTGCGTAGTACGTTCCGCAGGTTTGCATTCCCCATGACCATCGCCTTCCTTGTGTGGTTCTTCTTCTACATCATCACCGCCACCTACGCGACGGACTTCGTGTCCACCCGTGTCTACGGCGCCATCAACGTCGGAATGATCCTCGGCCTGGCCCAGTTCGTCACTGCTGGTCTGGTCACCTGGGCATATGTCCGTTTCGCCGACAAGAAGCTCGATCCGGCCACCGCGGCCATCCGCGCCCAGATCGAGGACGATTCCCGTGCAACCAACGCTGACCTCGAAGGACAGGTGAACTAAATGCACATCCTCGCTGCTGAGCAGGTTTCCACCGGAAACCCGATCCTCAACATCTCCATCTTCATCCTGTTCATCGTGGTGACCATGACCGTCGTGGTCCGTGCCACCCGTACCACCTCCCAGAAGGGCTCCGACTTCTACACCGGCGGTGCCTCCTTCTCCGGCACTCAGAACGGCCTGGCCATCTCGGGTGACTACCTCTCCGCCGCGGCCTTCCTCGGTGTGACCGGCGCGATCGCCCTGAGCGGTTACGACGGCTTCCTGTACTCGGTGGCCTTCCTCATCGCCTTGCTCGTCGCCCTCGTTCTCGTGGCCGAGCCACTGCGTAACACCGGTCGTTTCACCATGGCCGATGTGCTCTCCTTCCGTCTGAAGCAGAAGCCGGTCCGTCTGGCTGCCGCCATCTCCACCCTGGCGATCTCCCTGTTCTACCTCATTGCCCAGATGGCCGGTGCCGGTGGACTCGTGGCCCTGCTGCTCGGTATCGATGGAAAGGCCGCACAGGCCATCGTCGTCGCCATCGTCGGTGCCCTGATGATCGTCTACGTCCTGGTCGGTGGCATGAAGGGCACCACCTACGTCCAGATGATCAAGGCTGTCCTGCTCGTCGGTGGCTCCGTCATCATCACCCTGCTGACCTTCTACGCCGTCAAGGGTGGTTTCAACGCCGTCCTCGAGGCCGCTGTCCAGAACCACCCCAAGGGCGATGCCATCCTCAACCCGGGCCTGAAGTACGGTGCCAACGAGCTGACCAAGCTGGACTTCATCTCCCTCGGTGCCGCACTGGTCTTCGGTACCGCCGGTCTGCCACACGTCCTCATGCGTTTCTACACCGTGCCCACCGCCAAGGAAGCACGTGGCTCCATGACCTGGACCATCGCGATCGTCGCTCTGTTCTTCCTCATGACCGTGGTCATGGGTTACGGTGCAGCCGCTCTCGTCGGTGCCGATCAGATCGCCAACGCCCCGGGTGGCGCCAACTCCGCGGTCCTTCTGCTGGCTTCCCGCGTCGGTGGCACCATCTTCATGGCCATCATCTCCGCGGTCGCCTTCGCCACGATCCTGGCTGTGGTCGCCGGTCTCGCCATCACCGCCTCCGCCTCCGTGGCACACGATATCTACAACTCCGTCATCCGTGACGGTAAGGCCACCGAGGAGGAGCAGGTCCGCGTCTCCCGCATCACCGTGATCGTCATCGGTATCCTGGCCATCGTCATGGGTATCGGCGCCATGGGACAGAACATCGCCTTCCTGGTTGCGCTCGCCTTCGGCATCGCCGCAGCCGCCAACCTGCCGACCATCCTGTACTCCCTGTACTGGAAGCGCTTCAACACCACCGGCGCACTGTTCTCCATCTACGGTGGCCTGCTGACCTCGGTCATCCTGATCATCTTCTCCCCGGCGGTCTCCGGCGCGGAAACCTCCATGCTGCCGAACGTTGACTTCGCATGGTTCCCGCTGACCAACCCGGCGATCGTTGCGATCCCGACCGGTTTCCTCCTGGGCATCATCGGCACCTTCCTGGGCAAGCCGGATAACTTCCCGCTCAAGCGCGCTGAGATGGAGGTCCGCTCCCTGACCGGTGTGGGCGTCGAGAAGGCCGTCGAGCACTAGGCTCCCCGGCCGGCACCTGCCACACGGACCGATCTTCACCACGGGCCCGGACGCTCACCACGAACGTCCGGGCCCGTGGCGTTGGCTGGCGCACCCGTGATGGCACACCTGTAACAGGGGGCCTGAACAGCCTGACCACTGTCTTTAAGCCCCGGGATCACCACCCGGCGGGGTAAAATCGCTGTATGAATGCGAAACGGGCGGTGTGGGAGCGTTACCTCCCCGGGGTGGCGGCACTGGTGCACTACCGGCGCTCCTGGTTGCGCGGTGACCTGCTGGCGGGTGTCACCGTCGCCGCCTACCTTGTGCCCCAGGTGATGGCCTATGCGGTCATCGCGGGGTTGCCCGCCGTGGTGGGACTGTGGTCGATTCTCCTGCCCATGGTCATCTACTTCTTCCTGGGCACTTCCCGGAAACTGTCGATCGGGCCGGAGTCCACCACCGCCCTGATGACCGCGGCCGGCGTCGGTGCGCTGGTGGGGGCAGCCGGTGGTCCGGAGCGCTACGCGGAGGTCGCGGCCATCCTCGCGATCGCCGTCGGCATCGTCTGTCTCATCGGGTTTGTGACCAGGCTGGGTTTCCTCACCTCACTGCTGTCGCGCCCGGTGTTGATCGGCTACCTCATCGGCATCGCGCTCCTGATGATCGTCAGCCAGCTCGGCAAGATCACCCAGCTCGAGGTGGAGGGCGAGAGCACCTGGGACAAGGTGGTGTCCTTCGCCGGCCAGATCGGTCAGGCGCATCTGCCCACCGTGATGCTCAGCGCCAGTGTGCTCATCCTGCTCTTCCTCACCTACTGGCGGTTCCCCAAGGCACCCTCCGCGCTGCTGGTGCTCCTGCTCGCCGGGGCGGTGGTGGCCATCTTCAACCTGGAGCGCCTGGGCCTGGATGTCATCGGCGAGGTGCCCCGCGGCCTGCCGGAACCGCGCATCCCTGACCTGGGGGATCTGGATCTGTGGGCGCTGCTGCCCTTCGCGGTGGGTATCGCGATCGTCGGTTTCTCTGACAACATCCTCACCGGTCGCGCGTTTGCCTCCGGTCGGGGAGAGGTCATCGATTCCAACCAGGAACTACTGGCCCTGGGTACAGCCAATGTGGCCACCGGTTTCCTCCAGGGATTCCCGGTGTCCTCCAGCGGTTCGCGCACCGTGCTCGCCGACACTGCCGGTGCGAAAACCCAGGTGTATTCCCTCGTGGCCATGCTCATGGTGGTGCTGGTGCTGCTCTTCGCCGGGCCCATCCTGGAGTCCTTCCCCGATGCCGCGCTCGGCGCGCTGGTCATCTTCGCCGCCACGAGGCTTATCGACGTCGCCGAGCTCCGCCGTATCGGACGTTTCCGCGCGAGCGAGCTGTTCATCACCGCGGTCACCACCGTTACGGTGGTCATGTTCGGCGTGCTCATCGGCATCGGCGTGGCCATCGTCCTGTCGCTGCTGGATCTCATCCGCCGTATCACCACACCACACGCTGATATTCTCGGTTATGCGCCCGGGGTGGCCGGCATGCACAGCATGCACGATTACCCGGATGCTGTTCCGGTCCGGGGTCTGGTGGTCTTCCGTTATGATTCCCCGCTGTTTTTCGCCAACGCCGAGAACTTCCTCGAGCAGGCGGAACAGGCTGTCGGTGACTCCGACCAACCGGTGGAGTGGTTCCTCATCAACGCCGAGGCCAACACCGAGATCGACCTGACGGCCGTGGATATGCTCGAGGAGCTGCGCATCCGGTTGGAGGAACGCGACATCACGCTCGCCCTGTCCCGGGTGAAACAGGACCTCCACCGCCAACTGGAACCCACGGGGTTCATCGACAGGATCGGGGAGGAGAACATCTTCGCCACCCTGCCCACCGCGGTGCGGGAATACGCCAGGCGGTACCGGGAGAAGCACGGGCAGTGGCCGGACGGGGTGCCCGGGTACATCCTCAATCCCTAAAGGCCTCAGTGACGGCCATAATGGTGACCATGACACCGATGACCCCCTCAGCCCCCACCTTCCGCTGGTCCCGCACCCTGGCCCGGATCGCGCTCGGGGTGGCGCTGGCAGGTGCGGGGACCGGCCACCTGACCACCCTGCGTGAGGAGTTCCAGGCCCAGGTGCCCAGCTGGATGCCGCTGGACCCGGACCTCGTGGTGGTGGCCTCCGGAGTCGTGGAGATCGCACTCGGGGCAGCCCTCATCCTGGCGCCCCGGTCGTTGCGACCCATCGTGGGTACCGCGACGGCAGCGTTCTTCATCCTCATCTTCCCCGGCAATATCGCCCAGTATGTGGAAGGCACCGACGGGTTCGGTCTGGACACCGACCGCGCGCGGTTGATCCGTCTGTTTTTCCAGCCGCTGCTGGTGCTCTGGGCCCTGTGGTCCACCGGGGCCTGGGAGTGGCTGCGACACACCGTGAGCCGGTCTAAGGAGGAGCCACGATGGGTGTGATGACAGTGACCGCCACGGGTGCGGCGACACCGGATCTCGCCTGGCAGCGGTACCACTACCTGCAACGCTGGACCTCCTGGGCCCCGCACCTGACCGGGGTCGATGCTGAGACCCCCACCCTCATCGCCGGCACCCGGGGACGCGTGAAGATCCTCCGGGTAGCCACCGCGCGTTTCCGTATCCTGCGCGTCAACCCGCAGGCACGAACCTGGTCCTGGCGGGTCCGCTTCGGTCCACTGAACCTGCTGCTCGATCATGGCCTGGATGAACTGGCCACCGGCACCCGCGCCTGGGTGCGGATCCGGGGGCCGTGGCTGATCCTGGTGCTCTACCGGCCACTGATGTGGTGGGCGCTGCGCCGGCTGGCATCAGACACGAACCTAGGCGCGGATAAGACCTGAGATCGCCCGCGCCGCCCGGTCACCGGAGATCAACGCCCCGTTGATGGAGGCGGTGTCACGGTGATCACCGGCGACGAAGATGTGTTCGCCCACCCGTTGGGATTGCCGGTCCACCAGGGGAGGGCGCTGCTCCGGAAGCGAATGGGGAACATCGTGGCGGATGATCAGCTCCCAGTCGCCGGTGGAGGTGGCGTAGATCCGTTCCAGGTCCGCCCGCACCTCGGCTTCCGTCGCGGAACCCTCGCCCAGCAGGGCGGTCGCCTCGATGAGGTGCTGACCCGCGGGGGCGTAGGAGGGCGCGGCCGCGGACACCACCGCGGCGTGGAGCACGGGTCCCGCCGCACCGCCTCCGGGCCGGGTGGCGTCCAGCCGGATGAATTTACCGGTATCCGGGGCCTCATCGGTACGGAACCACCAGGTCGCCAGACCCTTCATCCGCGGTGCCTCCACACCGGTCAGCTCGCCGGCACCCACCGGGTCGGTGGCCACCACCACGTAGCGGGCGGTGAAGGAACCGGCGTCGGTGTCCACCGTGACACCCTCACCGGTCTCACTGATGCCGGTGACCGCATGACCGGTGAGGGGAGCGCGCTGCAGGCGGTCCACCAGCTGCTGTGGCAGGGCCTGCATGCCACCGCGTGGCAGTCCCGGGGAGCCGTAGGCGAAAGACCGCAGCAACAGGCGGGCGAGGTTGGCGGAGGTGGTGCCGTGGCCGTCGGCAAGCACCCCGGCGAGGAAGGTGTCCAGGACGTTGCGCCGCAGGGGCCCGGTGATCCCGGCGCGGTCCAGGGCCGCGGTCAGGGTGGTGTCACGGGTGGCCCGGGAGGAGATACTCTCGCTCACGAGCGTCGGCCCCAGCCACCGGGCGAGGGCGAACAGCTCAACCGGGGAGAGGTAACCACTGCGCAGCGTCTGCGGGATAAGCCGTGGGTGACGCAGCGGGTGGGCGAGGGTGGAGATGCCCGTGTCATCGCGCAGCTGCACCCCGACGTCGAAATGCTGCATTCCCAGGGCCTTGAGATCCACCCAGTCACGCACCGCGCGGTAGGCGGGGTTGAGCACCTGGAAACCGCGGTCCAGCAGGAAACCGTCGATGTGGTCGGTGCGCACCCGGCCACCGATCTCCTGCTCGCGTTCCAGGACCAGGACACCCAGTCCCTCCTCCTCCAACCTGCGTGCAGCCTGCAGGCCGGCCAGGCCCGCGCCGATGACAATGACATCCGTGTCCATGGTGCTCCTTCGGTACTTCCTCGTCCGGGATTTCCCCGTCCAATGATAGCCGTGTCGCAGGTAGCCTCGGGTGGATGAACCACGCACCCGATGCCGACCGGGAGGTGTCCATCACCGCAGGTGAGTATCCACCCGCAACCCTCCATGTGATGACCTGGAATATCCGTCGCCTCATCCCGGGGCAGCTCACCCGCCGGGCGGACAGGTGGACAACCCGCGCGCCACTGATCCGCGAGGCCCTGTCCGAGCTGCGCCCCACCATCCTGGGGGTGCAGGAGGCCCTGCCGGAGCAGACCGCCTTCCTCCAGCAGGTGCTGGGACCGTCCCACCGGTTCGTGGGGCGGGGGAGGGGACGTCACCACGCCGGTGAGGCCACGCCGATCTTCTATGACACCACGCAGCTGGAGCTGCTCGGCTGGGAACAACAGGCACTCTCCGATACCCCGGAGATCCCGGGATCGGTGTCCTGGGGCAATATCTTCCCCCGGGCGTTCGTCGCGGCGACCTTCCGGCACCGGGCCACGGGTAACCGGTTCGTGGTTATCAACACCCACCTCGATCCTCTCTCCCGTCGCTCGCGGCTGCGTTCCGCCCGGGCCATCCGTGACCACATCCGCTCCACGCAGCTGCCCGCGGTGGTCACCGGTGACGTCAACGCACATCAACGCAGTGCCACATTCCAGGCCTTCACCAGCACCAATGTCCTCACCGACACCTGGGCCACTGCTGCCGGCCACCTCACCGCCGAGTGGGGCACCTTCCCCAACTACCGCGACCCGACGCCGGGAGGTAAACGCATCGACTGGATCCTCAGCACGCGCGACTGGCAGGTTCACAGGGCAGGGATTAACGCGCGGCAGTACGCTGGCGCGTGGGCATCTGATCATCTCTCTGTCCATGCACTGCTGATTCCACCGGGAGAAACAGGAAATGACGACCCCCATGATCGATAATTTCATCCGCCCGCCGAGGGGCCTGACCGAGACGGTCGCGGATCTCATCCGCATCGGTGGGGTGTTGAGTTTCTTCGTCGCTCTGGCCTTCTTCGAACTCACCGAGGCTGCCGTCATCGCGTTCACCCTGCCGGGGATGCTCATCGCGCGGTTTCTCGGCATGACACCGATACCGGATGCGATCCTCACCACCAGTCTCATCATCGCCGCCTGGAGTAATGTCTTTGAGCTCTACACCTCCATCGCCTGGTGGGACATGGTCATCCACTTCATCTGCGCCGGGGGACTGGCCGTGGCCGCCTATGTCTACCTCGCAAGGATCGGTGCGGTGCCCCCACCGGGCACCCACCGGGTCGCCGCTATCGCCCTGACCACCTCGCTCGGATTGTCTCTGGGCGTGTTGTGGGAGGTGGTGGAATGGGTTGGTTTCACGTATGTCACCTCCCAGATCTATGTCACCTACGAGGACACCATCAGCGATCTCGTCGTCGGCGGTCTCGGCGCGCTGGTCTGCGGTGTCGCGGTCGCGCACGTGCCCCTGGTGCGTGAGGAGCAGGTGCCCGCGTCCCCCCAGCTCGAGTGCTTGTCGACGTCCCCCTGACACCCATTCAGGGAACAATCCGGCACCGCCACCCGTTGCACCGACTACACCGAAACACCATCTGAGAGGATCCACACCACCACATGGGCACCCACGACTCCGACCACCCGCTGTACTCACCGGTCACCCTCGGACACCTTGAGCTGAATAACCGCATCATCATGGCTCCGCTGACCCGGATCAGGGCGAACACCGACGGCACCCCGACGGAGATGATGAGGGAGTACTACGCCCAGCGCGCGGACTTCGGGATGATCATCACGGAGGGCACCTGGCCGATTCAGGAGGGCCGCACCTGGGGTCAGCAACCGGGAATCGAGACGGCTGAGCACGTCACCGCCTGGCGTGAGATCACCGATGCCGTCCACGAGCGTGGCGGGAAGATCATCATGCAGCTCATGCACGGTGGGCGCATCTCCCACCCGGAACTCACCGGCACGGGACGCACCGTCGCACCGAGTGCCATCGCCGCCCCGGACCCCATCCGTATCTCCACCGGCAAGGTGGATCCGGTGATCCCGCATGAGCTGGGACTGGATGAGCTGGCCACCGTCATCGACCAGTTCGTCGCCGGTGCCCGCAATGCGATGGCCGCCGGCATGGACGGTGTCCAGGTCCACGGTGCCAACGGTTACCTGCTCCACGAGTTCCTGGCTCCCACCACCAACCTGCGCGGTGACGCCTATGGAGCCAGCCCGGAAAAGCGCGCCCGCTTCGTCGCCGAGGTGGTCACCGCGGTGGCCCGCGAGATCGGTGCCGGCAACACCGGCCTGCGACTGTCCCCGCAGCACAACATCCAGGGTGCAATCGAAACCGATGACGCCGATGTCCTGGCCACCTACACCGCGCTGGCACGCAGCCTGAAGCACCTGGGTCTGGCCCATGTCGAGCTGGTCCACCACGAGCCGGAAGGCGAGCTGATCCAGACGCTGCGCCGCGAATTCGGCGCACCGCTCATCGTCAACACCGGTTTCAGCAGGTTCACACAGCGGGAGGCGGTGGAGGAACTCGTCGACAAGCAGGCCGCCGACGCGGTCTCGGTGGGGCGCCTCGCACTGGCCAACCCCGACCTGGTGCGCCGCTGGCAGCTGGACGGACCCCTCAACGAGCCGAACCCCGAGACCTTCTACGTGGGCGGGGAGAAGGGCTACACCGACTACCCCGTCATGGAGTACAGCCTATAACCCCACCGGGGGCGAGAAAGTGACCTCCGGCCCCAGCCCGCGCCGCGTCAGCTCCTGCTGCGCGCGGTCCAGACTGCCGTGCTCCAGGGCTGCCAGCGACGTCTGCCCCGACCACACATGACGGCCGAAGCGTCGGACCTCGATGCTGAGCTCACCGGCCAGATGTTCCAGATCGCCCGCGGTGTTGCGGTGCTCGCTGGGCAGGGGCACGGGCAGGATGAAGGCCTGGTCCAGGGGAGCGGTGGCATTGATCTCCACCTGCCAGCCGAACCCCCGGCCCGAGAGCTCCCACCGGTCATCGCTGGTGCGGGTGTCCACCGGGCTGATCACGGGATTGCCCAGCCGGAACACCCGCCCACCGGGCAGTTTCACCGCCAGTCCGGTGACCTCCGTGCGCAACGGGCCGCTGTGGATCTTCCCACCGGCGAACGCCACGCAGGCATCCGGTTCGGCGAAGCCCTGCGCCTGACCCCACCACCAGGATTCCGGGAACCCCTCCCGACCCCAGTTCTTCTCCGCGTACACCTGGGCATTGGTGAACTCCCACGTCTCATCACCCACGATGGCTGTTCCGGATGCCTTCCCACCCAGCAGCCACGGATGCCAGTACTGGTTGAGGGCGGGCACCATCTGGAAGATGCTGGAACCACCCGCCGCACGGTGGGGCCAGGGAGTCAGATCGGTGAAGCGGATATCCAGGCGCGCATCGGGGCCCAGATCCACCCGGAGCCGGCGCCGGTTGCCCTCGAAGGCGCCGTCACCACCTTCCACCCCCAGCCCATCCGGATCAGCCCACGCCCCGTCAAGGGCATCGGTGCGGATGAACCCAGTCGGCCAGGCGGCGTACCCCACCGTCGCCCACGGGCCGTCCGGCCCCTGGTTCACCCCGCACAGCGCGATGATGACGCGGCCGGTGACAGGATCGGTGATGCGCCAGAAATACCCTTCCATGGACACTCCCTCGTGGGCGGGCAGGGGATCACCGAAGAGCAGATCAGCTCCGGTGGCGCGGTATCTCTTCAGCAGGCTCATAGACCCCAGTACAACACACCTGGTGTGAGCTGCGCCACCATTTCTCCAGCGCCTGGTTGGGGTGCGACAATGAACCCCATGACAGCAACCCTCGTGGCCAGTGACCTCGCCGGCGGCCACGGCCACCGCACCCTGTTCCATTCCCTCAACCTCACCGTCGCCCCCGGGGACGTCGTGGGCGTGGTGGGGGCCAACGGCGCCGGGAAGACCACCCTGTTGCGCATCCTCGCGGGCGTGGATGAACCCCAGGCGGGTTCCGTGTCCCTGTCACCCGCCGACGCTTTCGTCGGGTGGCTGCCCCAGGAGCATGAGCGTGTGGAGGGTGAAACCATCGCAGGCTACGTGGCACGGCGCACCGGGTGTGCCCAGGCCACCGCAGACATGGATGAGGCGGCCGCAGCGTTCGGTGAGGATGACTCGGCCGCCGATGCCTACTCTCTCGCACTCGACCGGTGGCTGGCCAGTGGTGCCGCCGACCTGGAGGAACGCCTCCCGGTGGTCCTCGCCGACCTCGGTTTCGAGGTGGGTGCGGGCCTGGATGAGCAGCTGATGACCTCCCTGTCCGGCGGCCAGGCCGCCCGCGTCGGCCTCGCCGCCCTCCTGCTCTCCCGGTTCGACATTGTGCTTCTCGACGAACCGACCAATGACCTCGACCTCGACGGTCTGGAACGCCTGGAGAACTTCGTCCAGGGCCTGCGCGGCGGTGTCGTGCTGGTCAGCCACGACCGTGAATTCCTGGCCCGGTGTGTCACCCAGGTCCTGGAACTGGACCGCGCGCAGGACACCAACCGGGTCTTCGGCGGTGGCTATGACGCCTACCTGGAGGAACGCGCCACCCTGCGCCGCCAGGCCCGGGAGAAGTACGAGGAGTTCGCCGAGAAGAAGGCCGACCTGGTCGGGCGTGCCCGCACCCAGCGGGAATGGTCCAGCCAGGGCGTGCGCAACGCCATCAAGAAGGCCCCCGACAACGACAAGCTCCGGCAGCGCGCCTCCACCGAATCCAGCGAGAAACAGGCTCAGAAGGTCCGCCAGATGGAAAGCCGGATCGCCCGCCTCGATGAGGTGGCCGAACCCCGCAAGGAATGGACCCTGGAGTTCAACATCGCCGCCGCGGAACGCTCCGGTTCGGTGGTCTCCACCCTCAATGGTGCCGTGATCCGGCAGGGGGAATTCACCCTCGGCCCGGTATCACTCCAGATCAACGCCCGGGAACGCATCATCATCACCGGGCCCAACGGGGCCGGGAAATCCACCCTGCTGCGGCTGCTGCTCGGGCGGCAGACCCCCGATGAGGGCACTGCCAGTCTGGGCTCCGGGGTGCACATCGGTGAGATCGACCAGGCCCGCACCATCCTCGCCGGTGAGCAGCCACTCGTGGACTCCTTCGAGGCCGCCGTGCCGGAGATGACCGCCAGTGAGGTGCGGACCCTGCTGGCCAAGTTCGGGTTGACCGCTGATCATGTCCATCGGCCCGTCGACAAGCTCTCACCCGGTGAGCGCACCCGCGCCGGGATGGCGCTGCTGCAGGCCCGCGGCGTCAACCTGCTGGTCCTGGATGAACCGACCAACCACCTGGACCTGCCCGCCATTGAGCAGCTGGAGCAGGCGCTGGAGACCTACGACGGCACCCTGCTGCTGGTCACCCACGACCGCCGCATGCTGGACACCGTCGGCACCGACCGTCACTGGCAGGTGGTGGACGGTCAGGTCAGCGAGCTCTAACCGGTGTTCTAATCCAGTGGCACGATGGTGATGTCGGTCAGGGACTCGGCCAGCTCGACCTCGGGTGCCGGGGTGACCTCGACCTGCTGGACCTCGATGACATCCTGGTTGCCGACCGACGTGTCCAGGGTGCGCATCATGCTGCGGGCATTAGGCGCCTCCGGTGTCCCGGTGCCGAAGAATTTGTCCAGTCCCTGGACGTTGAACTGGGTGGACATGTAGCGGCTGTTGTTGCTGGTGTTCCACTGCGAGACCACCAGATCCATGTTGCCCAGGGTGGAACCCGGGGTGATATAACCGCCGTAGAGCTGGGTGAAGTTGCTCGGGGACTGGGCCTCACCCCAGCCGCCGAAACCGGAGACCACGACGTTGGCGGGTGCGATCTCATTCCAGTCCCGCTCGATCTCCTTGGAGATGCGCACCTCGATGGCCATGGTCTCGGCGTTGAACATCGCCAGCACCCAGTGCCCCTCGATGTAGCGCAGCGACATCTCCCCGGCCTTCACCCGGTCACTGAGGATCGGGGTGATGCGTGATCCCCAGGATCCGGTGCCATCGGAGTTGAGGGAGTAGTGCTGCCACTTGTTGCGGTCATCGATGTCATAGGGACGGAAGCGGGTGAGGTAGACATCGTCGTTGCGCTTGAACTCCGAGGACATCATGTACACCCAGTCGTTGGCCTGGTCATAGTCCCAGGTGATCAGGTTGGCCTTCCCATCCAGGTAGCTGGTGGGGATGGTGGCGATGCTGCGCCACGTGCGTCCCTGGTCGGTGGATTCCCAGATCTGGGTGCGCAGGACATTGCCCACGCCCTCATTCCACATCGCCTGCATGTAGAGGTTGCCGTTGATGTTCATAACATCAGAGGGCAGCAGGGTCAGGCCGCGGTCATTGTGGGAGTAGTTGACCAGCTGTTCCACCTGCCAGCTGTCATTGAGGGGGCGTTTGATCACGATGCGCCCGTCAGCGTCCATCTCTGCGATAACACCGATGGGACTCAACCAGTCACCCTGGCCGAAGGTGGCACCGCGGAAGGAATCACCGAAGATGATGGCGAATTCCCCGCCGTCACCCAGCCAGGTCATGGTGCCGAGATCACCCGTCATCACGCCCACATGGTTGGAGATACCCGGTCCGAGCACATCACCGATGAGGTTGACCACCAGTCCATCCGAGATGTCCTTGGTCCACGGGGTGGCGGGGTCGGCGGGTCGGTGGGGTGCGCCGGAGGATCCTGAGGCGCTGCTGGACCCGGTGGAACCGGATGAGCCCGGGGAGAACGCGGACTGGGCGAGCGCCCCGGGGGAGAGGGCAGCACAGGTGAGCGCCCCGGTCACGATCAGTGTGAGGGCGCGGACAGACTTAGACATGGAGGGTTCTTTTCACGGCGAGGGGGAGGTTATGCGGTACAAATCCAGCCACATAACGGAACAAGCCGAAATTTTATCAAGAGCCACCCGGAAGTGCAGGTTTACTTATGCGTCGGGCGGGTTGAGCATTATCCCCGCGGTCTCCAGGAGGTCCGGGTTGTCCACCTCGAGGGCGTAGAGGGCATACCCCACCGGGTTGGCTGCGATCAGCTCCGCACAGTGCTCCCGGATGCGTGGCCAGATCCGACCGCCACCGCGGGCATAGCGGTCCAGGAGCCGCTCGACGCTGTCCGGGGTGGCGATCATCTGCTGCATCATGAGATCAGCGGCCGGATCACCCACCCGGGCGGTGGTCCAGTCGATGATCCCGGTGATGCGCCCATCCTCCACCAGGGTGTGACCGGGGTAGATCTCCCCGTGGGTGAGCACGGTGTGTTCAGGCCAATAGGTGTCCTCCTCCACCCATGCCCGCCAGCGCCGCAGCAGTGCGGTGCTCACGGTGAATTCCTGCTCCACCCGGTCGAGGTCCTCCGACCATGCTTCGCGCACCTCCTCCGGGGTGCGGATGGGGATGCCGGTGTCGGCGACCTCCGCGACGGGGATGGCATGCAGCTGGATGAGGATGTCCGCGAGGTGATCGACATAGACCGGTGAGGAGGCATCAACGTTCCACACCGGTTCACCGTCCCTGGTCAGTTCCAAGCCCGGGACACCGGGCAGCAGGGGATAGGCGATCAGCTCCCGGGTGTGGACCTGCCAATCGGGGACCGCCACCGACAGGTGCCGGGACACAACCTGCAGCACCCTGGCCTCCGCGGCGGCGCGATCCATCACGGAAGGGTAGCGGGGGATGCGCAACACCCAGTCCCGGCCGGTGGTGTTCGTGGCCATGACCACCCGGAAATCCAGACCCATCTCGATGATGTTCAGCGACGCAGGCTCCAGATCCAGCTGGTGCGCGCGGGCCAGGTCGAGGAGATCCATGACGGGCACCGGTGCCCTACCAGCCGGTATCGCGGAAGTTGAGGTATTCCCCGATGACCGCGGCCCCCAGATCATCCAGATCCGGGGCGGTGACCCTGCCACCCACGCGGTCGGCGAGCTGGTTGAGGAAGTGCTCCAGGCCCTGATCATGGCCGAGCCGGAAGAAGGTAGTGCGGGTGCCGCGCCGGGTGATCCGGTCCAGCTGGGTGACGGTCTTCTTCAGGGTCTCCGGGTGGGTCGGCCAGTTGAACCAGGCCTCACCCCAGTCCTCCAGGTGGGCGGTGGGTTCACCGTCGGTGACGATGAGCAGGGTGGGTTGCATCGAGGGGTGGCGGGCGAAGAAATGCTCGGCCAGCAGCAGGGCGTGGTGGAGGTTGGTGCCCTGTTCATGGACCGGTGGCAGGGCGGTGAGCTCGTCGATGTCCATGCTCATGGCCATGCGACCGAAACTGATCAGGGCCAGTTCATCACCGCGGAACCGGGTGGACAGCAGGTGGTGCAGTGCCAGGGCGGTCTGTTTCATGGGCACCCACCGGCCCTTCGCGGCCATGGAGAAGGAGGTATCCACCAGCAGCGCCACGGCGTTCTGGGTGCGGGCCTCGGTCTCCACCACCTCTACATCACCGATCTCAATTTTCATGGGTCCGTCGGTGCCTGCGGTGCGCTGCAGGGCGTTGGTGATGGTGCGGGTGACATCCCAGGACTGCGTGTCACCGAATTCATAGGGGCGCGAGGCACCGGTCTGTTCGCCGCTCGCCCCGGCCAGGCGGGAGTCGCGCGCACCGGTGCGGGAGGCGAGGTGCTGGGCGGCGTCGTCAAGCAGGGTTTTGCCCAGGCGTCGCATCGCCTGCGGGGACAGGCGCAGCGAACCGTCGGCGTGACGACGCAACAGACCACTGTCGCGCATCGCCTTGTCCAGGCGGGCGAGCATGTCGGCGGACACGGCAGCCTCCTCACCGAGCTGACGTTTGACCGCATCGAGGTCGATGTCGGTGTGGTCATTGCGCAGCTGCTCGGCCAGGGCATCCAGCTCGGCGAGATCCTGCATGGCCCCGGTGCCATCACCGAGTCCCATCCCCTCCTCACCGGAGAATTCCTCGGAACCGGACCAGTCCAGGTCGGGGCGCAGACCCTGCAGGCTGCCGGCGAGTTCACCCAGCAGGTTCTGCAGCTCAGGCGACCCGAAGGCCTGGGCGGAGAGTTCCATCAGTTCCTGCCGCTGCTCCTCGGACATGGAGTTGAGCATGCGCTGGGCGGCGGCGGAGCGGGCGGCCAGGGCGTCGATGAGCTCGTTGATATCGCGGGGATTCTCCGGGAAGTGCTCACCGTGTTTGGCCATGAAGTCCGCGAAGTCGGCCGGGGTGTCGGTACCCTCACGGTGCTTGGCCAGCAGGCCGTTGAGGTCACGCAGCATCTCGGCGATAGCGGCGCGGTCCTCATCGGTGGCACCCTCCATAGCCTGTTTCATGCCGGCGAACTGCTGATCCAGCATTTCCCGGCCGAGCAGATCCTTGATCTGTTCGAACTTCTGTCGCGCCTCGGTGGACTGCCAGTCATAGGTGTTGAGTTCGGTGATCGCAGCCGGGGTGGACTGGGGAAGATTGTCCAGCAGCAACTCCCGGAAGGAGCGGTCGGTGTCATCCATCATCACGTCACGGGCGAGCTGACCGCGCTCGGCCAGCACCGCCTCGTCGAGCAGTTTCTTCGCCTCGCGCAGCGTGCCGCCGAGGTTGTTGCGTTGCAGCAGCTCACGGCGTCGTTCAGCGGCACGGCGGGCGAGTTCATCAAAACCCTCCCGCCCGCGCGCACCCCGGCGCAGGTATTCGCGCAGGGCCTGCTCGGGGGAGTACCCGGCCATGACATCCCGACCGATGGCATCCAGGGCCTCGGTGAGATCCACCGGGGGCGCCAGTGGATCCGGCCCACCGGTGTAGCGGCCGTAGCGGGTGCGCCGGTAGTTGCGTGCCATGACGGTCTCCTTCGTAGTCTTTGCAGTGTGGGCCGGGGATGGTTTAGCCGTAGATGGTTTCGCCCTCGCCGGAATCCTTGGCGATCTTCCGGGAGAGGTACAGGCCCTCGAGTGCCAGCTCGATGGCGGCGGCGCGGGTGCCGGGGGTGGTGGCACCGAAGATGTCGGCGACCTTGTCATAGAGATCAGACTCGCCCAGTTCGGGCAGGCCGGCGAGAAACTCCTCGGCGGTGACCTGCTCACCCGTGGAGACGGTGACCGAACCATCCAGGGCGGCGATCAGCGGGGTGAAATCCACCCCGCGCAGATGGGAGCGGATGGCCTCGGCGGTGGCGGTGCGCAGCAGGTACTCCAGGGTTTCCCACTCGCGGCCCTCCTCACCGGATTCGAATTCGATCTTGCCGCTGAGCACATCCACGGCGGCCTCCAGATCCACCAGGCGGGCCACGGCCGTATCCTCACCGCGGATGGTGGCGCGGCGCAGTGCGGCGGCCGCGACGGTTTCCGCACCTGCGATGGAGAAACGCGCCGAGACACCGGAACGCTGGTTCACCGCGGGGGATTCACGCAGGGCGCGGGTGTAACGGGCCAGGATCTCCAGCAGGACCGGGGGGATCTCGGCGACGAGGTCCGCCTCCTGGGTGATCACCGCGATCTCATCCTCCAGGGCGAGCGGGTAGTGGGTGCGGATCTCCGCCCCGAAGCGGTCCTTGAGCGGGGTGATGATGCGCCCACGGTTGGTGTAGTCCTCCGGGTTGGCCGAGGCCACCACCAGGACATCCAGTGGCAGGCGCAGCATGTAGCCACGGATCTGCACATCGCGTTCCTCCATGACATTGAGCATGGCCACCTGGATGCGCTCCGCCAGATCGGGCAGCTCATTGATGGCCACCAGGCCACGGTTGGAACGTGGGATCAAACCGTAGTGGATGGTCTCCGGATCACCCAGGCGACGTCCCTCGGCCACCCGCATCGGATCCACATCACCGATCAGGTCCGCCACCGAGGTGTCCGGGGTGGCGAGTTTCTCCGCATAACGGTCCTCGCGGTGCACCCACACGATGGGCAGGTCATCACCTTCCAGTTCCACCCGCAGGCGGGTGGCGTCGGTGATGGGGGCCAGGGGATCCTCGCGCAGATCGGTGTCAGCGACGGCGGGGGTCCACTCGTCGAGAAGCATGGCCAGGGAGCGCAACAGGCGGGTCTTG
Organism: Corynebacterium gallinarum; assembly: GCF_014837045.1. GTDB lineage: Bacteria > Actinomycetota > Actinomycetes > Mycobacteriales > Mycobacteriaceae > Corynebacterium > Corynebacterium gallinarum. The sequence continues at coordinate 84,011 of NZ_JACSPR010000008.1, forward strand.
CCCTGGCCGCGTTCGCCGAGCAGGACGATGTCATGGCCCGCGATCAGGGCGCGCTCCACCTGCGGGATCACGGTGTGCTGCAGACCGTGCAGCCCCGGCCAGGGATCCTCACCCGCGGCCAGTTTCGCCAGCAGGTTCTCGCGGATCTCCGCACGCACCGGGCGGTGGGTGTACCCGGTGTCCTTGAGCTCGCCGAGCGTGGCGGCAACCGGAGGGATGCTGGGGGCGCTGTTGGGGGAGTTATCGGGGGTCACATCATGCTGAGGATTCACACCAATAGGCTAGCCACGTTTCCGGTTGTGCAACAGGGGGGTGGTTGCGGAGGGGCGATCCGGCACCGGTTCAAACAACAGGTCCAGCCGTCGGGAAGTTCGGTAGGCTTCCCAGAATGGAGACCACGCCACCCACCTCAACGCTTCTTCTGCTGGTGCGCCACGGTGCCACGCCCACCACCGGCCAGGTACTGCCCGGTCGCGCGCCGGGCCTCCACCTCAGCGATGTGGGACGCAGGCAGGCGAGCGAGGTAGCAGAGCGTATCGACGCACTACCCCTGGCCGCCATCTACACCTCCCCGATGGAACGCGCCCGGGAAACCGCCGCGCCGACCGCAGAGAAGTTCGGGCTGGAACCACAGGTCATGGACGCGTTGGTCGAGTGTGAGTTCGGTGAATGGACGGGGCAGAAACTCACCGACCTGTACAAACTGCCCGAATGGAGGACGGTGCAGCAACAGCCCTCCACCTTCCGTTTCCCCGGCGGGGAGAGCTTTACCGAGATGCAGCAGCGGATGGCTGCGGCGGTGGAGGAGATCGCTGCCCGGCACACCGGTGAGGTGGTGGCACTGTTCAGTCACGCAGACCCCCTCAAGGCGGTGGTGGCCCACCTCGGTGGTATCCCGTTGGATTCCTTCCAGCGCATCAGCATCGATACGGCCTCGATCTCGGTGGCGGAATTCCTCACACCTAAGGCACCGGGCGACCAGGCGGCAGGGGAGGACCCCGCCGACACCACGCCACGGAACCAGTTCCGCATGGTGGTGACCAACTCCCGGACCGGTTCTTTGAGTTACCTGCGGGAGGGCTGATGACCGGGGAGTTCGGCGAGGTCGGGGAGCAGGATCCACGCCCACCATTTGATCGGGAACTGGAGATCCTGCGCACAGGGAAGCTCGCGGTGGTGACCCAGCTGATTGAATCGAGCAATCTGGGGTTCGTGGTGGATTCCAGCCACGGGGAGCACTACGGCTGGGCGGTGTACAAGCCCCTGCTGGGGGAGAGGCCACTGTTTGATTTCCCCCCGGGTCTGCACGCCCGCGAGGAGGCAGCCTTCCTCCTCAGCGAGTACCTGGGCTGGCACCTGGTGCCCCCGACGGTGACCCGGGAGGATGCGCCTTTCGGGGTGGGATCACTGCAGTGGTTCATCGATCATGAGGGCGATCATTATTTTCCCCTGTTGGACACCCGTGAGGATCTGCACGATCAGTTTCGTCGCATGGCGGTGTTTGATCTGCTGGCCAACAACACCGACCGTAAATCCGGTCACGTCCTGCTGGGCGCGGGGGACCGCGTGTGGGGCATTGATCACGGACTGTGTTTCCACGCCGAGTCCAAACTCCGCACCGTGATCTGGGATTTCGCGGGTGAACCCATCGATCAGGAACTGGTGCGCGCGGTCTCCCCACTCATCGACGAGGTGCCCGATGACCTCGCCCGCCTCCTGCTGCCCGATGAGGTCGACGCCCTCCAGACCAGGGCCTCACGCATTGTGCGCCTGCCGTTCTTCCCACATCCCCGTTCGCATTACCAGTTCCCCTGGCCGCTGGTGTGAGCGCCAGACCGAGGAGACAACCATGCCCCTGACCTTCACCCGGGCCAGGCCCGAGAATATCGCCGCGGTCCAGCAGGTCTACCGCACCATCATCGACCACCTGGGTGCCACCATCGACTATCCCCGGTGGCATCAGGTGGGGCACCCCGGCCCGGAGCTCATCGCTTCCTGGATCATCGCGGGGGAGCTGTACGTCGTGCGCTACGGTGTTGATAACAACAGGATCGTCGGTGCAGTAGTGCTCAACCACGACGCCGCGGACGGTTATGGTCGCGCCGACTGGGCCATCGACGCTCCACCTGAGGAGGTGCTGGTGGTCCATGCGCTCGGCGTGCTGCCGGAGCGCGCCGGGCAGGGGATCGCCCGCTTCATCCTCGATGCCACGATGGATCTGGCCAGGCAACAAGGCCTGCGCGCCATCCGGCTGGATGTCTACGTCGAGAACACCCCCGCCATGCGGCTCTACACCGGCTACGGGTTCACCGATCTCGGCTGCCATCGGATCGACTACGGAAACTACGATCTCACCGACTTCCATCTCTTTGAACTGGTGCTCTGAGCAGCACCGATCGTTGCAGCTCAGAGCCCCGGCCCGACTCCCGCGCCCGGATTGAACGTAGGATGGCCGCCAACATCGCCTATCGCGATTGATCACCGCACATTCAACCGACCTTTCAAGGGAGTAAAGAATGACTGATGTAAAAGCACTTGCCACCACCTTCGCCCAGGCTCACGAATCCGGTCGTACCCTGGTGCTGCCCACCGTGTGGGACACCTGGAGCGCCGGGGTTGCCGTCGAGGCGGGTTTTGAGGGCCTGACCATCGGCAGCCACCCGGTTGCAGACGCCATCGGCAGTTCCGATGGTGAGAACATGGATTTCGCCGATTACCTGGACAAGATCAAGCGCATCAGCTCATCCGTCGAGGTGCCCGTCAGTGCTGATGTGGAATCCGGTTATGGGCTCCAGCCCGCGGAGCTCATCGAACGTCTACTGGAGGCCGGTGCTGTCGGCGCCAACATCGAGGATGTCGTCCACTCCGAGGGCAAGCGCGTGCGCGATCGCCAGGAGCACGCCGACTACATCGCCGCAGCACGCGCCGCCGCCGATGACGCGGGCGTGGACTTTGTCATCAACGGTCGCACCGATGCCGTGAAGCTGGGCACCGATGTCTTCGAGGATCCCCTCGCCGAGGCGCAGGAGCGCATCAGGCTCATGGAATCCGCCGGCGCCCGTTCCGTCTATCCCGTCGGTCTGGTCACCGCAGATCAGGTATCTCAGTTGGTCAAGGCAGTTTCCGTCCCGGTCAATGTCACCGCCCACCCGGCCGATGGACACGGCGCAGGCGACCTCGCGGCCCTGACCCAGCTCGGCGCCCGTCGCGTCACCTTCGGCCCACTGTGGCAGATGTGGCTGGCGGAGCTGTCGGTGGGCCAGCTCGGGAAGTGGATCGCCTAAACCCGCGCTTATCGACGCCCCACCCAGTCCCCGTTCCCCATGTCAGCAGGAGGACACCATGTCGGATGAGGTCACCGGCGCCTACGGTGCCCGGGCCGAGAGCTACCACCGGTTGCTCGGCACGGCGGAGGGGGCATCCCCGGCGGAGAAGGACCTGATCACCCGGTGGGCCCGGACCGTGGAGGGGTCGATCATCGACGCCGGCAGCGGATCCGGCCGGTGGACCCACATCCTGCACCAGATGGGCCTGGAGGTCATGGGCATCGACATCACCCCGGAGCTGGTGGGGATCGCCCGCCGGGAGTATCCGGACGTGACGTTCATTGAAGGGTCCATGGACACCCTGCCGGTACCGGATGGTGCTCTCGGGGGCATCCTCGCCTGGTATTCCCTCATCCACACCCCGCCGGAACAGATGCCCGATGTTCTCGCGGAATTCCACCGTGCTCTGCGCCCCGGTGGTTCCATCCTGCTGGGCTATATCGACGGCACCGAAGTAACCACCGTCGAGCACCCGATCGCCCCCACCTGGTCCTGGTCGGCTGCCGAGATGACCAATCTGCTCGATGATGAGGGGTTCCGCATCATCCACTCCCAGCACCGGCAGGACGCAGGTACCTGGCCACAGGCCACCGTTATCGCCATCAAGAAACAGTAGACACAGTTATCAAGGAGAGGGTTTTCATGTCACGCACCATTGTTGTCACCGGAGCAGCATCTGGAATCGGTCAGGCTACCGCACAGATCCTCGAGGACGCCGGCAACCGCGTCATCCGGGTTGATCTCAGGGAGGGCGATGTCACCGCCGACCTCGGAACGAAGGAGGGGGTGGCCGCCGCGGTGGAGAAGATCACCGAGCTCAGCGACGGGGTCATCGACGGCCTGGTGGCCAACGCCGGCGTCTCCCATCCCACCGAACTGGCGCTCAAGATCAACTACTTCGGCACCGTCGCCCTCATTGAGGGGCTGCGTCCCCTGCTGGCGAAGTCCGAGGCACCCCGCATCACGGTGACCTCGTCTGCCGCCACCCTCCAGGGCAATGACCCGGAACTGGTGGACATGCTGCTCGACGGCAATTACGACGCCGCCGTGGAACGCGGTGTGGCTCTCGCCGGACAGGGCCCAGAGATCGGCTACGCCAACTACTCCAGCTCCAAGCGGGCAATCTCCCGCTGGATCCGCCGGATGGCACTCACCCCGGAGTACGCGGGCGCAGGAATCGGCATCAACGGTGTGGGGCCGGGGCAGGTCTACACCGGCATGACCACCGAGCTCTTCTCCACGGAGGAGGGCCGCAAGATGGCCGCCGACGCCATGCCCACCCCCTACAACGGCATCGCCGAGGCGGAGCACATCGCCGCTGTCCACGCGTTCCTGGTCTCCGCAGATAATGCGCGGATGACCGGCCAGATCATCTTCGTCGACGGCGGGTACGATGCCCAGTCCCGCGGCGATGACATCTGGTAATCATCCGGACACCGATATATAAAAGAAGTGTAATCTGGAGCACTCACGATGCAGATCCACCAATTGTGAAGGAGAGATCATGACCGAGACAAACGGTTCCACCACCGACAACGCCAATCATGAAACCACCGACCAGCTGACCTTCCAGAACCCGGTCACCCGCTACCCGGAGATCGAACCACCCATCCAGGATCAGCCCGAACCTGGCCTGGATGCGGACCTTGTCCCCAAGACCGACCGCGGTGAGTTCTCCTACCGTGGCACGGGACGTCTTCAGGGCCGTCGCGCCCTGATCACCGGTGGTGACTCCGGTATCGGTGCCGCGGTGGCCGTCGCCTTCGCCCGCGAGGGCGCGGACATTGCCCTGAACTACCTCCCCGATGAGGAGGAGGACGCCCAGTGGGTCAGGGATGTTGTGGAGAAGGACGGTAAGAAGATCGCCCTGCTCCCGGGTGATCTCGCAGATGCCGGGTTCTGCCGCCAGCTGGTCACCGACGCAGTCGATGCCCTCGGCGGATTGGATATTCTGGTCAACAACGCTGGCCGTCAGATCGCCCAGGACAGCCTGGAGGATCTCACCGACGAGCAGCTGGACGACACCTTCAACGTCAACATCCTGGCCATGTTCCGGATCACCCGTGAGGCCCTCAAGCACCTCGAGCCGGGCTCCAGCATCGTCAACACCACCTCGATCCAGGCCTACCAGCCCTCGGCGAACCTGCTGGACTACGCCTCCACCAAGGCCGCGATCAACAACTTCACCAAGGGCCTCGGCCAGCAGCTCGCCCCCAAGGGCATCCGCGTCAATGCGGTGGCACCGGGACCGTTCTGGACCCCGCTGCAGGTATCCGACGGTCAGAATAAGGAAGATCTGCCGGAGTTCGGCAAGAACACCCCGCTGGGTCGCGCCGGCCAGCCGACCGAGCTGGCACCCGCCTATGTTTTCCTGGCCTCCTCCGAGTCCAGCTATGTCATCGGTGAGACCCTCAACGTCAACGGTGGTACCCCCGCACCCTAGGGATACCACAGCAATAATGGCCTATCAGCTGGGGAAACGGGGTAGGATACTGGATTTATGTCAGATCAACTACCTCCATGTCCCCAGTGTGACAGCGAATTCACCTATGAGAACGGCCCCCTGCTCGTGTGCCCCATGTGCGCACATGAGTGGGTCCCCGGTGAGGTGGACGCCACTGATTCTGCCGATGCCACCCCGGTGATCAGGGATTCCGTGGGCAATGTCCTGCAGGACGGTGACAGCGTCTCCATCGTCAAGAGCCTCAAGGTCAAGGGCGGGGGAGGAAAGGACATCAAGATCGGCACCAAGGTCACCGACATCCGCCTCATCGAGGGCGGTGGCGTCGATGGCCATGACATCGATGCCACCGTCCCGGGTTTCGGCAAGATGCAGCTGAAATCCAGCGTGGTGAAGAAACTCTAGGTTTCCTTATCCACCGATAGCTCTCACCGCGGACACCGCCTCCACCACAGCGTGGGTGGCGGTGTCCACCTCGTCCGGGGTGTTGACGGGGGAGAATGTGAACCGCACGGAGGTCCGTGCCAGATCCTCCGGCAACCCGATGGCGAGCAGGACATGCGGAACCTCCCCGGATCCACAGGCGGAACCGGGGGAGCAGATGATGCCACGGTGTTCCAATTCCAGCAGCACCGTCTCGCCGGCGGTGTGGTCGAAGACAAAGGACGCATGACCGGGCAACCTCCGGGTGGGGTGCCCGGTCAGGTGTGCGCCGTCGATGGTGAGCACCTCGGTGATGAAATCGGTGAGGTCGGGTGGGGCGCCGACAAGCGAGGCGTTCAGGGCTGCGGCGAAGGCAACCGCACCGGCGACGTTCTCCGTCCCGCTGCGTCGCCCACGTTCCTGCCCGCCGCCGTGGATGACCGGCTCGACCGGCAGGCGGCACCACAATGCACCGATGCCCTTCGGTGCACCGATCTTATGTCCGGACAGGCTGATCGCATCCACCCCCAGATCCGCTAGGGGCAGCCCGGCGGCCTGCACCGCATCGGTGTGGACGGGTGCGGTGGTCGCCGCGGCCAGTTCCCGGATGGGCTGGACCGTGCCGATCTCATTGTTGGCGTAGTGGATGCTCACCAGCGTGGTGTCCGGACGGGTGAGCTGTGCCAGTTCCGCCGGGGAGACCAGGCCGTACTCATCAGGGGCGAGATAGCTGACCTCGAAGTCGTGGAAACGCACCAGGTAGTCAATGGATTCCAGGACCGCGGAATGCTCCAGCGGGGTGGTAATGATGTGTCGACCCCGCGGGTTGGCCAGGGCAATGCCCTTGATGGCGAGGTTGTCGGCCTCGGTGCCACCGGAGGTGAAGATCACCTGCGAGGCCCGCCCGCCGACCACCCGGGACACCACCTTGCGCGCCGCCTCCAGGCCCGCCGCGGCCGCCTCGCCGACGCCGTGGGGGCTGGACGGGTTGCCGAAGTGGCTGGTCAGGTACGGCCACATGGCCTCGAGTGCTTCTCGACGCACCCCTGTGGTCGCCGCATTGTCCAGGTAGATCATTATTCGAAGTCGAGCCCCAGGTCCAGGGCCCGCACCGAGTGGGTCAGTGCACCGACGGAGATGACATCCACACCCGTGAGGGCAATGTCGGCGACGGTGTCCAGGTTGACCCCACCGGAGGCCTCTACGATCGCGCGACCCGCCACCATCTTGATGCCCTCACGCAGGTCATCATTGGTGAAGTTGTCCAGCATGATGGTGTCCACGCCGGCGGCCAGCACCGGTTCGATCTGATCGAGGCGGTCCACCTCGACCTCCACGTGGGTGGTGTGGGGCAGACGCGACTTCATCTGCAGCAGGGCCTCGGTGATGGTCATCCCGCTGGAGACCACTGAGGCGAGGTGGTTGTCCTTGACCATGACAGCATCGGAGAGGGAGGTGCGGTGGTTGTGGCCACCGCCGTCACGGACCGCCTGACGTTCAATGATGCGCAGACCGGGTGTGGTCTTGCGGGTATCCACGATGCGGGCCTGGGTGCCCGCCACGGCCTCGACATACCGGGCGGTCTGGGTGGCGATGCCGGACATACGCTGGGTGAAGTTCAGGGCGATGCGCTCAGCCCGCAGGATTGCACGTGCGGAACCGGTGATGGTGCCCAGCGATTTCGGTTCGAACGCCTCACCATCGGTGATCTGCAGTTCGATGCGGATCTCCGGGTCCACCAGCCGGAAGGCCGCCTCCAGCAGGCAGGTACCACTGAACACACCGGGTTCGCGGGCCACCAGGTGGGCGCGGACAATGGCCGATTCCGGGACGAGGTTCTCGGAGGTGAGATCACCCCAGGGGGCGTCCTCGTCCAGCGCGGCGGCGACGATTCTGTCGGTGGTGCGCTGATCGATCATTTGGTGGCTCCCTTGGTGGCGGCGGACTGGGTGGGGACGACGGCCAGCATGCGTTCCAGCGCCACCCGGGCGGGGTCGGCGACATCCTCGCCGACGCTGATCTGGTTGACCACGCGGCCGTCGACAAGCTCCTCCAGCACCCAGGCGAGGTAACCGGGGTGGATGCGGTACATGGTGGAGCACGGACAGATCACGGGGTCGAGGCAGAAGATGGTGTGCTGCGGGTACTGGGCAGCCAGGCGCTGGACCAGGTTGATCTCGGTGCCGATGGCGAAGGTCGACCCGGCCGGTGCCGCCTGGATCGCCTTGACGATGAAGTCGGTGGACCCGGAGGAATCAGCGGCATCGACCACCGGCATGGGGGACTCGGGGTGCACCACGACGTGGACATCCGGGTACTCCCGGCGGGCCTTCTCGATCTGCTCCACGGTGAAGCGCTTGTGTACGGAGCAGAAACCGTGCCAGAGCAGCACCTTGGCATCCTCGAGTTCCTCGCGGGTGTTGCCACCGAGCGTCCTGTTCGGATTCCACAGCGGCATCTGCTCCAGCGGGATGCCCATGGCCTTGGCGGTGTTGCGGCCCAGGTGCTGATCGGGGAAGAACAGCACACGCTGGCCACGCTCGAAGGCCCACTCCAGCACGGCGGCGGCGTTGGAGGAGGTACACACGATGCCACCGTGCCTGCCGACGAACCCCTTGAGTGCTGCGGAGGAGTTCATGTAGGTCACGGGGATCACCGGTGCGCGACCCTGGTCATCGGGCTCGGTACCGTAGATCTCCTCGAGCTGCTCCCAGCAGTCCTCGACGGAATCCAGATCGGCCATATCCGCCATGGAGCAGCCTGCGGCCAGGTTCGGCAGGATCACAGCCTGGTCGTCGGCGGAGAGCAGGTCGGCGGTCTCCGCCATGAAGTGGACACCGCAGAACACGATGGCCTCCGCCTCCGGGCGGCCCTTGGCGGCGCGGGCGAGCTGGAAGGAGTCACCGACGAAATCGGCGTGCTGCACCACCTCATCACGCTGGTAGAAGTGGCCGAGGATGACCACCTTCTCACCGAGGGTCTTTTTGGCGGTGCGGATGCGCTCGTGGAGTTCCTCCTCGGTGGCGGTGCGGTAGGACTCGGGCAGGACCTGCTGCCGGGGTATGGCCAGGGGCAGGGGATCAGCCTGGGAGGCGCCGGGGCCGTAACCGGGTGCCATCGCCGGGGTGTCGAGGAGCCAGGGGCCGTCGGCAAGCTCCGGTGCGCAGGAGGAACCGGTGGACTCACCGGTGGCGATGAGCTGGAGGGCGTGATCGACCGACGCATCGGTGACAGTGATCTGGGATGTGGTCATGGTGGGTGTTCTCGCTGTTTTCTTCTGTGGGTGAAAGGCAGGGGGACGCTGATCAGGGGGTGGGGTATCAGCGGGTGGGGTTGGGGGTGCGGGTGAACCTGTAGAGCTTGGGTGGTCTGTGCGGTGTTCCCGTCAGCACCTCGCCGGTGTCCACGAGATCGGGTGAGGTGGCCACGGATCTTCGGAAGTTGGCGGCATCGAGTTTGTGTCCGAGCACCGCCTCGTGGACGGTGCGCAGCTGGGCGATGGTGAAGGTCTCCCCGAGGAAGGAATGGGCGATGTCCGCGTATTCGACCTTGGTGCGCAGGCGCTGCAGGGCGTAGTCGACGATCCGGTTGTGGTCGAAGGCCAGGTCGGGGAGGTTGTCGGCCTGGAACCACTGGACGTTCTCGCCGGGTTCGGCGCGTTCGATCTCATCGGCGCGCACCAGGGCCCAGTACACGACGGAGACCACCCTGCCGGTGGGGGAGCGGTCCCGGGCGCCGAAGGTGTAGAGCTGTTCCAGGTAGCTGGGGTGCAGGCCGGTGGTCTCCCCGAGGGTGCGGGCCGCCACCTCCTCGAGTTCCTCATTCTCGGATAACCAACCACCGGGCAGCGCCCACCGGCCCAGGTGCGGATCGCGGGTGCGGGCGACAAAGGGGGTCCACAGGGCGGGCAGGTCCTGGTCATCGGGACGCAGCGCGAAGATGACCGTGGAGACGGCCACCTGGATGGTGTTGTCGGGTCGGGTCACTGGATCACGACACCCCCTTATGGTCAAAGTGACTTTATGATGTCGATGATCTTACAGTCACAATGACCAGAAGACGATTACCCCGCCGAATCCGGGGGTGAACTATGCAGGATTCGCAGGCTGCTCAACCGGCGGGATAGGTGACCTGGTGGTCCGGGCCGACCACCGCGCCGGCGGTCAGGGTGGCTGCCTGGGTCTGACCCGGACCCATGATGTGGGTGACCTCCACGCCCCGGGCCAGCAGGTGATCGGTGATGATGCGCCGGTGGCACCGCCACCAGACGGCTTCGGAACACAACAGAACGGTGGGGCGGGGGGCGTCGACAAGCTTGTCGACGGCGGAGACGAACTCCTCCGACAGGGCGTGGTCGGCGTAGTTGTGGAAACTACGGTTGTTCCAGAACGCATTGACCTCGAACGGCACCGTGGTGCTGACCTTCCGGCGTCCTGTCAGCGGTTCCACCCAGTCATAACCGATGCCGACACCCGCGAGCGACTCCCGCAGCGCATCCTGGTCAAAGTGGGGAAAGCGCCGCGAGCCGGGGAGTTTACGCACATCCACCAGCTGCTCCACACCGTTGTCAGTCAACATGTTAAGAAACACCGGAAGGGGGTGGGTGGAGTGCCCGACAGTGAAGATGATCGCCATACCGCCCCACCCTAGTTATGCGGGTGGGGAAAAACAGGGCCGTGCGCACTACGATGACGGGAATGTTGGCCGTCCTGTCCGGAGTGTTCTCCGGCGCTCTCCTCCCGCTCCAGACCTCGGTGAACAACCGTCTGCGCCAGAGTGTGGGAACGCCCCTGATGGCGTCGTTCTTCTCCTTCCTCATCGGCACGGGTGCGCTGATCCTGGCCACCTGGGTCACCGGTGGGCGCCCCTGGCCACAGCTGGGACTGGCCACCGGGCAGCCGTGGTGGATGTTCACCGGTGGCGTCCTGGGTGTGATGGTGCTGACGGGTAATATCCTGCTGTTTCCCCGGGTGGGCAGCGTGCAGACGGTGATCCTGCCGATCACGGGCCAGGTGATCACCGGCCTGCTCATCGACACCTTCGGCCTGCTGCGTGCACCACAGATCCCGCTGGGGTGGACGCGGGTGGGCGGCGCGTTTCTGGTCCTGGCCGGGGCCACCGCGGCGGTCGGGATGATCCGCGCGCGGGGCCGAAACCGGTCAGAATGCGTATCGACGGGTCAGTCACCGGGGGTCTGGTTGTGGCGGGGTCTGGGGCTGCTCATGGGGGCGTGTGCCGCCATGCAGGTCTCGGTCAACGGCCAGCTGGGGGTGGTGCTGGGAGCACCGGTGGAGGCGGCGCTGGTGTCCTTCACTGTCGGCACCCTGACCCTGCTGTTGTTGCTGGTGGCTACCCGCACCCCCTGGCGCGGGGTCGCGGTGGTGGGGCGCTCCAATCCCTGGTGGATGTGGATCGGTGGCCTGCTGGGGGCGACGATCGTCTACGCCACGGCCGCGCTGGGCCCCATCCTGGGCACCGGCATGACGGTGGTGTCCATGCTGCTGGGCATGCTGGCGGGCAGTCTGCTCATCGACACCTTCGGGCTCCTGGGTGCCACCCGACGGAAGGTCGCATGGACCCAGGTGCTCGGCCTGCTGGTCATCATCATTGGGGTCGCGCTGATCCGGGTGGTGTAGGACGGGGCAGTCACACACCCAGGTCCAGGGAATCCCCCGGGGCCAGGGGGAGATAGGTCGAGCCGTATTTATCGGCCAGCAGGGTGAGGATCTTGGTGTTGATCGCAAGTCCGTGTTCATTGACGATCCCGTCATGGATCCCCACGAAATGCTTCGGTGGGAACTTCTTCAGCCATGCCTCCACATCGAGCATTTTCACCCAGGGGCCGTTGACGGGAACCAGTGCGACATCGACATCCCTGATCGGTTGGAAGTTGTCACCCGGGTGTAGGATCCGGCCACCGATCAGGTACCCGATGTTCTCCGGGACATCCTGGGTGTGGGTGATCATGGCGTGTTTCGAGCCCACCACCTCGATTGGGATGCCACCGATGGTGAAGCTCTGCCCGTGGTCCACCGCGTGCGCCTCCACCGGGAGTTCATCAGCGAGGAAGGCCGGTGCGTAGATGACCATCCCGGGGTTGGTGCGGTGGGCCCGGAGGAGGGCCTGCTGGTCCAGGTGGTCCGGGTGACCGTGGGTGATCAGGACGGCATCGGCGCTGGCCAGAGACTCGGGAACGCCGAAGGAGCCGGGATCGATGATGAGGGTGTATCCGTGGTGGTTGATCTCCACACAGGCGTGGAGATGGCGTGTGATCTTCATGGTGTCCATTGTGGTCGAAATCCCCGCGCCGGGAGCAGCAGTTATGTGACGCGGAACACGTCACCGGGGTTCGGGGCGTAGCATGAGTGGTGCATCTGCCAAGAGCCAGAGGAGTTTCGATCATGACACATACCCTCTCCACCTACCTCACCTTCCCCGGCAATGCCGCGGAGGTGTTCGAACACTGGGCCCAGGTCTTCGAAGGTGACCTGAATCTGACCAAATACGGGGATGTTCCCACCGGGGAGTTCCCCTTCGAACCTGATCCCGATCTCGTCGCCCACGCCCAGCTCATCATTACCGGTGGCACCCTCACCGGCGGGGACAGCATGCCCGGTGAAGCGGAGCTCCCCCTCCGCGACACCGCCTATTCACTGCTGTATTCACTGAACACGCCGGAGGAGGCCCGGGAGGTGATCCAGCGTCTGGTCGACGGTGGTGGGCACGTGGGGATGCCGTTCGAGGAAGCCCCCTGGGGCGGATACTACGGCCAGGTTTTCGACCGTTTCGGGGTGATGTGGGCCTTCGATGTCGAAGCGCCGGACACCCCCGTGGCGGACACCGAGATCTAGAGCACCCGGTGCGTCCACTCGGGCGTGCCGTACTGCTTATCGACGAGTTCCTGTGCGGCCTCGAGATCAGCATCCGACAGCTGCGCCATCGTACCGCCGTAGCGGTTGGCGAAGGTCGTCTTCATGGTCTCGATGATGGCCTCACGGGGCGCGCCGGTCTGTCGGCGCAGGGGATCCACCCGCCTCTTCGCCGAGCGCAGGCCCTTGTCGGCGATCTTCACCTTGCCGATGCGCAGCACCTGCGTCATCATGTCCGCGTCGATGTCATAGGACATGGTCACATGGTGCAGGACGGCACCCGCCCGGCGTTTCTGTGCGGCACCACCGATCTTGCCTCCGGTGGAGGTGATGTCGTTGATGGGCACATACCAGGCATCCACACCATGCTGGGCCAGTGCGGCCAGCACCCAGCGATCGAGGTATTCATAGGAGTCCTCATAGCTGAGACCCGCCACGAGTGAATCCGGGGCGTACAGGGAGTAGGTGATGCAGTTGCCACCCTCCATGAACATGGCCCCGCCACCCGACATGCGACGCACCACCGTCACACCGTGTTCCTCCACGCCCTCGGCGTCGATCTCATTGACATAGGACTGGAAGGACCCCATGACGATGGCACGGTCATCCCATTCCCAGAACCGCAGGGTGGGGGGCCGCTGACCCGTGGCTACCTGTTCCAGCAGCAGATCATCCAGTGCCACATTCACCGGGGTGGGCAGCACCCCGGGCTGGAGGATCTCCCACTCGTGGTCGGTGAAGTCGGTGCCACCGGTCACCGCGCGACGCACCGCCTGGGCGATATCGGCGGTGGTGAAACCGTGGAATTCCAACCCCTCGCCGAAGGGGGCCAGCACTGCGTCGAAACGCCGGGTCAGTTCGCTGGCCGGATCCTTCACCGAGGCACCGTTGAGGGCGGACCCCAGGGCCAGGAATGCCTCATCCGGGTCGATGAAGAAATCGCCGGAGACCTGCAGTCCGGTGATGGTGTCGTCCTCGGTTATGACGTCTACGACCACGAGTTTCCCGCCTGGGACCTTGACTTCAAAGTGGTGTTTCATGCCCACCACCCTACGCGCGGAACCCGGCGGGGGAGATGGGTCGGCGGGGGTTGGTCATCGACAAGCACGCCGTTAGGAGTACTCCTCCTCGATGGCGGCGTAGGCGTCCAACAGCGACAGGGCGTGCTCACCGGACGCGCCCTCGGCGCGGATACCCTCGCGCATGGAGTCCACCAGCTCACGGCCGTGGGGATAGGGCGGGATGAGCGGGATGTCGGCGTCGGTGTGGGCCTCGACGACGACGGGCCGGTCAGCCTCGAAGGCCTCGGCGAGCACCTGGTCAATGGTGTCCGGATCATGCAGGTGGATGCCACGCAACCCCAACTGCTCGGCATAGGCCACGAAATCAAAGGCCGGCACCCGCTGGGAGGCCTCGAACCGGGGTTCCCCCTCGGTCTCGCGCTGCTCCCAGCTGACCTCGGAGAGATCCCTGTTGGCCAGCACCACGATGACAAAGCGGGGATCTTCCCACTGTTTCCACCGGTCGGCGACCGTGATCAGCTCATTGATGCCCAGCATGGTCATCGCACCGTCACCGGCCATGACCACCACGGGACGATCCGGGGTGACCTCCTTCGCGGCAAGCCCGTAGGGGACACCACAGCCCATGGACGCCAGCGTGCTGCACAGATGCGCGTTCGCACCATGGGGCACGGTGATGTGACGGACATAGTGGTAGACCGAACTGCCCACATCAATGGCCAGCTGGGTGTTCTCCCACAACCTGTTGTTGACTGCCCGCGCCACCAGATCCGGGTTGAGGGGGCGAGCCGGCACCTGTGAGCGGCGGCGGTTGATCTCCTGTGAGTTGTGGATGGACTGCTCCACCTGCTGTTCCCAGTCGGACCTTTCCCCATCCATGAGATCATCCGGCAGCTTCTCCAACAGTGCCTGCAGCGTGGGGGCCGCCTGGCCCACGAGGCCCACCTCGATGGGATAGCGGTTACCCATCTGGGCGGGATCTACATCGATCTGCACCGCCCGCGCCTGACCCGGTGGTGGATAGAACTCCGTCCACGGGCTGTTCGACCCGATGATGAGCAGGGTGTCACAGTTCTGCAGCACCCAGTTCGCGGAATGGGTACCCAGGTGCCCCATGTTGCCCGCGGCCAGGCGGTGGTTCTCGTCCACATACGGCTTACCCAGCAGCGCGGTGGTCACACCCGCTCCGAGATGCTCAGCCAGGGCCAGCACCTCGGTCTGGGCATCCTGCACACCGCGACCGGCGAGGATGGCGACCTTCTTCCCCTCAGACAGGACACGGATCGCGTGGTCCAGGTCCTCATCACGCGGCAGGATACGGCCGGTGCTCCAGTGCACGGCGGAGACGATCTCCCCGTGTTCCTGACCCAGATCAGGCTCGGGTGCCTGCTGGATGTCATGGGGGAGGATGACCACCGCGGGACCACTGCTGGCCAGGGCGGAGCGGAATGCGCGGTCGATGACCATCGGCAGCTGCTCCGGGGTGGTCACCGTCTCCAGGAAGGGGGTGGCCACATCCGAGAAGAGGGTGTGCAGATCCACCTCCTGCTGATAATCGGACCCCAGCACCGAACGGCTCTGCTGTGCCACCAGGGCAACGACGGGGACGCTGTCCAGCTTGGCGTCGTACAGCCCGTTGAGGATGTGGATCGCGCCGGGCCCCTGGGTGGAGGTGACCACACCGACGCCACGGCTGTACCGCGCGTCGCCCACCGCCATGAACGCCGCGCCCTCCTCGTGGCGGGCTGCGATGAATTCGGGGCCGTCCTTCGAGCGTCGGATGGCGCCCAGCAGGGCGTTGTTGCCGTCACCGGAATAACCGTAGACACGTTTCACCCCCCACTCCCGGAGTCGGCGGACAATGAGATCTGAGGTGGACATTGTTCTACCTTCCTGTCGTGCTTCCTATCGTGACGGTGGTACAGATGCCAGTCGGCGCCGGAACCAACCGGGTGAAGGGGGGTTCAACGGCGCCGGACTGTGAGGTGGTGCTGGTCGGGCGCTGGGCGCCCTGCGGGTGTGCTAGAGGGTGGGATCGAGAACGACCTTGATGCAGCCGTCCTCCTTCTTCTGGAATTTCTCGTAGTGCGCCGGTGCCTCATCGAGTGAGACGCGGTGGGTGGTGAGATCATCCACGCCGAGGGGATCGGCAGGGTCCTCCACCAGCGGAAGCAAATCATCGATCCAGGATTTCACATTGCACTGTCCCATGCGCATCTGGATCTGCTTGTCGAAGAGGGTGAGCATCGGCATCGGGCTGGCCTGCCCGCCGTACACACCACTGAGGGAGACGGTTCCACCACGACGGACCAGATCGATCGAACCGTGGAGTGCACCGAGACGGTCGAGTCCGCCGTGCTCCATCATCTTCCTGGCCGCGGCATCCGGCAGCAGGCTCATGGCATTGTGGGCCAGTTTGCCCACCGGGGAACCATGGGCCTCCATGCCGACAGCATCCACCACGGCATCGGGGCCGCGCCCCTCGGTGAGATCACGGATCTCCTCATGGGTGTCATCACCGAGATCGAAGACCTCGATGCCGTGTCGGGCCGCCATGGCGCGACGCTCCGGAACGGGTTCGATACCGAAGACCCGGGCACCCAGGTGGCGACCGATCCGGGCACACATCTGACCGATGGGGCCCAGGCCGTAGACAGTCAGGGTGTCTCCCTCGCCGACATCGGCGTACTTCACGGCCTGCCAGGCCGTGGGCAGGACATCGCTGAGGAAGAGGTACCGGTGGTCGGGGAGTTCATCGCCGACCTTGATCGGACCGAAATCCGCGTGGGGGACACGCAGGTATTCCGCCTGACCACCGGGCACCGAACCGTAGAGCCGGGAATAACCCAGGAGGCTGGCACCGGATCCGTATTCACGCACCTGGGTGACCTCACACTGGGAGAACAGGCCACGCTTACACATCCAACAGTGGCCACAGGAGATGTTGAAGGGGATGACCACACGGTCACCCTCCTTGAGGTTGGAGGCCGGGCCAGCCTCCACAACACGACCCATAGGCTCGTGGCCGATGATGTCACCCTCATCCATGAAGGGTGCCAAGACCTCGTAGAGGTGCAGATCGGAACCGCAGATGCCAGTGGAGGTCACTTGGATGATCGCATCGTTCTCGGCTTTGAGAACCGGATCCGGGACTGTTTCCACGCTTACTTTTCGTTTACCCTGCCAGGTTAAGGCCTTCATGTGTTCTTCTCCTGATGGTTGATCGACTCCACCATGGAGGAATGTAAAAGTGCCAGGGCATGATGTTCGGTCTGCGCCAGAACATCTTCTGGTTCACCGGGAAAATGGTGGAGTTCGGTATTTAACTGTCCTCTGACCAATGCTGCTATCCAGGTGGTGCCAGGGGGATTATCCTCCTGACGTCCGGGGCCACCCGCCCCTGTGACGGCCACTGCCGCATCCGCGTTCATAAGCTCGGACACACCCGAGACCATCTGGCTTGCTGCGTCCTCGGTGATCACCGGATCCCCCTCGGGCACACCGAGGACGGCGTATTTGATCCGGGTCATATACGAGGTCACCCCGCCCGCGTACCAGGAAGCGGAATCCGATGCCGCCGCGAGGTGGCACGAGAGTCTTCCGCCTGTCAGTGATTCCGCGACGGCGAGGGTGAAGCCGTGGTCCTGGGCGATCCGGGAAATGTCCTCGGCCAGTGCGGTGACCGTATCGTCGTCACTACCAGTCGTAGACATGTCGGATCAGACCTGACTATCTAGTAGTTTGCTGGTGGGTCGCTGGCGGGGAAGGACTCCTCACCCCACTCGTCGACCTCCTCGTCCTTGGAGTCCGGGCCACCGGTGGGAACGGTGTCCTTGTCCTCATTGGTGCGATCGAGACGGTCTTTGTCCTGTGGGTCATCCGCGAAAGGATTGCCGTTTGGAGTGTCACTCATGATTTGCTCTCCTTGATCTGTCTGTCCAATACTGCTGTCTTCGCCGACTCCGTGGGAGCCGACAACACCTAAGGTGATGTCTGTCACCTAGTGTTGAAAATCAAGCGTACGGATAAATCACCGTGTAGGAGCACGGGAAAGAAAAAGCGCAGTTCATAGTGGTATATATGGTGGAATATTAATCATTATGAAATGTGATATGCGTCGCTGGTGGCCGGTGTGCAATGACGCTGCCTCCGGTTCCGGTCCCGGGGTGAAGGATCGCGGTGAGGCGCACGGCATCACGCTGTTGACACCGGGGTTGTGGCGGATTTCGCGAGCCTGTGCAGGCGTGGAACCGGCATGCGGTAGTTGATTGCTGCGGCGCTGCCCAACTCGGGCCAGTGCAGCAGCGCTGAACGTTCGGCGAGGGAGCCTTCCACGACTACGGGGTCACCCTCATGGGGGACCGGCCCGCTGATCTTGACGTTCAGTCCGAATTGATCGGTCCAGAAATAGGGTTGGTAGGAGATCTCGGGGGCGTCGTTCCCGTGGAGAAGTGCTGTGGCGGCGATTCTGGCCTCCTCGATGGCGGAGGTCCATACCGGGCAGCGTTGACCGTTGAACCACACGACATCACCGGCTGCGACGATATTGTCCCGGATCCGTCCTTGGCTGTCACTGACCAGTCGACCATCGGTGAGAAGCCCGGAGCCCTCCAACCAGTCGGTGTTGGCGCTATCCCCAATGGCGGAAACGACCACCTCGGAGTCCAGGACACTGCCATCATCCAGTTCAACGGTGAGGCCGGAACTCGTGGGTGAGACGGACTTGACCAGGGCGTCTATGATTTCCACGCCGTGATCAGTGGCCGCGGCCGTGAGTATGTGGGCGATGACAGGGCCCATCTGTACCGCCATCGGTAGTCCGAACTGCACCAGGCGAACCCTACATCCGAGTGCCCGCGCCCCGGAGGCAACCTCCATGCCGAGCGGGCCGCCGCCGATGATGGTCACGCTTGGTTTCGTGGATAACCGGGACCGCAGGGCGGCGGCATCATCGAGGGTCCGGAGGGTGTACTCATTGGGGTCATCGGTGAAACGACGCGCCCGAGTTCCGGTGGCGATGATCAATCCGTCATAGGGGACCTGGATTCCATCGGCCAGGGTCACCACCCCGGCATCGGCGTCAACTCCGGTGACACATCCGTGGATCGTGGTTGTGTGGTGGGTGTCATGGGTGGTGGTCGGGAGAATCGTGTCCATGAGGTCGGCGGTGGGATCCAAAGCGGCCTTGGACAGTGCAGGTCGACTGTAGGTGGGGTGGGGGTCTTCGCCAATGACGGTCAGGGTGCCCTCGAACCCCTGGCGGCGGAGCGTGTCGCCCGCGGTGAGGCCTGCGATGCCGTGGCCTGCGATGACGATGTTGTGCATGGTGTCTCCTGTGGTCGGGCGTCTGGTCGGGCTCGTGCTCGTGCGGGTGGTCAGGTCACGGGTTCACTGGTGTGAGTTTGAGCGCTGCCACGGGACAGACACGGACCGCATCCTGGGCGGCGGGGAGATCTGCATCCCGGATCTCCGGGGTGTCGAGGATGAGTTCGCCCTCATCGTCGAGGTGCATGAGATGGGGTGCGGCCTCTTCGCAGAGTCCGTGTC
Organism: Corynebacterium gallinarum; assembly: GCF_014837045.1. Lineage (GTDB taxonomy): Bacteria > Actinomycetota > Actinomycetes > Mycobacteriales > Mycobacteriaceae > Corynebacterium > Corynebacterium gallinarum. The sequence continues at coordinate 103,659 of NZ_JACSPR010000008.1, forward strand.
CTTCGCAGCGGGGGCGGTCGAGTTCGATGTGGTGCATAGCTGCTCCTTGAGTGTGAAAGTGAAAAGGGTGGCCCATCCACCGCAGGTCCCTGTCGTGGAGGTGACAGGGGCGGAAGAAAGATGTGACCGGAGTCATGAAACTGTGTGTGTAGCGCCTCATTGAACAGAGAATGTGTCCAATGAATATCCAATATGGATAGTATTTATGTCATGAATGTTGAATTGGGAAAACTCTCCTCCGTGGACCTCAATCTGCTGGTATCGCTGCACGCCATCCTGGAGGAACGCTCGGTTACCGCGGCTGCCGACAGGGTCGGGCTCTCCCAACCTGCGATGAGTCATGCCCTGCGCAGGATCCGGAAGTTACTCGGGGATGAGATCCTGATCCGGCGTGGGGCGGTGAATGTCCTGACGCCCAAGGCGCAGGACATGCTCGCTCCCCTCCGGGAGGTGCTGTACAGGGCCTCGGTGCTGATCGGGGGTCGAACATTCGATCCGCACAGCAGCCACAGAACGCTCGCCCTGGCGATGTCGAGTTCGGTGGCCTACATCATCGGGCAGTCGGTGTCACTGCTCATGGAGCGGGAGGCGCCCACTATGTCCCTCAAGATCATCACCACCAACGACGTCACTGATGCCGTGTTCACGGAACAGGGCGCTGATGTGCTGTTTCTCGCCGAGGGGTACGAGACATCCCATCCCCGGGAGCGGGTGTTCGATGATGAATGGGTGGTGATGGGTGGGCACCGGGATCTGCTGGAGAGTGACGTCATCACCTGTCTGCAGGATTGGCCACATGTGGGATTGCAGTCGGAGCGGACCACCCGGCCCTATGAAATCCTCCGTCACCGGGGCGTGGAGGTGAGCATGCAGGTCCACGTCACCGATTATCTGGTGCTGCCACAATTTGTGGCGGGGGTCCGCAGACTCGCCCTCCACCGGCGTCGCGTGGCAGAGCGGATGGCCAGGACCCTACCGGTATACGTCAGGGATTTCCCCTTCCCGGTGCTCGGGCTGGGTGTGGATATCGTCCATAACCCCTGGCAGTACGACGATATTTTCCGACACTGGGTTTCCGACCTCATCCAACGGGCCATGGCTATGAATTTGGCGAATACCTAGAATTAGAAATATTCATTTGTCGGATGCCACCGGGTGGGCTTAACTGTGACTCACGTCAAGTTTCCGCCCCATCTGAAAGAAGCCGACATGAATCCTGCTGCCCCGCACACCACAACCCCGGCAACGACCGCACCGGTATCCGAGCAAGACCTCTTTTCCGATCACACCCTTGCGCACACGGAGGAGGTCTACGGGGAGCTGCGATCACTGGGCACCGTGGTCTACCTTCCGGCCAATGATGCCTATGCCATCACCAGGTATGAGGCCATCCGTACGGCCAATTCCGACCCCGCAACGTTCTCCTCCAGGCAGGTTGCCTTCAACCCCCAGATGAATGAGATCCTCTCCGGTACGAGTCTGGCCTCTGACCCACCGCAGCATGGGAAACTGCGCGCCATCCTCACGGACAACCTCTCCCCACGTGCGATGAGATCGCTCAAGGGCACGATCTATGCCGATGCCGACACCCTGGTCCGCGAATTGGTAGAGAAGCGCACCTTCGATGGCATGGCGGATCTCGCGGTGGCCTTCCCGGTCTCTGTCGTCCTGGACCTCATCGGTGTCCAGGGGGACAAGCGTGATCGCATCCTGCCCTGGGGCGAGGCGGCGTTCAATCTTCTCGGGCCACTCAACCAGCGTGCCCGGGAATCCTTCCCCCTGGCAGGTGAACTGTTCAAGTGGACGCATGAGGAGATGACGGGCGATGGCCTGGCGGAGGGTAGCATTGGTCACGCCGTGTGGCAGGCTGCGGAACGCGGTGATATCGCGCCGGAGAGTTTCGGTTACCTGGTCCACCAGATCCTTGCCGCGGGCATGGACACCACCATCGCCACCATAGGCAACCTTATTCAGCTCCTGGCTGACCACCCCGACCAGTATGCGAAGCTGCGCCGGGATCCCTCGAAGATTCCTGCGGCGGTGGCTGAGACCCTGCGTTTCCGCACCCCCGCACCGGGTTTCGGGCGTGTGACCACCCGCGATGTCGAGGTGGATGGCGTGACCATCCCCGCCGGTAGCCAGGTGGCGCTGCTGTATGGTTCCGGCAACCGTGATGAACTCAAATATGAGAACCCGGATGTGTTTGACATTGACCGCAATCCCGTGGACCACCTCGGTTTCGGTTATGGCATCCACGGTTGCGCGGGGCAGGGACTGGCGAAGCTCGAGATCAATGGTCTGGTTGAGTCTTGGATCCGGCACGTGGACTCCTTTACCGTCACCGATGTGATCCCCCGTCTCAACAACTTCTCCCGCCCCTACGCGTCCATGCAGGTAACGATCACCGCCTAGAGCGCTTATCGACGGTACCCCCCCACGCCCACCTGTCTCCAGACAGGTGGGCGTTTGCCGTCGGGGGTGGATCTACTTTCAATGGCAAGTATCTGTGATGATGCTCACGTATATTTGCCAATTGGCTGGAAACCGGCCGGAAATTCTATGAATGTAGTGAGTATCTAACAGAGGATAGTCCCGTGAGAAGACGATTGATCGCAGCTGCCACCGGTTTTGTGCTGGTAAGTGCCACCATCTCGGTAGCCTCCACCGCAGGAGCGGTTCAGTTCGAGAAACAGTACCGCAGTGACCTGACCGTTTGTGTAGCCACCTCCACCCCCGCAGAAGTCCAGGTCACCCGGGATTACTACTGGGCGCAGGTGGAACAGTATGAGCTTCTTGAGGCCCGGCTCCGAGCTGCCCACCCCGAGTTCCAGGAGCAGTACACCCAGTTCGATGCTCTGATTGGCGCGGGGCAGGTGATGCCGGGTAATAATGCTGGTGTTTTCTCCCCGGGCGTCAGTGTCATATTCAACAGTGGGAAATATAACCTCTACGAGGCCCAGTTCTTCGCAGTGAGGGCAACCCAGACCTATCGGGATCTGGTGCAACTGGCGGAAACCGGGTTTCCCGTTGAGATGGAATATGCCGTGGACTGGACCAAGCAACAGTTTGATGATTATGAGGGGTCCGGCACCCCGGTGGTGCCCATCGGCGGTGAATTTACCTTCTCGGAAACCAGCTTTCTGACCATTCCTGCATACCAGCAGCTGACTGCGGGCCTGCCTAAGGGATTATTCGTTGTGGGAGCAGGAAGTGCCCCGAATGTCCAGACCATGCTGGAACCCCACAAGGAGGCACTGGCGGAACTGAAGCGGCAGTATGACGCCGTGGTCTCGACCACCGCTTTGTTCAGGGCCGCCCAGAACTGTGAGGATTTCATCCTCACCGGTGCCGTGGTTCCGACCACAACCGTGACGCCGACCGTGACGGTCACCGCGACCCCGGATACGGTCACGGTCACCCCCGCACCGGTCACCACCACGGCACCGGTTGGCACCGTTGTGGTGACCCCCGCGCCCACGACCATCACCACACCGGGCGGCACCACCACGGTCACCTCAGCTACCGCCACCACCACGGTGACCGCGCCCCAGGTAACGGTGACCACCACCCCGGAACCGGTGACCACCACGGTGAGCGCACCGGGGGAAACTACCACGCTGACCACCACCCCGGCACCGGTGACCACTACGCTGACTGCACCTGTCGTGACCACCACTGTCACCCCGGCACCGGTCACAACCACCGCCCCGGGATCCACGCTCACGGTCACCCCTGGACCAGTGACCATTACCGCCGAACCGGGCACGGAAACAGTCACCCCGGATCCTGTCACCACCACTGTCACAGCACCGACCGTGACGGAAACAGTCACCCCGACCACCACCCAGACCCCACCTGATGATGGTGGCACCCCGGGAGATGGGGGGAACAACCTAGGACTGGTGGCTGCTATCGTGGCCGTTCTCGCCGCCCTCGGAGGCATCGCGGCCTTCCTCGCCAACAACATGGGGCTGTTCGCCGGATTCTTCTAGCACACCCCCACGCGAAGACCCCCGACCGGGGAATGTAGCAGTTCCGGTCGGGGGGTCTTGTCGTCGATAAGCGTGCGGTTAGCCCCTGGTGAAGGGCAGCACCAGCCGTGAGGGGTGCTCGGCATCGCGGTAGATCTTGTGTGCGACGGGGCGACCGACCGGGAGATGGAAGGCGTCTGGGGGCAGTAGGGAGTTGTGGTCGTCGACCAGTGGTTCAGCATTGGACAACTCGACCGTGAGCTTGTGGCCCGGCTGGAAACTGGCGGCGAACGGGTAGAGGCGGATGACGTATTCCTCGACAACCCCCGGTTCAACCGGCACCGCGCGGGTGTGTGGGTGATACGGGTTGCCGTGGGTCGTGCGCTCCTCATCCAGTTCACGGTGGCTGGCCTTGAGGTAGCCGGTGGTGATCAACTGGCGGCTGCCATTGGGGGCGTAATCCCAGAGGCGGAGGATGAAGTTGGTATCCGGCTGGTCGATCTCGGCGAAGATGTGGGCAGCGCCGGTGCCGATCATCTCGGTGGCCTCCTCGAACACCGGGGTGGACCAGGACAGGATCTGGACCTCGTCGGTGACGGTCAGCGGTGCCTGGTAGAACCCGTCCGGGGCGGCGTACTCCACGCCCATGGTTTCCGGCTCGGTGGAGAGCTTGTGACGGGGGCGCAGGTAGAGCTCCCGGTGGTCGATCTCCTTCGGGGGCCACTGGTCGGCGGTGATGGTTTCGCGGGAACCCTCCACGAAGACATCGACCTGCGGCTCGTCCATGATGCCGTTGTCGATACCCTTGAGCCAGTAGTCGTACCAGGCGAACATCTTGTCGTGTTCCTCGATGAACGGACGGGACTGCATCGGCGGGTACGCGCCGATGGTGAGTTTCTTCGGTCCCTTGACCCGGTCGAAGACCTCGATGGTGGAATCCAGGGTCCAGCCGCGTCCCTGATCCAGCTGTAGCCAGACGGGGATGTCGATGTTGTGGGCGAGTTCGTTGGGGTTGCGTTCCTCATACCACTCACCGTCGAACTGGTTCATGACGATGTCGAACCACGCCTCATGGTTCTTAGGGTAGTTGAGGGCGTGGACGAGGTTCGGCCAGGCCTGGATATCCGGATCGGCCAGACGTTCCTCGACCTTGACCTTGAGCTCCTCGGGGGAGAACTCCTCGATCATGCGGGATTTCACACCGTCAGTGAAGGCCCAGCCGGAGTCGCCGCCACGACCCTCGCGGGCGGCCCGGGGCATGAACCACATGATGCCACCGTGGTAGGTGGTCTCGTAGAAGTCATAGTGCCCGCCGGAGACGAAGATGGCCTTGAGGTGCGGTGGGCGTTCCGCGGCGGCGAGAACCTGCATGGAACCGAAGTAGGAGATGCCGACCATGCCCACATTTCCATCGCACCAGGGTTGCTCGGCAACCCACTCGATGAAGTCATAGGCATCCTGGCCGAGGGAGACGCCACCGGCGTTGTAGTTGCCGATGTGTTCACCCTCCGAGTCACCGGAACCGCGCAGGTCTCCGATGACGTGAACGTAGTCCTCGGAGACGATGCGTGCGATATCGCCGGCCTCGATGCACCCATCCCACAGTGGGGAGGGTCGACGCTGTGGCGGGGTGGTCAGGGCGAGTGCCTGGAGTTCCTTGCCGTAGGGGGACAGTGCGACCAGTGCGGGACGGGGCTTGTCGACGTCCGCCTCGTAAGCATCGGCGGCGAGTGTGACACCGTCACGCATGGGGACCGAAAGGTTCTTGCGGATGCGGATGGTCTGCCCGCCGGCGTCGAAGTGCCTGATTTCGCTCATGTGGTGCTCCTTTGTTTTCATTCCCACAAGGGGTGACAAGTGTATATTATTATAATAAAGTGACTTCGGCAAGGGTTCGGAGTTTCTATATCCTGAACCACACCGTGGTCTCTTACCTGGCTGAGGCCGCCTGCACCCTAACGCACGAGGAGAATGACACCATGACGGACCCCACACACGTATCCGCCCACACCCCCATCCACTCCATCTACGCCAGGTGGGGGAGATTCGGCCTCTACACCTTCCTTATCGACGGCCCTGAACTGGCATTGGTGGACACCGGTGTCACCGACACCGCCCAGGGGGTGGCCGACGGGTTGGCCGAACTCGGCCGTGACATCCGCGATGTGAAGTGGATCCTGCTCACCCATGGCCATATCGATCACCTGGGCGGCACGGTCGCCCTGTGGGAGATGACCGGACGCCAGGCGCAGGTGGTCATCCACGAGGCTGACGTGGATTATCTGGAAAGCCGCCGAGCCCATGTGGAGAATTATCTCAACCTGCGCGCCGACTACATCGATGACCCGAAGGCGGAGGCGAAGCAGACCGCCATGATGGCCAGCGCCATCTCCGGTGAGATGTCTCCACATAGCATCGTCACCGGTGGGGAGGTGCTGGATCTGGGAGGCGTGAAGGTCAGGGTCGTTCACACCCCGGGTCACACCGGGGGATCCGTCGCCTATGTGGTGGAGGGGCAGAATGATGTCTTCGTGGGGGACGCCGTCCAGATCCACGGGGCAGCCAACGGTTTTCCCGGCTATGAGGACCCGGATGCCTACCGGGATTCCCTGGTGACCATCCAGCAGCTCGCCGCCAACCGCATGTTCCTGGGTCATCCCTTCCGCTCCGACGAGGGGGTCGCCTACGAGGTGGAACTGGACCGGGATACCGCCGCGCACGCCGTGCAGGAGGCCATCGGGATCGAGGCGAGAATCCGCGAGGCCGCCCTGGCTCTCGGGACCGGGGAGTCTGACTCTCCCTATTCGCCCTTCGCCGCTATTGCAGACCACCTCGGCTACACCGGTGATCCCACGCTGGAACCCTCCCCGTTCTTCACCACCCTCCACGGCTATTTCAAGGCATAAAGGGATCCATCCCCCTTTTCGGTGGCCTGAAATCTGGTTTTGTTGAGATAAACACCTGATGGTTACCTACACTGACCTTCATGCTTTCAACCCGTCTCGGCACCTTGACCATGGGGACCATCACCCTCGGAGCGGTGACAGGGGTCGTCTTCGCCGCCACCGTGGTGGCGGATGATCAACCCGTTGCGCAGCCCGACGCGACGGCGGTTACCTCCACCACCACGGCCACTGCGGAGGTAATAACCGTTGCCGACGAGCCGGTGGAACCTGAGATCACCGAACCGGAGATCAAAGCCCCCGAAATCATCGAACCCGAACCCTTCGACTACGGGGAATGCCCACCCCAGGCCCGCGCGTGTGTTGATCTGGATGGTGGGCGATCGTGGCTGCAGGATAACGGCCAGGTTACCTACGGAGCCGTACCGATCGGGCAGGGTGGGCCCGGTTATGAGACCCCACGCGCGGGGTTCCACGTTTCCCGCAAGGTCATTGATGATGTCTCTTATATCTTCGATCTGGCCCCCATGCCGTTTGCGGTGTATTTCACCAGTGTGGGGCACGCTTTCCACGAAGGGGACCCTGCGGGTGATTCCCACGGGTGTGTCCGCCTGGCCCCGGGTGATGCCGAGGTCTACTTCCACACCCTGCAGGTCGGGGATCTGATCCACATCTACTGACCCGCCGGTGGCACAGCTCGGGCTTCCACCATGTCGGTGGCATACGGAAACGGGGAGGGCAATCCCAGTGGATTGCCCTCCCCGTTCTTCTATCCCCGGGAGCGGTTACCCGACAACAACGGTCTGCCTCGTACCGGTCTTGCTCGGTGCCGACTCACGCAGGAACAGAGCGAAGAAGGTGGCTACCAATGCGCCACCGGAGGATATGAACAGCGCGGAGGCCAGCCCGTACTGGTCGGCCACGGCACCGGTGATCACCGGGTTGAGGAAGCCACCGACAAATTCCCCGATACCCACGGGCAGACCGACAGCCAGTCCGGCGACGGCGGGACGGACGGACTCGGCGGGGATGACCGACATCGCCAGGCCTCCCACACCCATGCCGGCGGCGAAAACGAACACCGCGGCACCCAGCAGGCCGGGGTTGGCCACGAAGACGAAGGACAATGGGGCCAGGGTGGAGAGCAGGCCGAAGATGATGGCGGTGGGTTTACGGCCGATCCGGTCGGATATCAGCGGCACGACGAAACCCCAGATGGCGGTGCCCACACCGAAGGCGGCCAGGATGAGACTCATGGAACTGGCCGTCCAGCCGCGGATATTGGTGAGGTACAGGGGACCGAAGACCTGCAGGGAGATCAGGTAGACCATGAACCCCGAGAACATCACGATGGACAACAGCACGTTGCGGTTGCGAATCACCTCACCCAGCCCGCCCTTGTGATCGGGGTGGGCGTATTCCATGGCCTCGGAGGAAGCGGCCTGTGGTTCACGCATCACCTTCCAGATGACGAACGCCATGATCAGGCCTGGGAGGATGGTGAAGAAGAAGGCGGTGCGCCAGTCGAAGATGTTAGCCAGGGCGACGATGACGATTGGGGCGAGCACACCACCGAAGAGGCCGTTGGCGGTGTTCATGGTGAAACCGAGGTTGAAACCACGGCGGTGTGGGGATGATTCCATGGCCAGTACCGACTGGGTAACCGGGATGGTGGGGCCTTCGAACATGCCCATCATCAGACGCAGGATGATCAGGTGTACGAAGGTGACCACGAACCCCTGGAAGAAGGATGCAGTCGAGAACACGACCAGGAGGACAACCAGGTAGAGCCTCTTGCTCTTGACACTGTCGGAGATCCGCCCACCGACGATGGAGGCGATGGACCAGGTCAGGGCCGCGGCACCGGCGAGCTGGCCCACCTGCGCATTGTTGAGTCCTAAGTCCTCCTGGATGAATGGCATGAGGAAGTTGATGATCAGGCGGTCGAAGAAGACCAGGCCGACGGCGAAGAAGAACACCGTGACCAGTTTGTTCTCATAGGACCGGAAACCCTGCTTTGGGGATGTCTGCGCCGTTGGGGTTGAGGCGGTGGAAGTCACTGAGGGGCTCCGTAGGAGTGAGGGGAGAGGGTCCGCATTGTGCGTGTAGGAGACCACCAGTCCGGCATGTGGGTGCCGGACTGTTGGTGAAAAAGGGATTTAAGCTGGGATTATTTCAGGAAATTGGCGGTGTCGTGGAAAACTTCGTAGAACTCCGGGATCCAGGAGAAGTTGACCACGAAGCCGTGGTTGGCGGCGTCGTAACGCTTCAGCTGTACCTCCACACCGGCGGCACGGAGTTTCTCGGCGTAGGCCTCGCCTTCATCACGCAGTGGGTCATAACCGGCGGTGACCACGAGGGCTTTCGGCAGACCTGAGAGGTTCTCACGCTTGATGGGGGAGACCAGTGGATCAGCCGGGTCGGCGCCACCTTCGAGATAGAAGGAGTTGAAGGGTGCCAGGCCGTTGTACTCCAGGCCGTACCCTTCAGCATTCTCCTTCAGTGATGGCCAGCGTTCCTGATCAAAATCCAGGTCCACGGACGGGTAGTAGAGAATCTGGTGGGTGATGCGGTCGAAACCATCATCCTGGGCCATGAAGCTCACCGCAGCCACAAAGTTGGCTCCGGAGGAGTCGCCGGCAATGGCGATGGGCTGGTCGTCGTCAAGCATGGTCGCAACCCCGCGCACCACGGCGTAGCACTCGTTGAGAGCTACCGGGAAGGCAACCTCAGGGGAGAGGGAATAGCCGACGGAGACAATCTTCCACCCGGTTTCCTTGGCCAGTGAGCGTCCGACGTGATCGTGGGTGTCCAGGCTCCCGGAGAAGAATGCTCCGCCGTGGAAATAGACGATCGTGCCCTTCGGCGCATCGGTGTCAGTGTAGATCCGTACCGGAACATCGGCGATGGTGGCATCCTCGACGGTGGCGATCGGGGTGCGCTTCTCCACGGGGGGAACGTTACCGGCCTCAAAAGCGCGCATGTCCGCAGGATTTGGCGGGGTGGTGGACGCTGGTGGGATCTGGGCGACGATCTTCTGGATCTCGGGGTGGAGGGTCATGAGGTGGCCTTCTTTCTTATGGCGGAGCCCTGGTGAGGGCGGTGATGGCGCCGCCGCACTGTCCCGGTGAAAGAACCTGTGGGCAGCGGCGACGACGCCATCATAAATAACTGGGTGGAGGGGGAGCCGACTTAGTAGTCGATCTTGTCCTTCTCCGGGAATGCGGTCTCTCCTGCGGACTCAGCGTTCCAGGATTCGCGGGAGATGCGCTGCAGCTCCTGGACCGGCTCCTTGCGCTTGGAGGTGTACAGTGCGAGTGCCTCGGCGACGGTGTCGGCCTCCACGATGCAGTCGGCGAGCACACCGGCATCGATGACGGCGGAGTTCGCACCCTGACCCTGGTGGTGGAGCATCGCGTGCGCGGCATCACCGATCAGCACCACGGCATCGGAGTTCCACTTGTCCTGTGGATCAATATCCGCTGCGGCGCGCTGGTTGACCTGTTCCCAATCGAGCTTTTCCACGATCTTAATCAGACGCTCATCGAAGTTCTTGAGCATCTCCAGCACCTCTTCCTTGGATACGTCCGGGTTCCAGGTGAGGTCATCGTGGGGGACGGTGATGTCGAAGGAGATCTGGCCGTTTTCACCACGGTGGCGCAGGGGCAGGAAGTAGATCATGCGACCGGTCTCTGCCTCGAGGTAGAGACGCAGGTTGTCGTCGACAAGCAGCCCCTCGCCCTGGGAGCCGTCAATGACGGCGCGGTAGGCGTGGGCGCCCTGCATGACCGGCTGGGAATCAGACCACAGAGTACGAACCTTGGACTTGATGCCATCGGCACCGACCAGGATGTCGAAGGTCTCAACTTCGCCGTTGGTGAACTTCACGGTGGCGGAATCACCGTTGTCGGTGATCTCCTCGGCCCGGTAACCGTATTGGAGTACACCTTCGGGCAGCTGGCTGGTCAGGGCATCAATGAAGTCCCGACGGTGGATCATGCGGGTGTTGTGCTTCTCATCGCCTTCGGAGAGGTGGGGCCACTCTTCCAGGTTGATGCGGTTGCCCTTGGTATCCAGGATCTCGAAGTAGTCGGATGGGGAGGTGACGGCCTCAATGGCGGGGAAGATGCCGAGCTTCTTGAACAGTTTGACGGATGCCGGGCGCAGACCGATACCAGCTCCGACTTCACCGGAGGCGTGTGCCTGCTCGTAGACCTTCACGTTGGCACCGATCTGTGCGAGTGCCAGGCCTGCGGTGGCGCCGGCGTAACCGCCGCCGATAACGCCGATCTTCAGGTTCTTGATGTCTTCGATCTTCATGGTCTTATCCTTAAGTCTTCTATGCAGCAGAGGGGGGTGAGTGCAGCTGGGAGTGATTAGTTGGTGGAGCAGGGCTTCTCAGTGAGGAAGTCCTGGGCGTGATTGTTGAAGATCCGGTGGATGACATCGTCGGACACACCGTTGCGTTGAAGATCCGGGATGAGGACCTCGAAGATGTAGTTGATGGTGTGGCCCTTCACACCTGGCCAGCCGAGGGGGGAGCAGTTCGCGTCCGCGGAGGCGAGCAGCTTGGCCTCATGGCCTGCGTTCAGCTCGCGCAGGAAATGATCCATGCGGTCCTTGCGGGGGCGGGCCCAGAAGGGTGGGTCCGGCAGTTCGGTCTCATATCCGAAGGTGTCGAAGCCGAGTCGTCCGCCGACCTCGAGGATGCGCGCGGTCGGGGTCTGTGCGTGGTTGACGCCGTCATCGACGTGGCCGAAGAGCACGCGGTCCAGGTCGAGGCCTTCCTCCTGGAAGATGGCGATGGCTGGTTCCGCGTCGATGGCCAGGTGGGTCATGACGGGGACTCCGGTCTGGACTGCTGCGCGGGCAGCGGCGCGGTAGATGCGCTTGTCCAGCTCGGTCATGCGACCGCCACGGGACACACCGACCTTGATGATGCCGGCCTTGGCGGTGGTTCCTGCGATGCCGACGGTGATCTCATGGATGAAGACTTCGGTGAGGTACTCCACGGATGCGTTGGCGAAGTGCGGCAGGGCGGTGTCGCCACCGACAAAACCGGTGCAGGCGATGATGTGCACGCCGGACTTCTCCGACAGGGTCTGGTAGTAGGGGATATCGCGGCCGTTGCAGATACCGGTGGCATCAACGAAGGTGCGTCCGCCGTACTCGTGGAATTTGCGCAGCTTGGGGATGGTTTCCTCGTAGCGCTGCTCCGGGGTCTTCCACCACTTGGTATCCAGCTCGGAACCGGGCATGCCGTAACCGATGTGCTCGTGGATGGCCACAAAACCGAGTTCCTCGGGTGCGATGGGGCCGAGGACTGTATTTACCTTGGACATGTTGATCCTCTTTCCTTATCGGACCGCGAGCAGATCGCGGGGGTTGGTCTCGGTGATCTGGGTGATGTCGGCATCGGTGACACCGGCGTTGCGCAGGGCGGGGATGAATGCGGTGAACAGGGAACCGAATTCGACGGCAGGGGCCTCGTGGCCCTTGGCCACGCCAATGGCAGAGGAGCTCAGGATGATCCGGTGGGTGTATCCGGCGTCGATAAGCTCCTTGACCAGCGCGATACGCGCGGTGTCGTCACCCTGGCCGGCCTGGTCGATGCCCACGTAGACGCCGCGGGCGGCGGCCTCGAGCACGGGAGCTTGTCGACGGTCAACTCCCCGGACCACCAGACGCTCCGGGGCAATACCCTCGTCGAGGGCGATGTCGATCTCGACGAGGAGATCCGCACCGAAGGTGTGCGACACGGCAACCCCGGTGGCCGTGGCGGCACGGACGGCACCGCACAGAAGGCTCTCATCGGTGGCGGTCATGCCGGTCTCGGTGGCCAGGGAGACGATCAGGCCGGCTGCGGCGCGACGTTCCAGGCGGGGGACCACCATGCCCTCGGTGATCTCCTTGGAGAAGAGATCAGCGAACTTCTCCGCAGGCCACGGGGTTGGTGGGTTGGTCTGCGGGGTGAGGAAGTACCCACCGAGCATCTCCTCCGGTCCCATGCCGGTCGAGGCGATGATGTTCACGTCGGTGGCGGAGGAGAGATTCTCCAGCATGGGCAGGGTGAGGGGAACGCTGCGTCCGTGGAACATGCCGGCGGCATCGACGATGGTACGTCCACCTGCGTTGTGGAAGGTGATGAGCTTATCCCGGAGGATCGTGAAGATCTCCGCGCGGTTGATGGCGATATCGGGTGCGTACTCAGCGCCGGGGACCACGGACAGCAGGGATGCGTGTACCTCTGTGGGGCCGAGCTGGTCTGCCGGAACAGGACCGAGGACTGTGTTGACCACGGGTGTGTTGTCAGGCATGGCACTACCTTTCTTCATTGGTTCAGGCGAATTGTGAAAGGATCGCCTGGAGAGCCTGTCATTGTTCGGCAGTTGACGTTGAAGAAACAGTGGGCCAGGAAGCGCTACCTCTGCCGTAGGGGCCGCAGCACACTGTCTTAAGGAATGTGACCTCTCTAACTCGTTTCCACTACTTTTGCATGTTGTTATACCAAAGTCAACCGTAAAGGTGGTGCACCTCACCCGGAAAATAAAAAACCCTGTTCAGCTGCGCTCTCTGAACAGGGGGAAGGGGTGATACCCCGTGGTCAACCGCCGGTGGTGAACTGGTATTTGAACTCATCGGAGCGGTGCATGGCCAGGCGGTAGCCACCGGGCGCGCCACCGTTGGTGATGAACATGGTCTCGATCGCCAGCAGGGGGCTGCCCACCGCCACATCGAGATGGCCAGCCGTCTCCTCGGTGGCGGCGGTGGCCCAGGCCTCATTGTCCGACCGCGTCAGGGCGATGCCGAAATTACGTTCCAGGAGCTCGAAGGCCGATTCCTCACCCTCCAGGTCCTGCTGGGTGGGATTGAAATCCGCGGGGGTCCGCAGGTAGATCCGGGAATGCGCCACGGGAATATCCTCCGCCCAGATCAGGCGGACGAAATGGAGGAGTTTCTCCTCCTTTGGCAGTCCCAGCCGTTCCTGAACATGTTCGGGTGGTATGACCCGTTTGAGTTCGGAGACCGCAGTCGAGGTTTTGAGTCCCTGTTCGGTTAAATGCTGGTAGAGCGCGCCGGGGCGGACATTCGCGCCACGTTCAATGCGTCGGCCGGGTACGGGGAAGGTGCCCTTGCCCTGTTTGCGGTAGACGTAACCCTCGTCGGCCAGATCGCGCAGCGCCTGCCGGATCGGGGCCCGGCTGACACCGAAGCGTTCCAGCAGCTGCGCCTCGGTCATGGGGATTGCCGGATCCATCGAACCGTCGGTGATCTCGGAACGGAGGATCTCCCTGATCTGCCGGTAGAGGGGTACCCCGGTGCTGGGGTCCAGCTCGTGCTGGGCTGTGGTCATGGATCCTCCCGGAAATCTAGATAAAGCAATTTATTATAATAATCCTGCATGTGGGGAAGGGTGGAGTCAACTTTCTGCAGTGACCCACACCATATAGTGGCCCACGTCCGGGCGGGTGTGGTGCTATTGCGGGATATATCCGCACAGATAACCCCGACCGGGGGAGCTATTGTCAGTTCACCGCGGCCGGGGTCGGGTACCGCTGTTCTACGGCTGGTTCACCACCACCCTGGTGCGATTGCGCAGGGTGGTGGAGGTGGAGAAGATCAGAGCGCCGAGGAGCCCGACGGCCGCGAAGGCGAAGAAGCCCCACGGGTAGGCAATGCCCATGCCGACCAGGATGCCACCGAGCAGTGGTCCGGAGATGGCACCCAGTCGCCCGATACCGGCGGAGAAGCCCATGGCGGTCGCACGGATCTGGGAGGGGTGGTTCTCACCGGTGAAGGCGTAGATGAGGACCTGGGAGCTGAAGACGAACACGCCGGTGAGGAACACCACCACATACAGACCCACCAGGGGCATGCGCACGGCGAGCAGCGCCAGGAACACAGCGGAGATCACGAACCAGATCAGTGCGGTCTTGCGGGGGGAGTGGATATCGGCGACCCGGCCGGCGATGAGCAGTCCGACCACAGCCCCGATGTTGAGCACCATGAGGAAACCGAGGGAGTTGCCCATGTCGTAATCGGCCTGGCGCATGATCTGTGGCAGCCAGGTGTTCAGGCCGTAGACCAGCAGCAGACCCATGAAGGAGGTGCCCCAGATGGCGATGGTGTTACGGCGGAACGTCGGCTTGAACAGGGCGGACAGGGAGGCGGATTCGCTGATCTCCTGCTTGTGCTCCCGGTCGAGGTCATCATCCAGGCTCAGCCCGTAGGCGGTGGCGATCTCGCGGGCCTTCTCCGCCCTGCCGGTGGACAGCAGGAACTGGGGGGATTCCGGCAGGAGGAAGTACAACAGCGGCACCAGAACCAATCCCGGGATGGCGCCGGCGATGAACATGGAATGCCACCCGAGTGGTTCGATGAGCAGGATGCCCAGGAACGCGGTGGCGACCGCACCCACGTGGTAACCGGTCATCAGGGTGGTGGAGGCGGAACCGGCCTTGGTGCCCGGGCGGAACTCGGTCACCATGGCGATCGCGGTGGGCAGGGCACCACCCAGTCCCACGCCGGCGAGGAAACGCCACAGCGTGAACAGGGTGATATCCGAGGTGAAGGCCAGCAGCAGGGTAAACACGGAGAAGACCGCGACGGAGAAGATCATCACGCGACGTCGGCCCAGTTTGTCCGTGAGGAAGCCGATGGTCAACGCGCCGATCATCATGCCGACCAAGCCGAGAGTGGAAATCTGGGTGGCATGTGCAGCGTCAAGATCCCAGGAGGTGTCCTGGAGCATGGCGGGGATGGTGGCACCGAGG
Source organism: Corynebacterium gallinarum (assembly GCF_014837045.1). Classification (GTDB taxonomy): domain Bacteria; phylum Actinomycetota; class Actinomycetes; order Mycobacteriales; family Mycobacteriaceae; genus Corynebacterium; species Corynebacterium gallinarum. The sequence goes on from NZ_JACSPR010000008.1 coordinate 119,307, forward strand.
ACAACGAGATCGAAGCCGTCCAGGACGATGGCGAACCAGAGTAGTGCCAACACCACCCCGACACTGCGGGTGGGCGCCGGGGTGGTGGGTGTTGTGTGTGTGGTGGTCACGGGCGGGTTCCTCTTGCGGGATAGATTGGGTGGGGGTCAGTAATCGAAACGGGGCAGATCGCGGCCCACGTACTGCTCGGCCAGGTAGCGCTGACCGGCCTCGGATTCGAGGACGGAGCGCAGCTCGGCGAAGCGACGCTGGGTGGCGAAGTGGTCCTCACCTGGAACCGCGTGCAGCATGGAACTCATCCAGTAGGAGAAGTGCTGTGCCTTCCAGATGCGGGGGACGGCGAGGCGGGTGTAGTCGTCGAGAAGCCCGGTGTCGTTGCGCTTGATCGCGCGGGTCAGCGCCGGCGCGAGCACGGAGACATCAGCCACGGCCAGGTTGAGGCCCTTGGCGCCGGTGGGCGGGACGGTGTGGGCGGCGTCGCCGGCCAGGAAGAGGCGGCCCTTCTGCATCGGCTCGGTGACCGCGGAGCGGAACCGCAGCACGGCCTTGTCGAAGATCCTCCCCTCGGAGACGGTGATGCCGGGGGAGTCGGCGCGCAGGTGCAGCTGCTCCCAGATGCGGTCATCCGACCACATCTCCGGGGTGTCATCGGGGTTGCACTGGAGGTAGTAGCGCTGGACGGTGTCAGTGCGCGTGGAGATGAGCGCGAAACCCTCGGGGTGGGTGGCGTAGATGAGTTCCTTCTGGGTTTTCGGTGCTTCGACGAGGATGCCGAACCAGGCGTAGGGGTACTCGTGGCGGGCGCGGATGCCGCCACCATCGGTGATGATCTTTCGGTAGGGGGAGTTGGAACCGTCGGCGGCGATGACATAATCGGCGGCCAGCTGCTGGGTCGCGCCATCGACACCGGTGTAGGTGATCCTGGCCTTGTTCTCCCGCGCATCACCCTCGAAGTCCTCCACGGAGTCCACGGTGGTCTCGAACAGGAGCTCCCCGCCGTCCTCGATGCGCTTGGCGATGAAGTCCTTGAGGTATTCATGCTGCGGGTAGATGGCCACCTTGTGGCCGGTCAGTTCCGTCAGCGGGATGCGGATGTTTTCGTTGTTGATGGCGATGTCGATGGCTTCATCGTGGTCGGCCTCGCGTTCCATGCGCTCACCCACACCGGTTTCCCGCATGAGGTTGAGGGTGCCTTGCTCGAGGATGCCGGCGCGGACCGTCTCCTCGACATCCCGCCGGGAGCGGCTTTCAAACACGACGGATTCAATGCCCTGCAGGTGCAGGAGATGGGCCAGGGTCAGTCCGGCCGGTCCTGCACCGATGATGGCTACTGGTACGTGGTTCATGGAAGGCTCCTTCAGATGGGGTGAGCTGTCCGGCGGGTATCCGGCAGCGGATGCAATAGTCGGTGTGCGCCCGATAACCTCTGTGGATGGTTGGTGATATGGATCTCAAAGTAGGCAACTGCAGGGGTGATGGCAATATTGCGGGCACATGTTCGCAGGGTGAACGAGGTGTGGGTACCTGAATCGGACCCGGCCTGCATAATTGCCCCGCCGTTTCACTGGCCAAGGGTGTAGCTAGGGGTGTTCATGAGGGGTGCTGGCGATGGTGTACCACGTCGACAGGCATGCCCACCAGCCAACCCAGGCGGTATTGGACAACTACCCAGGTCCGTGGACTACCATGTAGGAGCACTAATTCGATATTGCACGGGTGTCCGGTGAAAGTCCGGGCTGAGAGGTGGCACAGCCACAACCGTTGAACCTGATCCGGGTAATGCCGGCGATAGGGAGGAAACATGACTGATACACGTCTGCCATCAAGCGGGGAGACCGGTGCATCCACCGGCAGGTCACCACAGACCCGATACACCTGGCGGGTCATCGACATTGTCATCGCCGCGGTCCTGGGCGTGGCCTGCGGCCTGATCTTCGTGGTATGGAATTCCATCGGTTACGCCTGGTTCACCGCTTTCGATGCGCTGACACCGGGCCTGGGTGGTCTGGCCGTCGGCATCTGGCTGCTCGGTGGTGTGCTCGGTGGTCTCATCATCCGCAAACCCGGCGCGGCGCTGTTTGTCGAGGTCATTGCGGCTTCGGTGTCCGCGGCACTGGCCTCGCAGTGGGGCATTGAGACCCTGTACTCCGGCATCGCGCAGGGGCTCGGCGCGGAACTGGTCTTCGCGCTGTTCATGTACCGGCGTTTCACCCTACCAGTAGCCATCCTCGCCGGGATGGGTGCCGGTGTGGGGGCCTACATCCTGGAGGCGTTTCTCAGCGCCTACTTCGCCATGTCGCTGGCCTTCAACATCATCTACTTCAGCTGCCTGATGGTCTCCGGCGCGCTGCTGGCCGGTGTGGTCAGCTTCTACCTGGTTCGCGCCCTGGCCAGGACCGGTGCGCTGGACCGGTTCGCCGCCGGCCGTGAACTGCACAGGGAGGTTTGAGCGTACCCATGACCACCACCATGGGTACCCAGGTGACGGTTCGTGATTTCGGTTACCGTCATGCCTCGCGGAAGAAACCCGCCTTCAGCAACATCACTCTTGATATCGCGCCGGGCGAGCGGGTTCTGCTCACCGGTGATTCCGGTTCGGGTAAATCAACCCTGCTCGCCGCGCTGGCCGGCGTGCTCGGTGATGATACGGAAGGGCAGACGTACGGTTCCCTGCTTGTCGACGCCTTCTCCACCGGCCTCGTTCTCCAGGACCCCGATTCCCAGGTCATCGCCTCCCGGGTCGGTGATGATGTCGCCTTCGGCTGCGAGAACCTCGGCATCCCGCGGGAGGAGATCTGGCCACGCGTGGAACAGGCTCTGGACATGGTCGGTCTCGACCTGCCACTGGACCATCCCACCCGGCACCTCTCCGGTGGACAGAAACAACGCCTGGCGCTGGCCGGTGTCATCGCCATGGGTGCCCGGCTCATCCTGCTGGATGAACCCACCGCCAACCTTGATCCCGCTGGTCAGCGCGAGGTCGTCGAGGCCGTCAACCGTGTGGTGGATGCCACTGGTGCCACCCTCATCGTCGTGGAGCACCGCCATCAGCTGTGGTCGGGGATCGTTGACCGTATCCTGCGCCTGGATGAGGGCGGAGTCCGGGACATCCACGCTGATGACCTGGCCTCACCCACCGGTCTGCCTACCCGCCGGGAGGCCGGGACGCCCGCCCTGGTCTCTGCAGATCAGCTGCTGACACAGTGGGGACCGCCCCGTTCCTTCCACATCCCGGAGGGTGCCTCCACCGTGATCACCGGTGCGAACGGTTCCGGCAAGACCACCTTGGCGCTGACCATCGGTGGTCTCATCCCACCCCGCTCGGGGCACCTGGATCTGGCAGACACCCTCCGGCGTGGTCTTGACCGGCAGCCCCACCAGTGGCGTTCGGCGGATCTCGCACGCCGGATCGGCACGGTGTTCCAGGATCCGGAGCACCAGTTCGTCGCCCGTACCGTACGTGAGGAGATCGAGGTCGGCCCCAGGGTCATGTCAGGAAAACGCCGCGGCACCGTGGACCCGGACAGCGCGCGCCGCATCGAGGAGCTGTTGGACCGGTTGCGTCTGCGCCATCTGGAGCACGCCAATCCGTTCACCCTCTCCGGTGGGGAGAAACGCCGGTTGTCGGTGGCCACCGCCCTGGTTGCCGCCCCGGACCTGCTCATCCTGGATGAACCGACCTTCGGCCAGGATCCGGTGACCTTCCGGGAGCTGGTGTGGATGCTGCGGGATCTCGCTGATTCCGGTACCACCATAGTCTCCGTCACCCACGACCCTGATTTCATCGCAGCATTGGGGGACCACCACGTGGAGGTGGGTGTCCGGTGAACCTCATCAGCAATATCAACCCCGTCACCCGCATCCTGGCAGTGATCGCACTGACCACCCCGCTGCTGATCAGTGTGGATGTGGTCTCCGCGGCGATCGCCCTGGCCGCCACCATCTTGTTGTCCCCACTGGTGGGGGTCAGCTGGCGGCAGCTGCTGAAACGTGGCTGGCCCCTGCTGGTCATCGCGCCGATAGCGTCGGTGTCCATGGCCCTCTACGGCCGGCCCGAGGGTGAGGTGTACTTCAGTTTCCTCCTGGCGCAGGTTACGGACAACTCATTGTCGCTGGCACTGGCCATCGGGGTGCGTGTGCTGGCGGTCGGATTGCCGGTGGTGGTGCTCATCTCCCGGGTGGACCCCACGGACCTGGGGGATGGCCTCGCACAGGTGGCACGACTGCCGGAGCGGTTCGTCATCGGCGCGGTCGCCGGGGGACGCCTGGTGTCACTGTTCCGCGATGACTGGTCCTCCATGTCACGGTCCCGCCGCGCCCGGGGCATCGCCGACCAGGGCCGGATCCGCCACTTTGTCACCATGGCCTTCGGGCTGCTGGTGCTCTCCCTGCGTCGCGGCGCCAAACTGGCCACCGCGATGGAGGCCCGCGGGTTCGGCCGCCGTCCCGACCGCACCTGGGCGCGCGCGTCCACCGTGGGGCTTGTCGACGCCGCCGTGATCCTCGTCTGCCTGCTCATCTCCGTCACCGCGGTCACCGTGTCCATCCAGACCGGTTACTTCAGGTTCCTGGGGACATGATCATCATCCTCATCGACGGACAGTCTGGTTCCGGCAAGACCACCCTGGCCAGACAACTGGCTACCGAGACAGGTTTCCAGCTGGTCCATCTGGAGGATTTCTACCCCGGCTGGTCGGGGCTCGCCGAGGCCAGCCGCATGGTGGTCACCGATGTACTGCACCCCACCCGACCCGGTTTCTGGCGATGGGACTGGGACCGGGACCGTCGGGGTGAGTGGGTGGACATCCGTCCGCGCGCGAGTCTGATCATCGAGGGATGTGGGGCGGTGACGGAGGCGTCGATAAGCACCGCTGCAACGTTGGGGACCGTGATCACCGTGCGGATGACCGGCCCGGAGGACACCCGCCGACAGCGCGCACTGGCGCGCGATCCGGGCTACGCACCCTGGTGGGAGATGTGGGCCGCCCAGGAGTGCGAACACTTCGCCGGACCCGGGGATGTGCCCGTTGACCACGTGTTAGGGTGGTCGTGATCGCGGGACGACCCGCGCATCAAGTACCGGATGGGGACGGCCCCGCCTGATCTTTCAACGAGGTTGAACACATGCCGTCCACACGTCTGGATGTCACTGATATCGCGCGCATCATCGTCGGCTGGGCGGCCGTTGCGCTCTTTCTTCTCACGGCCCTGCCCGGCCCGCCTCTGCTCCTGCTCACCGTCATCATCGCGGTGATCCTGTTCAGTTCCTTCGGGGTGGTGAAACAGGCGGAACGGCTGGCGGTCATCCTCGGTGACCCCTACGGCTCACTGGTGCTGACCCTGTCCATCGTCACCATCGAGGTCATCCTCATCGTCGCGGTGATGCTGGGGCCGGGGGAATCCACCACCATCGCCCGCGACTCGGTCATGTCGGTGTCCATGATCATCATGGCCCTGGTGGTGGGGGTGTCCTTCCTCGTCGGTGGAGTGCGCCACGGGTCGCTCGCCCACAACGGAACCGGGGCCCAGACCTACCTGGTGATGATCCTCATGCTGTCGGTGCTGGCCTTCGCCGTGCCCGCGGTGCTCGGTGTGGCAGGGCAGTATCAGCCCGCGCACGCGGTGCCCGTTGCGGTGGCCACCATTGCGCTCTACGGGTTCTTCCTGAAGCAACAGACCGGTGCCCGGGCCGGGGATTTCCAGGATTCCGTCGCGGCACCACCCACCGGACCGGCCTTCCGCGGTGAGGTGCTCTTCCGTGCCGTGGTGCTGGTGGTGACCGTCCTGCCGATCGTCTGGCTCTCCCATGACATGGCCGGACTGATGGACACCGTCCTCGCCGACCTCGGAGCCCCCGCCGCGTTGGCGGGCCTGGTGATCGCCATGATCGTGTTCACCCCGGAGACCCTGACCACCGTGCGGGCGGCCTGGGGGGCGGAAACCCAGCGGGTGATCAACCTCGCCCACGGTGCCCTGGTGTCCACCCTCGGTCTGACCATCCCGTCCGTGCTGATCATCGGGGCTGTCACCGGGCAGGTGGTCGTCCTCGCCGAGAACCCCGTCAACCTGCTGGTCCTCGGGACCACCATCGCCTCGACGGGCATCATCTTCACCGCCCGCCGGATCACCGCCATCCACGGTGCGGTGCTGCTGATGGTCTTCGGCGTGTACCTGCTGGCGCTGCTGGGTTAGGAGGCCGGGTCAGGAGGCTTTTCTGCGGTCCGGGGTAGCCTGGGGCGCATGACTACACCGACTACTCCAACTGCAGAACCAGTACAGAACCTTGACTGGAGCTCCTGGCAACGGGTGCTCGTCGTCGTGGCCCACCCGGACGACCCGGAATACGGACTATCCGCGGCGGTACACACCTGGACCACCGCCGGGGTGGAAGTCTCCTACCTGCTGCTCACCCACGGTGAGGCCGGGATCCAGGGCATGGACCCGGCGGAGGTCGGACCCCTGCGGGCCGAGGAGCAGCGTCGTGCCTGCGAGTGCGTGGGTGTGAGCGACCTGGTCATCCTCGACCACCCCGATTCCATGCTGGTCTACAACCTCGAACTGCGCCGGGACATCGCCCGGGAGATACGCCGGCGTCGTCCCGACGTGGTCATTCTCACCAACTTCGATGTGGAGGCCTACGGCGGACTCAACCAGGCCGATCACCGGGTGGCGGGTCTGGCCACCATCGACGCCACCCGTGACGCCGCGAACCCGTGGGCGCAGCGCGAGCTCCTCGACGACGAGGGACTGGAACCCTGGAGCACCTCGCAGCTCCTGGTCGCCGGTGTGCCCAACCCCACCCACTATGTCGGGGTGGCCCGGGACTCGGTGGAGGCCGGGGTGGCGTCCCTATGCGCCCACGACGAATACCTCAAGGCACTGCCGGATCACCCCGTGCCCCATGAATTCATCCCGGAGATGCTGCGCGACGGCGCCGGGCTGGTGGGGGATGAGGATCTGGAGTGCGCGGTGACCTTCCGGGTGTTCGACGTCTAGGAGAAATCCCCGGGCGGTCAGGGACTGGTCAGGTAGTTCTTCAGGTAACCGCCGGTCAGGGTGTCCGAGCTGATCAGTTCGGCCGGGGTGCCCTCGAACACAATCGTGCCGCCGTCGGAACCCGCACCGGGGCCCACCTCGATGATGTGATCCGCATGGGCCAGCACAGCCAGGTGATGCTCCACCACGATCACGGTCTTGCCCGCATCCACCAGGGAATCGAAGAGGTTCAGCAGGGTCCGGACATCCGCCAGGTGCAGGCCCGTGGTGGGTTCATCCAGGATAAAGGTGGTGGCCTTCTCCGCCAGGTGGGTGGCCAGCTTCAGACGCTGGCGTTCACCGCCGGACAGCGTGGACAGTGGCTGCCCCAGGGTGAGATACCCCAGTCCCACCGCCACCAGACGTCGAAGAATGGTGACCGCGGCCGGGACCGTCGACTCCGGGGCACTGAAGAACTCCAGGGCCTCCACCGCGGGCATCGCCAGCACCTCGGCGATATTCCTCCCACCGAGGTGGTGTTCCAGCACCGCCTCATCAAAACGCCGTCCCTCACACACCTCACAGGGGGAGGACACCCCGGCCACCATACCCAGATCCATGGTGATCACACCGGTGCCATGGCAGTTCGGGCATGCCCCTTCCGAGTTGGCGGAGAACAACGCCGGTTTCACCCCGTTGACCTTGGCGAAGGCCTTCCGGATCGGGTCCAGCATGCCGGTGTAGGTGGCAGGGTTGGACCGGGTGGACCCCTGGATGGAGGTCTGGTCCACCAGCACCAGGGACTCATCACGGGGGATGGCATGAACCAGGGAGGACTTGCCGGATCCCGCCACGCCACTGATCACGGTGAGCACCCCGAGGGGGATGTCCACATCCACATCGCGCAGGTTGTTGCGGTCCGCCCCGCGGATCGGCAGGTGGCCTGTGGGGGAGTGTGTCGACGTCTTCAGCATCGCCCGGTCGTGGAAGTGACGTCCGGTCACGGTATCGGATGCCTCCAGTCCAGCGACGGTGCCTTCGAACTGGATCTCACCTCCCGCGCCACCCGCCCCGGGACCCAGGTCCACGACATGATCCGCGATGGCGATGGTCTCCGGTTTATGCTCCACCACCAGCACGGTGTTGCCCTTGTCCCGCAGATCCAGCAGGAGCCGGTTCAACCGTTCAATGTCATGGGCGTGCAGACCCGCGGTGGGTTCGTCGAAGACATAGGTGACATCGGTCAGGGGTGAACCCAGGTGCCGGACCATCCTGGTGCGCTGCGCCTCACCGCCGGACAGGGTGGCAACCGGGCGGTCCAGCTGTAGGTAGCCCAACCCGATGGCCACGAAATTGTCCAGGGTCTGAGACAACCCGCGCATCAGGGGGGCCACGGACCGCGCATCCACCCGGTCGATCCACCGCGCCAGGTCACGGATCTCCAGGGCACACAGCTCCGCAATGTTGAGACCGTTGATCCGGGACTCCAGGGCATGCCGGGCCAGGCGCGTCCCCCCACACTCCGGGCAGGCGATGAAGGTCACCGCCCGGTCCACGAACTCACCGATGTGCTTCTGCATCCCGGAACGTTCCTTGGACAACATGGATTTGGTGATTTTCGGGATCAATCCCTCATAGGTGACATTGATGCCGTTGAACTTAATCTTCATCGGCTCCTGGTGGTACAGGGCGTGGCGCTGGTCATCGGTGAACTGCGCAACCGGAATATCCGCCGGGTACAGACCGGATTCGGCGTAACCGCGCATGCTCCAGGAACCGGCCTTGTACCCCGGTATGAGCAGCGCACCGTCGTTGAGGGAGAGGGACTCATCCACCAGCTGCGCCGGATCGATGTCAGAGATCCGCCCCATGCCCTCACACCGCGGGCACATGCCACCGGTGCGGGTGAACTCCACCTTCTCCCTCTTGCCACCGGCCCTGCTGAACCCACCCGACGCACTGATGGAGGGCACATTGAAGGAGTAGGCACCCGGGCCGCCGGCGGCCGGTTCCGCCAGGCGGGAGAAGAGGATCCGCAGCATGGCTGTGGCGTCTGTGGCCGTTCCGACCGTGGACCGTGGATTCGCCCCCATCGGTTCCTGTCCCACGACGATGGCGGTGGTCAGCCCCTCCAGGAGATCCACATCCGGGCGAGCGGCCGCAGGCATGAAACCCTGCACGAAGGCGCTGTAGGTCTCATTGATCAGGCGCTGCGATTCCGCGGCGATGGTGCCGAAGACGAGGGAGGATTTACCCGACCCCGACACGCCCGTGAACACGGTCACGCGGCGTTTCGGGATAGCCAGTGAGATATTTTTCAGGTTGTTCTCCCGGGCCCCGTGCACCCGGATCATGTCATGGGAATCAGCCATCTGCATGGAGCAGAGTGTATAGAGAAAACACCTGCCGGGGACCTGTGATTTACCGATGGGGTGGGGTGCGGGGGCAGCGCACGGTGGGACCTAAACCGCAGGTAAGCCGGGAGAAACCGGGTTGGCGTGGGGTTGATGCCGGGTATGTGAGCCCCGGGGAACGGGGTCTGCCTACGATGGTGGCATGGCTACGACTCATTTTGATGGTACTGATACCCCGACCTCCGGTGACCTCCCCGCGGTGGGCGACACCCTTCCCGACTTCACCGTCGTCGACACCAACCTCGGCGAGGTGTCCCTGGCGGACCTCAAGGGCAAGAAGCTCGTCCTCAACATCTTCCCCTCCGTGGACACCGGCCTGTGCGCCGAATCTGTGCGCAGGTTCAATGCCGAGGCCGCAGGTCTGGACAACACCACCGTGCTGTGCGTGTCCAAGGACCTCCCCTTCGCCCTGGGACGTTTCTGTGGCGCCGAGGGCCTGGACAATGTCACCGCCGCCTCCGCATTCCGTTCCACCTTCGGTGAGGATTACGGCGTGGTGCTGGAGGGCTCCCCGCTCAAGGGCCTGCTGGCACGCAGCGTCATCGTCGCCGATGAGGACGGTAAGGTCATCTACACCCAGCTGGTCGATGAGATCAAGACCGAACCTGATTACGCCTCGGCCATCAAGGCCCTGGGTTAATCCGCCTCAACACACCTGACTGATTCACCACACAGGGCCTGACCCCGGGCACCGGTTCCATTGGACACCGGCACCCCTGGGGTCAGGCCCTCGACTATGTCCCGGTGGTGCTTACTGCTGCGTGATGCCGGTGTCCCCGGGTGGTGACTGCTCCCCGGTCGATGGGGCGGGCGTCACCTCCTCCTGCACGGTTAGCTCCGCCAGAGGATCTTCAGGAGCCGGGGTGGTGGGAACCGTGGGCGAGGTGGTGTCCGGGACCGCCGGAGCGAATCCCTGTGGGTCCTGCGGATCCTTCACATCCCGTGTGTCCAGTGGGTCCGGGGAAGTGTTGGTTTGCGGGGGATCCACGACAGGCGGCTCCTCCGGCCAGACGGGGACCTCAAAATCCGGCGCATCGATGGGGCCGGGCAGGAATACCCGATTGGGCAGTTGTGGGGTATCCGGGACGGGCAGGGTGATGGTGACGGTGTCCGGAAGCGCCGGATTCCGGGGCACCAGAGGTACGGAGGGCACCGGGGGCACCGGGGGCACCAACGGCGCGGGGAGTGTGGGGGCGCTCGGCCGCGGTGGGGTGTCGGCGGTTGGTGGCAATGGCTGGACAGTGTCCGGCGAGACAACCTCCGCGCCCCCGGCCCAGATCAACGGAGCGGATGCATCCGGGGACCAGCTGGAGGTCTCCCGGGGGAGTGCTCCCTGGTCTGCGGGTGTGGTCAGTGTCGGTGTGACCGACGGGGCAGATGAGAGGATATCCTGCCCGCCGGTTGACGGACGCGGGGTACCCGGACGATCGGCTCGGCTTGCGGGCTTGGTGGGGCTGGTGGGGTCGGCTGGTTGCCCGTCCGCGAGGGTGGACAGGAGATCCCGTGGGTGGGGGAAGGGCGACAGGGTGGTGCTCTGGGCACTGACGGTCGAGTTCAGCCTCGTGTCAGTGTCTTGGAAGATACCGACCGACGCGAAGGTGACGGACGGTATCAGGACGCTCAGGGCCAATGGCAGCGTCATCTCCCACCGGCGCGGTTGTTTCCGCACGGTGGTGTCATACTTCCTGCAGCCCATGATCCACAGGCCCAGGACACCGAAGACCACGCTGATACCCAACAGCCCCACCGTGCCCCGGGGACTGAGACCCCCGGAGACGGTGAGGACGAAGCTCAGGATGGCCAGGAGGATCAGGGCCAGCGGGGCGTAGCGACGCAGACCTGCCACCATGGTGTGGTTGCGGGTCGGGGTGGGGTTCGGCACACGTTCATGACACCTGATGAACTGCTGCAATCCCGCCCGGTAGAGCAGAGGGTTGCGCTGGTAGGGCACCAGCAGCGACATCGGGTTGTGGCGCAGGCGGAGATCCTCCCTGCGCCAGAGGGGGAAGGCCAGGGCATTGATGTGGAGCGAGATGGTGTCATCATCGTGTCGTTCCACACACCCGCGGGCCACGGGGATGAACCCGTCTTTCACCGCGGTCTGGACAGCACCGCGGAGGGCATCAGCTGCATCGAGGTCCAGGATGCCGCATTCCCTCCCGTCGAGGTAGACGAAGATGATCTCGTCCATGACACGCAGCTCGACCAGCACCCGGCTTTCGTCCTGGATGTTTCTGAAGGGGGAGTACCGGGTTGGTTCAACCCGCCACATCGATCCGTCAGGCAGCAGGGCCCAGGGATTGGTGGGCGGGTTGTTGAAGGGAACACCACCGTCGGAGATATACAGGGAGATGTGGGCCAGTGGCTGTTCCGCCGGGGTGAGGACCAGTTTGCACGTGGGGATCAGGCCGGAGGCGTAGACGCGGGCGATCTGGGAGTCGGACACCACCGTGGGATCGGGCAGGGTACCCACCACGGTCGTGCCGACGACCACGGAGACGGTTTCTCCACCATTGGTGGGGATCAGCAGGGACTCCAGCACGGTCTGTGGGGCTGCCGGGTCCGCCAGCTTCCGCACCGCTGCCTCGTTGAGGTTCTCCAACGCGATGTCGTGGATGAACGGCCGGGTGTCCGGGTGGTCCGAGATGAGGAGACGGTAGTAACGGTCCCGGGAGCTGTCGATCACGAAATCCGGTGTCGCTGTCTTGACGGTGTTGGGCACGTTGCGGTCGGCTCCTCTCTTAACTTCTCCGCTGGGATGATGCGGCGATGAAACGGCGATGAAGCGCTGGGGTGGCAGTGCAGTTCATCATCCGGAGGGGCCGGAACCCGTAGTGCTGCCCTGGATAACCACTGGGCTTCTAGGCTTTTATAATAGTCCGGAAATTTCACGCACAAAGTTCCCTCAGCCTAGATGATTGAGTCCAGAGCGTGTCAAGTTTTTTGTGTGTGGGGCTCCCGGATTTAAAAGTTAAAGGTAAGCCTCAAAGCGGTCTGGGAACGCCACAGACATCTGATT
>NZ_JACSPR010000009.1 GCF_014837045.1 Corynebacterium gallinarum
AGCATCGGTTTCTAGCTCGTGATGGTCCGTGAGGTCGTTACGCTGCTTGTTTTATCGAAAGGGCAGATACACCACTCGGGTGGACTTGACCGAACAGGACCCAGGGGGCACGGTCGAATCACAAGAATCTGCCGCTGGCACTGACTGAACCGGCTGGTCATGGCATCGGCCGATCGCGTGGAGGACTGTCGAGCAAGATTCATGCCAGCGTAGACGGGCATGGTCGTCCCTTGTCCTTGGTGGTTACCGGTGGGCGGCGACACGACGGGATGATGCTTCCAACCGTGCTGAAAGACATTCATGTTCCCTGCCGCGGACCGGAGCGTGCCAGGTCGCGTCCGGATACGGTCTTGGCCGACCGTGGCTACGCGACGACGGTGATCGTCGTGGTCATTCTCGAAGCGCGTGACAGTGTCGCGGCCCGTCAAGGTAAAGGTAGTAAGGGTGGGCGCCAGCCCGCCTTTAATGCGCAGGCCTACCAGGGCCACAACGTTGTGAAGCAGACGTTTGCCTCGGCCAAGCAGTGGCGTGGCCTGGACACCCGCTATGACAAGCTCACCGTAGTCTACCGTGGAGCCGTGGTCCTCTGTGCCGTGATCACCTGACTCAGGGTTTTTAGAAGACATGTCCTAGTGCCCCGCGCACCCGCTCGATTTCATCCGGCCCCATACGATCAGGTTTACTCCCGCAGGCACCCCGCCATAAGAGCTAACGAAGTACTACTAGGGATCCATCCATAGCTCGCAGTCAACTCCTTCAAATATGCTTCAGATATGACAAATCTGACTTCGCCCACCACTAAATTTCTCGATGAACTAGAACTCATCATGAAAACTGCCTACGAAGAATTTTTCTTCCAGGGATCGGAGCAGGAAGCTGTTGAAGTAGGGGAGAGATTAACAAAACGAACTCGCTCACAAATGGTGAGAGGGATGTCCCCAGAAACCGTCCAAAGAGTGACGAAGATGTTGGGCCAACGAGCCAAAATCGGGAGTTTTCTCAAAAATGTAACAGAAGAAATATCACCGCTTGACGACCTAGCCATGCTAATTACTTACGCAATCCTCCCCGATCGAGATGAAGCACGGCGACATGCCTCGAGAATTTTTTACCGCGCTGGGGATCAGTTTATTGCGGCGAAAGACAAAAAATCTGCGGCAATCTCCTTCACGAATTCTGCGCTGTGCACTTTAGAACTTTTTTATCCGACCAAAGACGAACTCTGGTCAGCACACAAAACCCTGTCCACAACACGTGAGTGGCGCCAAAAAGGCAGCGTTGACTCTGCCTACAATAACTTTCAGCTCTCATTGGCGACGAAAAAATTAGTGGATATGGGGGAAATATCCCCATCACCTGAAATATTCCAGGAGATTTTACGCGGGTTTGATAGAGCACATCAGCTATTCCACAAGCATGACCATGCTTTTGATGTCGGAACCTACCACCGCAATATTGTCGAGACACTTACTACCTGGCTTAACTGGCAGAGATCCATCGCAGAACGAGATCTCGCAAATTCCATTCCTGAACTTGCCCCCCTTCACAACCAGTGGCCTGCCGCCAGTAATCAACAGCTGGTTTCGACGCTTCGGGTTAATCCTTCAGTCTTAGGATTTGATCAGACCCCTGCCTGGGTGCCTCAGCAGAGCACAATCTTGAGCCAATCCATTGATCAGATTCCCCACTTCGACGACCGCCTTGACGCCGCCAGGAACTTTGCCTACTCCCATCCCGACGCTACTGATGAACTCGAACTCGGCATCAACCGACTACGAGGTATTTTGGCGCCGCTTCGAGGACAACCGCCATTACCTTTCGATGAATTAGATGCCATATGGGCCACCAAGGATTATGAAACCTATGTGAGCCGTGGGCTTCAGGAACTTTCGATTTCGGCGACAGCAAAAGAAACCTCGCATAGATATGGACAAGCGCTTTCTCGCATCCGTGAAGCGATCCTTTCTGTGAGGTTAGCGTGGCCAGAAGAACGGCTACATGGGCTTCTCCGCCGCTACCCTGAAGAACTCCGCTTCGCGGCATGTGAACTCGGAAGGTTGCAACAATGGGAGGACGCTTTTCACCTCCTCGAATTAACCCGAGGTCTCATCGCCAGTAATAGTGCTTCTCTCATGCACTCTGGTGAGAGAACCTCAGCTCCGGAGGATGAGTTCATGTGGATTCACTTGACCCACAGTCCCACTGGCACTTACGCAATTTGTGCCCAGAGCGGTAGGTACTTTGGCGCGGAATTTCCTCAGCTCTCTGGCTCGATTCTTGCACCCCTTTTCAGTGGATTCCATCCTCCGGGTCTGCTTTCCCCCGGGGGGTCTCGCGAAACCCGTCGAGATTCCGTAGTTAGAATCTCCGCAGTCCTTATTCCTGTTGTGGAATGGATTTTGAACCAGAAATCAAAAACGGTAGTGCTGCACCCCGGCGGCTACTTCCAAGCGTTCCCCATATGGTCAGTGGGGCCTATGCCTGGTGCCATTGAGCGAGGTGACATCTTCCTTTTTCAGGTGCCGTCACAATCCCTCTCGGCGACTAAATCGAATCCGACAGCCCCAGGCAAGAACTCTCTCTCTGTGCAAGAGGCAGCTACAGTTGCCTACCAAAATCCCCTCCCTCTGGCCGAAGAGGAATGCTCGTGGATTGTAGAGTCAGCGCCACCAAGCTTGGCGTCTTCCCTGGAAACAGCAACGCCAGGATCTATTCTTCAAGCAGGGAGGGACAATGACTTCGTTCATTTCGCAGGGCATTCATCTTCCCACTATGATCCATTACAATCTGCACTCCACACTTATGCTGGACCGCTTACGGTGGAAAAGATTCTCAGCAGCCCTGCAAAAGCTCAGCTAATAGTCCTTGGTTCCTGCGAGTCTGGCCTGCCTCAGAACTTCCAGCTACAAGATGAGTATTTAAGCGTCCAGTCTGCTTTCTGGTACTCCGGCGTTAGTTACGTAGCTGGAACTCACTGGTCCGTAGGCGACCGCGCGGCCGCAGAGTTCGCTACAGCCTTTTATGGCATGCTGTTCGATAAAATTTTTGAGGATGATTTACCAGTAAGTCATGCCATTTATCTGAGCTGGGTCAAAGCAGTAGGCACCCTACGAGAGTCGTTTACTGACCATTTAGATTGGGCTGCCTTCAGTCTCGTGGGTAATCCCATTGATGGTCTTTCAAATTAGGATCCATTCAGCACTAGTGATACTTCGTTAGGTGTCTCTGAGCGAGGCCTCTACTGCTATCGAGCAGGCCTCACCTAACGAAGTACTTCTAGGGCGTGTACACGAAGGAAACGCTGTCATCTAAATAAAGTTCCTCTGCTGAGAGCGCCTCGGCAATTCGTTCCCGTACCACTGTGTCGGTGAGGTCCAGCCCGTGAATTACGCCGTCGAACATTGACACGGCCTCCATCCGGAACCAGGCGTCGGGATGAGCTTCATAGAATCGCACCAGGCCCCTTATCTTGGGCAGCGCATCGGCCAGGTGATGGCCATGCGGATCGATCAGCGAAGCCCTCGTCTTGCCGTTAACCTCCTCCAAGAAAATGAAATCTGGACGTAGCCGAGCCCACTCATTCATGGAGTTCTGGTAGGCGATCGACAGCGAGGTCTTAGCGTCCCCAGCGTTGCTGAATATTCGCTTTGTTGGGGTCCAGCAGTAGTGCCTTCAGGGGCCACTGCCTTAACGGGCCCTTCCGGATTTAGAGTGCGTTGATCTTGGCCTGGAGTCCTCCGGAATGGATCAGTGACCGCAATCAATATGTAGTGGTTGAGGTTCCGGAAGCCCAGGGCGATGCCACGCAGGTGTTCGAGCCTGCCGTTGATCGCCTCAACGGGGCCGTTGGACGCACCGGTGTCGAAGTAGGCGAGGATCTCCGCCCGGCGTTTCCACATCGTCCGACCCAACTGCCCCAGCTCCTGCACCCCGCCGGGGAGATCCTTCCGGATTCGGCACATGACCTTGTACATCCATCTCTTCCCGACCCGACGGTCGGGATGTTCATACGCTGCGATGATGTCCTGATACGTCCAGTGAGTGACATCCACAGCCGTGTGCTGTTCGTCGGCGAACACCGCGTCCAGCTTCGTTTTCTGTTTGGCGGTGAGCAGACCCATCCGGGTCAGCAGTATCCGACGCACCCCGTACAACGGGTCACCTGACCTGCCGCGATGCCCACAGGTGTCCTGCTGGATCCGCTGGCGGGTCATAGTCAGCTTGTCGGCAGCCAGATGCACGACGTGGAAGGGGTCCATCACCTTCCGGGCCTTCGGCAGCTGCTCGGTGGTGGCCGAATGGTAGCCGGCGAACCCATCCATGGCCACGACTTTCACCCTGTCGCGGAAGGACTTCTCCCGGGAGGCAAGCCAGCGACGCAGCGCCTCAGCGGACCGTCCCGGGACCATGTCCAACAATCTCGCTGGCCCGGTGCCGTCCACGTTCGGGGTCAGATCGACGATGACGGTGACAAAGCCGGGACTACCGTCGCCGCGGCAGTGTTTCCACTTGTGCTCATCCACACCCAAAACCCGCACGCCGGCCAGATGGGTGGGATCGGCGTAGACGAGATCCCGGGCCTGATCTAGGGCTACCTGGTTGACCAGGTCCCAGCCGATGTCCAGCGACTTCGAGATCGCACTGACGCTCATGCGGTCGATCGCGAGGCGTTGGAGAATCCAGCGGGTGCAACGGGTGGTCAACTTGGCTTTCGGTGCTGCGCAGACCAGTTGCTGCTGGAAGATCTTGGTTCCACATCCGGTGTTGGGGCAGGTGAAGCGTGGTAGCCGGATCCGTAGCCGGGTGGGATGCCCCACGACGGGCAGGTCGACGAGTTCACGGATCCGGTGATCACGCAGGTTCCCTTCCATCCCGCAGGCCGTGCACGAGGGGTCCACGGTGACCGGGCGGCAGGTGATCCAGGTGTGGCGGTCATCGATGGCGGCGCCTGTGATGGTCAGGCCGAGTTCGACGGTTCGGATGATGGTGTCGGCGACAAGGTTGCCAGTAGTAGGCTGCACAGTAGGGTCCTGGTTCGGTCAGATGGAAGCGTCGTAACTCTCATCTTGTACCGGCCAGGACCTCTATATGTTGTGCCACCCCGAAACCCACCTTGTGGTCAACTACGCACTCTAAATCGTGAAGAGCCCCTTAACCCTTCGGCCTATGACGTCGGTTGCGACACGTCAGAGTGATACTTCGTATCCTATGAAAGGAAGGATGCTGATGCAATGTTAGGCAGATGGCTCTTTTCTTTTCTCTAGACTTGGGGCCCGACCCCCGTTTAGATCGTGGGGTCGTCTTCAGCCGTCTACTTCTTCTTGGATGCGAGGTATTCGTCTCTTGAACGTTGCTCGTACAGGTTAAACAGGTGGGAGATGATGTCTTTTTCATCGCAACCCGGTTCCAGGCCGTAGGCGCGTTCCACAGCCTCGTCTAGGGCAGTGTGAGCTGCAAACAGTGCGGGATAAGCCCATTCTTTACCAGGCTTGTACATCTTGTCGAACGTCATGGATTTGTCTGTTTCCAGCTTGGCACGCTCGTCCAAGGCTGCCTGTGCAAGGTGCGTGATTTCTTCCCGCTGCGCCTTAGTCACAGTGGGCCAGACGTAATTGTTATAGACCAGGGTGTTCGCGTACCGAAAATCAACCTTTAGCTTTCCGCCAATTTCGTTCAGCCACGTGTTGTGAAAGCGACTGGTCAAAATGCCAAAGTCATAGATAGTTGCATTAGTCAGGAAGAACACCAGGTTACTAGGCAGCGTATTGTCTTCTATGAACCCCATGGGGAAGTAGCGGCGTGCTCCGGAGGTAGCGGACGGTACGACAAGGAACGGCTCCCCGCCAGGGTCACCGACATAAAACATCTTCCAAGGTTTGTCACGAAGGGCATATGTTCCTTTTTGGGAAGATTCTGCTCGTTGGACGCTGACTTGCTTTAGGCGATCAGCAAGTACCGGAACATCTGCTACTTCCGGCAGGTCAGACTCCTCAATCCAGAGAATGTATCTATGAGTACTGTTGGTCAGCTCGGTAGCGCCGAGGTACTTGCGGAAGAACTTCTTAGTGTCGGGGTACTTTTTCAACACCGCCGCATATTCATCCACTGTGAACGTCAGGGCCTTACCTGCAGGCTTAGTGCCGTTGATAAGCGGCGGCACGTTGTCCAGTGGTGTGCTGCGTGTTTCTATGAACATGTTCTGGTGATCAACCAGGTATTCATTAATTCGCGCGGCCTTGGTCATCGAGATTTCCTTACCCGAGTAGTCCCACAACCATTTCTCTTTACGATCTACGTAGGAGAAACCGATGACCACTACCATCACAGACGCGCCTTCGCGGCCCTCGGTTTTCCAGAGGAATGAGCGGTGCGCAAAATTGAACGTGAGGCCGGCTTCAAATAATGGCTTCCACAGCGGGGTGACCTGGACGCCTTGGCAGATGGAGTTGGTGGCTACCAAAGCGGCTTCGATTTTCGTGCCGTTCATGTAGTGGGCAGCAGCCTTGAACCAACATCCCACGTAATCAATGCGACTGGCCTTGTCCTTAAACCACAATGCTCGCTCAGCCTTAAGCTTCGGGGTCATCTTGCCAATGAACGGCGGGTTCCCGATGATATAGCTGCACTCACTCGGCGGCAGTACGTCTTCCCACGGAACTAATAGCGCATTGCCCTTGACGATGTGGGCGCTGTCGCGCAGGGGAAGATCCTCTATGGAGCGAGTCACGATCATCTCGGTCTCCATATTGGCCTGCAACTCTGCGATCCACAGGGCGGTCTCGGCGACGGAGACAGCGAAGTCATTGATCTCGATACCGTGGAATTGCTGCAGGTTCACCTTCACAGGAGACTCAGCTACATCCTCGAAACCAAAAGAAGTCTGGCCCGCCATGAGCTGCGTTAACACCACGTTTTCGAGACGGCGCAGACTCATGTACGTCTCAGTTAGGAAGTTACCCGAACCACAGGCGGGGTCGAAGAACTTTAAGGAAGCCAGCTTCTCTTGATACGCATTCAGTGACCGCGTCCGTGCCCGGTATTCCTTGCGGGTGCCGTTCGGCATCGCCACGATATCGTCAAGTTCGGTCTTGAGAGCGTCTAGGAACAGAGGGTCGATAACCTTATGGATGTTCTCAGGGCTGGTGTAGTGCATGCCGCCCTGGCGTCGGATGTCAGGATTCAGTGTGGATTCAAAGACGCCACCGAAGATGGTGGGGCTAATCTTCGACCAATCGGTCCCGGCGGCGACGCGGGTCACTAACAGCTCCACGATGTCCTCAGTAAAGCTGGGGATCTCTACATCATCGACAAACAGGCCACCATTGACGTAAGGGAATTTCTTTAGCTCCTCGTCATACTTATCCTGCTCTTCGGTAGGGGTGTTCAGGTGCTTAAACAGGATGCGCAGTGACCGTCGAACTGAATCAGGGTCTTTGCCTGCTAGGTAGTTATAGAACGCATTTTTGGGGAAGATCTCGGCATCCTCCGCGAAGAGGCAGAACACGAGACGGACGCTGAGCACATTTAGCGCGTGCTGGCTCTCATCTGAGTCCGGATCGTCATATTGCTCGAGCAACTTGCCGTAAAGTTCACCGATGAGCTCACCGGCTTCCCATGACACTTCACGCTCGAACTGCAACCGTTTAGTTGTCGGATCCACTAAGAAGTCGAGATGGTGAAGATTATTGGCTAAATCATCGACCTGAAAACTCGTGTAATTCTGCTCGGGGTAATCCACATCCAGGTTGTGAATGCGGATCTCGTCAAAATTGCTCACCACGATCCATAAGGGACGATCACTATTCCTTTGGGCGTTGGCGTAATTACGTGCCTGTTCAAAGGGGGTGACCGATTCCCCCTGGCGCAATTCCTTCTTATCTAGGTTTACGCCTCGTGACTTTTGCTCAATGAACGCCTTCGCGTCAGGTACCTTGGCATCAATGTATCCCCCGTAATTGGTTTGCTCCTCAAAGAAGATGTATTGAGTAGGCCGGGGCATCTCCAGGACTTCGTTGGCTAGCTCCAGCCAAAATGATGCGGCTTGTTGCTTCTCCCCGCCAGGCTCCTTAGCCCACCTCTCGGCAAACGCGTGGGCAGCTTTCTTACGTTGTACGGAGTTCATCGAGCGGAAATCTCCTTATCGGGGAGGGGTATTGAAGTGGAAATCTAATTTTAGACCGTTCACGCAGAGGCAGCCGCAGGGGTTGGGAAGGGGGCAGCAGCGCTAAGAGCGAGGCAGTCCCCAGCTGAGCCCCATCAGAGAAGGACTGTCTCGTCTATTAAAAAGAATTAATAAGGTAGCCGCGCTGACTACCGTGTTTTCATTTCGCTTCACAAGTGCTGGCAGGCCAAGATCAACGCATGCTCGTTCCGGAAGAGCCGTTTTGAGAGTGCTGTTGCAAACAGCGAATTTCGGCTGCGCCCGATTCAGGGAACCGCAGTTCACAGCAGTCGGAAGATTGGGGAGACGGGCTCAAAATGCGAGTTCGCAACAGCACCGGAATATCGCAAGACTCCATCCTGGGAAGTGGTATGACTTCAAGATCCCAAGCTTCTTGCGGTCGCTTTCTGAGATATGCTATCCCGACCATCTGGTAGAAGCATAGGGGCACCCCGGATAGCGCCCGGCGGTCAGAAGCCCGTGGTGCTTCCCCAAATATCCCGGGTTTCACTGGGGAAACAACACTTCTCAGCAGTGAGAATGCACAACGGCAGAGAGTGTCTCGTTACTGATGGGAAAGTTTGAGAAACATGCCCCATATGGGGGTGATTCCCCTCGTTATGTCCTTTCGCGTGCGCCTCCGTCACTCGCTCGCCGGCAATGCTCGTCCATCTCGAGTCGTACGTTCCCACCGCAATAATGGTGGGGATACGGCCCTGAGGTCACGGGGATCTTGGCCAATCTCCTGCGTATGGCACTAATCCGTCTCTCGATTTTAATCGATACACCATTGACAGTTGCGTATACGCAACGAACAATGAGGGTGCGAGATGGCAGAACACTCCTTATCCGACGACAGGTCAGCGCGCAGCACCCTTTATCTCGTTAGTTGTGATTTCCTCACCCCTATGTGGCGGCTGCTCACAGTGATGGCGTCCCCCACAGGAAGAAAGGTATCTGGCCACCATGTCCCCTCATCACTTCACCGACGCAGATTATGCCCGGATCATCATGAACTACACGCCTGCGAGTGTCCGGGCAGAAGTGTGGGCAGATACTGAGGACTTCGTCCGGAGCGTCGTCCGCTCGCTGGGGATCGACGCAGCAACAACCAGCCGCGATACGTTGCGCAACATACTCAGTGCCGTGGCCAAACTTTCCGCTTGGGTCTGGACCCGTTACGGGGCCGTCAGTCTGGAGACGGTCTTCCATCCCAGTATTATCGGTGACTACTTTGAGTCCCCCGAGACTAAGCCTCTGAGCCGTACGACCGTGGGTACGCAACGCTCGCTGCTCATGCGTATCGGCGAAGCCGTGAATCCGGAATGGAGTGCTGACTTTCAGCATCCGGTGACCTACGAGCCTGCACTGGCTGCCTACGGCACACGCGACATCCAGCGCTTCACGGACTGGGCCAGTAGCCAGCCTACGTCCCAACGGCGGGAAAACTTCCACACCGTTCTGAGTCTCACCCTCGGAGCGGGGTTGCGCGCCGGCGAGATATGTACACTGCGTGCTAAAGATGTCTGCCGTGACCCCTTTGGCATCATCGTTCATCCCCATGGTTTCCGTGGGGCGCCCCGACGGGCTGTGCCGTTGCACCTGTTGTTTCATCAGCATATCGATGCAGTGCTGGAGCAGCGGGGTTTTGACGACTACATCTTTCGTCCGGGGCGTACCAATGAGAATGTGGGTCAGCTCTCGGCTTATCTGCGCCGAGCGACGCTGTCCACGGCGACCGCAGCCCCGGATGCAAGGCGACTGCGGAATACGTGGATCAAGTCGCGCATCCTCAGTGGTGTCCCCGAAGACGTGATCTGCGCCGCTGCCGGGTTGAGGAGTTTAGCTCAGTTTGAGGAATATGTCCTTGAGGCCGGACGTTCACGAGCACAGAACTTCCGGTTCATGCTCCAGGGTGGGCGTAGTCCTACTCCTCCCGTATGTGAGGTATATGGGCCTTAAGCGCAGGAAATATTGAGGCTCATAATTCTGTCCAATGAGTTGCGGATACGCAATTTAGTGTTTGGTTGTTAAATGGTCCGACTCCTACTCATGTCGGTATTGCGACTGCTCAAAGGGTATGAACAATGAATAATTTATTAATAAATATTATATGTATCACGCGTGTGCCTAGAAATGGTGTCCTGCCAGCAGGTATGACGAAGGTATGGAATGTATATTTTCACCACATCTTCGCTCGGTTCCCGTCTCTGATGCGCCTAGCGCAGGGGCGCTACCCGGCGGGTGGACCGCCGAAACGCTGGACATCATGATCCGGCCACAGGGTTCGTCCACACGCCTGCTCGATCTCAGCGATAATAGTCGCGGTTGGAATCAGCTGACCTCGGATGATGCGCGTAATTGTGGACTTATCCCGGTGAATACGTCTGGCCAGTGCGGCACTGCTGGCTACTTCCCCGGAGTTGATCAACTCTCCAATGGTCCGGGCGAAGTCCTGGAGTTTGAGCATTACAGGATCAGTGATATCGGTGGCATGAGGCCAGGCGGGGTGGCGGCGGATAGGGGCATTGTGGGGGATGCTACCCCAGGGGTCTCGCGGCGTGCTCGCCATCACCTTCAGCCTCCGAATGGTACCGGACCTCAACAGCGCCTACGGCGCGACAAAACGAAGCAGGTGATGGTCCTGATCGACATGCTTCATAAAAAATATGACATTCTCTCGAGCAATAAAAATACGCGAAAAAGTCAATATTCACATTTCATAAAATATATTACGTGGCTCCACGAATATTACGGATTCGATATCGAACTCTCGACGGCGTTACCGTACATCGCTGATCACGCGGCGGTGCAGAATTATATCGATATTCACGAGGGGCAGAAGAAGTCGTCCAGTCTGCAACAGGAACTCAGGGTGCTCACCCGCCTGGTCCGGCGCCTCGATAAATGCTCTGACGGTGTTCCATTATCTCATGAGTCCGTGAAGCGCTGGACCCCGGAACCTTATGGTCTGGGGCAGCCGCCGCAGTCTCTGCCATACACAACACGCGAGCTGCTCGACGTTGTGGACTGGGTCAACGCTCAACCAACACCCTACTCACAGCGTCGCGCAGCCGCGATCGTCGCTCTCGCCCTCGGTGCCGGCGTCACAACGGGTGAAATGATCGGCATCACCTACGACGATGTGATGGCCCACGAGCACGCCATCATTGTGTTTACAGGCGGTGCCCGAGGCACGTGGAGTCGCCATGTCCCCGTGACTGCACCTTGGGACACGGTGCTCTCAGACGTCATTCATTACAGACCATCCGGTCACACGGACTCCTCTCCGATCGTCGCACCGCAGAGCGGGACGATTACCCGACAACGACCGGCCATGGTCGTCACGAACTTTATCGACGCCAGCAGGACGGTATCCGGCCACGGTCGTGCCCCCGTTGTCAGGCGGTTACGACACACATGGGTGATGGGACATGCCCGTCACCGTGTTCCCTTTGAGCTTCTTGAACACGCCGCTGGCATCACACGCGGTCTCGACCGGGCCTACAGACACACCATCATCTCCACCGGCGTGATGAGTGAAGACGAATACGATGCCTGGCGACATGACCCTGAACCTGCTGCTTACCCGCCACTGATTGCGCTGTAGCACCCGACGCACCTGAGATATTAACCCACGCCCAAGAAAGGAGGTGAACCACATGGGATCAACGATCACACCGTTGCCACGGCCGCTCTTTCGTTTAGACGCAGAACAGGTCAGGCGTTTCGGTGCCATCGTCGACCGGGCCGGGGCATGTGACCTGTTGGCGCAGTGGCGTACCGAGGACGGTTACGACCCCAGCAGGGGTGGGCGGCCTGCGGTCGTGTCTGATGGCGCAATACTCATCATCTTTCTCATTGTGGCCACCTCCGGCCACCCGCTGCATCTGACACAGTGCGCCAGCTTGCTGACTGATCCGGACACCACCGATAAGGCGTTGGAATTGCTGGGTCTTCCCGCCCGTGACAAGGCGCGCACCATCGGCGACGCCTATGAGGCCACCTATCCGCGCTGGTATAGCAGACTATGGCGTGCACTCAAACGGGTGCTCGACTGTATTGACCCCTTCAGTGATATCCCGCACTGGCGCAGGCTCACCAAGGCTGAGTATGACGCGATCATGACGGAGCACGACGACGACCGCGAAGAGCTGTGCTGGGCCAGAGCGACAGAGTTCTTCAACAGGCTTATTGCGGCGTCGATGGAGGAGTTGCCACAGCACTACCGCGACAATTGGCTCGGCGACCTCGCTGTGGACGGCACATTCATCGCCAGCTCCCAGCGCGGAACGCGTAAGAACTTGCGCCCACACGATCTTGTCTCCAGTGACCCTGAGGGAGGATGGTACGTGCGTGAAGGCGACCATAAGGGCACACAGACAGCCCTGACAAAAACCAAGGGCGAGGTGCGATGGGGCTACGAAGCCACCATTGTTGCTGGTGTGATAACCGATCAAGGCACTCACAACCAGCCGCATTTGATTCACGCCATGTCCATGGACAGGCCCGGTCACTCCCCAGCTGTCCGTGCCCTGGAGGCTATTCGGCATCTCATGGGTAACGACGACGTACCTAAGGGCACCATCGTCGGTGATAGAGCCTATTTCCCCAATGCGATGACAGAGAACTATCACGAGCCGCTGCGTCGTGCGGGATACACCCTGGTGGGCGACTACCCGAAGAATAAGCTCGGCAGGACGCATGAGTTTGAGTCAATGAAACTCGTGGAAGGCGCGTGGTATTGCCCGGCTATTCCGGATCACCTCGTCTACACCACGGAGGATAAACAGGCTGGCCGCATCGACGAGCAGACCTATGACGACCGTATCGAGGGACGGCGCTTGTACGCGATGCGTCATAAAGGTACCGATGACACGGGTACGTCTATGGCGTTTATGTGTCCCGCGCGTGGATCGGGTAAGACGCTATACTGCCCGCTCGCGCAAAAATCAGAGCGTGATGATGCTAAGAAGAAGAGGCTGCCTCGCATGGTGCAGGCTCAGTTGCCGCGTGATCGTCGTAGCTGCTGCACTAACTCGACGTCGGTGAGCATTCCTCACAGTGAGGGGATGAAGTACCGCCAAACGGGACCGGCGTATCAGACGCCGGCGTGGAGGAAGACGTTCGGCACCTTCCGTAACGTCATCGAGACGCGTAATGACCTCATCAAGAACGGCCGGGGCATGGGTGCCTCCATTGGTGATCACACTCGTCGTCTGGTGCGCGGCTTCGCTGCTGCGTGGATGTTCACCGCACTGGGTGTCATTAGCACGAACCTCTCCTTGATCGCGCGGTTCCTTCGCCGGGTCGCTGCCAACCTCACGGTGCCACCGCCGGTGACGGCACCTCCATCCCCGCCTGGTGCGTCGTCGCCGGTGGGGAAACCACATGGACCTCCACATGATACGACCGGCGAGATAGCAGCCTAATACGTGAAGAATTACATACTTGAATCTGATCACCGGCGATCCCGTGGACCGCTGGCGATCTGCCATGCCCACATGCGGAACACAGCGCTGGGAGGGGGCCGCGAAGCTCTCTGGAGGAGGTGTTAAGCCCCGGGAAAAGAGGAAAAACAAACAATCCCCGCTGAAAATCAGCGGGGATTGTTAATATCTAGCAGTTTCCCAAACGATTCTGGGGTGTAACCTAAAACCGTCCTGCTTAGTGGTCGGGATAACAGGATTTGAACCTGCGACCTCCTCGTCCCGAACGAGGCGCGCTACCAAGCTGCGCCATATCCCGTGGTACTTGCCCCACTTTAGTCCTCTGAGTTGTATAGGCCAAAACGCCAGCTCAGGGGATTGTTATGGGGATGGTTTGACAGAGAAATGACAGGAGTTAGGAGTCGCGCTCGGTGATTTTCAACAGGGTGGCACTGGGGCGGCAGAAGACACGTACCGGGGCGAATTTGGAGGTGCCCAGGCCGTTCGAGACATGCATCCACATGGAACCGAACCTGTGGAGTCCGGAGGCACGTTTCCGGTCGATATCGGCGTTGGTCACGATGGCACGACCACCGGGGAGACAGATCTGGCCACCATGGGTGTGGCCGGCAAAGGCGATCTGGTATCCGTCGGCCTCGAACTTCTCCAGAACACGTGGCTCAGGGGAGTGCAGCAGTGCGATGGCCAGGTCGGAATCGGCGTTTGGGGCACCGGCGATCTCGGAGTAGTCATCGAGGTGGTGGTGTGGGTCGTCGACACCCGCTGCTGCGAGCCGGACCCGCCCGACCTGGAATTCCACCCGCTTCTGGTTGGCGTCCCGCCAACCGCGCTCGATGAAGGCGGCCCGCATGCCCTGCCACGGGAGATCGACATAGCTGGGTGGGCGCTTCATGCGCAATAGGTACCGGAAGGGGTTGACCAGTCGCGGTGCCCAGTAGTCATTGGTGCCGAAGACGAACATTCCCGGGCGGTTGAGCAGCGGCTCAAGGGCCTGGAGGACATCAGGCACGGCCTGTTCATCACTGAGATTGTCGCCGGTGTTGATCACCAGGTCGGGTTCCAGGGTATCCAGGGCGGACACCCACGCCTTCTTGGTGTCCTGGCCGGGGATCATATGCAGATCCGAGACGTGGAGAATACGGAACTCCTTCTGACCGCGGAGCGTCCCGGGCTCGAGAAGGGGCAGCGTGTGGGTCTTGAGCTGGAATTTCGTCAGCTCAGAATAACCCCAGGCAGCGGCGCCCAGTCCGAGTGCGATTCCGGCCCCGAGAATGCCACCGGCGGTCTTGGCGAAGGTTTTAACATTTGTTGGCACGTTGTTCACCCTACCCGGGGAGTACATTGGGGAAACATGAGTGATCTGAAGAAGAAAATCCGTGAAGACCTGACCACCTCCATGAAAGCCCGGGACAAGGATACGACCGGCACCCTGCGCATGCTGCTCTCCGCACTGACGCAGGAGGAGACCACCGGAGCCAAGCATGAACTGACCGATGAGGATGTTCTCAGGGTCATCGCGCGCGAGATCAAGAAGCGTCGCGAATCAGCCGAGATCTACACCCAGAACGGGCGTGAGGAGCTTGCCGACGTCGAACTGAAGGAGGCTTCCATCCTGGAGGCCTACCAGCCGGCGCAGCTGAGCGACGAAGAGCTCGACGCGCTTATCGACGACAGCATCGCCGAGATCTCCCAGGCCACCGGGGAGGAAGTCACCATGAAGCACATGGGGCAGGTCATGAAGGCCGCCACCGGAAAGGCTGCCGGCAAGGTTGACGGCAAACGACTCTCCACCGCAGTGAAGCGCCGTCTGTCCTAGGTTTCATGCCCGCCCTGGGTCATCAGTTGTTTAGTCGGTGACGGTGAAGAAGCCGTGCTGGCCTTTCTCCGCGTCGGTCATCTGGTGGTTGACGAAGGCGTAGCTGCCGGGTGCGTTGAAGGTCAGTTCGACGAACGCACCCTGGGCGACGGATACGTCCACGGCCTGTGAACCGGTGCCACGTGTCCCTGCGTCGCGGATGAGGTAGCGACCCTCCGAGAAGACGGTGTCGAAGACCTCGCCGACGACGTGGAAACTCAGCGACTGGTCCGGGCCGACATTCATCAGCCACACACGCACGGTGTCGCCAACCTTGTGTTCGATCGGGGCCAGATCGTACTGGTTGGGGTAGAAGTTGAACGCCGTCAGGTCGTAGTCGCGGTCGTTGACGCGCTGGGCGTCGGCACCAACTTCACGCTCACCGAGGAACATCTCGCTGGCGACCAGTAGGTACTCCTCATCGACGTCGCTCAGGACGTCTGCGGAGTCGGCTGGCGGGTCGATGATGACCGCGCCGAACATACCGTTGGCGATGTGCAGACTCATTGGGGCGGTCGCGCAGTGATACATCCAGACGCCGTAGCGGTCGGCGACGAATTCGTAGGTTAGGGACTCCCCGACAGGGATTTGCGCCATGTTGGTGTCCGGGTTGACTTCGCCTGCGTGGAAATCGATGGAATGACTCATCGTGCCCTTGTTGTGCAGGGTGATGCGGAAGGTGTCGCCGAGTTTGCCACGCAGGGTCGGGCCGGGCGCCTGCCCGTCGAAGAGCCAGACCACCTGCTCGTGGCCCGGCGCGATCTGGCGGACCTCCTCGGTGATGTTCCAGTCGTATTCGTGGACCGTGCCGGTCGGGGCCGGGGCCGGGGCCAGGACCGGGTCGACCGGGGTGAAGCCCTCGTGGTCGACACTGCGGGCTCCGGCGCCGGGCACGTCGACGGCGGCCGTGTTGGTCCCGCCCGCCGTGACGGTGTCGGTAGCGCCGGTGACCGTCACGTCAAAGGTCATGCCCATTGCCTTGTGTCCGGCGACTGTGCACCAGCCTGCGGTGGACTCATCGAAGACACCGAAGTCCTGGGTGACGGTGTCACCCGGGGAGATCAGGCCGGTGTTGATGCCGTTGAGCGCGAGGTCGTGGTTCTGTGAGTCGTTGTTGGTGATCTCCAGCACCAGTGTCGACCCGGCCGGGATCTCAACCGTGTTCGGTGCGAAAAGCATGCCCTCGATGCTCACCTGCTGGGTGACCGTGTCGCCGTCGGTGACGGCCTGCCCGCTGCTTGTCGACGCCTGCGTGGTCGCCTGACCTGTGGAACCGAACCCACTGCTGGCGAGGACCGCGAGCGTGACCACGGTGGCGATCGCCAGGCCAACGAGCACCCAGGAGGCCCACTCAACGTCTTTGTCGCCGCCGACGGGCTTCTTCGGCGCGGGGCGGGGGCCTGCGCCACCGGCGGGTCCGATCGGGATGCTCATGGTTCTAGTTCTCCATTCGGTACTGGGCGATGATTGCCCGCGTGATGGCGACGACGTGCCAGGTAAGGCCGAGGCCGATGAGGATGAGGCCGGTTGAACGGGCGGGGCCCGTCACGTCGAGCAGAGTGAGAAGTCCGCCCAGGTTGATCAGCGTCAGGCGGGCCCCGCCAGCCCGGTCCGTGGCGGCGCGTGCCGTTCTCACCTTTTCAGGACCACCACCGACCAGTGTCGGCAGCAGGTGGTGGAGCACCCCGGTGATCAGTTGCAGCAGGCCACCGCCCAGCAGTGCTGGGAGCAGCAGCAGGGTGCCGGCGCGCGGGTCCCCGCCGGTCATCAGGATCACGGCATCGGCGGCGGCCACAGCCAGCATCCACAGCAGCCCGGCGACCACGGAGACCGCGGCGGTTGTCCACGTTGAACCGGCAGAAAACAGCATGCCGATCACCGGCTGCACCACCAGCAGGGCGGCCAGCACCATCACCAGCTGCGTCAGCCCGGCCCAGGTGGGCTCACCGAACGAATGCAGGACCACAGCTACCGCCAGGGCCACGACGTGAACGGACAGGGCCCGGGTGCAGCGCTGTCGGGCGGTGTCCGAGATCCGCGATCCGGCCAGGGTGGGCAGCAGCGTGACGACGGTGCCGATGACCGTCAGCCAGGCAAACCCCCACACCGTGGCCCGGGAATGCGCGGCGATGAGATCGGAGTAGCTTCCGACCCGGGTGGCCAGGATGGCGAAGAGGATTGCGACGATGAGAAAACCCGCCGCCGCCAGGTAGAACGGGACGGTGACGGCGAACTGGCCGGCCAGGGAGCCGCGCAGGCGCTTTACGACGACCGCGATCTGCCAGATGAGGGCGGTGATGACTGCGGTGGCGCTGGCGTCGGCAAGCGGGCCCCAGTCGTCACCGGCGCGGTCGATGAGCAGGCCGAGCATGGCGAGGTTGACGATCGCCACCCGCAGGCCCACGCCGCGGTAACCGACGGTGGCGGTGCGGGTGAGGGCTTCGGCGAAGTGCGTGGAGTAGACGAGAATCGCTGTGGTCAGCGCGCCGATGGTGAATGGGTGGATGACGTCCCACCAGGTCACGCCGAGCCCGAGGTGGTAACCGAGCGTCGCCGCGATGCCGACCACGAGCCAGAACGCGATGACCGCACCTGCGGTGGTGTGCCACCGACCCCGCGCGCGCAGCGACACATCCGAGACGGCGAGGGTGCTCATGCGGGAACCTTCTCAGTCTTGCGGGCTGCCCGCCGGCGTGCGTGGCGCACGGTAAGGGAGACGGACACAAGCAGGAAGACGATCACCGCGGTGACGTTGATCAGGCCACCGGCCTGCCAGAGCGTGGTGTGGCTGCGGGCGTCGGCAAGCAGGCGCAGGGCGAGGCCGGCGTGCAGCAGCGCCACCGCAACGTACATCACCGGGTGGTACGGCAGCGTGTAGCGGATGACGGAGGTCAGGATGATCGGCGCATGCGCGAGGATCATCGAGATGACAAACCCGAGGAAGACCGCGTGGACACCGGCGTCGAAGGCGAAGCCGGTCTCAGTGAAGCCGAACGCGACCCAGATGACACCGCCGACGATGAGCCAGAGGTAACCCAGCAGCATGCACACCGCCGAGAATTGCGGCAGGCCCCGGGATCTGACCAGGTGGCGGGCGACGTCGACACGCACGGTAGCCACGGCGACGAGTACCAGCAGCACGCCCATGACGGCGAAACCGAGCTGGGCGGAGAAGCCGAAGAGCAGTGAGGAGGCGGTCAGTGCCAGGGTGAGTGCCGTGACGGTGGTTTCCGCCGCAACGCCTCCGAAGGAGATGCGTGCAAGTTCGAGTCGTTCACCGATGATGGTGGCCACCGCGAAGACGACGGCGAAGGGCATCGCGTAGGCGAAGGGCGCACCGAGAGCCCACACGAGCGCCGCGGCGACGCCACCGATGACCCCGGCAGCCTGGGTCAGCACCGCGAAGGAAGCCTGGCGACGGTGGACCTCGAGGTAGGTCGCGCCCAGGACCAGAAAACTGAGGGCGAAGAATACTCCGGGCACCAGTCGGGGCAGGCCCGACAGGGTGGTGACCACGCCGAGTGCGTGTGCCAGTGGCCCGAGCCACGCCCACCTGGTACGCACGGCGACGGCGCGCTCGATGCCGATCGCACCGCCGACGAACCCGAAGGCCATGAGCGGACCGTGGTCCTCGGCCAGGGAAGCGGCGGGACTGTCCAGCAGGTAGCCGAGCTTGACCGTGCCGGCGAACAGGCCGGTGACCACGGAGACGCCGGCGAAGACCAGGAAACCGAATCGCAGCGCGAGTGGTGGGTTCCACGTCCATGGCTGGGGACGGTGGTGTATTTGCACGGGTTTTATCGTACTATTAAATTGTCCGTTCCCCAAGTGTCAGGGCGGACTCCCCGATACCCGCCCCCAGACAGGATGTGCACGATGCAGCTACCGATCTCCGCAGCTGGCCAGGCCGGCCAGGTCCCCACCCTCAACGCCTCTGAGATTCCGCACGCGGTGCGCCACGGTGCCATCCACGGAGCGCTCGGCACCCGCAACGTCGGCGAGGCCATGATCCTCATCGCCCCGCACAACCCGCTGCCACTACTCAGGGAGATTGAGGCCCGCGACGAGACCTTCGAACTGGAGTACCTCCAGGAGGGTCCGACCGACTGGCATATCAAGTTCACCCGCACGGCATAGTAGCGTTCTGTCTACCGGGCCCTAGTTACCGAGCAACTGCCGGAGCGCATCGTTGATGGCGTTCACGCCATCCTGGACGGTGGGCGCCGGTGGGGTGGTGGGGCTTGTCGTCCGACGCGTGGGTGCGTCCTGCGTGGTGTCGGGGTTGGATGCCGGTGGCGGGGTCGGGCTGGAACCGTCGGAGATGTCGAGAATGATGGTTCCACCGTCGACAAGCGTCCCGTTCTCCGGGCGCGCCGCGACCACCGTGCCGCGTGGTCGCCCGGTGGCTGACACCGACCGCGTGGTCACCCGGTAGCCCTCCGCCTCCGCCGCGCGCCTGGCGGCGGCTTCGCTCTGCCCGGTGAGCTCAGTGATGAAAGCCGCACTCGCCCCCAGCTGGAAGTCGGTGGAGTTATCCGGGATGGTGCCCGCGACCGCAGCCGGAACATTGTTGGCGAGCTGGAACCAGGTCTGGGCGGGTTCGGTGCCACCGTAGAGGGTTCCGGAGCCACACTGGCGCACCGGTGCGCTGCACAGCGGGGTGGTGGTGGTGCCATCGTTGTAGATGTACGGCGCCGCGGCGAAGTTGTTGTTGAAACCCAGGAACGCGGAGGACTGGTTGGACTCGGTGGTACCGGTCTTCGCCGCGATCGGCTTGGTCCAGCCGTACATGCTTGCAGCGCCGGCGGCGGTTCCCTCGGTAATGTCCTCGCTCATGCCCACGGTGAGGGCCGCGGCATCCCGCTCATCCATCACGCGTTCGCATTCGGGACGGTCGATGTAAACCTCGCTGCCGTCACGGTCGTGGACCGAGACAATCGGGTTCGGTGCGCACCACACGCCACCGGACGCCAGGGTCGCGGCGACATTGGACAGTTCCAGGGGATTCACGGGGGTGGGGCCCAAGGTGTAAGAGCCCAGGTTGGCGTTCTTCATGTAATCCGCGATGGAGGAGGTGCCGTCGAAGCTGCCCTCCTCGGTGTAGCTGCGCAGACCGAGCTTCACCGACAGATCCACCACATTTTCCACACCGACCTGTTCGATCATCTGAATGAACGTGGTGTTGGGGGAGTAGGCAAGCGCCTCCTGCAGGGTCATCCGGGGCTTGTAGGTGCCGGCGTTTTCCACACAGTAGGTATTTGGCGGGCAGTTCTGCGCACCACCTGTTCCCAGACCCTTCGCCTCATAGCGGGTAGGCACATCCAGCATGGTGTCCAGGCCCATGCCCTGCTCAATGGCGGCTCCCGCGGTGAAGATCTTGAAGATGGAACCCGCGCCATTACCCACCCGGGAACTGGTCTGCGGCAGGATGGTCTCACCGGCCTCCAGGTCGAGCCCGTAGTTACGGGATGAAGCCATGGCCAGGATGTCACGCGAGTTGGAACCCGGTTCGATGACGTTGACCACCTCAGCCACACCCGGGGTGGTGGGATCAGTGTGATTGACCACCGATGAGCGGGCGGCGTCCTGGACCACAGGGTCGAGGGTGAGCTGGATGGTGTAGGCATCCTTGTCCAGCATGTCCCGGGTGATGCCCTGCTCCGCGAGGTAGCTCAGGGCGTAATCGCAGAAGAAACCACGGTCACCCGCGCCGATGCACCCATTGGGTTCCCCCTGCGGGGTCTCCAGCACGCCCAATGGCTGCTGCTGGTAGTTCGCGGCATCCTCGCGGGTAATCGCACCGGTGTCCGCCATCGCCGACAACACGGTGTTGCGCCGCTCGAAGACACCATCATAGTTGGTGTACGGGTTCAGATATGAGGAGGACTGCACGATACCCGCGAGCATCGCCGACTGCGGAATGGTCAGCTCGGCGGCGGAAACACCGAAATAGGTGCGGGCGGCGGCCTCAACACCGTAGGCCCCGTTGCCGAACGGCACGATGTTGAGATACCGGGAGAGGATCTCATCCTTGCTCAACTTGTCATCCAGGTCCGAGGCCATCCGCATCTCACGCAGCTTGCGGGGGATGGAGGTCTCGATGGCGGCAGCCTGCTCGGCCTCATCATCGGCATCAACCAGCAGGAGGAAGTTCTTCACATACTGCTGGTTGATGGTGGAGGCACCCTGTTCCACCCCGCCCGCGGCCAGGTTGGTGAGCATCGCACGACCGAATCCCTGCAGGTCAACGCCATCGTGCTCATAGAACCGGCGGTCCTCGATGGAGACGATCGCGTCTTTCATCGGCTGGGAGATCTGATCCCCGGTCACCTCAAAACGCCGCTGCGAATAGAGGTAGGCCAGTGGCTCGCCGGTGGCATCGGTGATGGTGGTGACCCCGGGGCCACGTCCATCCTCCAGATCGGCGAGGTTGGACTGCATCGTCTCATTGGTGCGCGCGAAGGCGACCCCGGTGATACTGGCGACGGGCACCAGCGCCAGGGCGCCGAGCAACCCCGCTGCCACCGTGGATGCCAGGAGTTTGGTCATGGACTTTGGGAAGGACACGGTAACAGCCTAGCTACTGAAGCCTGTTTCGTGAATCTGGCCAACCATGCTGTGGTTCGTGTTGTGGTCGCAACTGTGTGGTCGGTCAAGGCCGTCGTGATGCCAGCTGATCACACCGGGGCGCACCGCCCGTGCACGGGGCCTGGTGTGGTGGACCCGCTAGGTCAGGCGGAGATCGGTCACACAGGTTGCCCCGTCGTCGTTGGTGGAGAATGCGGTCGTGCCCGTCCGGTCCTGGTGGGTGATCTCGATCGTGCCGGTGGTCTCATCTGGCAGCCAGAAACCGACGAAACCATTGTCGAAGGTGGTTGCCTGTTCATCCACCAGGACCTCCCCGGATGCCTCATCGGTGATGGTGACGTGGACCGGTTCATTACCCAGCTCACCCAGGCAGGTGGTCAGACTGTGGTAGAAGCAGTCATGCGTCTGGGTGGCATAGGGGGCGATGGACACATACGTCTGATTCTCCGGCAGGTCGAGCGTGATCTCCTGGCGATCATCACTCAGCAGCAGCTCGTAGGAGCGCACCGAGGCAATCAGACCGGTGGGGCGCTCAGCGACAGGCAGCGCGTCCAGGTGGTCGATGATCTGGGATGCATCCATGTCGGCAAGGCCATGGTCCGCGAGGAACTGATCCTGGGTGGCTGCTGCGCCGTTGGCAGCGGTGGTGTCTGTTGCGGTGGCGGGGTCCGGGTTGGCGTCCGGGTTCGTGGCCGAGCATCCGGCCAGGGTGAGGGAGAGGGTGGCGAGGATGATCGCGGTTCTTTTCACGTCAGGTTCCTTGGGTAGAGGGGGCGGGAGGGCATGGGGGTCGATGGAGGCCGATGGGGGCCGATTAGGGTCTTGGGGTCTTTTTCTAACACGCCCGGTCTCGGGGCCGGAAATGCTGAGCGGCACCTGGTGAGGGGGTCCGACTCCTCAAACCCTACCAAGATACCCCCTAGGGGTATACCATGGATAGGGAAGCCTGACCCGATCCGCCGGATCCGAAGGAGAGCTCTGATGAACCGCCAGCCCCCGTTTACTGTGGCGGCTCCCCACCTGTGGCAATGGCGCGTCAAGAAAGGCACTGGAATGGCCTCATCGATTGGTCGATCACTGGCCACCACGTCACCCTCCCCGATCCGGGGTAAGCGATAAGGAGAGTCATGAATACCCACCAGCACCACGGTGATCACCACGATAAGCACAGCGGACACGACCACCACCCTCACTCCGATACCCACGGTCAGGCCATGCCCGGCACCCCGCCGCATTCTGCCGTCGATGAGGAACATCCACCACCGGGGGACCATCATCACCACGGCCACGATGATCACAGTGGTCACGGCAGCCACGATCATGCAGGCCATGACGGCCATGACGGCCATGGCGGTCACGACGGACACGAGCATCACAGCGCCGAGATGTTCAAAAGCAGGTTCTGGCTCAGTCTGATCCTCTCGATACCGGTCGTGTTCTTCAGTCCGATGGTTGCCCACCTGCTCGGTTACACCATCCCGGAGTTTCCCGGGGCGGGTTGGATCGCCCCCATTCTGGGCACCGTGGTCTTCATCTACGGTGGCGACCCGTTCCTCCGGGGTGGTTGGGCTGAACTGAAGGCACGCCAACCCGGCATGATGCTGTTGATCTCCATGGCGATCACCGTGGCGTTTGTCGCCTCCTGGGTGACCACCCTCGGTATCGGCGGGTTTGATCTGGACTTCTGGTGGGAGCTGGTCTTGCTGGTGACCATCATGCTCTTGGGGCACTGGATGGAGATGCGTGCCCTGGGATCAGCGTCCTCCGCACTGGACGCCCTGGCGGCTCTCCTGCCCGATGAGGCGGAGAGAATCGTCGACGGCGCAGTCCACACGGTACCTCTCGCTGAGCTGGTCGAAGGCGATATCGTGCTGGTCCGGGCCGGAGCCCGGGTGCCTGCCGATGGCACCATCACCGACGGCGCAGCCGAATTCGACGAGGCCATGATCACCGGCGAATCCCGCCCCGTATTCCGCGACACCGGTGAACATGTGGTCGCCGGTACCGTGGCCACCGACAACACCGTCCGGGTTCGCGTCGAGAAAATCGGTGAGGATACCGCCCTGGCGGGAATCCAACGCATGGTGGCCGATGCGCAGTCTTCATCCTCCCGTGCTCAGGCGCTGGCGGATCGAGCAGCCGGGTGGTTGTTCTGGTTCGCACTGATCTCAGGAATCATCACCGCGATTGTCTGGACGATCATCGGCAGTCCGGATCAGGCCGTGGTGCGTACCGTGACCGTGTTGATCATCGCCTGCCCGCATGCCCTCGGCCTGGCGATCCCACTCGTGATCGCCATCTCCACCGAACGCGCCGCCAGGTCCGGACTGCTGATCAAGGACCGTCTGGCACTCGAGCGCATGCGCACTGTTGATGTGGTCCTGTTCGACAAGACCGGAACCCTGACCGAGGGTGCGCACGCGGTCACTGATGTCGCCGCCACCGCGGGCGTGTCCACCGGGCAGTTGCTGGCCGTGGCCGCGGCCGCGGAAGCTGACAGTGAGCACCCCGTCGCCCGTGCGATCATCGCGGCCGCGGCGGAACACCCCGAGGCATCGAAGCAGCACTTGCGCGGTAGCAACTTCACCGCCGCGACCGGCCGCGGGGTCAGGGCCACCGTCGAGGGCGTGGACGTATTCGTCGGCGGGCCGAACATGCTGCGCGAACTGGACCTGACGGCCCCGGCGGACATCATCGATGACACCGACCAGTGGGCCGGGCGCGGTGCCGGAGTCCTCCACGTCGTGCGTGATGGCCAGATCATCGGGGCCGTGGCGGTCGAGGACAAGGTGCGTCCCGAATCCCGTGCCACGGTGCGCGCTCTGCAGGACCGCGGGGTGAAGGTCGCCCTGATCACCGGTGATGCGCGCCAGGTCGCCGACGCGGTCGGTCGGGAGCTGGGTATCGACGAGGTCTTTGCCGAGGTCCTGCCGCAGGATAAGGACACCAAGGTCCTCGAACTGCAGGAACGTGGGTTGAGTGTGGCGATGGTCGGTGACGGTGTCAATGACGCCCCCGCGCTGGCACGGGCGGAGGTCGGCATCGCCATCGGTGCAGGTACTGATGTCGCGATGGAGTCCGCGGGCGTGGTGCTGGCCAGCGACGATCCCCGTGCGGTGGTGTCCATGATCGAGCTGTCCCAGGCCAGTTACCGCAAGATGGTCCAGAACCTGGTGTGGGCGTCGGCCTACAACATCGTGGCGGTGCCCCTGGCCGCCGGTGTGCTCGCGCCCATCGGTTTCATCCTGCCGCCAGCGGTCGGCGCCATCCTGATGTCCCTGTCCACGGTCATCGTGGCGCTCAACGCCCAACTCCTGCGACGCATCGATCTCGACCCAGCCCGCCTGGCACCAACAAGTGCGGCAGGGGAGGAGGTGCCTGTTCAGAGCTCCGCCACCGCAACCCGCTGACCCCATTTATCTCTAAACCTGTCTTGTTTCCATGAAAGGACCCCTCATGAAGCACCGCACCACTCTCGTTGCTTTCACCCTGACCTCCGTGCTGGCCCTGGCAGCCTGCGGCGGGGAGACCGCGACAGACACCACCACGACTACGACGACATCAGAAACCACCGCCACCACCACAACCACACCAGACTCCACCAGGCCCGGAGGCCCGCACGGTGCCCACGATCACCCTGCCCATGGTGGTCAGCCACCGGCGGGGATCCAGACGGAGGAAAACCCGACCTACCCGGTGGGAAGCCAGGTCATCCTCACGGCTGATCACATGCCGGGCATGAACGGCGCCGAGGCAACGATCTCCGGAGCATTCGATACCACCGTGTATTCGGTCAGCTTCACGCCACGTCATGGGGGAGAGCCGGTCACTGATCACCGTTGGGTCGTGCATGAGGAACTCGTCAACCCGGGAGAAGCCCCATTGCCTGATGGAACTCAGGTTGTCCTGGACGCCGGGCACATGTCCGGTATGCAGGGGGCAGAGGCCACGATTGATTATTCAACGCAGGAAACGGTGTACATGGTTGATCTGACAGCCGGCGGGATGACCATGACCAACCACAAGTGGGTCACCGAAAGCGAGCTCAGGCCAGCAGGGTGACCCCGTCGGGACCGTGCTTGTCGACGAACCACCCCGCCGCGCACATCCCCTCCCCGGGGGTGTGAGCATGAGTTGCGAAGATGCGGAGGCAACCCCGGGGTGCGCCGGGAAGTTATATGTGATGACATGAATTTGTCGCAGATGTGACACTTCTGCCAGCTGGGGCGGAGTTCGGATTGCCCGAAGTGAAATGTCGGAGACTCCCCCATATGGTGTGATGCATTCGACAGCAAAAACTGTGTGTGATTACATTAACTTCAGTAAGTATTTTGAGCGGTCCCACTAAGGAGCGAGTCATGACGTCTGTCATCCCCGAACAACGCAATAACCCTTTCTCCCGTGATGGCGTGGCGGCTGCACATATGGATACCGCCGAACGCGGTGAGTGGGTCACCCAGGCCAAGTGCCGTAACGGTGATCCGGATGCGCTTTTTGTCCGCGGTGCCGCCCAGCGCCGTGCCGCCGCCATCTGCCGTCACTGCCCCGTGGCCATGCAGTGCGTGGCTGATGCCCTGGACAACAAGGTGGAGTTCGGGGTCTGGGGTGGTCTGACCGAGCGTCAGCGCCGTGCGCTGCTGCGCAAGAACCCCCACATCACCAACTGGGGTGAATACCTGGCGCAGGGCGGGGAACTGATCGGTATCTAGACCGACTATCCCCGCTTCGAAGATGGGGATTGGGGATGTCCCCGGGGGAACCCCATCTGATGGGGTCGTGCCCGAAGGTAGGATGGCACCCATGACTAAATGGGAATACGCCACCGTGCCACTTATCACTCACGCAACCAAGCAGATCCTCGACACCTGGGGTGAGGATGGTTGGGAACTGGTCACCGTCATGCCGGGCATGAACCCCGAGAACCTCGTGGCCTACATGAAGCGCGAGGTGGCATAAGTACATGACCACCCACTCTGAACGCCTCGCCGAACTCGGCATCACCCTGCCCGCCGTCGCAGCACCGGTGGCCGCCTATGTGCCCGCCGTACAGACCGGCAATCAGGTCTGGACCTCCGGTCAGCTCCCCTTCGTCGCTGGCGAGCTTCCTGCCACCGGCAAGGTCGGCATCGAGGTCACCGCTGAGGAGGCCGCTGATTACGCCCGCACCGCCGCTCTCAACGCCCTGGCGGCAGTTGATGCACTGGTGGGTATTGACAAGATCACCCGCGTACTCAAGATCGTCGGTTTCGTCTCCTCCGCCGAGGGGTTCACCGGTCAGCCGGCTGTGATCAACGGTGCCTCCAACCTCATCGGGGAGATCTTCGGTGAGGCCGGTGCCCATGCACGCTCGGCAGTTGGTGTCGCTGAGCTCCCGCTCGGGGCACCCGTCGAGGTGGAGCTCATCGTCGAGGTCTCTGAATAGATTTTCTCAGAGCCGGCCGGAGACATGTTCTGTCTCCGGTTTTGTCTTTTTCCGCACCCTCCGCGTGGCCTGCCTGAAGTCCGCGGTGGGGGATGTCCCTCCCCGGTTCCACGAAAGTCATCATGGGCGCTAAGCTGAACCTTATGGAGCATCCTGCTTATAGCCAACTGCGCCCAGTCACCCCGTCCGCCTCCGTGGTGCTGTGTCCCAACCCCGGCTACAGCTCACTTGAAGGCACCAACTCCTGGGTCATCCGCGCATCCGAGGATTCCCGGAGCATCGTCATTGATCCGGGCCCGGAAGATGAGGGGCACCTCAACGTGCTCAACGCCAAGGGTGAGGAGGTCGGGTTGATTCTGTTGACCCACCGTCACCATGACCACGCCGACGGCGCCACCCGCTTCCGTCAGCTGACCGGTGCGCCCATTCGCGCATTCGACCCCTCCTACTGCGAGAAGGCCGAGGAGCTTGTCGACGGGGAGATCATCACCATCGACGGTGTGACCCCCCAGATCGAGGTGGTCGCAACCCCGGGCCACACCCGTGATTCCGTGTCCTTCTTCATCTGGAGTGGCACCCCGCATGAGTCCACCCTGGAGGGCATCATCACCGGCGACACCATCGCCGGTCGCCACACCACCATGATCTCCGAGACCGACGGTGATCTGGGACAGTACCTGGAGTCCCTGGCCATCCTGGAGGAGCGCGGCAAGGACATCACGCTTCTGCCCGGGCATGGTCCCGAGGGTGATGATGTGTCCTGGTTCGCCCGCAAGTACATCGACCGCCGGGAACAGCGCCTGCAGCAGATCCGTGAGGTGTGGGCCACCCAGGGGCGGGAGGTGTCCATGAAGGATCTCATCGACGCCATCTACGATGACGTGGACCCCGTGCTGCGCGGCGCTGCCGAGCAGTCCACCCATGTGGCCATCCGTTACCTGCTGGCACAGGAGCACTCCGTGGACTCCGGCCAGATCTAGTTCCACCACCACGTAGAAGATACATCCACCGCCCGGTTCCCCGCTTTAGGGGGAGCCGGGCGGTGAGTCGTTCCACCCCGGAAAAGACAATGTCACGCGGTCCCCGTCACAGGGGACCACGTGACATTGTGTGTTCTGTTGCCAGGGGCGCTAGCGCGCGCGACGGGCCAGGTGCTCGGTGTCCACGATGAGGACGGACTTGCCCTCGAGGCGGATCCAGCCGCGGTGGGCGAAGGTGGCCAGGGCCTTGTTCACGGTCTCACGGGAGGCGCCGACCAGCTGGGCGATCTCCTCCTGGGTGAGGTCGTGGTTGACGCGCAGGGCGCCAGCTTCCTGGGTACCGAAGCGGTTGGCCAGCTGCAGCAGGGTCTTGGCGACACGGCCCGGGACATCGGTGAAGATGAGGTCGGCCAGCGAGGCGTTGGTGCGGCGCAGGCGACGTGCCAGCACGCGCAGCAGCTGCTCGGCGATCGCCGGATGGTCGGAGACCCAGTTGCGCAGCATCTCGGAGTTCATGGTGGCGGCGTGGACCTCGGTCACACAGACCGCGGAGGAGGTGCGGGGACCGGGATCGAAGATGGAGAGCTCACCGAACATGTCGGAGGGTCCCATGATGGTCAGCAGGTTCTCGCGGCCGTCGTTGGCGTGGCGTGCCAGCTTCACCTTGCCGGAGGTGATGATGTAGAGACGGTCACCCGGTTCACCCTCTTCGAAGATGGTGGCTCCGCGGGGGAAGCGGACGGTTTCCATGTCCTGGATAAGGTTGTTGACGGCCGTCGGGTCTACGCCCTGGAAAATACCGGCGCGCGACAAGATGTCCTGTACACCTTCCACTTATTTTTCTCCTTCATCTGAACACATGTCGAGTTGGGCCCGGATGAATGGCAACACCTTCAGTGTTTGGGTCAAACAGTGCTCCGGACGGTGCCTGGGTGGGGGCATCCTTATGTGTTATCCACACTCTACTATGCGATTGGTCACCGCAATAGTTGAAATGCCTAAATTGTCACATTCTAACCGGAGAAATCTAACTTTCCCAGTTAAATAACAGAATTACCTAATTAATTCCCCGGCTCTGAACAGCTTAACTTATCAAGCGGCTTTGGGCTGCGATGGGGACCCCTCGTCACCGGAGGAATCCTCGCCGGACTCGGTGGGTAACCCACCATCCGAACTGGTGGTTTCACTGGAGCTGTCGACACCCGGGCTGCTCAGTAGGGAGTACTCGATCCGCTGCATGGCGAAGAGGAAGAACAGCAGGAGAAGCGGAATCAACACTACGAGGAAACCAGTCATAAGGCCACAGTGTAACGAGAAACGGGCTTCGCGCGCACACCAGGTGTCTGGCACTCTGGGGTACATGGCTGCAGAATTCGGATCCATCACCCCACGCAAACGCCCCCGCGTGGGATCACACATCGCCAATAAGGGTGGTGAGACGGATATCGGGCGCAAACGTCGCGCCCGCCGCATCAACCGGACCCTGGCGCAGGCCTATCCGGATGCCCACTGCGAACTGGATTTCACCAACCCACTCGAGCTCACCGTGGCGACCATCCTGTCGGCACAGTGCACCGATGTGCGCGTCAATCAGGTCACTCCGGCGTTGTTCCGCCGCTATCCCACGGCCTGGGATTACGCCAACGCCGATCGCGCCGAGCTCGAGGAGCTCATCCGCCCGACCGGGTTCTACCGCAACAAGGCGACCTCGCTGATCGGGCTGGGGCGCGCCCTCGTGTCGCTTTACGACGGGGAGGTTCCCCATACCCTCGAGCAGCTGGTGGAACTGCCCGGCATCGGCCGGAAGACCGCCAATGTGGTGCTCGGTGATGCCTTCGGGGTTCCAGGCATCACCGTGGACACCCATTTCGGGCGGCTGGCCCGACGGCTTAAACTGACGGAGGAAACCGACCCGGTCCGGGTGGAGCATGAGATCGGCGCGCTCATCGAGAAGAAGGAGTGGACGCTGTTCTCGCACCGGTTGATCTTCCACGGACGTAGGATATGCCATAGCAGGCGCGCTGCCTGCGGGGCCTGCATGCTGGCCGCGGATTGTCCCTCCTTCGGTCTGGAGGGCCCGGCCGACCCCATGGAGGCACAGAAGTTGATCAAGAGTGATGACAGGGAGCACCTGCTGAAGATGGCAGGGATGTAGAGCAGATGACAACGAGCGCTAAATGGTCCCTCGTGGGCGTGGTGGTGATTCTCGCGGTGCTGGTGGCCCTGATCCCGCAGCTGCTGTCGGGTTCCGGCACCGGCGACGGTGACGCGACCGGCGCGGCCGGGGACGGGGTGGGGGAGGCGTCGACAAGCACCGTGGCGGATCGCCCCGACTGCCAGGACGACGGCGCGGCGGGCGTGCAGCTGCCGTGTCTGGGTGGTGAGCAGGGGCAGGGCAATGACCTGCCCACCGTGGTCAATGTATGGGCGTGGTGGTGTGAACCCTGCAGGGATGAACTGCCCGTCTTCGATGAGTTCGCCGCCAGTCACCCCGAGCTGAACGTGGTCGGTGTCCACGCCGACACCAACGCCGCCAACGGTGCCGCGATGCTCGGTGATCTCGGTGTCGAGCTGCCCAGCTACCAGGATGAATCCAACCTGTTCGCCGGCACCCTCGGCCTGCCCGCCGTGGTGCCCATCACGGTGGTGGTGGACCCGGCCGGTGAACTGGTGGGCACCTTCCCCCGCACCTTCGACAGCGTGCAGGACCTCGAACTGGCCGTGGCGGGGGTGTTGTGATGTCCCGGCATCTGACCCCCAACCACCTCTACCCGGACCTGCCCCATGATTTTCCCGGTGAGAACACCGAGCTGTCACCCGCCAAGGCCCCGGTGTGGATGCGGCGGCTGATGGACCGCATCGATGCCGGTCACCTGCGCAATCCACTGGCCGGTACCGAGGTCGCCGGCACCACCCACGCGGAGAAACAGGCGGCGGTGCTCATGTTGTTCTCCGGGTCGGAGACCTCCTTCGACCTTCCCAATGACGCCTCCGTGCTGCTCACCCACCGCTCACCGACCATGCGGTCGCACTCCGGCCAGATTGCCTTCCCCGGTGGGCGGATCGACCCCGAGGATGCCAACGCCGTCGACTGTGCCTTCCGCGAGGCCTGGGAGGAGACCGGCTTGGACCGGCGCACCGCCACCCCGCTCGCGCAGCTGGAGGAGGTCCACATCCGGGCCACCGGCTACCCGGTCTATCCCATCCTGGGGCACTGGCACAGCC
Organism: Corynebacterium gallinarum; assembly: GCF_014837045.1. Taxonomy (GTDB): domain Bacteria; phylum Actinomycetota; class Actinomycetes; order Mycobacteriales; family Mycobacteriaceae; genus Corynebacterium; species Corynebacterium gallinarum. The sequence goes on from NZ_JACSPR010000009.1 coordinate 31,682, forward strand.
CCTCACCCGTGGCCGTGGTCAGCCCGGATGAGGCCGATGAGGTGTTCGACGCACCCGTCTATGACCTCATCGACCCCGCGAACCGCCTCATGGTCGGTTGGCGGAGGTGGAAGGGTCCTGCATTTCGCATCAACGGGTATGTGATCTGGGGGTTCACCGGTGGGCTGCTCTCCGCCATCATCGACCAGGCCGGCTGGGCGAAGGACTGGGACACCGACCGCATCTATGACCTGGAGGACACCCTGGCCACCTCCCGCAACAATGAGCCACTGAGGTAGTGCGGGTCCGCGGGGGTGGGTAGACCTGCCTGGGGGGTTGAGCTGTGCTGTTTTTCGCGGGTTTATGCCAGGGTATGCGGGTAGCCTAAACTCGTTATTTTAGAACGCACCCAAATCCGGCGGGTCCGCGCCGGGTTGTGAAAGAGTAGAGCGCCGTAGAACATTGTTAGCTTCGATCCCTGTCGTCGATGTCATCATCGGCATCGTCCTGGTGTTCGCGCTGTGGAGTGGGTGGAGACAGGGCGCCTTCATCTCCCTGCTCGCCACCATCGGTGTGGTGGCCGGCCTGGTTATCGGTGCGGCTGTCGCACCCCTGGCCATGGGTTTGACCGACTCCCCGGCCCTGCGGTTCCTGCTGGCGATCGGCACGGTGGTGCTGCTGGTGGGGTTGGGCAATCTCATCGGCGCGCACCTGGGGCACGCCATCCGGGATGGGATCCGGTTCCGCAGTTCGCGGTTCCTGGATTCGCTTGTCGGCTCCATCTTCCAGGTGCTGGCCACCTTGATCGTGGCGTGGCTGGTGGCGATCCCCCTGGCCACCGGCATGCCCGGCACCGTGGCATCCGGGATCCGGGAATCACGCATCCTGGCCTTCGTCGATGACAACACCCCCCGCGGGTTGGAGACCCTCCCCGCCAGGATCGCCGCGATGCTCACCGACACCGGCCTGCCGCCGCTGGTCTCCCCGTTCGATAACCAGCCGGTCCGGGAGGTCGAGGCACCCAACATCAATGTCTCGAACGTGGCCCTGGTCGAACAGATGAGACCGTCGGTGGTGCATGTCATGGGTGATGCCGGGGAATGCAGCCGACGCCTCATGGGCTCCGGTTTCGTCGCCGCCCCCGATTATGTGATCACCAACGCCCACGTGGTGGCCGGCACCGACTCGGTCAACCTCGACACCGTGGTGGGTATCCGCGCAGCCGAGGTGGTTTTCTACGACCCGGACGCCGACATCGCGGTGCTCCACAGCCCTGACCTGGGCCTCGACGCGCTGCCCCTGTCGGATGATCCCCTCAACTCAGGTGCGGATGCCATCGTCATGGGCTTCCCCCTCTCCGGGCCTTTCGATGCCTCCCCGGCCCGTGTCCGTGAGCGGATCCTCATCACCGGCGCCAATATCTACGCCTCCGGCCAGCACGAACGTGAGGTCTATTCGGTGCGTGGCAACATCCGCTCCGGCAACTCCGGTGGCCCCATGGTGGACCCGGAGGGCAATGTGGTCGGCGTGGTCTTCGGCGCGGCGATCGACGGCTCCGACACCGGTTTCGTCCTCACCACCGCCGAGGTGGAACGCCGCATCGGGGATCTCCAGAGCCTGACCACCCCGGTGGACACGCTGCAGTGCGCGGTGTCCTAGCCTGATCTTCCCGGCCTGGGGTGGGCCAGTTCAGGAGTCCTTGAGGAAACCGGCGATCATCCCGGTGAAGGACAGCGGGTCCTCCAGGAAGGACAACGGCGTGATACCGGGGACGGACACCAACCGGAAGTCCCCCGAGGTACGTGACCGTGCCAGCGATGCCAGGTATTCGGTGCGGTTGTCACGCGGGGTGAGCAACCAGACCGGGCACCGGGCGATCTGATGGTCGGACCTGCCGGGCAGCGCGGCGGCCATGAGCCGGTTGGTGCGCACGATGGGGGTGAAGGTGTGGTCGATCGCCAGGGCCTTCTGACGCAGTTTGATCGCACCGCTGTAGGCATTGCTGCGCTGGTAGGACGGGGTGGTGTCGCGCACAACCTCCCGCCGGGATGCGCGGGGAACCACAAAGCGGAGGAGGCGCAACAACGGGATCGGGAGGTTGAACAGGGCGATCCTGGACAGGATGGAGCCGAAGAGATGGGGTTTGCGTCGTAAAGCACGGCGCAGGTCCGCCGGGTGGACCGCACCGAGGGAGATCACCCCGGCCACCCGGTCGGGGTAGAGGGTGGACACCGCCCACGCGAGGCTGCCACCGGTGTCGGTGCCGACCAGCACAGCATCATCGTGGCCGAGGGCACCGATGACACCGTTGATATCGCCGGCGGAACGACGGATGTCATAACCGCTGGGTGGCTTGTCGGAGAGCCCATAACCACGCAGATCCACGGCCGCGACATGGAAACCCTCCGCCGCGAGGGGAGCGATGACATCCTTGTAGTCGAACCACCCGCCGAACGCCCCGTGGAGGAGCAGAACCAGGGGATCGGCGGGGGAACCGGCGACGGCGACATGCAGGCGTACACCCCGGACATAGACATGATCGTGGCGGTAGGGGCCCTCCACAGCCACCACAGTGGGGGAGCGCTCAAGCGAGGCCACGGCACGGTTCACCGAGTGCCTCCGGTTCAGCGCGGTCCACCACAGCTTCCAGGATTCTGTGAATCTCTTGATCACCATCCGGCTCCTCGGGGACTCAGGGGATTCAGTGGACACAGGGGACACAGGGGACTCATCAGCGTCAACCGCGGAGATGCCCGGGGACGTGGTGCGTGTGGTCATGGAAATCCTCAGGGAGTGGATAGACCGGGATGGGCGTGGGATGACGGCCTGGGCAACCGCCTGGGTGACCGCCCGGGGTTACTGCCGTGGTGACCGCCCGGAGGTGGGTAAACGAAACAGACCCCTGCGCTCCGCGGACGGTGGCGGGGTGAGAGGTCTGTGGTGGTTACTTCTTGACGGCTGTGGAACCGCTGCCCGAGGGGATCGAGGTGCTGCTGGCGGCGGTGGAGCCGGGGGAGTGGAAATTCGAGGTGTACAGACCTCGCTTGTTGGAGCGCTCCAGGTTGGAGGTGGCCTGCCCCGGAACCAGGTTCTTCAGTTCATTGACCGATTCGATGGTGTTCTTCGGTGCGCCCATCTTCTTGACCTTCTTCCAGCCGAACAGCGCCAGCACAGCGGCGACGAGCAGCATGAGGATGAAGACGATGAGGAATGACAGCCAGCGGTCGAGCCAGATGTCGAGGGTTTCCGCGAGGAAGAAGAAAAAGAAGAAGGAACTGTAGAGCGCGATGACACCCGCAGCACCGAAGGCACCGCCGCCGATCGCGGCCTTCTTGGCCTCGCCGGCCAGTTCCGTCTTGGCCAGTTCGACCTCGGCGCGGAAGAGGCTGGACATCTGGGAGGTGGCGTTGGAGATCAGCGTGCCGATGGACGCTTCACCGCTGATGCTGGTATCGACGTCGCTGAGTGGGATCGCGTTGACCTTCGGCGAGAAGGTGTCCGTGCCGTCGGTGAAAAGGCCGTCATTGTTGCTCACTTGGAAGCTCCTCCAGTGTTCTTTAAGGCGTATAACTTGTGCATTCTTTAGACCCAATCGTGCCACGGATTTTCATCCGGGGTGGAGTTCCCGGCGGTTACGCTGGGAGAATGTTGTTCAAATGTTGTCAACGGACGTGAGTTCCACGTTCGAGTAGGGCACTGAAGTACATGATAGAGGTATCTCGGCCTCAACATCGTGGTGGGCTGCTTATCGACGCCCACCCCGCCCACCCTTCCTGACCGTCGGCGGGGGCTGGCACCTGTGGTGCCCGGGGTGTCAGGCGCTTCCGCGCCGGGTGCGTCTGGCCCACCAGATGCTGCCTGCGGTCACGGCGGCGATGCCGGCGACCACGCCGGTCCCGATCCCCATCTCCCGGGTGCTGGGCATCTGGAAGAGCGGTTCCGGGTTCTTGAAACTCAGGATGTCCCAGCCGCGTTCCAGGGCGATCTTCTTCAGTGCCCGGTCGGGGTTGACCGCCACGGGGTGGCCGACGATGTCGAGCATGGGGAGGTCCGTGGCGGCATCGGAGTAGGCGTAGCTGGCCGCCAGGTCATAGCCGTGCTGCTCGGACAGATCGAGGATGGCCTGCTGCTTGGCGGCCCCCTTGCAGTAGAAGAGGACCTCCCCGGTATAGCGGCCGTCGATCGTTTCCAGTGTGGTGCTCACCGTCTGGTGGACACCGAGTTCCCGGGCGATCGGTTCCACCAGTTCCTTCACGGAGGCGGAGATGATGATGACATCGTGGCCACGTTCGCGGTGGTAGTCGATGAGTTCGCGGGCCTCGGCGTAGATGGTCGGGGTGACCACGGTCTGCATGGTTTCCTCGGCGATGGTTCGTACCTGTTGGACATCCCAGCCCCGGACCATGGCGGTGAGCTGATCGCGGGTGTTGTCCATCTGTTCGCTGGTGTGCCCGGCGAACATGTAGGTGGCCTGGGCGAGCGAGAGCTGCAGTGCCGTCACCGGTGAGATCAGGCCGCTCTGCATGAACTCCCGGCCGTAGGCGTAGGTGGAGCTCATGGCGATGATGGTTTTGTCCAGATCAAAGAAGGCGGCCACCCTGCGTGGTGTCGCCCTGGTGGAATCCCCCTGGGCCACGGCGTTGTGGGGCCCGCGGGGTGAGAAATCTGGGTTGGTCACACAGGTAGTCTAGCGAGTTTTCCTGTGAATCACGGGGCGAAGCCCAACATCCCTGGGGCTGATGTGGTTTCTGGGGCTGGTGGGTTCGGCGGCATCGATGGCGCGTGGCAGGGGATTGACGATCACATGTGCTAATTGTCCGCACCATTCCGCACCCATTGCCGCAGCCCGGGGTGGGCGGGCGGTTATTGTCATGTTCAGCTTCTTATGCAATAATTTCAGGTGCAAGGCCCCGATATACTGTGCGGCCTGCCCCGACCACACCCCCCTGAGGTCGGGTTACCGACGGCCCGCGCACACCCCCCCGAGGCGCGGGCCGTCCCCATTTCCACTCCCCCTGTCCGTAGGACTGCTCCCGGGAGCAGAAGGTTCCCGGGTTATCCACATGTTCTTGTACAGCCATCAACAAACCCGGGGGTTATCCACAGGCTGGAGCCGGGATCGTTGAGCGCCTGTCCCGCACGCAGCAGAGTGTGGGGCATGAACGCAGCCACCCACACCAGAACCGCACGGCCGTCACGTCCCACCCAGAACCAGGCCATTCTCGTCGCCGTGGATGATCCGGTCCTCCACCCCGAGGCCATGCATGTTGCCGCCGCGACGGGGCGCGCCATTGTCGACACCACTGACCCGGTGGATATCCACCGTCACCTCAACAGGGTCTCCGCGGTGCTCCTCGATGCATCCACCGCCGCGACTATCACCAATGACCGGCGCCGGGACCGCATCTTCCTGCTCGGGTCTGATCCCGGGCCGCCGGATTATCACACCGCGTTGTCGATCAGGGCGGAGCAGGCCTTCCTGCTGCCCGCCCAGACCGCGGAACTGCTCCAGGCACTCGGCCGGGAGGATGCCCCTGTCTCACCCGGTGGCCACAACACCACGGTCACCGGCGTGCTCGGGGTGGCGGGCGGGGTCGGGGTGAGCACGATTGCCGCGGCCCTGGCGCGGATGCGGTCGGCCACCCACCGCACCGTGCTTGTCGACGCCGTCCCCTCCTCCGGTGGCATCGACCTGCTGGTGGGTGCGGAGGAGATCACCGGGGCACGGTGGCCGGACCTCGGATTCACCCGGGGTGCGGTGAAGGCGGAGGATGTGCTGGCCGCGCTGCCGGTGATGGATGAGACCATGTTCATCCTGTCCGGTGCGCGCTCCCCGGTGGGGGATCCCTTCGAGCTCGGCCCCGGTGAGGTGACCGCGGCACTGACCTGCCTCGCCGCGGCCGACGGTGCCCTGGAGGTGGTGGTGGATCTGTGCCCGGGTGCCATCGCCGGGGAGGTGATCCCCCTGCTCGGTCACCTCATCGTGGTGGTGCCCGCGGAGGTGCGCGCCGTCGCGGCGGCCGCGGAGCGGTTGCGGCACCTCCGTGGTTTCCAGGTGCCGGTGTCGGTGGTGTTGCGCCACCGGGGCTGGTCCGGACTGGATGTCATCGAGGTCGAACGCATCCTGGGCACCCCGGTGATCGCGGAACTCGGCACGATCACCCGTCTGCCCCGCGCCGTGGAGATGCATGGGCTGACCGGCACACTGCCCAGGCCCCTGGTCACGGTGGGGAACGCCATCACCGCGGAGCTCAGGGGGCGGGGCTGATGACCACGATGATCACACAGGATGCACTGCTGGAACAGGTGCAGCGGGTGCTGGCCGGGTTGCCGGAACACCCCACCTCCCCGGAGGTGGTGCGGGTGATCCGGGAGCAGGCCGGGGTGATCAGCGATGAGGAGGTCATCGCGGTCCTCCGGCGCCTGCGCAGCGAATCGGTGGGGATCGGCCCCCTGGAGGGGGCACTCGCCCTGCCGGGGGTCACCGACGTGCTGGTCAACGGCCCCCGTGAGGTGTGGATCGACCGTGGTGGGGGACTGGAACAGCTTGATCTGGATCTGGGGTCGGAGGAGGCGGTGCGTCGACTGGCCGCCCGGCTGGCACTCCAGTGCGGTCGCCGGCTCGATGATGCCCAGCCGTTCGTGGACGGGTGCATCACCCGCGATGACGGCAGCATCATCCGCATCCACGCGGTCCTGCCACCACTGGCGGATTCCGGGACCTGCCTGAGCATGCGCATCCTGCGGCAGGCGAGCCTGACCCTTGATGATCTGGTGGCCGGCGGCACCCTCACCGCGGACACCGCCGCGGTGCTGCGGACCATTGTGGCGCAGCGCCGGGCCTTCCTGGTGGTCGGTGGCACCGGGTCGGGCAAGACCACCCTGCTCGCAGCGATGCTGGGGGAGGTCACCGCTGACCAACGGATCATCTGCATCGAGGACACCGCCGAACTCAACCCCGCCCATCCCGGCACGGTCAACCTGATCACCCGCTCCGCGAATGTGGAGGGCGCCGGTGCGATCACCATGTCGGATCTGTTGAAACAGGCGATGCGGATGCGCCCGGACCGGATCGTCCTGGGCGAGATCCGTGGCGCGGAGGTGGTGGAACTGCTGGCTGCGCTCAACACCGGGCACGAGGGTGGTGCCGGCACCATCCACGCCAATTCCATCACCGAGGTGCCCGCCCGGATGGAGGCGCTCGCCGCACTCGGTGGGCTCACCCGGGATGCACTGCACTCCCAGCTGGCCGCCGCGCTGGATGTGGTCATCGTGATGCGCCACACCCCGCAGGGCAGACGCCTGGCGCAACTGGGGGTGTTGCGGGGTAATCCCGTCGAGGCGCATGTGGTGTGGGACTGGGAACACGGCGTGGTGGATGGGGACGCAGAGGTGGCGACATGGTTTCCGCGCTGATCCTGCTGGCCGCGGGGATCGCAGTGCCGGGGCAGGGGCCGGCGGGGGGACGGGGCGTCGTCAAGCGAGCAGGTCGGGGACCCCTGCCACCGGTGGCCGTCACCGCCGGCGTCCCCGTGGGCGTGGCCCTGTTCGTGGCCACCGGCATCGACCCCGCGACGGTGATCGCCCTGTTGATCGCGGGCTTTGTCTTCAGCTGGCGCCTGAAACGGGTGGGTACGGGGCGCACCGCGCGGGCACAGACCACGACGCTGGCCGGGTTCCTCGGTCTGTGCATCGGCAACCTGCGCGCCGGTGCCCCCATGGCCGATGCGATGGACCACGCCCTGGCCAACACCCCCGGATCCGGTGGCCCGACCACCGGGGCGCTCACCGCGGCCGCGCGCCGGGTGCGGTCAGGGGGCAGTGGGTCGGCGGTGCTTATCGACGCACCCACCATGGACCTGAGACGCCTGGGCACGATCTGGGAGGTGTCCGACCGGCACGGCATCCCGCTGGTGAGACTGCTGGACCAGCTGAAACACCGCCTGGATGCGCGGGAACGCCACCGTCAGGCCTCCGCCGCCCAGTTGCAGGGACCGCAGGCCACCGCGGTGATCCTGGCCCTGCTGCCACTGGCCGGGGTGCTCATGGGCACCGCCATGGGTGCTGATCCGATCGGTTTTCTCACCGGAGGTGGGGTGGGCGGGATCCTGCTGATCACCGGGGTGCTGCTCAGTGGTGCGGGGTTCATCCTCACCGAGAAGATCCTCGAGGGGGCGAGCCCGGCATGATCACCGCCTGCCTCGTGGCTGTCCTCGCCCTGCTCATCACCCCACCGATGCCGGGGGTGCGCGCCGGTGTGCCCGGTGAGAAGCGCATCCGGGCCGGCCCTGATTCCGGCCCGGATGCCCCAGGCTGGCTGGGGGCGGTGTGGGCAGCTGTGCATCCCGGGGGGTCAGGTCCTGATCCCCTGGATACGGCAGCCGATATCGCCCTGTTCGCCGAATGCCTGGCCGCCGGGTTGAGCACCCGTGACGCAGCCCACCTGCTGGCGCGCACCGCGAACCCCGCGCACCAACGCCTGTGGGAGGAGACGGTGGCGCTGCTGGGCATCGGGGTGGGGCCGGAGAAGGCCTTCACCACGATGACCGGTGTCGATGGACTGCAGGACCTGGCTGTGCTGGCGGAGGTGTCCCACCGGTCCGGCAGCGCCTTCAGCCAGGGCTGTCACCGCATCGCCGATGCCCTCGTGGCCTCGGCGGCGGACCACCGCACGGCGGCCGCCGAGCGGGCCGGGGTGTTCATCGCCCTGCCGCTGGCTGCCTGTTTCCTCCCCGCCTTCATGATCATCGGCCTGGTACCCGTGGTGCTGGGCCTGGGCATGAAGGTGCTGGGCAACCTGTAACCCCTTACTGATTCACTTCCCGCCGGGGGCCGACTCCCCGAGCGGGGCCACACCAACGACAACCCATTTATCTACAAGGAGAAGACCATGCAGAAGAATCCCACACCCACCACACCCACCACAGCCATCAACCCCGTCCACTGGGCCCTCGTGACCCTGCGCGGCGAGGAGGGCCTGACCACGGTGGAATACGCCCTGGGCACCCTCGCGGCCGCAGCCCTGGCCATCCTGCTCTACACCGTGGTCAACAGCGGGGCGGTGGCCAGCGCCTTCGAGGACATCATCGTCAACGCCCTCAACACCGCACCGTGACCGTGAGCCACCATGCGTGAGATGACGGGCAATGAGGACGGTTCGGTCAGTATCGAGGCGGCCCTCGCCCTGAGCTCTCTGGTCGTGGTCAGCGCACTCATCATCGGTGTGCTGACCACACTGGCGTTGTATGTGGCGGCGGTGGGCGGTGCGGGGGCTGCGGCCCGGGCCCATGCCATCGGCGAGACCTACCACCCTCCGCGGGGCAGCGTCACCGTGGAGGAACACGGTGGACTGGTCACCGCGACGGTGTCCATTCCCGCGACGGTGGGGGAGGTGAGCGCGAGTGCGGTCTTCCCACGGGAGAGCCACTGATGCCGGATATGCCACCGTGGCGGCGGCGGGCTTTTCCTCCGTTCTGGTGATGCTCTGCGCGCTCCTTGCCTGGCATGTCGGGGCTGTGGTGGCCTCCGTGCAGGCACAGCGGGCCGCGGATCTGGCGGTGGTGGCCGGGGCCTTCCGCCTGGCCACCGGTGACACCCCCACGGCGGCCTGTGCCGTGGCCGGTCAGGTGGCCCACCTCAATGACGCCACCCTGCTCACCTGTGATGCCCTGGGTGAGGATCTCGTGGTGGCCGTCGAGGTGCGTGGGAGGAGCGCCGAGGCCCGCGCGGGGCCGGTGTGACCGGTGTGATCGCCGTCAGGTCAGGATGGGGCCGGACCAGATGGGGCCGGACCCGACTGTGCGATCGCGCGGAGCACATCCAGATGGTCACCCCAGGCACGTTTCCCGGCGCCGCTGAGTTTGATGCTGGTCTGGGGGAATTTACCGGCGAACCCCTTCGACACCTGGACGTATCCCAGTTCCTCCAGTGCGGAGATGTGCTTGGACAGGGTGGAGTCAGTGGTGTCCAGGAAATCACGGGCGTATTTGAAGGTCAGGGATTCCGCGCCAGAGAGCGCCGCCATGAGGGAGAAACGCAGCGGGTTGGTGAACGCCGGGTTCAGATCCAGCCGCGGGTGCCGGTGATTGGGGCTGCTCACTGCGCTGACCGGGCCGATCGCGGGGTGCTGATCAGTTCCCAGGCTGTACCGATAAGGGCGAGCAGGAGGAAACCACCCGCCGTTCCCGCCGCCTGCCACGCGGTGAATTCAGGACTCAGGAAGGTGGTGACCACCCACAGCAGGGCCCAGGCTGCCATCATCAGGCCCCACCGGATGGCGAAACCGCGCGGGGCACTCCCGGCGCGAATGGCCACCACGATGGAGAAGACGGCGAAGCTCAGGATCCAGGCCAGGGCGGTGGTGAGCAGGATGGCATGGGGGAAGTCGGTGGTGGTCCAGATGGGGGCGCCGATGGCGTAGAGGGCGCTGCCCGCGCAGATGCCGACGAATCCGATCCAGCTGAGGGAGAAACCGGCGACGGAGTGTCGGAGTTTGTCGGCCCGGTCGAGCAGTTGCTGGGCGTCGTGGGGGTTGAGGCTGGTGCTCATGGTGGGGGCCTTCCGGAAAGGAGGGAGAAAGTACTTTCCATTCTAGAAAGTAGATGCCGCACCGTCAAGGGTTGGATGATCACCCCTGCAGCAGCGTCACCATCGCGCCCAGGAGCTTGATCGCACCGGCCTTGTTCAGGGGGTTGTTGCCATTGCCGCACTTGGGGGACTGGACACAGCTCGGGCACCCGGACTCGCAGGAACAGCTGCGCACCGCCTCGAAGGTGGCCTCGATCCACTCGCCGAACCGTCGGAAGCCACAGTCGGCGAAGCCGGCGCCACCCTCCATGCCGTCGTAGACAAACACGGTGGGGTACCCGGTGTCGGGGTGCAGTGCGGTGGAGACCCCGCCGATATCCCACCGGTCACAGGTGGCCAACAGTGGCAGCATGCCGATGGCGGCGTGCTCGGCGGCGTGCAGCGCACCGGGGATATCGGCCGGGGCAATCCCCATGGCGCTTAAGGCCAGTGGATCGATGGTGTAGGCCACCGCACGGGTGTTGAGTTTCTGCGGGGGAAGATACAGCGGTGTGGCATCTAGCGTGGTCCCGTCGGGCAGTTTGGTGACAAAACCGGTGACCCGGTCGGTGACCTCCACTGCCACATTGGCCACCCACAGGCCCCCACCGGGGTTGAACACCTCATCCTCATCCGGGGAACCGGTGATGCGGATATCGGTGTCACTGCGGGCGAAGGTGGTGTACTCCGGGTTCTCCGGTCGGGCGAGTGCCAGCTGCTCGTCGATGTCGAGTTCATCGATGACAAAGTGTTCACCCTGGTGCAGGTACACCGCGCCGGGGTGGACCTGGGACATCGCGCGTGCGGCATCGATGGTGCCGAGCAGACGGCCGTCGCTTAAGTCCACGATCATGAACTCGGACCCCGATCCGCCACGCAGGTTCACCATTTGGTGGGCGGTGTCCGGGGTGAGCTCCTGCTCCTCTGGCAGGTCACCGGCCGGCCGGTGGACCGCGAACCAGCCGCGGGGTCGCCGGCGCAGGAACCCCTCGGTGGTGAGCTCCTCCACGACCTCCCGCGCGCCAAAGGCCTCCACCTCAGCCTCGGTGAGGGGTTGTTCCACCGCCGCGCAGTAGACATGACCACGCAGGATGTGGGGGTTGGTGGGATCGAAAACGGCCGCCTCCACCGGTTTGGCCAACAGGGCATCCGGGTGGTGGACCAGGTAGGTGTCCATCGGTTCGTCGCGGGCGACCAGGATAACCAGGGAACCCTGTCCGCGCCTGCCCGCGCGGCCGGCCTGTTGCCAGAAGGAGGCGATGGTTCCGGGGAAACCGGCGGTGACCACGGCGTCCAGCCCTCCGACATCGATGCCGAGTTCGAGGGCGTTGGTGGTGGCGACGCCGAGCAGGGTGCCGTCGTCAAGCATGCGTTCCAACCGGCGACGGTCCTCCGCGAGGTAACCGGCCCGGTAGGGGGCCACGCGCGCGCCGAAATCCGGCCGACCCAGCAGGGACAGCTCCTCCTGGGTGCGCAGGGCGACGATCTCCGCCTGGCGGCGGGAACGCACGAAGGTGAGGGTGCGCGCGCCCTCCGCGATGAGCGTGCCCATCAGGTGGGCTGCCTCCGTGCTGGCGGCCCGGCGCACCGGTGCACCGTTTTCCCCCTCCGCTCCCTCGATGAAACCGGGTTCCCACAGCATCACGGTGCGTTCCCCGGTGGGGGCGCCGTCATCGGTGACCGCGCGCACCGGGGCGCCGATGAGGCGGGAGGCGTGGATCGCCGGATCGGTGCTGGTTGCGGACGCGAGGATCACCGTGGGGTGGGAGCCGTAGTGGGCGGCGATGCGCAACAGGCGCCGCAGCACCAGCGAGATGCCGGCGCCGAACACGCCGCGGTAGGCGTGGCACTCATCGACGACGATGAACCGCAGATGCCGCAGCACCCGCGCCCACCGCGCATGGTTGGCCAGCAGCGAGGCGTGCACCATATCGGGGTTGCTGAACACAAACCGGGACAGTTCCCGGATGCCGGAACGGGCCTCGCCGGGGGTGTCGCCGTCATAGGGGGCGGGGTGGATGCCGGCGCCGGACAGCTCCGGGGTGGCGCGGATCAGCGAGGACGCCGCCGCCAGCTGGTCCGACCCCAGCGCCTTGGTGGGGGTCAGGTACAGCGCGCACGCCGTGGGGTCGGCGGCCAGGGTGGCCAGGATGGGCAGCTGGTACCCCAGCGACTTGCCGGAGGACGTGCCGGTGGCCACCACCACATGATGCCCGGTCCAGGCGAGCTCGGCGGTCTCGGCCTGATGGGCATAGAGCTTGTCGACGCCCCGATGCCCCAGCTCTTCACGCAGCCCGGCGGGCACCCACTCCGGCCACGGGGCGAAGCGGGCTGACCGCGCCGGCAGGGTGACCATGTGGGTCAACGTGGACTCCGGGTAGCGACGGGTGATGATCCCGGCGAGATCCTCGCCGAAACTCGGGGTGGCACTTCGGTGGGCGTTGATGCCTGACATAGTGGGTAGTTTTTCGTTCTCAAAATCGGGGGTGGTTGGGCAATCACCCCCGCTGGTCATGGCGTTAAGCGGGGTTGACCTGCTGAAACTTGAGTTTATCCTGGGTAAGACTATCGCTGGCGGGGGAAACGTGAAAGACTTGTCCGCAGGTCGCAGTTTCAGTGCGTAGTGTTTAACGCTCGCAAGGATAGACGCGGGCGTCGGCATTTCAAACTGTTGACGTTCGAGCAGCAACGGCCAGATGTCACTGAATGGTCCACACGCTGTGGGTCGTGGGGGCATCGAACCCGGTATTTTTTCCAATCAGTAAAGGTAAGACAAATGGCACAGGGCACAGTTAAGTGGTTCAACCCGGAGAAGGGCTTCGGCTTCATCGCTCCCTCCGACGGATCCGCTGACGTTTTCGTCCACTACTCCGAGATTGAGGGCAACGGCTTCCGTACCCTCGAGGAGAACCAGCTCGTAGAGTTCGAGATCGGCGAAGGCGCCAAGGGCCTTCAGGCACAGTCGGTTCGCGCCGTTTAAACGCAGCTGAATCAAGAAACCGGTAACCATGGTTACCGGTTTTTTCGCGTTTCATGGGGGCTGTGGGTGCGGGTGGTTGGTGGGCAGTTCAGGCGCACCGGGTGAAGAGTGTGCGTAGTGTATGCCAGGGGAATTTTTCCCCATGTTTGCAGGAGCCCTAAATAATACTGTGTACGGTGTAGGGCAATGGCGAACATGCCGAACAGTCCCCGCGCGGGGGCAGGGCGGTCAGGTTCCCAGGTGGTTTCCCCGGCCCGTACATGGTGTCGCGCAGAGCGTCGTACATGGTGTCGCGGCGGGGTGGCCCGGGATCGCGGGAACCCCATGAGGGGTGACGGATTCAGGGAAAGCTGCACCGGTGTGGTTATGCTTTTCAACAGAACTGGACATCCCGGCACCCGAGTGACATCGGGTGGGGATGGTCGGTGAACAACAACGTAGAAACAGTGGCCCCGGAATCCATCAGGGGCGCTGGAGTCAATGAGAGGGATGCAGCCCCGTGGCAGAACAACAGGGATCGCGGAAGAAGAGTCTGGTCATCGTGGAGTCGGCGACCAAGGCACGCAAGATCCAGCCGTACCTGGGTAACGACTACATCGTTGAAGCCTCGGTCGGTCACATCCGTGATCTTCCACGTGGTGCCGCAGATGTCCCACCGAAGTACAAGAAGGAACCCTGGGCACGCCTCGGTGTGGACACCGAGCACGGTTTCTCCCCGTTGTATGTGGTCAGCCCAGATAAGAAGAAGAAGGTCGCAGACCTCAAGGCCAAGCTCAAGGAATGCGATGAGCTTCTGCTGGCCACAGACCCCGACCGTGAGGGTGAGGCCATCGCCTGGCATCTGCTCGAGGTGCTCAAGCCCCAGGTGCCGGTGCGCCGCATGGTGTTCAACGAGATCACCAAGCCGGCGATCCTCGCCGCGGTGGAGAACACCCGTGAGCTGGATGTGAACCTGGTGGATGCGCAGGAAACCCGCCGTATCCTCGACCGTCTTTACGGTTATGAGGTTTCCCCGGTGTTGTGGAAGAAGGTCATGCCGCGCCTGTCGGCTGGTCGTGTCCAGTCGGTGGCCACCCGTGTCATAGTCGAGCGGGAACGTGAGCGCATGGCGTTCATCTCCGCGGATTATTGGGATTTGTCCGCCCAGTTCCGCGGTGATGCCTCCGCGCAGGCGGATGCGGACAACCCCTCCACCTTCAGCGCACGTCTGGCCACCATCGACGGTCAGCGTGTGGCCCAGGGCCGTGACTTCAACGACCGCGGTGAGCTGACCTCCGACGTGGTCGTGGTGGACCAGAAGCGCGCCGAGGCACTGGCCGACGCGCTGCAGGGCCAGGAGATGTCGGTGGCCTCCGTGGAGGAGAAGCCGTACACCCGCCGCCCCTATGCGCCGTTCATGACCTCCACGCTGCAGCAGGAGTCCGGCCGCAAACTGCACTTCACCTCCGAGCGCACCATGCGCATCGCGCAGCGGTTGTACGAAAACGGTCACATCACCTATATGCGTACTGATTCGACTTCCCTGTCGGAGCAGGGACTCAAGGCCGCGCGTGCCCAGGCCCTGGAGCTCTACGGCAGTGAGTATGTCTCACCCACCCCGCGCACTTATGACCGCAAGGTGAAGAACTCCCAGGAGGCCCACGAGGCGATCCGCCCCGCCGGTGAAACCTTCGCCACCCCCGGTCAGCTGCATGGTCAGCTCGATGCGGAGGAGTTTAAGCTCTATGAGCTGATCTGGCAGCGCACCGTCGCCTCCCAGATGGCGGATGCCAAAGGCACCTCCATGAAGGTGACCATTGCCGGTGCGGCCACCTCGGGGGAGAAGACCGAGTTCACCGCAACGGGCCGCACCCTGACCTTCCCCGGTTTCCTGCGTGCCTATGTGGAAACCACCCCCACCGCCGATGGTCGCGATGTGGCCGACAACGCCGAGAAGCGTCTGCCGCGCCTGACCGAGGGCGATGCCCTGACCGCCACCGATATCACCGCCGATGGCCACAGCACCAACCCGCCGGCCCGCTACACCGAAGCCTCGCTGGTGAAGAAGATGGAGGACCTCGGCATCGGGCGTCCGTCCACCTATGCCTCCATCATCAAGACCATCCAGGACCGCGGGTACGTCTACTCCCGTGGTAATGCCCTGGTGCCGTCCTGGGTTGCCTTCGCGGTGGTCGGCCTGCTGGAGGCCAATTTCACCTCCCTGGTCGACTATGACTTCACCTCCTCCATGGAGGATGAGCTGGACAACATCGCCGCCGGCCGCGAGGGCCGCACCGAGTGGCTCAGCGGTTTCTACTTCGGTGACGCCGAGGCCGATGATTCCATGGCGGAATCCGTCGCCCGCCAGGGTGGCCTCAAGGCACTCGTGGACCAGAACCTCGAGCAGATCGACGCCCGGTCGGTGAACTCGCTCAAGCTTTTCGACGACGAACAGGGCCGCCCCGTCTTCGTCCGCGTCGGCCGGTACGGCCCTTACATCGAACGTGTCGTGGGCACCACCGCCGAAGGTGAGCCGGAATATCAGCGCGCCAACCTCCCGGAGGAGACCACCCCCGATGAGCTCAGCCTCGAGGTGGCGGAGAAACTGTTCGCCACCCCGCAGGGCGGACGCGAACTGGGTATCAACCCCGCCAACGGCCGCATGATCGTGGCCAAGGAGGGTCGTTTCGGCCCCTATGTCACCGAGCAGGTCACCGAGGATGAGCGTGCCGGCGCGGAGGTCGAGGCCGAGAAGGTTGTCGCCGCTGAGCGCAAGGCCGAGGATGAACAGCGCGCCGCCGACGGGATGCGCGCGAAGAACTGGGAGACCAAAACCGCAGCTGCCCAAAAGGAAAAGCGTATCAACCAGCTGGTGGAGGAAACCCTCAAGCCGGCCACCGCCTCGCTGTTCAGCGGTATGGAACCCGCCACGGTCACCCTTGAGGAGGCCCTCAAGCTGCTGTCCCTGCCGCGTGAGGTGGGTGTGGATCCTGCCGATGGTGAGATGATCACCGCGCAGAACGGCCGCTATGGTCCGTACCTGAAGAAGGGTACTGATTCCCGTTCCCTGAGCAGTGAGGAGCAGATCTTCACGGTCACCCTCGACGAGGCGCGCCGCATCTACGCGGAGCCGAAGCGTCGTGGCCGCACCGCCGCGCAGCCACCGCTGAAGACCCTGGGTGACAATGACGTCTCCGGTAAGCCGATGACCGTCAAGGACGGCCGCTTCGGACCCTATGTCACCGACGGCACCACCAACGCCTCCCTACGCAAGGGCGATGTTCCGGAGTCGCTGACCGACGCGCGTGCCAATGAGCTGCTTTCTGAGCGTCGCGCCAAGGAAGCCGCCGACGGAGGTGGTGCTGCGAAGAAGACCACCAAGAAGTCGCCGGCGAAGAAGACGACCGCGAAGAAAACCACTGCGAAGAAAACAACGGCCAAGAAAACCACCGCCAAGCGTGCTCCCCAGACCACCAAGCGCGTGGTGAAGGCCGGTTCCAGGAAGCAGTCGTAGACGGTGACGGGGTTCATCGAACGCACCCGGCAGGGTGTCCGGGCCCTGGTCACCGCGGTTGCCGGGGCGGGCCGCGAACCTGAGCGGGCCGCCTACCTGGTGGCGGCGGATACCAACATCCTGGCATCACTGCTGGGGTGGTCTGGACCGAAGAAGGTCACCAAACCCGCTCTCATGCCCCTGTTGTCAGGCCGCGTGTGGCGTTCGGGAGCCCCGGACCGGGTTGCCGGTGTGGTGGCTTTGGCCGGCGGTTGGGCAGGTGATCTGGCGTTGATGAAACCGGATAACATCCGGGCCGGGGCCACCGGTTTCGCCGCCAACCACGCGGCTTATATCTATCTTCTGCTCAATCGGGGTGCCCGCCCCAGCATCACCCGCGTCGCCATCCGTGCTGTGCCGCTCGCCGCGGCCACGGTGCTGGCAGCCAGGAAGGCACCGGGGCTGCTGCCGGTGGTGCTCGGCTACGGCGGACTGTTGGCCACCACCTCGGTGTTGGCCGATGATCCCGCCCTCATCAACCCCGATGATCCCGCCACGTACGGTCTCGGGCACGGGGGCAACCTGTTCCTCATCTCTGATGCGGTGCTGTTCGCCCGCGAGACCCTCCTGACACCGGGCACCCCCGCCGCCTGTGTGGCCGACGCCACGGTCATGGGCACCTACACCGTGGCGCAGCTGCTGCTTGTCGACGGGTTGTTTTCCTCACGATCACCACTGACCTGAGCGCACAATAACGGACCGCGACACCGTCCTTGGTGTCGCGGTCCGTTGCGGTGCGGGGTTAGAGATTCGCGATGGCGAAATCAGCTTCCGCCGCGGTGAACTGCTCTCCATAGGATGAGATGAGCTGGTCGTAGATCGCACCGGGGGACATGTTCATGTTCTCCTGGTAGCTGCGTGCTTTTTCCAGGGCGTTGGCGTTCCAGTCGGCCTCGATGGTGTCGATGGCGTACTGGGCCTGCTCAGGGGTGAATTGCTCTCCGTATTCGGAGATCAGCTGGTCATAGACACCCAGCTTGGACATGTGCATCGAGTCGGAGTACGACTCCGCCTTCTCCAGCGCGTTGGCGTTCCAGTCGGCCGTGACATTATCCACCGCGTACTGTGCCGCCTCTGCGGTGAACTGTCCGCCGTATTGGGAGGTTAGCTGATCGTAGAGTCCCTGCCGGGACATGTGCATGGAGTTGGCGTAGGTATCAGCCTGACGAAGGGCGGAACGGTACTCGGTGGGGACCGAGTTGTCCGGTTCCGCAGCAACAGGAGCAGCCTCAGGTGCAGCGCTATCGGGTTCCTCCGCTGCCCAGGTGACAGAGGTGGTCGCATCGCGGTCCATGGATGCAGTGGTGGTGTCATCGCTGTCATCACCGAGGTTGGAGAAGATACTGATGGTGACAATGGCACCGACGATGCCGGCGCCCCATTTCATGCAACCACCTTTCTTCTTCGGTGCAGCATTGTGGGGTATGGATGGGGTGGTCATGGCTCGGGGCTCCTGATCGGTGAGGGGGCGGGTTGATGTCTCACTGATCAAGGTAGGAGTCACACCGGACATGACCGCGACGAAAAGGAGGTGATAGAACAGGTAGGCTAACCACCTCGGATTGTAGTTGAGCTGCGCTAATGACGCCTTTAGTGCAGCCTACGGATTAGGCTGCAGGTTCGATAAGGAAGGGGTGGACTCTACTCTTCCGCCTACTTTTTCATTAACCCAGAGATCCTCTTTCCAGAAAGGGCATAAGTTAACCCAGAGATCACTACTGTTTTCTGGGAATAGGATCTCTGGGTTAAGCGGGTGGAGGGGGGCTGGGGGAGGCGTCGACAAGCTCTTTCAGGACCGGTCGGCCAGGGTCGCCCGGATGGGGCGGGCCAGCTGGGTCATCTCGCCGCGCCCGCGCAGTTCCACGGACTTCATGAGGGTCCAGCGGGCCTGCTCGGCCTCGTTGGCCTCGCGGAGGGTGGAGGCGTTGGTGACGGTGCGGCCGGGGGTGGTCTTGGCGATCTCCGTGAGGCGCGCGGCCTGGTTGACGGCGTCGCCGATGACGGTGTACTCGAAACGGTCGTGGCCACCGATGTGACCTGCGACCACATGCCCGGCGGCCACGCCGATACCGGCCTTGAGCTGCAGGTCCTTCAACTCGATGCGCAGCTCGCGGGCGGCGGCGAGGGCGTGGCCGGTGGCATCGGACAGTGGCAGGGGAGCGCCGAAGATGGCCAGTGCGGCATCGCCCTGGAACTTGTTGATCACACCCTTGTTGCGGTGGATCACCTCCACGACACGCTCGAAGAACTCGTTGAGCGCCTCCACAACCTCCTCGGGGGCGTGGTTGACGGCGAAGGTGGTGGAACCGATGACGTCGACGAACAGGACGGCGACCTTGCGGTCCTCGCCACCCAGGGTCGGGCGTTCCTCCAGCGCACGGCGGGCCACCTCATCACCGACATACCGGCCGAAGAGATCACGCACGCGCTGGCGTTCACGCAGGCCACGCATCATCTCGTTGAAGCCGGCCTGCAGCACGCCGATCTCGGAACCGTCGTAGATGTCCACCTGCACATCGTTGTCACCGCGCCGCACCCGTCCGATGGCGTCCTGCAGCTCCAGGATGGGATCCACCACGGATGCCACCGCCAGGCTGGTGCCGAAGTAACCCGTGACCATCGCGGCGAGTGCCAGGGAGATGATGGCGGGCAGGATCACGGAGGCGTCCTCGCCGAAGATGCCGGAGTTGTATCCCAGGATCATCAGCAGGATGCCGAGCACCGGCACGCCGATGGTGAGCACCCATGTCATCCGCAGGCGCTGGCTGACCGGTGGTTCCAGGGTGGAATCCTCGTAGCGCCGCGCCAGGGCGGTGGCCGCGACGGGACGCACCAGACGTTCGGCCTCCAGGAAGGTCAGCAGGGACACCACTGCGCACGCTAGCATGGTGGAGACAAACACGATCACCGCCAGCGGCGTGGACATGGTGGCGGTGATGGCCGTGGCGATGATGATGCCGATGAACCACACCACAGCACACAGAATCGCCTGGTAGATGGGGATGCGCATCACCAGGTTGCGCACCATGTTCGGATCATGCTCCTCGGGGTGGCGTTGCCAGTCCAGCACCGGGCGGAACATCAGGAAGGTCACGAGGATGCCCACGAGCACCGCGAACACCACGTACACACCACCGACAACCGGCAGGTAGGAGATGTCGGAGTCGAAACTGGCCTCGGTCGGATGGGGGATCAGATACCGGACAAACAGCATGATCGCGAGCGCGCCGAGAACGTTGGTGCCCAGCACCATCGCAGCGTACAGCGGCCACGAAGTGCCCCACAGCCATTTCAATGCCTGAAGCAGTCGACTCATGCCCAATACTCTATCGTGCCTGCGGACATGAGACCGGCAGTGCCAACCTATTAGTGTGGACGTTGTGAGTAACTCCCGTGTCTTCGACAACCTGGCCAGCCCACCTGCGGTTGTGCAGACGCTTATCGACGCCGCCACCACCGCCCGCCAGATCGCGCGCGACGGTGGAGCGGGGGCTGGGGCCGGTGACGCGGGGACTGCGAGGGATTCGACTTTCACGCACTCCTGGCTCTTTACCGGCCCGCCCGGTTCCGGCCGTTCCGTGGCGGCACGGGCCTTCGCCGCCGCCCTGGTGTGCTCCGACCCGGATGAGGTGGGCTGCGGACGATGCGAACACTGCCGGGCCACCCTGGCCGACGCCCACGGTGATGTGGTGTTCATCCAACCCCATGAGCTGTCCATCGGCATCGACCTGATGCGCACCGTGGTCGACGACGCCGCCCGTCTGCCCACGGTGTCCAACTGGCGGGTGATCATCCTGGAAAATGCCGACCGCCTCACCGAACCCGCCGGCAACGCCCTGCTGAAGACGGTGGAGGAGCCGCCGGAGCGCACCATCATCATCCTGTGTGCACCCTCCACCGACCCGGAGGACATCATGGTCACCCTGCGGTCCCGGTGCCGGCATGTCTATATCCCGACCCCCACCATCGACCAGGTCACCCGCATTCTCGTCAGCGAGGGCGGGGTGGCCGAAGACGATGCCCGCCTGGCCGCCGCCTCCTCGGGTGGGCACATCGGGCGGGCCCGACACCTCGCACACAACCAGAAGGTCCAGGTCCGTCGCGCCAATATCCTCAACCTCTCCGAACTCATCTTCCACGGCGACCAGGCCTTCCAGGCGGTGAACTCGCTGATCAAGGGCATCGAGAAGGAGATGGGGGAAACCCTCGAACCACTGGAGGAGAAGGAGCGGGAGAAACTGGAGACCTCCCTCGGCATGGGCTCCCGTGGCAAGGGCGTGCACAAGGCACTGCAGGGAACCAGCGGGCAGCTCAAGGCACTGGAGGATAACCACAAGAAACGCCGCACCCGTTTCCTTCGCGATGCACTCGACCTGGCCCTGATCGACCTGGCCGGGATCTACCGTGATGCCCTGGTCATCGCCTCCGGTGCAGAGGTGGGCCTGACCCACCCCGACATGGAGGGCCTGTCTGCGGAACTGGCCACCAGGGTGACCCCGGAGGGGTTGCTGGACTGCCTCGATGCCATCAACAAGAGCCGCGAATACTTCGGGCAGAACGTCCGCCCCGTGGTGGCGATGGATGCGCTCGTGGGCCGGTTGCGCAAGGCCTACAAGGTGCGCTAGCTTTGGCCGGGCTGATTGGTGCCCCTGATTGTGGCGACACCGAAAGAGTGTTGTAAACTCAGCAATCGGTGTTGTCACCGTGCCGCTTTAGCTCAGTCGGTAGAGCGTCTCACTCGTAATGAGAAGGTCAGGAGTTCGATTCTCCTAAGCGGCTCCACGTACAACAGCAGTTCAAGGCCACTTTCCCTTCAGGGAGAGTGGCCTTGATTGTGTTTCCGGGGCACCCGGGCCGGGGTAGATGATGTCGTTGATCTATGGCAGGTTGGAGGCCATGGAGAAAATGACCGTCCCCATCCTTGAGCGGCCGGGGCGTACACGCCCCGACATCCTCACCGCGTTGTCCCTCTGGACTCCCCGTCATGTCCTCGCCGCGGTGATGGCCACGGTGGGGGTCGCCCTGATCATTGGCCTGTCCAGCGTGCTCATTCCCAATCCCATCTTCGGGCGGGATATCCCACCGGTGTGGTGGAACTACCCGGTGTGGATCCTGACCTCGATCTTCTCCGGCATGCTCATCGCAACCTACGTGTCGACGGACCGATCAGATGCCGGTCCCCAGCGGTCCAGCCATCTGGGACTGGCTGGCGGAGTACTCACCTGGTTCGCCGTGGGCTGTCCGGTGTGCAACAAGCTCGCACTCCTGGCACTGGGGTATTCCGGTGCCCTGACCTGGTTTGCTCCCGTCCAGCCGTACCTGGCCCTTGTCGGGCTGGTGTTGACGGGTGCGGCCCTCATCTGGCGACTACGCGGCCAGGTGTCCTGCGCAGTAACCCCCCCTTCCAGAATCTGGACGGGGGTTACCGGGGGTTGAGTATTTAGCTGGAGACAGGTTGGGTGGAGCGGTTAAAGCGTCGATAAGCAAGGCCGACGACCGCAAGCAGCACTGCCACGCCGACCACCACCAGCCCCCAGGGGGCGGGGAGCTCCTGGTAGAGGATGAACACGCCCATGACCAGTACGAACACGCCGAACCCCTTGCGCAGTGCCTGCTCCGGCACCACCGAGGTCAGACGGGCACCGATGAGCGCTCCGACCAGGGCAGCGACCGTCACCACGAGCACCAGCGACCAATCGAGACTGACCGAGGTCATATAACCAGCCAGTCCGGCGAAGGACTTCATGGAGATGACCAGCAGGGAGGTACCCACCGCGACCGGCATGGGCAGACCGCCGAGCAGTGCCAGGGCGGGAACCACCAGGAACCCACCGCCGGCACCGACCAGACCGGTGACCAGGCCGACCGCCAGACCCTCGGCGAGAATCTTGCCCAGGGGCAGGGCCTTCTTCTCCCCGGTGTCGGCCTTCTTCTTCCGGCCGCGCAGCATGGCGGTGGCCGTGGCGAGCATCATCAGGGCGAATGCGACCATCAGGATCGTGCTCGGGATGAACCCACCGAGCAGACCACCGAGGAAGGCGCCGGCCATGCTGGCCACACCGAAGATCAACCCGGTGCGCCACTGCACATTGCCGCGCCGGGCATGGGCGATGGTGCTGACCACGGACGTGGCGCCCACAACGAACAGTGACGCTGCGATGGCCTCCTTCGCGTCCATGCCGGCGACATAGGTCAGGAGTGGAACGGTGAGGATGGAGCCGCCGCCACCGAGGAGTCCGAGGCTGAGCCCGACCAGGGTGGCGAGCAGGACAACAACTGCGAGGAGAATACTCATTTTTCCTGCCCTTTCTTGGGGGAGGGGGTCGGGTGTGAGCCCACGGATATGGATTTAGGAACGGGTGACCGCTCCGGTGACCACGGGAATGTTGTTGACTGTGGTTTCGAGGGTCGGGGTGACCGATGCCCTGTTCCACGGCATCTTCGATAGGGCGGTGGCCATCATGCAGGAATCACTCAGCGCGGAATAGGTGAGGCCGGCGCCGACAGCGGCGGAGAGGAAACCAACCGGCCGGGCAAGGGTGCGGGAACCGACGAACCCGGCCAGAACCAGGGAACCTGCAACCATGCGGACCTGACGGTCCATGGCCCACCGCTTCCTCCCACGCACGACATCACCACCGGCCTCG
The DNA here is from genome assembly GCF_014837045.1 of Corynebacterium gallinarum. GTDB lineage: Bacteria > Actinomycetota > Actinomycetes > Mycobacteriales > Mycobacteriaceae > Corynebacterium > Corynebacterium gallinarum. The sequence continues at coordinate 55,386 of NZ_JACSPR010000009.1, forward strand.
GCGAAGGCTGCGGTACCTCCGGCGAGTACACTGGCGGATTCCAGGCCGGCGGAGGCGAGCCTCTCGCGGGCCTCCTCCGCACGGATACCGGACTGGCAGACCAGAACCACACCGTCCTGGAAACGTGAGGCGAACTCCGCGGTGTGCTCCGCGAGCATGGACAGTGGGACATTGTAGGCACCACGGATATGTAGTGATTCGAACTCCGCCGGCGTGCGCACATCGATGATGATCAGCTGTTCATCCCGGGCGAGCCGTGCCTTGAGGTCCTCTGCTTCGAGGGAGGTGATGGTGGTGGTGGCAGTCATAGGTGAAGGGTTCCTGTCTTTCGGAGAGATGGGGTGGTTACTTGTTGTTGTGTGCCAGCCAGCCGAGGTAGGACCCCTCGAGCTCGACGATGGTGTAGCCGTGGCGTCGCAAAGCGGAGGCCGCGACGGAGTTACGGACACCGGACTGGCAGTAGGTGACGATCGTGTCGTCCTTTGCGGGCAGCTGATCCAGGTTCCACAGGACGCGGCCGCCGGAGAGCTGGCTGGAGCCGGGGATGTGGCCGTCGGCGTGCTCGGTCTTGTTGCGCAGGTCAAGGAGCATGGTGTGCTCGTGGCCCTCGAGTTCGCCCTGCGGCAGGATCTCCGGGGTGGTCATCGACAGGCCGTCGAGGGAGGTGATGAATCCATCAACCTCATCAATGCCGACGCGCATGAAGTGATTCCGGTAGGCCGCGGCCTCCTCCTCATCGGCGGCGAGCACAACCAGGCGGCCGGTGTCGGTCTCCGGGTCGAAGACCCACGCCGAGTAAGTGGCGGACTTATCGAGGCCGGGGACGTTGACGGCGCCGGTCACGGTGCCCTCGTGGACCTCGCTGTGGTGACGCGTGTCGACGACAATCTTCTCGCCGGCCTCGACTTCGGCGGCGATATCTGAGCCGGTGAACTCCGGCAGCGGTGCCAGCGGGTATCCGAGGACGGCCGGGCCGGACTTGTTCTGACGCTTCATCCGGGCGAAGTAGGCATGCGCATCGGGCTGGCCGGCGAGCAGCTCGTCGATGAAGCCCTGCTCATCGTCGTTTTCCAGGTAGGGGGCCCACCAGGCGTAGCTGCGCTCGTATCCAACAGTGGTCGACGGCAGTGCGCCGAGGGCCTTGCCGCAGGCAGATCCTGTACCGTGGGCGGGGTAGACCTGGACATGGTCGGGCAGCGTGAGGAAGACGTTCTTGAGGCTGGCGAACAGCTGCTTGGCGCCACCGAAACGCGTATCGACGCCGCCGGCCGCCTCATCCAGCAGATCCGGGCGACCGAGGTCACCGGAGAATACGAAATCGCCGGAGAGCAGGTAGCCGGGGGTGTTGGCGAAGGCACCGTCTGTGATGAGGAAGGACAGGTGCTCAGGGGTATGGCCCGGGGTGTGCTTGGCCTCGATGGTGATATTGCCGATCGTGATGGTGTCACCGTCATAGAGGCGGGTGCCATCGAAACCGTACTGCCAGTCCTCATCGCCCTCGCCGGAAACGTAGATGTCAGCGCCGGTGGCGGTGGCCAGTTCCCGGGTGCCGGAGAGGTAGTCGGCGTGGATGTGGGTCTCGGTGACGCCGGTGATGGTCATGCCGTGGTGCCTGGCCAGTTCGAGGTAGTCGGTGATATCGCGACGGGGGTCGACGACAACAGCGGTGTTCTGTGCCTGGCAGCCGATGAAGTAGCTGGCCTGGGCAAGGTCTTCGTCATAGAAACGGTGCAGCAGCATGAGGGGATCACTCCAGAATTTCGTAGTGGTGGGGTGTGCGAACACCACTATGCCATATACCCCCCGGGGTATCAAGTTATACGGTGGGGGGTATGTAAAAGTGCTGGTGGGGCGGGTTTGGCTGTGCTGTGGGTGCCTGGAGATGCCGGCAGATGGCGGAGTTGGGGCTGGGCGTCCGCTCGGTTCGATTTTTTCGACACAGCTGGCCGAATCTGGGCTGGCTGTGTCGAATTTTTCGCGTTCTGGCGGGTGGTCGGTTCGACTTTTTCGACACCGACCCCGCGCCGGCGGCCCGGTGTGTCGAAATTGTGCAATCCCGGCAATCAGGCACCGGAAAAGTCGCACCTCCAGATCGCCGTTTAAGCGATCGAACGGCATCTACCCAGGTCCCAGGCCATCTGGCCACCCTCAACGCCTTAAAACGCCGGGAACCCGCGCGGGGTTTGGGCAGTCCTACAGGGTATGGAAAAAGCAGTGATTCTCCGCCCGGTGCGATACAGCGAGGTTGCCGGAGTGATGTCCAGGCCGACCTTCGCCAAGTATTACCGGAAGGTTGTGGGCAGCATCTACCTGCACCGGGACCGGGCTGATGATCCCGAGTTGGTCACCCAGGCGCTCCTGATGCGTTGTCCGCACGGGATGCTCCGTGGTTTTGCGGCTCTGAGCAATATGGGTTTCACCCTCAACCTGGACGGGTGGACACCGATTATCTCGATTCCGCGGAAGTCCCCGGCAGTTCGTGCCCACAGGGGCAACATTCTGCGGCTGGTGGAAGAAGATGTCCACATGATCAACGGAAGGCGCACCGTAACGGCGGTTCAGGCGGTGGTGGATATCCTCGCCAGGCCCGACAGTTGGGGTCGCTACCGTGACGGGGCCAGAATCGAGGAGCAGGTGGCGGTCCTGGATCATCTGGTGCGACAGAAGTTGGATCTCTTCGGCAGGCTTCGGAAGGATCCGGGCACGGCGGGGATATCCGCCCTGGTGAATCCGTTGGCGGAGTCGAGGCCGGAATCGATAGTCAGGGTGAGGCTCCACCGCGCTGGTTTCAAGGAGTGGAAACCCCAGATCAGGGTGCGGGGGAGGGAGGGGTTCTATTTTGTGGATGTGGGTGATCCGGTTCTGAAGGTGGGGATCGAGTATCAGGGTGCCCACCATTTCGACCGGGATGCACGCGCCAGGGATGCGCAGCGTGCCAATGATCTGCGCTGGGCGGGGTGGACCATTCTGGAGGCCACCTCAACCATCCTGAATAGTGAGACGGAGTGGCGGAAAGTCCTGGCGAGGGTGGGGGAGGAGGTGGACCTTGCCCGCCAACAGCGCAACGGTCGCATTGCGTAGCGCAATGAATTTTTCCCATTTCAGCTGGGGTTTTATTCCTGGTAAGGTGCTATGGCCATGGAGACGAAACTTAAGCCCACCTTCGTGGAGGTGGAGATCCCGGAGGCACACGCGGGACGACGGTTGGATAAATATCTGCGGGCGCACATGAAGGGTGTGCCCGCTTCACTGATTTTCCGGAACCTGCGCACCGGGAAGATCAAGGTGAATGGTCGCAAGGCCAAGCCCGATTACCGCACGCAGCCTGGGGATATGTTGAAGATGCTGCAGATGGACCTGCCGGAGAATCTGCCCCCACCCGCGCCGCTGCCCAGACAGCTGCTCAACCAAATCGACAACAGCATCATCCACGAGGATGCGGATCTGATTGTTCTGAATAAGCCTGCGGATATCGCGGTGCACACCGGCACGGGGGTTGCCGGGGGAGTCATCGAGGCACTAAGGCAGCTCAGGCCGGCCGAGCCCGATCTGGAGCTGGCCCACCGCCTGGACCGTGAGACCTCGGGGTTGCTCATGGTGGCCAAGGCCCCTGCCATGCTGCGGCATATTCAGCAGCTCCTGCGGGAGGATGACCGGGCGATACCGCGTCGATACGCGCTTGTGGTGCGTGGGCGCTGGCCCGACCACCTCACGGAGATCGATGCCCCGCTGCAGCGCACCGCCACCACTGTGCGGGTTCATCCCGACGGGCAGTCCGCGCTGACCCTTTTTGAGGTGGAGCGGAGGTTCGGTAATCGGGCCACGTTGGTGAAGGCGCGGTTGACCACCGGGCGTAAACATCAGATCCGGGTGCATGCCCGGCACGCCGGGCATCCGATCATCGGTGATCGGAAATACGGGGATCCACTCGCCCGTGCCACCCATATGTTTCTGCATGCCGCCGAGCTCACGGTGCCCATGCCGGATGGGGCGACGAGGAAATTCTCGGCACCGGTTCCCGGCCACTGGGACCTGCAGCACCTGTGACACTTCCCACCTACCACGGGCTGGAAAATCGGTTAACCTTGAGGGAAGACGTCGAAAGGGATTACCATTATGTCGCAGCATGTCACACAGCCTGATCTGGGCGCCCGCGCCGCCGCAATCATCGAGGTCGATGGCTTTAAATTCAAGGACCTCGACGGTGACGGCCAGCTCTCCCCCTATGAAGATTGGCGACTCACCCCCGAGGAGCGCGCCCGCGATCTGGTCGGCCGGATGACCGCGGAGGAGAAGGCGGGCCTGATGATCATCGGCTCCCACCACCCGGGTTACTCGAAGTTCCTGCCCAACCCGAAGGAAGGCCAGCTGCTCAATGATGAGGATGTCTGGCGCACCGAGAACCCCATCACGGGCGTGCCCTTCCTCGAGCCGGTGCTGGTCACCTCTGCCACCGACACCGCCATCAACCAGCGTCACCAGCGGTACCTCATCGTCCGCGACAACCTCTCACCTGAGGATCTGACCACCTGGACCAATGCCGTGCAGGAGGTCGCCGAACGTTCCCGCCTGGGCATCCCGGTGGTGTTCACCTCCAACCCGCGTAACCATGTGGCTCTGGTGGCGCAGTTCGGTGTCAATGAATCCGCGGGTGTGTTCTCCGAATGGCCGGGCGAGTTAGGTCTGGCCGCGCTGCGGGATCCGGAGTTGATGGAGACCTTCGGTGAGGAGATCGCGAAGGAGTGGCGTGCCGGGGGTATCCACAAGCTCTACGGGTACATGGCGGATCTGGCCTCCGAGCCGCGCTGGTCACGTTTCAACGGCACCTTCGGTGAGGATCCGGAGCTCATCGCCGACTACATCGGCGCGGTGGTCCGCGGCATGCAGGGCCCCGAGCTGAGCAGCGCATCCGTGGCCACCACCATCAAGCATTTCCCCGGCGGTGGCGTGCGCCTGGATGGCCATGATCCGCACTTCGCCTGGGGCCAGACCAATGAGTACCCCACCGAAAATGCCCTCTACCAGTACCATTTGCCCCCATTCCAGGCGGCGGTGGATGCCGGGTGTTCCTCGATCATGCCGTACTACGCGCGCCCGATGAACAACTCCGCCCCGCAGCTGGAGGAGCAGCTGTGGATGAACCCGACCACGCAGTTCGAGGAGGTCGCGTTCGCCTACAACCGCACCTTCCTCCAGGATCTGCTGCGGGAGAAGATGGGCTTTGAGGGCTACATCAACTCCGATTCGGGGGTGATTGATGCGATGATGTGGGGCGTCGAGAAGCTCTCTGAACCCGAGCGCTTCGCCGCGGCCGTGCGGGCCGGCACCGCCATCTTCTCCGATATGGCCAACCCGGCGCGCCTGCTGGAGGCCGTCGCCGAGGGGCATTTGGAGGAGTCGGAGCTCAACGAGCCCGTCGCGCGCCTGCTCGCCGAGATCTTTCAGCTCGGCCTGTTCGAGAACCCGTACGTCACCGATGGTGCCGCGATCGGCGCGGAGGCGGTGGCGGCGCTGGGCCGTAAGGCGCAGATCGAGTCGGTCACCCTTTTGCGTAACGACGCCCGACTGCTCCCCATGGACCTCGACAAGGCCCTGAAGGTATACGCCTGGGTGACTGGGCGCACCAAGATCGAGCAGGTGCAGCGTCAGCTGGAGGAGGCGTTCGGGGAGGTGTTCCCGCAGGTGGAGCTGGTCAGCTCCGAGGCCGAGGCGGATCTGGCGTTTGTCTGGGCCCGCCCGGAGATCGCCCTGTTCGAGGATGACCTGGAGGGTGTGTCCCTGTCGGTGGATCCGCGTGACAACGGTGTGGATGTGGACCGTGTCCGCGAGATCCAGGCCACCGTCCCGACCATTCTGGCGGTCAACTTCACCAACCCGTGGATCCTGTCCGAGCTGGAACCGGGGGCTGCGGCCGTGGTCGCGACCTTCGAGATCAAACCGGAACTCATGCTGGTGTCCCTGGCTGGTGAGGGCGGTGGGCCGAAAGGCAAGCTGCCGCTGACCGTGCCGGCCTCCGCTGAGGCGATCGCGGAGTCACCGCGGGATGTGCCGGGTAAGTTCCTTGGCGATGATTATGTGTATGTCGATTCCACCGGGGTCGCGTACGCCTATGGGCATGGGCTGACGTTCTAGGCGTTCGGGCCCGCCGACGCCCGCGACCCGGCCGCCGGGGAATCGGTAACCTCGTGGTGACAGCATCTGCAATATACAGAGGAGTGACTATGAGTTTTACTGTTCCCGGCATCATCGCCCGGTCCAAGGGCGCGCCGGTGGAGAAGGTCAACGTTGTTGTGCCGGATCCCGGCGCCAATGATGTCATCGTGGACATCCAGGCGTGCGGTGTCTGCCACACCGACCTGGCTTACCGCGACGGTGATATCTCCGATGAGTTCCCCTACCTGCTCGGCCATGAGGCCGCGGGTGTGGTCTCCGTGGTGGGTGAGAATGTCACCCACGTGGAGGTCGGCGATTTCGTGGTGCTCAACTGGCGTGCGGTGTGCGGCGAGTGCCGTGCCTGCAAGAAGGGTGAGCCGAAGTACTGCTTCAACACCCATAACGCCTCCAAGAAGATGACCTTGGAGGACGGCACCGAGCTGAGCCCGGCCCTGGGCATCGGTGCGTTTATTGAGAAGACCCTGGTCCATGAGGGCCAGTGCACCAAGGTCAACCCGGATGAGGATCCGGCCGCCGCCGGCCTGCTGGGCTGTGGCATCATGGCCGGTCTCGGTGCGGCCGTCAACACCGCCGATATCCAGCTCGGTGAGTCCGTGGCCGTGTTCGGCCTGGGCGGCGTGGGCATGGCTGCGATCGCTGGCGCGAAACTGGCCGGTGCGTCGAAGATCATCGCCGTGGATATCGACGAGCGCAAGCTCGAGTGGGCCAAGGATTTCGGCGCCACCGATGTCATCAACTCCTCCGGCCTGTCCGGTGAGGGCGAGGAGTCCGAGGTGGTGGCCAAGATCCGTGAGCTGACCGGCGGTTTCGGCACCGATGTCACCATCGACGCCGTGGGCATCATGCCGACCTGGCAGCAGGCCTTCTACTCCCGCGACCACGCCGGCCGCATGGTGATGGTCGGTGTCCCGAACCTGACCTCTCGCATTGATATCCCCGCCATCGATTTCTACGGTCGTGGCGGTTCCCTGCGTCCGGCCTGGTACGGCGACTGCCTGCCGGAACGCGATTTCCCGGCCTATGTGGAACTGCATCTGCAGGGCCGTTTCCCATTGGACAAGTTCGTTTCTGAGCGCATCGGTCTGGATGATGTCGAGGAGGCTTTCAACACTATGAAGGCCGGCGACGTCCTGCGATCGGTGGTGGAGTTGTAAACATGGCACATCATGACCTGAAGGTAGAAAACGTTGTCACCTCCGGAATCTTCGCCCTCGACGGCGGGGAGTGGGAGGTGGACAACAACATCTGGATCGTGGGCAACAACGACGAGGTCTACATCATCGACGCCGCCCACAACGCCACCCCCATCATGAACGCGGTGGGTGGCCGCAAGGTGAAGGGCATTCTGTGCACCCACGCACACAATGACCACATCACCGTCGCGCCCGAGCTGGCGCGCGAATTCGACGCCCCCATCTTCGTCCATCCGGGTGACCGGATGCTGTGGGAGGAGACCCACGGGGACCTCAAGCACGAAGAGCTTGTCGACGGCCAACGCTTCGACATCGCCGGCACCGAACTCATCGTGCTCAACACCCCCGGCCACTCCCCGGGTTCCTGCAGCTTCTACGTCCCCGAGGCCGATGAACTGTTCTCCGGCGACACCCTCTTCCAGGGCGGTCCCGGTGCGACGGGGCGCAAGTACAGCTCCTTCGACACCATCATCGAATCCCTCAAGACCTCCATCCTGGACCTTCCCGCCGAAACCACGGTGCGCACCGGACACGGTGACCACACCACGGTTGGTGCCGAGGCTCCACACCTGGAGGAATGGATCAAGAGGGGTTACTAACGCCAGGGCGTAAGTAAATCACCCCCTATTTAGGGCGGAACGACCGTACTGTATGCGGTTGTTCCGCCTTTCCTATTCACAAACCCGGTGTGATCCATAACATAGCGGTCATGAATGTGAACAAGCGTGGGCAACGGCAGGTCTGGCTGGCGGTGGCATTGTCGGTGTTCACCGTGGCATGGGGTGGAAACGAATTCACTCCGCTGCTGGTGCTCTACCGGGAGCAGGGCATCTTCAGTGATCTCTTCATCGATATGATGCTGGTCTGCTATGCCATCGGCGTGGCCGTGGGTCTGCTGGGTGCAGGCCCGCTGTCCGACCGTTTCGGCCGACGGGCCCTCATGCTGCCTGCGCCTCTGATCGCGGCCCTGGGTTCGGCGTTCATCGCCTCCGGTGAGGAACTGGGTGTGCTCATGGCGATCGGCCGCACCCTGTCGGGTATCTCGGTGGGCATGGCCATGACGGTGGGGGGTTCCTGGATCAAGGAACTGGCCCATCCGCGTTTCGAGCCCGGCGTGAAACCCAGCGAGGGCGCCCGCCGTGCATCGATGTCCCTGACCGGTGGCTTCGCACTTGGTCCCGCCGTGGCTGGTGTCATGGCGCAGTGGCTGCCGCTGCCCGGTCAGTTGCCCTATCTGCTGCATATCGTGTTGTCGCTGGTCCTGCTGCCGTTGATCCTCACCGCCCCGGAGACCCGTCAGTCCGCACACCTGAAGGTGAAGGGTTCCTTCTGGGCTGACATCCTGGTGCCCTCGGCGAAGAACAAACGCTTCCTTTTTGTGGTGGTGCCCATGGCCCCGTGGGTGTTCGGCGCGGCCTTCGTCTCCTACGCCATCCTGCCCACACTGCTGCGCGACATGGTGGAATACTCCGTCGCGTATTCCGCCCTGATTGCGTTGGTCACCCTGGGATCCGGTTTCATCATCCAGCAGTTCGGCCCGCAGATCATGGGGGAGAGCAGAACCCGCGGCCCGATCCTCGCGATGTCGGTGACTGTGCTGGGCATGGCAGGTTCGGTGTGGGTCGCGACGAATCCGCATCCGTGGTGGGCGCTGGTTGTCTGCGTGATCCTGGGTCTGGCCTATGGTCTGGGCATGTTCATGGGGCTTGCCGACACCCAACGCATCGCCACCCCCACCGACCTGGCGGGCCTGACCGGCATCTTCTACGCCCTGACGTACACCGGCATGATCTTTCCCGCGGTGCTCACCCGACTCAGCGAATTCTTCACCTACCCGCAGATGCTGGGCTTCGGCACCGTCATGGCGGTCATCTGCCTGATCATTGTGAGCGTAACCTCCCGCAAACTCTGACCAATTCCGGGGTATGGGATTAGAGTTGTCTGCATGCGTACAGTAGTCACCGGCGGCGCCGGCTTCATTGGATCCCATCTCACAGACCTTCTCATCGCCAACGGGCACGAGGTTGTGGTGATCGATAATCTCTCCCGCGGTCGTTTGGAGAACCTCCGTGACGCCGAAGCCACCGGAAAACTCACCTTCGTCGAGGCGGATCTCCTGGACGTGGACTTCAATGAGTTCCTCGCCGAGCACACCCCCGAGGTGATCTTCCACCTCGCCGCCCAGATCGACGTCCGAGCGTCTGTCGCCGACCCGCTTCACGACGCAGAAACCAACATCCTCTCCACCATCCGCATCGCTGACGCAGCTCGCCAGCATGGTGTGCGCAAGGTGGTGTTCACCTCCTCCGGCGGCTCCATCTACGGCGAACCCTCCGAGTTCCCCGTCAGCGAGGACATCCCCGTGGATCCGCATTCCCCGTATGCCGCCTCCAAGGTTTCCGGCGAGATCTACCTCAACACCTACCGCCACCTCTACGGACTGGACTGCTCCCACATCGCCCCGGCCAATGTCTACGGCCCACGCCAGGATCCCCACGGCGAGGCCGGTGTGGTGGCCATCTTCTCCCAGCGCCTGCTCGCTGGTGGACCCACCCGCGTGTTTGGCGACGGCGGCAACACCCGCGACTACGTCTACGTCGGCGATGTGGTCCGCGCCTTCTACCTGGCCTCCGGCGAGATCGGCGGCGGCATGCGCTTCAACATCGGCACCTCGGTGGAAACCTCCGACCGCCAGCTGCACACCCTGGTCGCCGAAGCCGCCGGCGCACAGGACAATCCGGAATACGCACCGGCCCGTCTCGGCGATGTGCCCCGCAGTGCCCTGTCCTTCGCCCGCGCCAAGGAGGTCCTGGGTTGGGAGCCTGAGGTGGACATCAAGCAGGGCGTGGCCAACACCGTGGAGTACTTCCGCCACAACTAGCGCGCCCCGCCCCCCGCACCCTTCGATTTTTTCGACACATTCTGCGCCAGCAGCCCGGGGTGTGTCGATTTTTTCAACCCCCAAGGCCATTCGAGTTCGACTTTTTCAACACGCCCACCCCGCTGGCCAGACTGTGTGTCGAAATCCTCCACTTCCGCACACCGGACCCCCGAAAAACGTCCCCACCACAACGCCGTCTAAGCGGTCAGCAAACACGCGCCCACCCCTGAGTGCATCCAGCCAGCATCAGCGCCTTAGAGCAGCGCTACCCAGCAGCCGACAACCACCCGCCACCAGGTCGCTGCCGCACCCTTCGATTTTTTCGACACACCCCGGCACCGAAGCCCGGGGTGTGTCGATTTTTTAAACCCAAGAGCCATTCGGGTTCGATTTTTTCGACACAGCAACCCTGCTGACCAGCCCGTGTGTCGAAATCCTCCACTTCCACCCACCCGGCCCCCGAAAACCGGCCCCTCCACAGCGCCGTTTAAGCGCCCAGCAACCATGCCCCCACCCCTGAGTGCATCCGGCCGTCATCAACCTCTTAAAACGGCGCCTACCAGCTACTTCTGTACGGAGTCCTCCGGCAGCACCGGATTCTGCAGGGCCACGGCACGTGCCAGCTTGGCATAACGCAGTTCCAGCTCACGGAATCGCACATAGCTGGACAGTGTGGTGAAGATGAACGCCACCACCAGCACATAGAGCAGCAGATCAGTGCCGCGGCCCACGCCGACGAGGTTGGCTACAGCGGTGAGGTCCTCCGGGCGCAGTACTGCCCATACGGCGGCCACGATGAACATGAGGAAACCGATCTTCACCCATGCCTTGGCGCGGGCCTTTCGGCGGTTGCTCAGGAAGTACAGTGCCAGGCCGCCGGTGGCGAGCAGCAGAAGTATCTGGATGATGATCTGGGTGGTGGAGTCGGTCATGGCAGCCTCCTGGCGAGGAATCCGTCGGCGAGGATGTTCACGCCGTTGAGCAGGGACTGGCCCTTGCTCATTGAGTATTCGGTGTAGAGGATATCCACGGGTTCCTCGGCGATGCGCCAGCCGCGGTCGACGATCTGGTCGATGAATTCGGAGGCGTGCGACATGCCGTTCATCCGGATGTTGAGTTCCTGCGCTACTTTCTGATTGAACACGCGCAGGCCGTTGTGGGCATCGGTGAGCCCCAGTTTGCGGGTCTTTGGGGACAGCAGCACCACGGTGCGCAGCACCAGGCGTTTGATCCAGGGCACCTGGTCGTCTTCTTCGCGGGGGCGGCCGAAGCGGGTGCCCACGATGATGTCCAGGTTCTCCTGTCGCAGGCGTTCGACCATGCGCACCACGTCCTTGACCTGGTGTTGGCCGTCGGCGTCGAACGTGACGAAGCAGGCAGCGCCGGGTTGTTTGCGGGCGTATTCCACCCCGGTCTGGATCGCTGCGCCCTGGCCGAGGTTGACGGGGTGGTTGACCAGGTGGGCTCCGCTGGCGTGGATTTCCTCGGCGGAGTTGTCGGGCGAGCCGTCGTTGACCGCCACGATGTTGGGGAAGGTCCGACGGGCGTTGATCAGGACGTCCCTGATGACTGTGCCCTCGTTGTAGCAGGGCACGACCAGCCATGTGTCGCTGAAATCCGGCGAAGCGTGCGCGCCGGTGTTGCTTGTCTGTATCGCATCCATGATGTTGAAAGAGCTTAGTGCATTTTCCGGCGTCTGCCGGTAGGCCAGGCTTATCCACGCCTCCTTCACCCCGCACCCACACCTCAGGCGGGTAAGCTAACCGAGATCAGGGGCAGCGCACAGTCCCCGCCGGATACCACAGCAGCATGAAGGAGCCAGGATATCGATGGGTAGCAACAGCATCGGTGTGGTCATTGTTTCCTATGGCCACGAGCAGGATGTGGCCGATCTGGTGGATTCGTTTGCCGGGCAGCTGCGCCCCAATGATCGCGTGGTGGTGGTGGATAACCGCAAGCCGTGGTTGTTGGAGTCGGTGGTGGGGGATCGCCTCAAGAAACATAACGCCATGATCATCAACCACGACAACGGTGGTTTCGCTGCAGGCTGCAATGTGGGGGCCGCGCGCATCCAGGATGAGGTGGATCTGCTGTTCTTCCTCAACCCGGACACGGTGATTGAGGATCCTACGTTGTTTGATACTCTGCGACGCGTCGATAAGCGGTGGGCGGCGTTCATGCCGTACCTCCTGCTCCCCGATGGCACGATCAACTCCGCGGGCAACGCGTTGCACATCTCGGGGTTGTCGTGGGTGACGGGGCTGGATGACAAGCCTGTCGGTCTGCATCCGGAGAGTGCTGATGACACCCCCGAGGTCACGGATATCTCCATCGCGTCGGGCGCGTGTCTGGTGGTGCGTACCGAGTGGTGGCAGAAGCTCGGTGGCATGGAGGAGTTGTACTTCATGTACCACGAGGACACGGATTTCTCGGCGCGTCTGCTGCTCTCCGGCGGCCGCATTGGTCTGGTTCATTCGGGTTATGTCACCCACCACTATGACTACGCCAAGGGTGATTACAAGTGGATCTACATCGAGCGCAACCGGCATGTGCTGCTGCTCAGTGTGCTGCCGCTGCCCACGCTGGTGGTGCTCATCCCGCAGATTCTCGGTGCGAACCTGGGTCTGTGGGCGATCGCCGCGAAGGAGAACCGCCTGGGCCTGAAGGTGAAATCCCTGCGTCTGCTCATCCGTGATCTGCCGAAGATCGTCGCCCTGCGCAGGAAGACCCAGCAGCTTCGTGCCCTCACCCCTGCGGAGTACCTGGAGAAGATGGAGTGGCGTTTCGATAACCCCAATCTCGGCGCGCTCGGCAGCAATAAGACCGTAAACAGGATCTACAAAGCCTATTACCAGGCCTGCCGCGCGATCCTCCGCGTTATTGCTTAACGACGCCTCCCTCATCCCCTCCCGCACGCCCCGCCCACCCCGACCGGGGGCAGGGTGGGTGAACCTGCGGGGCAAAGGGGATGAATTCATGCTTAATAAAACTTTTATAGAACACAAAGTCCCTGCTCGTGCATTTTCCCATGGGTTTCAATGCTCCTGTTAAAGAACGCATGCCTTCCCACAGGAGAATTTGATCAAATGAAGAGGCTTTCCCGCACGGCACTTGCTGTCGTCACCGCCACCGGACTCGGACTGGGTGCGCTCACCGTTCCCGCCTACGCGCAAGAGAACACCGTCGAGCTGAACATCCTCGGCATCACCGACTTCCACGGTCACCTGCAGCCGAAGGGCGCTGAAGCCGGTATCGCCGGTATCGCCTGCTACGTCGAGGCCGAGCGTGCAGACAACCCACTGACCAGCTTCGTTACCGTCGGTGACAACATCGGTGGTTCTCCCTTCGAGACCTCGATCCTGGACGACAAGCCGACCCTGGACGCGCTGAACGCGATTGGTGTCGATGCCTCCGCACTGGGAAACCACGAATTCGATGCAGGTTTCCTTGACCTGGCTGGTCGCGTCTCCCTGGACGGCACCGGCCAGGCAGAGTTCCCGTACCTGGGCGCCAACGTCGTCGGCGCGATCCCAGCACCCGCCGGCAGTGAGATCGTGGACCTCGGTGGCGTCAAGGTTGGTTACGTCGGCGCAGTCACCGAAGAGACCGCCTCACTGGTCTCCCCGGCGGGCATCCCGGGCCTCACCTTCACCAACGACATCGCGGCCATCAACACCGAGGCCGCCCGCATCGCCGCTGACGTCGATGTCGTCATCGCCCTGATCCACTCCGGTGCTTCCGCAACCGACGAGTTCTCCACTGACGTCGACGTTGTGTTCGCGGGCCACACCCACCAGAACCGCGTCGAGACCGGCCCGGCCCGCGAGGGCAAGCAGCCACTCGTGCTGATCCAGGGTTGGGAGTACGGCAAGGCTGTCTCCGATGTCGAGATCACCTTCGACCGCACCGCCGGTGAGATCACCAACATCGAGGCACGCAACGTCGTGGCGGAGGAGATCCTGGCTGCCTGCGATACCGTGCCGGGCAACGCCGTCGTGGCTGCTGTCCAGAACATCGTCACTGCAGCGGTCGACGCTTCCGCCGAGGCTGGCGGCGAGGTGGTCACCACCATCGAGAACAGCTTCTACCGCGGTGCGACTTCCGAAGGCGCGTACGGCAGCAACCGTGGCGTGGAATCCTCCCTCAACAACCTGCTCGCCGAGGCCGCACTGTGGGGCATGAACGAACTCACTGCACTGTCTGCCGACATCGGTGTCATGAACGCCGGTGGCGTCCGCTCAGACCTCGAGGCCGGCTCGGTCACCTTCGCCGAAGCGTACGCAGTCCAGCCTTTCGGCAACACCTACGGTGTCGTCGATATCACCGGTGCCCAGTTCAAGCAGGCTCTTGAGCAGCAGTGGAAGTCTCCCACTGCGGAGCACCCCCGCCTGGCACTGGGTCTGTCCAACAACGTTCAGTACTCCTTTGATGAGTCCCGTCCAGACGGCGAGCGCATCACCCACGTCACCGTTAATGGCGTACCACTTGATCTGGACGCCACCTACCGTGTGGCCGGAGCCAGCTTCCTGCTCGCCGGTGGCGACGGCTTCACCGCTCTGGCTGAAGGCAGCGACATGCTCAATTCCGGCATGATCGACATCGACTTGTTCAACCGGTACCTCGCGGAAAATCCCGACGTTGAGATCCGCGACAACCACGCTTCCGTGGGCATTCAGCTCGACGGCCCCGGTGTCGCAGCGGATGGTTCCCTGATCGCCGGTGAGGAAATCACCATCGATCTGTCCTCCCTGTCCTACACCGGCGGCGAGACCAAGCCCACCACCGTCACCGTCACCCTCGGCGACCAGGTGGTCACCGCCGATGTGGACACCACCATCCTCCCTGAGAAGTACGACAACACCGGCACAGCAACGGTCACCGTCACCGTCCCCACCGGCGCAACCGAGCTGTCGGTGGAAACCGACGCCGGCACCACCTTCTCCCTGCCGGTCACCGTCACCGAGACGCCTGTCGACGACGAACCCAGCACCGGCTCCGATAACGGCTCCGTCTCCGGTTCCGCGCTCGGTTCCTCGGTGGGTGCCTTCGCCGGTGTTGCTGGCGTGATCGCCGCTATCGCGGGCATCGCCGGTTTCCTCTTCAACTCCGTCATGGGTGGCGCACTCCCGGCCGCCCTGGCTCAGATTCCTGCTCTGGCGCAGCTCAATGCCCAGATCCAGGCCATCGCAGGTCAGTACATGTAATTCCCGCTAAACCAGAAAGTCCCTATCTCCACCACACAGGTGGGGATAGGGACTTTTTTGGTGAACGTTTAGAACGTACTGGTGTCAATCACAAAGCGGAACTGCACGTCGCCGGCCACCACCCGGTCATAGGCCTCATCCACCTCGTGAACACTGATCTTCTCGATCCGCGCGCCCAGGCCGTGTTCGGCGCAGAAATCCAGCATCTCCTGGGTCTCCGGGATACCGCCGATATTGGAACCGGTGAGCACCTTGCTGCCACCGATGAGGGAACCGAAGCTCAGGGGCTGCTTCTCCGGTGGCAGACCCACCACGGCCATCACCCCGCGGGGCTTGAGCAGACTCAAGTAGGCGCCGAGGTTGATGTTTGCGCTGATGGTGTTGAGGATGAAATCGAATTCCCCGCGGTAGTCGTTGAAGAAGCTCTCATCGGAGGTCGCCAGGGTCCGGGTAGCGCCGAGGGACTCCGCCACCTCCGCCTTCTTCAGGGAGCGCGACAGCACGGTCACCTCAGCGCCCTTGGCGGCTGCGATCTGCACGCCCATGTGCCCGAGCCCGCCCAGGCCCATGACCGCCACCTTGTCGCCTGACTTCACATTCCACTGGACGATGGGGGAGAAAGTCGTGATGCCGGCGCACAACAGGGGGGCGGCGACATCGAAATCCAGTGCGTCGGGGATCCGGCAGACAAACCGCTCGGACACGACGATCTTCTCGGCGTAGCCACCCTGGGTGATGGTGCCGTCCACATCCACGGAGTTGTAGGTGCCAACGGCCCCATTGAGGCAGTGGTTCTCAAAGCCCTGCTGGCACATCTCGCAGGTGCCGCAGGAATCCACCAGGCAGCCCACGCCGACGCGGTCACCGACCTTCCAGTCGGTGACCTCTGAACCCACGGCGGAAACCACACCGGCGATCTCATGGCCGACGGTCAGTGGGAAATTCGCCTCGCCCCATTCGTTGCGGACGGTGTGGATATCGCTGTGGCAGATGCCGGCGGCCTTGATGTCGATCACCACATCATCTGCGCGTGGGTTACGGCGCTGGATTGTCGTGATCTGGAATGGTGCGTCTGGCCCGGTTTTTTGCAGTGCCTTCACTGGAATTGTCATGCGGGCCAGGATAGTGGCCGGGAGCAATGTAGGCTACGTGCACCTTCTCAAACGCTACTGAGCAGCCGGGGACAGCTCCCAGGTGATGAAGCCACCGTCGAGGTTGGCGGATTCCACGCCGAGGTGGGTGAGCAGGCTGGCGGCGACGTGGCCGCGCTGGCCGACACGGCAGAAGGCGAGGGCCTTGCGGCCTTCGAGTTCATCGATGCGGTCGCGGATGTCGTCGACGGGAATGTTCACCGCACCGGGGATGGTGCCGGCGTTGAACTCGCCGGGGGTGCGGACGTCGACAAGCGTCCAGCCGTCGGAAAGCGCGTCGGAAAGCTCGTGCCACTGCACGGTCTTCTCGCCGCTGACCATGTTGTCGTTGACGTACCCGAGCAGGTTGACGGGGTCCTTGGCGGAGCCGAACTGCGGGGCGTAGGCCAGTTCCAGGTCGGCGAGGTCGGTGGCGGTGAGGCCGCCGCGCATGGCGGTGGCGATGACGTCGATACGCTTATCCACGCCCGCACCACCGACGGCCTGCGCGCCGAGGATCGCGTCGGTGTCTGCGTCGACGACCAGCTTGAGGTGGAGCATCTCCGCGCCGGGGTAGTAACCGGCGTGATCGGAGGGGTGGGTGTGGATGACGCGGATGTTCTTATCCGCGGCACGCGCGCGGCGCTCATTCCAGCCGACGGAACCGGCGGCCATGTCGAAGAGTCCGACGATCGCGGTGCCCAGGGTCGGGGTGCGGCGCACGTCGCGGCCGGTGATGATGTCGGCGACCAGGCGGCCGTGGCGGTTGGCCGTTTGGGCGAGGGGGACGAGGGTGTCCTCGCCGGAGACCGCATCGAGTTTCTCGGCGGCGTCGCCAAGCGCGAAGATCGACGGGTCGCTGGTGCGCTGCTGCTCATCCACCTTGATGCCACCGCGCTCACCCACCTCGAGCCCGGCGTCGGCGGCCAGGTCGCTGGCCGGCTTCACGCCGATGGACGCGATGACCATGTCGGCGGGCACCGTGCGGCCGTCGGCGAGGGTGAGGCGGTCGGCGGCGATGTCGGTGGTGTCGCCACCGGTGATCACCGTGACGCCGTTGTCAACGAGATGCTTTTCGACGATCACCGCCATCTCCTCATCCAGCGGCGTCATAATCTGCGGCGCCCGCTCAATCACCGTGACCTCCAGCCCACGGTGGCGCAGGTTCTCCGCCATCTCCAGGCCGATGAAACCACCACCGATGATGGCAGCGGTCTTCACGTCCTCGGTCAGGGCTGCGATGACCGTGTCCACATCCTCCACGGTGCGCAGGTTGAGGGCGCGCTCAATGCCGGTGATGGGCGGCATGATCGGGGTCGCGCCGGGGGAGAGCACCAGGTAGTCATAGGAGATGGACTCACCGTTTCCTGTGGTCACGGTCTTGTTCTCCCGGTCGATGGCGGTGGCGCGGGTGTTTACGCGCACATCCAGGTTGAACCTCTGGGCGAGTGATTCCGGGGTCTGCAGCAGCAGGGAATCACGCTCCGGGATGACCCCGGAGACGTGGTAGGGCAGGCCGCAGTTGGCGAAGGAGACATAACCTGATGCCTCGAGGACGATGATCTCCATCTCCTCATCACGACGACGGAGGCGAGCAGCGGTGGACATTCCGCCGGCGACGCCGCCGACGATCACAGTGGTGGTCATGAGGTTAGTTGTTTCCTTTGCTGGTTGTTATTTTCTGGCTGCAGGCTGGTTGTGTGCGCAGGTGCACCACTGGTTCGGTGCCACGCTGGCCTTGACCTGGTCAATATGCTGGCCGCAACCATCCCAGGTGGTCTTGCCGCAGGTTGGGCATTTAACGGGGTAACACATGGGGGTCTCCTTAGAGCAGGGTGAAGGATTGTTCTGCCATTCAGTATACCCCCTGGGGTATGCTCGCCCAAGAGACTGTGAGTAGCTTCACCCACACACCGTCAACCACCTTACGCCGGGGATCAGGCCCTGTCCGCGGCCCTGCCCGCCAGGTAGGTGGCATAACTCAGTATCACTACCTCCACCGCCAGACCGACCAGACCTGCCACGATGCCCCAGGCCCCGCCGAGTTGCCACTGCATCACCACGGCCCCCACAACCGTCAGGGCAGCCACCCACCACAACCACCCCAGCACCGGCAACGCAGCGGCATGCCCTGCGTACCAGGCCTCCGGCGAACGGGTGGTTCGACGGGTTCGGATGCCCACCCCGCCGTTGTGGGGAAGCCGTCCATCCGCGGCAGCCCGCGTCACCCCGATGCACAGGGCAGCAAGCATCACCACGGAGAACAACAACGGGACGAGGCCGACAGCCTCCTCACTCATGATCTAGCGATCCCCCGCAGCCCGCAGCAGGTAGTGGCCGTACCCGGATTTCTTCAGACCTTCGCCCAGTGCCACCAGCTCCTCCGCGCTGATGAACCCTTCCCGGTAGGCTGCGACCTCAGGTGAGCCGATGATGTTGCCGGTGCGTTTTTGCAGCACCTCCACATATGCAGATGCCTCACTCATGGAGTCAATGGTGCCGGTGTCCAGCCACACGTCACCGCGGTCCAGGCGTTGGACGTTCAGGGCGCCGGCCTGCAGGTAGGCCTCGTTGACGGAGGTGATCTCCAGCTCGCCACGCTCAGACGGTTCGATGGATTTGGCGATCTCCACCACCCGGTTGTCGTAGAAGTACAGGCCCACCACCGCGAAGTTGGACTTCGGCTCCACCGGCTTTTCCTCAATCGACACCGCACGGTTATCCGCGTCGAATTCCACCACGCCGTAGCGCTCCGGGTCGGAGACCTCGTAGGCGAACACGATGCCACCATCGGGATCGGAGCATTCCTTGAGCGCGCGACCGAGTTGGGCGCCGTCGAAGATGTTGTCGCCAAGCACGAGTGCCACATCGTCGTCGCCGATGAAGTCCTCGCCGATGATGAATGCCTGCGCCAGGCCATCAGGGGAGGGCTGCACGGCGTAGCTGAGCGAAATACCCCAGTGGGTGCCGTCGCCAAGCAGGCGCTCAAACGCAGGGCGGTCTTCTGGGGTGGTGATGATGAGGATCTCGCGGATACCGGCCTGGATCAGCGTGGTCAGGGGATAGTAGACCATCGGTTTGTCATAGATCGGCATCAGCTGCTTGGAGATGGCCTTGGTGATCGGATACAGGCGCGTGCCGGACCCACCGGCGAGAATAATGCCCTTCATCTTATAGCTCCTTCAAGTAATCAGCCAGACGATCGCGCCAATCCGGCGCGGTGAACCCAGCAGCACTCAGCTTGCTCAGGTCCAGCCGCGAGTTCAGTGGGCGCGGTGCGGCCCCCTGCTTATCGACGAAATACTCCGCCGTACTCACACCTGTGACATCCTCGGGGTTGCGGAAGATCATACGTGCGATATCAGCCCAGGACGCAGGCGCACCGGAGTTACTCAGGTTGTAGGTGCCAAAGGGCGCCTGGGTATCCAGCAGGTGTTTGATGCCGGCGGCAATATCTTCAGTGAAGCTCAGTCGGCCGATCTGGTCATCCACCACCGACGGCTTGATGCCGCGCTCATCCAGGGACTTCATGGTGCGCACGAAATTGTTGCCCTCGCCGATGACCCAGCTGGTGCGCACCACATAATGCCGCGGTGCGGTGGACGCTGCGATGTCACCGGCGGCCTTGGTCTGGCCGTAGACACTTAAGGGGGATAGTGGCGCATCCTCGGTGTATTCACCATTGGCGGTGCCATCGAAGACGTAGTCGGAGGAGATATGCACCAGGGTGAGGTTGTTCTCCCGTGCCACCGTGGCGAGGTTGGCCACCGCCTGGGCGTTGATGGCCCAGGCTGCGGCGCGGCCGTCATCTTCGGCCTTATCCACTGCCGTGTAAGCGGCGGCGTTGATGATGGCGGAGTACTGCTTCCAAGGGCGATCCAGTGGGCCCGTGATATCGAGTTCCTCACGGCCGACGAATTCGGCCGTCGGGAACACCGCCCGTAGGGCGGTGCCCAACTGACCAGCAGCGCCGGTGATCAGAACCTTGCGGGAGGGCAGGGGGGAGGCGTCGATAAGCGCGGGGTGGTTCTTGTCCTTGTCGGAGATCTCGGTGATCGGCAGGGGCCAGTCGATCATGTCGAGGTTGACGTTGGCGTAGTGCGCGTTAGGCGACCAGTGGTCATTGACCAGGTAGGTGTAGAGCGTGTTGTCCTCGAGCGCCTGGAAACCGTTGGCCACCCCGCGCGGGACGTAGACGCCGACATCCGGGGTGATCTCCTGAGTGACCACCGCACCAAAGGTGGGGGATCCCTCACGCAGATCGCACCACGCGCCGAAGACGCGGCCGGTGCCCACGGAAACGAACTTGTCCCAGGGCTCGGCGTGCAGACCACGGGTGGTGCCGGCAGTCGCGTTGAAGCTCATATTGTTTTGCACCGGTCCGAAATCCGGTAGGCCCATGCTGGTCATCTTGTTGCGTTGCCAGTTTTCCTTGAACCAGCCGCGGTTATCGCCGTGGACGGGGAAATCGAAGATCAGCAGGCCCTCGATGGCGGTGTCGCGCAGGGTGAGTTCCTTATTGAATGAGGTCATGGGTTATTGTCCCTGCTTGGCGTAGGTGGCTTCGACCTGGTCCTTGGCGGGTTTCCACCAGTCCTGGTGCTCGGTGTACCACTTAATGGTCTGTTCCAGGCCGGCGCGCATACCGGTGTCGGTGTCGGTGTACTTCGGTGCCCACCCGAGCTCGGTGCGCAGCTTGGTGGAATCCATGGCATAGCGCAGATCATGGCCCGGGCGATCAGCGACGTGCTCATAGGCGTCGGGGCCGAGACCCATGAGCTCACAGATCATCGAGATCACGGCCTTGTTGTTCACATGATCATTATCCGCGCCGATGATATAGGTATCACCGAGCCTGCCTTCTTTCAGGATCAGGTGGACGGCATCATTGTGGTCATCGACATGGATCCAGTCACGGACCTGCTCGCCGGTGCCGTACAGCTTCGGAGTGAGACCGGAGAGGATGTTGGTGATCTGACGCGGGATGAACTTCTCGATGTGCTGATACGGCCCATAGTTATTCGAGCAGTTGGAGATGGTGGCCTTGATGCCAAATGACCTGATCCAGGCGTGCACCAGGTGATCCGAGCCTGCCTTGGTGGCCGAATACGGCGAAGAGGGCTTATACGCAGTGGTTTCGGTGAAGCGGTTGGGATCATCAAGTGCGAGATCACCGAAGACCTCATCGGTGGACACATGGTGCAGGCGCTTGCCGTGCTTGCGGATCGCCTCCAGGATGGTGAAAGTGCCCACCACGTTGGTCTGCACGAACGGGGATGGATCATTCAGGGAGTTGTCGTTGTGCGACTCGGCGGCGAAGTGCACGGTGATGTCGTGCTCGGCGACGAGCTTGTCGACGAGCTCAGCGTCGCAGATATCACCCACGACCAGCTGCACATGGTCTTCGGGGAGGCCTGCGAGGTTGTCAGCGTTGCCGGCGTAGGTCAGTTTGTCCAGCACCGTGATCTTGTCATATTCAGGATGCTGCTGGATTGTCTGGCGGACAAAGTTCGCACCGATAAACCCGGCACCACCGGTCACAAGCAAAGAAGTCATGGTCGTCATAGTAGTTGCGGCTCCTGCCGTTGCGCGTGTTGTCGCTGACGGGCATGTCAATTCAGCCGTGACCCAGCTTCGGTGCGGTGTGAAAACGTATGGGGAAAAGCCACGGATAGTGCATGCCCACTTCTCCACATGGGCTGTGCTCAGCTGTCGTAGGGGCCACGGCTTGCGGACTTTCTGAACACCCGGACAAAAGCCCCCATTATTGATGGCACCCACCCGGGGGTGGTATCGGTGGCGAAGTTCACAGTGGTCGGAGAGAATAAGTCAGCACTTCTGATCACATGTACGAAATCAGGGCGGTCAAATGCCAGTTCCCACCCGGCTTCACTAAGGCGGGACGACCATAGAAACGCAGCTTCTGACATTGAATGCGCCGGTTTGCTATGGACTACACCGCATATGAGGAAAGGGCTTGAAACGCACATGACAACCTTGCCAGACCCCCCGACCCCTGGTTCCTCCTATGGGTCTCCAGAGCATAAGGCGGAACAGTCCCCTTGGCATGCCGGTAGTCAACTTCCAGCTCCGGATAGTCATGACAGGGATGATGACGCACCGCGGAATGAGGTGCAGTCACCTTCTCCGGAATGGGAGCAGGAGCCCCCGGAACCGTCGGTACAGGAGAGCACCCCTGTTGAGAAACCGGAAGCTGGGACGTCCACCTGGGCAACCGGAGGACACGCGCGTCAACCTGTGGATACGCCCATCGTGCCTACTGAGGCCCTCATTGACGCACTCCGTGACCGGTCGCATCTGGAGGAAACCATCTCCACGTTGAGTCGAGTCGTGGAAACCCTGGAGCAGCGTGTCTCCGAGCTGCAGGGGGACCAGGTCCAGGCTCTTTTCACGCCCCCTGCCCAGGCCATTATCACCGTAGTGGCGCAGATCGACCGGTGGGTCCGTACACCGGCATCCCTGGTGAACGTGGATGAAGAGGCAGAGAGCAAATTGACACAGGGCCTTGAGTATCTGGCAGACCAGCTCGTTGATGCGCTCGCCTCGCTGGGACTCAGTCCAGTCCCGGTCGAGGTCGGACAGCCCTTCGATAGATCTATTCACAAGGTGGTCGCTGTCGAAGACACCGGGGATGAGTCCGCAGATCGCCAGGTTATCGCTGTTCAGCAGCGTGGGTTTCTCTATCCGAAGCAGAAGCGAGCGGCCTTTCCAGCCCATGTGGTGGTGCTCAAATACAAGCCCTGAGCTTGAGGATCAGACAAACATCATTAAACGCTAGAAGCCATACATGGGAACCCGTGTGAAGGAGAAAAACATGAGCAAGGTATTCGGTATCGATCTCGGCACCACCTATTCAGCCATCGCACATATCACCGATTCTGACACGGTCGAAATCATTGACAATGCTGACGGTCAGAGCACCACTCCGTCCGTCGTATTTTTTGAAGATGCAACAAACGTCGTGGTGGGAGCAACTGCTAAGCAGGGTGCGAAGTTCAACCCTGAGCAGACCGTGTCTCTGATCAAACGCGAAATGGGTCGGAAGGGTCCCGAGGTGGAACGCCAGTTCTTCGGCAACACATATACCCCGGAATCCATCTCTGCGATCATCCTGCGTGAGTTGATCGAAAATGCAATGGAGGAGGTGGATACAGACTCGAAAAAGGCAGTAATCACTGTCCCGGCCTACTTCGGACTGAATGAAAAGAATTCCACCAAACTCGCGGGTGAGATTGCGGGTATTGACGTGATCGATATTGTTTCCGAACCTGTGGCAGCTGCGGTTGCTGAGGGATTTGATTTCACACGGGAAGAAACTGTCCTTGTCTATGACCTGGGTGGTGGCACCTTCGACTGCACCATCATGACCTTCAGCCCTGATGAGGGTATCCGGGTGAAGGCTGTTGATGGTGACAGAACATTGGGAGGCGCTGATTGGGATAAGGCGCTCTATGATTTCGTCCTCGATCAGTTCTGGGAGGCATGCGCCTCTCAGTTGGGAGATGAGTACCCCGAAGATGATGTCGCCTTTGTTCAGGAACTCCAGAACGCCGCTGAGAACGCCAAGATCAGCCTGACCAAGAAGACGAAGGTCCGCGTCCCCTGTGCTTATGCAGGCGCCTCCACGCTCGTCGAGGTCACTCAGGAGGATTTCGAGCGTGCGACTCGCCATCTTCTCGACCGAACCCTGGAGTGCGTTGATCGCACTCTTGCTCTGGGGAACAAGAATTTCCCTGGCCTCAAGGTGGATAAGTACCTCCTGGTCGGTGGCTCTTCCCGCATGCCTCAGGTGGCTGACGCGCTCACCGAGAAATACGGTTGGACACTTCAAAAGACGCACTTTGACCACGCGGTTGCCAAGGGAGCAGCCATGATTGGGCAGGGAATCGTGGAGGTACCCGCTGGAGACAACGGCCTGCCCGATAAGCAGGAGGGGCCCAGGGAGCTGCTGCTTCCCGGCCATGGCCAGGCTGGAACCATGACCATTCAGAATCTACTGTCCAAGGCCGTGGGCGTTAAGTTCAGTAACGAGGATGGCTCCCAATACATCGGACACCTCATCGAGCAGAACACCCCACTGCCCGCAGAGGGCTCTGTGAAGGCGTCCACCCTCGGCGATAGTGTGCAGAGTCTTCCCGTTCACCTTTTCGAACAAAAGGGTGAGGTCCCCAGTGAAGAACTCGGCGCGAATGTGGAGATCACCCCGGAAAGCGGCGCCATTTTCACTGACCTTCCCAACCTACCCAAGGGGTCACCCATCCACATGACCATGAAAGTCGACGCTTCAGGCCTTCTTCATTTCGAGGGTTATGAACCGTCGACCGACCAGTACCTGCGTTTGGAGATTGAGGTGTCCACCATGCAGCGGGAAGAAGTGGAGAGAGCGAAAGAAGTTGTCTCGAGCCTGACCCGGAATGAGTAGAACCGCGTGTTCTTGCTTACCCAGCAGTAATAACGTCGCGATGTAGCGGGGTGGTGGTCATGGGAATAACCGCATCCGCACATGTGTAACAATCACATGAGAGAGGTTCGAAAAGATGGCGAAGACTCAAGAGGAGTTCAGGAAGACCTTCGCTACCCGGCACCTGCGTCAATTCGAACCTTCCACAAAACAGGGGTTGCAACTGGCTGTCCTTCTCGATCGCCTGGAAGAAAACAACTGGGACTTCAGCGGTGACCTCCAGAAAGCGTTATCCGGTTTCAACCTGGCCCAACTTTTCTGGGTCACCGCGGACATGGATAAGGATCAGGTCAGTACGCAGCTGATGTGGGTCGACATGGCGTTGAATAACTCCCAAAACCCACTTCCGGTGCGCGTCAAAGGTTTGAAGGACAGGCTGAAGGCATCTCGCGGTGGTGAATGGTCTGATGAACTGGTCAATCTGATTATGAGCCAGGCTCAGACTACCGGGCAGGAGATACTCGATCGCCTGCTTGACAGGGCCAGGAAAGAAGCAGATGGACTCGGTGTTTTTCCACGCGCTCGATTGGAGGAATTGAGGGCCACGTACGCCGAAGGCTACGCATCTGAGGACGTGGAGGCGCATTTCAACGCGTCCGGTCTGAAGGTGGTGGAACCGTATTCCCCCCTGCCGGGGGACGTTCCCCCCTGGTTCCACCGCATGATGAACCAGGATCTCAATATGCTCAGTTTGATCGCTTTGGTCTTCTTTGATCAAAAGACCATCCCGAAGATCCCGGTACTGGAACGGTGCACTCTCTCCCGGGATCAGCTCGCGGAAGCAAAAGACCGGGTCAATAAGGGACACGGCACGGGCATCCATACCGATCAGATTCCCGCTTCAATCGATCTGATCATGCGGGAATACCCTACTGATGAGAAACTCAGGGATCTTCTGAGGCTGTCACTTCAGAACGTAGCGGCCAAACGGCTCGCGGGCTTGTCAACGCCGGTAGAAGCACGGGATGACCTCGTCGATCGCGGTGTCGAGATCACAGATGCTTCCCGCATCGTGCTAGCCTTGATCTCGGAGAGTGTTCCTGGAAAAAGTTCGGAACCCACCTGGGGCATGGTGCTCGCAGCTCTGGCCGGTGGAAGGCTCCGCGAAGCTCGTCAGCTTGCGGATCAAGTGGAAAGTGCCTCAGCTAAACCGGAGGATGATTCTGAGCGGGGCAAAGCACTCGACCGTTTGAATGAACACGAACAAAAGGTTGCTTCTCTGGTTGAGGATTACCATCGAGCGTTCGATGGGGGTGATGTGCACACAGCACTTACCGCGTTGAAGGACGCTGAGCGGCTGTGCACTGATGACCCGGACCTGCAACGGATGGTCACCCAGCTTCCACCGGGGCCTCCGCGGAATGTCTCGGCGCAGGTTTTGTCTGACCACAAGGCCGTGCAGCTGAGCTGGTCTGCAGGGATCAATACCCGAGACTCCACGCAGCACCAGGTGTCATTGCAGGTCGGTGACGTGCCTGAGGGCACCACTAACGGTACCGTGTTGGCGTCCAGGACAACCGAATTCTCTTTTCTGGCACCCGTGACAGAGGTAGGTGAAACCCTCCATTTTGGTGTGTCAAGTACAAACGGTGGTGGATGGTCCGCGCCGTCGTGGGTAGAGGTGGTTGTTGCGCCCCCGGTGAGTAACGTCCGGGTAGTCGCCGAGGAAACCGCCGTCAATCTGACGTGGGAAGCACATCCCGCTGTCACGGCAGTGCGGGTGAGTTATTCCGGCGCAGGAACGGAAAAGAAGGTGACATCACCACAGACTCAGGGAATAACAATCTCTGACCTGCAACATAGCGAATCCTATCGCTTTGTTCTCACAGCTGAGTACACCTCACGGAAAGGCGGGACCTTCCGCTCTGAGCCGGTTTCCCTCACCGCGGTACCACGTGGGCGGGCACGTCCAGTCAAACAGCTGACACACGATTTTGGCCGGGGACCAGGTGGTCAGAGTGAATTATCGCTCTATTGGTCGACGTTGCGTGGATACGATATCTATATCTACGCCCTGGCTCACAAGTGTCCCTACGGTTTCGGCGAGCGGGTCCCTCTGGAGGATCTTAAAAAGCATGGCACGAGGATGACGGGCACTGCACTTCAGCGGGGCACAGTGGAAGGGTTGAAGGCGACCCCGAAATCCGGTGAGCATATCTACGTCCCTGTGACTATCGACGGCACCGTCGGTGTTATAGGTCAATCCACAACGATCGGTTTCACGCCGTCTTTGACCAATGTGGCCTTTAAACGCCTGGGTAACACCGCTCTCATTTCCTGGGAGTGGCCGCAGGGGGTAAATGATGTGGAAGCTAAGTGGTCTGGACCGCACAAGGGACAACGCATGATCTCGCGTACTGAATACCAGAAGGAAGGGGGGTTACGGATAGATGTGGGAGCCACCGCCTCACGCCTGACCTTGAGCGCTGTTGCCTTCGGTGAGGACACCATGTGGATGTCCCAGGAGAAACTCATCAGCATTCCCGCGATCGACCAGGTGGTGACTTATGTGACAGCGGTTTCCCGCAATTGGCGCAACAGACCGAAACATGTGGACTTCTGCTTCTCGGTGTCCCCGGCATCCGCCGGTTTGTCCTTCACCTTCATACCGGTGTTGGGGGTGGGGCAGTACCCTCCGGCGCATCCCACTGTGAACGGTGCGATCGCCTTGGATCCGGTCCGGGTGAAAATGCAGGAGGCCTCGGAGCAGGGGGCGAATACCCGTGCACATGTTCGTGTATCACTCGACGGCCGGGGTGAGTTTCGTTGGGTTCGTGCCTTCACCGAAGACAGCGGCGTGCTGTTGGAAAATAGAGATTAGACAGGAATGCCGTCATGGGTCTAAAAGATCTGTTCAAGAAAAGTACCGTCAATTGCCCCTACTGCTACACAGAAACCTCCCTGGATGACTGTGTGTACCGGTGTGCGGGAATTCCGGCCCCGGGTATGCCTGCCTGCGAGCCACAGCCCGATGAAGTGCGGGAGCGCTTCTCAGATCCCAGGCGGTACCTCCCGTTTAGCGTGCCGAAGAATAAGAATGGCAAGAAAGCCACCTGCTCGTACTGCGGTGGTCCCTGTTTCACCAGGCTGTTCTCTTGTTGTCATTCCCCGGTCCCCGCCAACTTCTCCGCGGACAGCACGCTCATGGGGCTGGTTGGTGCACGGGCAGCGGGTAAGACCGTGTTGCTGACGGTGTTGAATACTGAATTCAGCAATACGGTCGGTCCCCGCTTCCGAGCCTCAATTGCCAATATCTCGGACAACATGAACATGACCGATGAGTTGAGTCAGTGGCGCGAACAGATGAATCAGGGCGGTGGGCTCCCGGGAAGTACGAACCGTGGCAAAAAGATTCCGTACATCTACGAATGGCGGTATCTGGATCGATCGAAGAGCGCCATCTTCAGCTTCTACGACACTGCCGGCGAATCGCTGGCCAGCGTCGCGGATGCTCGTGACATGCAGTACCTCGCGGCTACCGACAGCCTGGTGTTGCTGTTGAACCCCTTTGCTTTTCCAGCGGTTCAACATAAAGCTCGGGAACGTGGCATCGGTGATATCGAGTTGGTCAATCCGGAGCAGATCCTGATCAACCTGACACAGGTCCTTCAGGCACATGAAAGGACCGGTAAGAACAAGAAAATCAAGAAACCACTGGCGATAGCGGTGGCGAAAATGGATGCTTTTGCCGAGGAGATTTCCCCCAACTCTCCGCTGTTGCAGGAATCCTCCAAGGAACCGTTTCTGTCTCAGGAGGAATCCCTCAGAGTCCACAACGAGGTGGGAGCGAAAATCGTGGAATGGGGTGGAGGGGCCTTCCTCGATCATCTCGAAGCGTATTACGACAACTATCGTCTTTTCAGTCTCTCCGCTCTGGGCAATGAACCGGATTATGCGACAGCCACGGCGAGCCAGCTCGGTGTCACACCGATTCGCGTGGCCGAGCCCTTTCTCTGGCTCATGTCTCTTACACGGTTCGTACCCACCAAATAGGCCTCTAACCCAAGATATGAGAGTAGTGATGAGGGCATGTTCGGAACGATAGATTACACCTACTGCACCCGGGAGATGTCTCTGAACGGTTTACCCGGGTGGCAACTTTCTGCATGTTCGGAACACCTGGATTCTGACGATAGGAATCGGGTGACGGAGAAGTATTTCCATGCGCTGCCGTCGAAAGACTACCCAGACATCGATATGAGGGATCCCTCCACTCATCCCAGAACCGTTCTTTTCGATGAAAATGGGGGCAGGTTCTATCTAGCAAATGGAAAATCAATTCCGGAGCTCCAAGGGACCACACGACCGGGGAACCACTTCACCCGGGTGTTGGTCACAACCGAGCCAGAGGATTTCTACTGGACCAGTCCGGCCCAAACCCTCTGCATTGAGGAGCTGTGGGTACAACCACTGTCCGCGACGCCCGGGAAGCTGGGGAGCAAGGCAGCTCCGAGCCAGTCTCAGACTCCTGATGAGTTGATCAGGTATTTTCGGGGAAAGACATGGTTCTGGGATAACTTCGCGGTGATGCTCACCCTGATCGAGAAGAGTCTTGAACCCTCGGGGCCACGGGTGTTCATTCAGACGGATGATGAAGTAGAGTTCCTCAACTGCCTTGCTCTATTCAGCTTTTTTCTCTCCAGGCCCCAACAATTGCGCCTGACATTCCGCATGGGTACCTATAATCCGGAGAGTGAATCATACCGGGTGATTGGCGTTCACTCCGCCGTTCTCGCTGATCTCCATGGCTTCGACCTGGCCCAGACCAATGAGTCCTTCATTGACCTCATTGGCCAGGGAATGAGTGATATAAAGCCAAGTCCTACAGCGACCAGGGTGGTCGACTGGTTGAATTCCCATGATTCCGGTGATGTGATCCGCACGGTGGAGCAGCTCCGGGAATGGGAAACCTACATGGAGTCCACGGTTGCGGTTGAAGCCGTGAGAACCATTCTCCTGGGGGAGAAAGGGAATGAGTTCACCGGCGCGGTGATCCAGGCGTTAGTGGCCTTCAGCAGGGTTTCTCCGGAGAACGATTCGGTGGC
The DNA here is from genome assembly GCF_014837045.1 of Corynebacterium gallinarum. GTDB lineage: Bacteria > Actinomycetota > Actinomycetes > Mycobacteriales > Mycobacteriaceae > Corynebacterium > Corynebacterium gallinarum. Next base: position 85,495 of record NZ_JACSPR010000009.1, read on the forward strand.
GGCCTGGGTGGCCGATTGCACAGACTACCTCCTACAAGCGGGTACCGCCGTAGGGGAGCTTGTCGACGTCTCCCGCAGCCTCATCGTAGGTGGGCACGTGGGCGCAGGTGTTCACATCTTAAACGAAGTGGTACGCCGCAGTATCGGGAAACCTTCGGATATAGCGCGCGTCATCGGCCCACCCGGTTACTGGGCAGAGGCGCTGCCCGTACTCTCGTCAGCTGACAGGGGAGACTGGGCGGAAGAGCGCATAGCTGAGCTTCGTCGTTCCCTGGTGTCGATTGGCGCATACGGGGATGACTTCCGCTCGGAATCTATCGGGGGTTATCTCAGCCTGCTGAAGGCCGTGAATCGGGGAGAGGAGATCAGGATCGACCTCAATCTCTATGACCGTCAGGCAAGGCTCCTTGCAGATAACCCCGCATTGAGTACGTCTGTTCACGAGTGGGAAGAAGGGGATCTGATTTTCGATGCCGCTAGGAACCTCCTCCTCACTGATCTGCTCACGAACCAATCTCCACTGACCATGGGCGTGGCCAGGGGCGAGTATGACTCCTTCCTCTCCCAGCAGTACAGCCATGACCTCGATACCTGGATTCTGGTGGCACAGCTGCGTCGGGAGCATCATGGCGATGAGGGGCGCGCTCTGAACAGCGGCCTGCACAAACTGGCTTTACGATCGACAATCGAGAACTGGTGGCCGTTCTTCCACGACCTCGATGGCAATGTGGATTTCACAGGTGGACTCGAGTGGCTTCGAGCTCAAGGGTCCTGTCCTGTCTCTCTCGGGGATGCGATAGCGACGTGGTACCAGCAGAACCCCGCGCAGCTGGCACGGATACTGGAATTCCTGGTTGCTTGGCCCTCCATGTCAGCCTCCCGGGAGCTGAGTCGAATACTCGATCAGTTCCACGTAGTCCGGCACGAACTGGCTAATCTCCAGGGGAGAAGAAAGCCGTCCGAGATCCGACGACTGACTCCCCAGGAACTCTTCCTTCACCTGGAGATCATTGTTAAGACAGCCTGGCAACATGCCGATCTGGTCATATGCGAAGAGCTCATCAGGACACTGTATGATGCCAATCTCCAGAATCAGACCCACATGGAAACCCGACGCCAGATAGAGGAAAAAGTACCTGGCGTGCTCAGAAATGTAGCTTCCACTGTCCAGATGAATGGTGAGGTTCCGGATTCCGCTGATTGCGCACGCAGCACTCTGGCTATGATCACCCCGCTGGTTCTGCGGCGACTGGCAAAGGAGGACGGTCGTGACACATCGGCTTTGGTTGACGCATACCTCTCTGGTCGTTCGAGCAGCGAGAAGCTCAAGGACACCTTCGAATCTGCTCGAAACCTGTTGAGTCCTTTTGGTTCCCGCAAGAAGACCGGTAAAGGGAGGTAGAGAGCACCATGGATGACTTTCTTCTGATTCTGCTTGCATTCGCTCTTGGCGCCGTTGTCCTTGTTTTTGTCCTCTGGGTTCTTCTTGCAACAGCTGTACGGGTTCTCAGCTACATTGTGATGTTGCTGCTTGTTGTCTCTCTGATTCTCTTTGTCGTGGGATTATTGGTGGGAGTTGTTCTTCCACTCTTTGTTTTCGCGCAGCGAACGGTCTCACCGCTGGTGACAATGACACCGGACAAGGTACGCGACGGCGAGGTGATTCGCGGGAAACAGACTGGCGAAAATCAACACTATGGCTGGGACTGGGCGTGGCCGCTTTATCTGCCCTATCAGGCGAAACATGATTTCACCTCAGTGATCAGACAATACCGTTACCTGCATATGATCGTTGCTCTGCGGATGGGAATGGCCGAGATCGATGATGCAGATGAATCGACCACAGATGAATGGAAGCTGTCGATTAAACGCCGCGTCCAGCCGAGGGTATCCAGCACGTTGGTCAAGGTACTTCTCGCACTGCCCTACTTTTGTCTGATTATGGGACTCTACATCTCGATGCTCGGCTGGACCGTCGTGTACCGCCTTGCCCTTTTCCTGGGCTCGATCCTATTGTCCACCAGCAACAAATTGCTCAGTTGGGCGGACAGCAGGAACAGGAACCGACGACGAGCTAAGCTGCACTGCAAATACTGCTACGCAGTGTCCACCATGCCGTCGTATCAATGCCCCAATTGCAAAACGAACCACCATAATATCCGTCCGGGGCCCCTGGGATTGCTGTCCCGCATATGCGGCTGTGGAACTCGCCTGCCCAATACGGTCAACAGGGCGTCAGCAGTTCTGGAACCCTCCTGCCCGGCCTGTGGGCAACTCCTGATGGCGGGTTCCGGCGGTCGGCCCACCCTGCTTCTTCCCGTGCTCGGAGCCCGAAACTCAGGAAAGACCATGTTTCTGGGATCTGCGCTCAATGGTCTCAAAGAGCATGCCCTCACCGCCGGCGGTGAGGTCGAACCACTCGATCAGGAAGCCAAGAACTTTGTATTGGCTCAGTGGGAGCGACTACAGAAAGAAGCGGCGACGCAGCCTACCAGCAACACAAAACCAGTAGGTAAAGGATATGTCCTGCGTGTGGAAGGCCTTCCAGAGCCTGTGGAAGTACAGATCATGGATGTTGCTGGCGAACAATTCACCAGTGCGGATACGATCGCACGGCTCCAGTACCTGCGCGGAGCTGAGCACTTCATTCTCACCGTTGATCCCTTTGCGGATCCTGATATGAAACGCCTACGGGAAAGCAAGATGCCAGCCGCGGAAGGCGACCACACTGATGATCAGATGAAGGTTTACACGACCTTTTCTAGTGTCCTTCGCGCTGGCCAGATTGACCTGTCCAAGAAGAAGCTGACTGTAGTCATCAGCCGGGTGGACCAACTTCAGGAAGTGCTGCCCGCCCTCAATTTCGGTGCGATGGGAAGTGAAAAGTTACGCGAATGGCTGAATGGACATGGGTTCAACAATCTTGTTGATGCGATTTCTGTTGATTTCCCCACTGCCGCGTACGTTGCGGTGGATTCTTTCCACAGCCTGGATTTTACGGACCACGTCAATCCAGTCCATGTGATAGAAGAGATCCTGGCTTCCGTAAAGATGTTCCCCCAGGAGAAACTGCTGCGCGTCATCGAAGAACGGGAAGCTGAACGTGAACGCAAGGCCGCTGCCGCGGCTGCCAGGCAACAGGCAAAAACCCCTGTGGCAAAGACAACCCCTCAGCCGGCAACTGACCACTAACACGGAACAAGTTGGCGAAGTGAAGAGCTCATATCGAGTAACAAGCAATGTGGAGATGAGAGACAATGAGTGACGGCACCCTGTCCGTACCGACGAGTTATCGCGTATTCAGAATGGTTACCTCCCTGATCCACGGGCTCATGGTGGTAGCCCTCCTGACTTTCTTCGTTCTGTGGTTCCTGGATGAAGGACAGGGCGCGGCTTACCTGCAGACGCTCCTGGCGCGGATCGGTGATCTTGGTGAGGTTCTCAGCGGGTTGATTCCCTATCCCTGGGGGCTATCGTGAGTTCACGCGACACCGAGACACTGTTCGTGCCCGACATCGATGCCAGGGGACACCTGCTGTTACCACGGCTCAAAGGAACCCTGCCTGCCTACATGATTGGAGGGGTGCTCACACTGTTGCTTGTATTCATGCTGACTTCTGTCGGGGGCGAGTCGATACGGACTGCCCAGGGTGGAGCGACCGGCACCTATGAGCGGTTTCTCGCATCCCCAGTATCAGAACCCATAGAAGCGCAGGGTGCTGACTACTGTAGCCAGGGGGGTAAATTGGACAACGTGGTCGTGTTCTACGAGCATCTAGGGTGTGGTTTCGCTGATCAGATCGCCGCTGAATGGCGGAGAGCCACCGCTAGAGAGCGCTTCGAAGGTGATGGTGCGCTCGTATTGTCGACAATCAGCCCCCAAACCGGAAATCAGTTTGAGCTGCAGGGTTCGTTCACGGGTACTCACGTCGAGATTATTGATTCGCAGAGCGGAGTCCAATGGATGCTTATCTATTGAAAAACGGTCGGGGTGATGCGAAATGAGCAATCCTGACCACTCGGATGAGCCAATGGATCGCACGACGTTGTCCGAAATTCTGAAGGACATCACTCGTAAGTCCAAATTGGGCACCATCCGGCGAGTACGTAAGGGCCGATGGGTGGCGGGAGTGTTCAGCGGCATAGGGGCAACTTATGGTGTTCATCCGGTGTGGCTGCGCCTTCTTTTTCTCGGGTCGTTCTTCCTGCCGGGCCCCCAGTTTCCCGTCTATTTCGTGGCGTGGTTAGCAATGCCGAAGGAATCAAGGACCGAGTGAGAAGCCCTGCCGGCGCGCTCGTTGATCGGTATCGCTATTTCAGGTTCGAAGCCCGTACCCAATTCCCTCACAGGTTCCATCACAGTTCAGCTTCAATTGATCGGGATCCCTATAAATACATTGTCCGTACCTCCTTCCGTCCATACGCTGGGGCCAAGGAGGTTAACAATGAACACGCAACCGAGCGAGATCACACCCCAATCAGGTTCCACCGCGCCTGGCACGACTCATCAGGACGCTACTCTGAATCATCATGTAGGCACGAGCCCTGCAGCCACCCAGAATGAACACACCGATGCCGGCTGGGCGATGCCCATTCTCACGGTCATTGTCACGGCAGCAGCCATTTTCACCGCATTCCTCGGCAGTGGCGCCATCGGCGGCACCCCGATTGCGGAGGCAGCAGGAGGGGCGCTGTCCGCTGATGCCACGCCACTGGCTCCGGCTAGTAGCGCTTTTAGCATCTGGAGCGTGATCTACGCGGGACTGGCCGGGTACGCCATCTGGCAGTTATTCCCAGCGGCCCGCCGCTCACCCCGCCAAAAGCATCTGCGTCCCTGGGCGATTGCTTCTGTCATCTTGAATTCCGTATGGATCTGGACCGTGCAATTCGACCAGGTCTGGGCTTCTGTTCTGGTGATCACGGTTCTGCTCGTGGTCCTCATCCGCATCATGTATATCCTGGGCGAACCCCGCACTGGTGGCTGGCCTGATCTGATCCTCACCGAGGGCACCTTCGGCTTGTACTTCGGTTGGGTGTTGGTGGCTACTTTTGCCAACCTCTTCGCCTACTTCTCCGCCGAGGGCCTCAATGCCTTCACCACCATCCCGGTTGGCGTTGGCGGAATTGTGCTGGCAGGCTTGATCGGCGTTGTCGCAGCCATTATCGACGGCGGCCGCATCGCCCCGGCCCTCGCCACCTCCTGGGGACTGGCCTGGATCGCGGTGGCACGCATGGAGGGCAGCTACGAATCCCAGGCTCTGGTGATCACCGGGGGTGCTGCTTCCGCAGTTGTAGTGCTGACCGCCCTGATCGCATGGGCATTGAGGCGCTCCGCCACCAGCGGGCGATCCCTGGCTGCTGGGGCTGAGCAACAAGCTCACTAGATCCCGCCATCGGCCGTTCACTTGCTTTACCGAGAAACGATGCAGCGCCGGACCGAGCCTCACAGGCTTTCGGCCCGGTGCCAGCTGTGTGAGTGACAGTTTCACCGTAGACTTCTCCCATGCCTATCCTCAGAACCCTTGACCAGGAAATCGCGGTGTTCGGCGAAGCCGGCAGCGGAAAAACAGTGCTGCTGTCATCATTTTATGGTGCTGCTCAAGAACCGAAATTTCTTGATACCAGCGACTATCACTTGATCGCAGAAAGCGGAGAGCAAGGTCTTGTCCTTCAACAGATCTTCCTTGGGATGAAGAATGACGGTGTAGTCCCTCAAGGTACAAAATTGAAGGCGCATGAGTACTCGTTCAAAGTGAAGCTTAAAGAAAAAGGTAGTGAAGGTGCCCAGAGTCAGGGTCCTTTTGATGCCCTCCGGCTCGTCTGGCATGACTATCCGGGGGAGTGGTTTACGCAGGACATTGAGAATGCGGAGATTACCCAACGCCGTGTTGATACGTTTCGTTCCCTGTTGAGTGCAGATGTGGCACTCCTTCTAGTCGATGGGCAGAGGCTCATCGATTATGCGGGTGAGGAAGAACGGTATCTGAAGTTATTATTCTCCAATTTCAGGACGGGCCTGCTTAATCTGAAGGAGGACATCCTTGAGGACGGGCAAAAGCTGACGGAATTCCCACGAGTATGGGTTCTAGCGTTATCTAAGGCTGATCTGCTTCCTGATATGGATATCATTGCCTTCCGGGATCTGGTGATCGGTAAAGCTGGGGAAGACCTCACTCACCTTGGCGCTGCAATTGCAGAGTTCGTTGATACCCCTGATGCTCTCTCCCTGGCCCAGGATTTTGTGCTGTTGTCATCGGCGAAATTTGAGCCGGAGAAAATCGTGGTGACGAAGCGGGTGGGGCTGGATCTTTTACTGCCGATCTCTGCGATGTTGCCTTTCGAACGACATCTTAAGTGGGCGGAGATGATTAAGTTGCCTTCGGATGTTCTCGAGAATCTGTTGGGCGCGGGATCACTGGCTTCGGAGATCGCTTTGGCGTTCCTCCTGAAGAAGGACCTTCCTGGACCTTTCGGGATGATCCAGAAAGCCGTCATTAAGGTAGTGGGGAAACAGGCGATGATCGAGATCATGAAGAAGGTTCAGGAGAAAATCGCAGAGATCAACCGTGATGCAAGCGTTAAGCACGATGCGTTGAGTGGAATCCTGGCTCGTTTTGCTCGTGATCTTAAGAGGGGAGAAGAGGAGAAAGTTCTTTTCCGGAGTCCGTTATGAGTTTCATCTGGCTGGCCCGCGGGTATCAGTGGGGATTTGAGTTCTTGGAGGAGGGAAGCCAGAATGACGATTCCTGGAATCCCCTCACCGTGTATGAAGATGCCTTCGAGCCCTTCATACAGCAGGATGAGTTCTGCCGCCGGGTCTCACCGGAGCGTGTCGCGCTCAGAATGAAGGATCCTGAGGGACGCAAGGATCAGGCTGGACGGTTTATCTATCATGATTTTGTCCTGCTGGCGGATCTCGCCGAGAAGGTGGATTCTGTGGAGGATGGGGTAGAGATTATCTGGCCCCTGGTGGCAGACAGGTACGCCGAGGTATGGGACGGCTAGAAACTGCTAGACATGGGGTGCTCAAACCCCAGCCCCCACCACCGGCGCGTTCTTCCCGAACAACGCCACCAGGTGCACAACCAGCCCCACCAACGGCCCAACAATCAAAGCCAGCGCAGCGCCCATCGCCAGTGACCACGGCCCCATCAAAATCGCCACCGCTACCACCGTCGCGACCACCCAGCCGGCCAGGTACAGTCCATGCCGGTCGTAGGCAATCGTCGCGCAACCCGTGACCATCAACATCGCAGTTGTCGTAGCCCCCAGCGTCAGCGCAGCCAGCAGACTACCCGGCACGGCGAAGATCTCCTGACGCAGGATCACCTCGAAAAGCCATGGCCCGATCAACCACGCCAACCCGGAGCCAACCAGCCCGACCCCCCACACAATCGCCAGGGGCCCGGCAAGTGCATTCCACGGGGAACGCCCACCCTGCACGAATCGCACGATGATCGCGGATTGGAATTGCTGCAGCGGCACAAGCAAAGGAGCGCGTGTCAGCGTGACCGCATAGATCACGGCCGCAGCTGTCACGGCCTGGCCAGTGGTGTCGGGGTTGGTCAGCTTCACCAGCGTAGGAAAGCCAGTGATCAGCACGGCCGTCGAGCCAGATGCTGCCATCGCGGTGAGTGCCTGTCGCATAAATACCGGCCCCGACACATCGGTCACCGAGCCCAGCGCCGCCCGCGCCGAGCGCGAGAGCCCCACAATCACCACCCACGACACCGCCCCCACCACGGTGATGAACAGGAAGGCCAGCAGCTGGTATCCCAGCAGCCACGCCACCACAGCCAGGATCATACGCACGCCGGTGTCCAGGGAGATCAGCGCCGCGTACTGCTTCCATAGCTGACATCCCGACAAAATCCCCGAGACTGTCGCCTGCACGGCGTAGCTGCCCAGGCCGACGGCGAGCATGCCGACGCCGATGCTTTGGTGCTCGCTAAGCAGCCGCCCGATCCAGAACGGTGCGGTCAGCCCGAGCACCACCGCGGTCACCGCAGCAGCGCCCAGTGAGAACAGGATCGGCCGCACCGAGCTTCTCGACGCCACCTTCTCCCCACCCCGCGCCGCCGACACCGCCCGCGTGGTCTCCTGCGTCAGCCCGGTCAGCACGCCAGTGCCGGCGAAGAACAGCCCCCAGTAGGCGGTGAACTCCTCGGTCAGTGTGCCGGAGGAGCCGAGTGCCCAGGCGGCGATGATAATGACCACGAAGCCGGAGATACCGGCGATGATGGTGGCCAGAGTCAGGTATTTCATGGGCGGTCAGGAAACGCTGGCAGCTGGGGGTTTTTCAGCCAGGCGTTCCAGACGTCGACAAGCTCGGATTCGGCGACCCCCGCCGACGCGCACGCCGCGGCGAGGTGTCGCCACAGATCACGTGGTTCCACCAGCCCGTGTTTGCCCTCGGCGACGTAGGCGCGAAGGGCGGGGAAGAAGTGGGCATCACCAAGCAACACCCGGAAGGCGTGGACGGTGAGCGCACCGCGCTTGTACACGCGGTCATCGAACATGTCCTTGGGGCCGGGGTCGGCGAGCACAATGTCCTGGCCCAGCTCGGCGATCTTCGCGTAATGCCTCCGGGCGCTTTCCGCGGCGGAGATCCCGATGGACTTCTCAAACCACAACCACTCGGCGTAGCAGGCGAAGCCCTCATTGAGCCAGATGTCATTCCACTGCGCCAAGCCCAGGGAGTTGCCGAACCACTGGTGGGAGAGCTCATGGGCGATCAGGCGTTCCCATTCGCCGTCCCCGGTGGCGAAGTTGGATCCGAAGGTGGACAGCCCCTGCGCCTCGATGGGGATCTCCAGGTCATCCTCAGTGATCACCACGCGGTAGTTAGCGAACGGGTAGGGGCCGAACAGCTCCTCATACACATCCACCATCTGCGCCTGCGGGCGGAAGTCCTGCAGCACCCGTTCGCGCAGGTCGATATCACCGGTGGGGATATACGCCAGCACCGGCACCCCGGACTTCGACGCCCCCAGCGACACCTCTTCATACGAACCCACCTGGATGGTGGCCAGGTAGGTAGCCATGGGTTCGCGGGTGCGGTAGTGCCAGGTGGTGGCACTGCCACGGGTGATGCGCCCGACCAGGTCGCCGTTGGAGATCACCATGTAGTCATTGTCGGCGGTGACCTTTATATCGAAACGCGCCTTCTCATCGGGGGTGTCATCGCTGGGCAGCCAGCTCGGCGCGCCACACGGCTGTGAGGCCACCAGGGCTCCGTTGTCCAGCTCCTCCCACCCGATCGCACCCCAGGGCGTGCGCGTGGGACGCGGGTTGCCGCGGTAGCGGATGGTCAGGGAGAACTCCTGATCCACCGGGATTGCCTCGCGGAAACTGATATGCAGTTTCTTGTTGCTGTGCCTAAACCGTGCCACCTGCACATTGGTGCCGGCGGTGCCCTGCGCGGTGACCTTCTCCACGCGGAGGTTGTTGCTCAAATCCAGGGTCAGCGAGGTCAGCGGATGGTAGTTCACCATATGCAGCGTCGCAGTCCCCATGAGCAGATTCGGTGATACCCGGTAGGTGAGGTCAAGCTCGTAGTTCCGGATGTGGAATCCGAGGTTGAAGTCGATACCGGTGTAGGAATCACGGGTACCGGGTACAGGGGTGGATCGCATCCGTCTCGTAGTCATCGCTAGGTGATATTACCCCTCATCAGCTGAAACCAAACCCAGCGCCGTTTCGATCCACGTGTAGATCAACGACTCCATGTGCGCCACCTGCTTGTTATCCGCGGCACCTGCGTGACCGCCTTCGGTGTTTTCGTAATAATCCACGGGCTGGCCGGCATCGTCAAGCGCCTGGGCGAACAAGCGGGCGTGCGCGGGGTGCACGCGATCATCCCGCGTCGAGGTGGTCACCAGGGCCGGCGGGTAGGGGCGCTTGTCGACGCCCGAGATATTATGCAACGGCGAATACGATTCAATCACCGCCCGTTCGTCTGGATCATCCGGGTTGCCGTACTCCGCCATCCACGACGCCCCTGCCGACCAGGTGTGATAGCGCAGCATATCGGTCAGCGGCACCTGCACCACCGCCGCCCCAAACGCCTCTGGATACTGGGTGAGTGCCCCACTGGTGAGCAGGCCACCATTGGACCCACCCCTAATGGCGATGAGCTCCGGGGTGGTATACCCGCGGGCGACCAGATCCTCCAGGACGGCGCGGTGATCCTCCCACACCTTCAGCCGGTTCAGCCTGGTGGCCTGGGAATGCCACTGCGGTCCGAACTCACCACCGCCACGCAGATTGGCCTCGACAAACAGGTAACCCTTCTCCAGCCAGGCGATACCCCGGGTGGGGGAGTGACCCGGGGTGAGAGAAACCTCGAAACCGCCATAGGCATGCACCAGGGTGGGCAGTGGCTGTTGGTCAGAGCTGAACCGTCCGGAGATGAAATACGGGATCTTCGTCCCATCCTTGGACGTTGCCCAATGCTGACGGGTCTCCAGCCCGGTGTTATCCCACTGCAAGGGCGAACGGCGTACCTCGGTCAGCTCCAGGGACTCAGAGAGATCCCCACGCAACAGGGCACCTGGCTGGGTGAAGCTGGTGGCCTGCACCCAGATCTCATCCCCACTCAACGCAGAGGTGGCCACAATGTGCGCGGTGGCATGCTCCGGCAGGGGCAACGGGCGCTGCTCACCGGTGGGGTTATCAATATCCACCACCGCGATCGAGGTGGACACATTATCCAGCAGGGTCAACAGCAGATGATTCTTGGTGGAGGATAATCCCTGCAGCGAGGTGGAGGCCGTCGGGGTGAACACGGGCTCAAATGCACGCTGGCCATCCAGGAAAGCAGCAAACTCCATCACACCGAGACCACCGGCCGGGATGCCGGCAAACTCCGTGCGTGGATTGATGAAGATCCACTGATTGCGCACCACCACATCACAATCATCCGGCACCTCAAGGGCGATGAGCTCACCATCTACCTCCACGAACTCACGGGAGTTGTAGAAATCCACTGCCCGGGACACAAAAGTACGCTCCCAGCCAGGCGTTGGATCCACCCACGCACCCACCGCCACATCCTCTGTTTCACCTTCGAAGAACAGCGGTGAGCTGGCAAGATCTTCCCCGCGCTTCCAGGTGAGCACGCGCGCCGGGTACACGGAGGTGGTCAGCGAACCCTCACCGGTATCCGTGCCGATCAACAGGGTTTCCCGGTCCAACCAGGACACATCCGTCTTAGCTTCGGGGATGGTGAAGGGGGCATCTTCCACGAAGGTTGCCGTGGTGAGGTCGAACTCCCGGATGACGGTGGCATCCGCACCACCGCGGGAGAGCTTCACCAGCGCCAGATCATATTCCGGGGCGCGCACCTGAGCCCCCTTCCACACCCAGTTCTCCTCCTCGGCTTCCGCCAGGGCATCAAGATCAATGAGCACCTCCCAGGTTGGCTCGCCGGTGAGATACGACTCCAGCGTGGTGGTGCGCCACAGCCCCCGCGGGTGGGTGGCATCACGCCAGAAGTTGTACAGCCTCTCCCCGCGCCGGCTGACATAAGGGATGCGGTCATCGGTGTCCAGTGCCTCCAGGAGGCGCTGTTGCAGTGCGGTGCGTGGCGCCTCAGGGAGCTTGTCGACGGTGGCTTCCGAATGTTTTTCCGCCCATTCCAGGGCCTCGGGTGAATCGATGGGTTCGAGGAAGGAGTAATCAGTCATGGGGACAAGGGTAGCTGTATGGGGCGGGAGGGAAGTGGTCCGTCCCGGCGTATCCTCGGGGGCATGACTACACTTCTGGTTTTTGAATTCCCCTCCACAGGCCCCTTCGGTGCTGATGCCGAGGCTGCCTACGCTGAGCTGGCCCACGATATCGCCGGTCAGGACGGCCTGATCTGGAAGGTATGGACGGAGGACCCACAACGCGAGGTCGCTGGCGGTGTCTACCTCTTCGCAGACGAGGCAAGCGCCCAGGCTTATGTGGAGAAGCACACCGCGCGGCTGGCTGGTTTCGGGATAACCGATATCACTGCGACATCGTATGAGGTGAATGAAGGGCTGTCACGTATTGATCATGCGGTGTTGGAGCGCTGATCTCGTCTGAAACCACTCGTAAGGGAAACCCACAACGGCACCCCACCTTTTAAGTGGGGTGCCGTTGTAGTTAGAGGCTAAACGAGGGGACCTTTAAGCGTTCTCGTTCTCCAGCCCGAAGGAACGGGCGAAGGTGTCCCAGGATCCGCGGAGGTCATCCTGCCACCAACCCCAGGAGTGGGTGCCGGTGGGGCGCAGGTTCCAGTCGGCAGGGATGCCGGCGTGGTCCAGCTTTGCCTTGAGGTCGTGGGTGCACTTGTTGGTGGCTGCCTCGATGAGTCCACCGGTGACGATGGTCTCGGTCATGGCCAGGGACAGGTAGGCCTGATCCAGACCTTCGAAGCGGGGGCTGCCGGCCGACTCCCAGTGGCCAGCCAGACCGGAGGCGTTGGAGACGTACAGGTCGGTGCCGCGCAGCTTGTCGGAGTTGATCAGGGCATCGTTGTAGATGTTGACCTCCCCACCGCGTGGACCCCACATCTGCTCCGGGGTGGCGTTGCCACGATCGAGGGTGAGCTTCAGGTACTCCCACGGCAGAGGCTGAGAAGTGGATGCACAACCGGAGAAGGACGCAGCCGCATCGTAGAAACCGGGGTAGTGCTGCGGGAACAGCAGTGAGGTGGTGGCGGACATGGACATGCCGGCAATGGCGCGCTGTCCGTCAGCGTTGAGCTCTGCTTCCAGCGGCCCTGGAAGCTCCTTGACCAGGAAGGTCTCCCACATCTGCTTGCCGCCGAGTGCTGCATTCTCCTGCACCCAATCGGTGTAGTAGGAGAACTTGCCTTCCATGGGGATGACCACGTTGACGTTCTTCTCAAGGTAGAAATCAATCACGTCGGTCTGCATGACCCAGTTGGCTGCGCCTTCGCCGCCGTCGCCACCGTTGAGGAGGTAGATGACCGGGCGCGGGCCAGCGGACTCATCGGCAGTGATGACAACGAGGGGAACATCGCGGTCCATGGAGGGGGAGTAGGCCCACATCTCCTTCACGCGGTCATCAGCAGCGTTGACGTATGCGCGCCAACGCGGTGCCGGCTTCTCCGGGTATTTCGCACCCTCGGTGATGGTAGATAATGCGGTGTCACCGGCAACATCAGCTGGGCTCAGCTCAGCTGCCGTTGCAGCGTTAGGAGCAGCAATGGCGGACATGGCAATACCCAGCGCGGCGATGGGCGCGGCAATACGGCGAAGAAGCTTCATGTTTTTCCCTCGTGAAATTATGGTCAGTGGCCCCAAAGGCTGGTTAGAACCAGATCGGGACATCCGGGGTATTAAACCCATGTGATAGTTAATATAAACCAAAAGTGGCCGTACAGCCCGTTATGCCTCTTATTAGCGAGGCTCTTTTTGGTACATCGACGATTCGTGACTTGACGTTAACAGTTTCAGTGGGAATCTGAAATCTTATTTTTATATTCGATAGTTTTCCGCGACAGTTCCCTCCCGATGTTCACGGGGGAGGACGGGGGAAGGCGCATTTCGGGGATGCGCTGAATTTGTTCCGTTGACAGGCTACATTTGTCTATTTGGACACTCAGGGAGCTGGGTTACCGAAATCGGGTTATGCTGATTTAAGTCTAAACGTTGTTTTAAGCTGGATTTTTTCTGGCGATAGCATGGGTGGTTAGGTAGTTCTAACGTCCCAGAAGTAAAAATCCACAAGTAATGAGGGCTCCGGAAACATGGAACTACGCGAGTACGCGACAATCTTGATGAAGAACTGGGTGCTCATTGTTGTTGCATCCATTCTTGGAATTGCAGCTGGAGCAGGGTTTTCTCTGCTCGCCACACCTGAGTACCAGTCTCGTACACAGCTTTATGTTTCGGTCAGGTCCGGTGCAGGTACCACCTCGGAACTGGCCCAGGGCGCAACCTTCTCCCGCCAGATTGTTAACAGTTACGTTGACGTGGTTACCTCGGGTGTGGTGTTGGAGCCGGTCGTCGAAAAGCTTGGCTTGGAAATGACCGCAGGTCAGCTGCGAGCCCACATTATCGCTTCCTCTCCTGGGGATACTGCATTGATCAATATCACCGCCACCAGCCCGTCGCCGGAGCAGGCGGCTGAGATTGCCAATGAGGTGGGGGAGAGCTTCAAGAATGTGGTGCAGACCGAGCTGGAGCCTGATACTGGTGCCGGAGGCAGCCCCGTCAATCTCACCACCATTCAGACTGCCAATACTCCAACCTCGGCGGTGAGCCCCAATGTGCCGATGAATATCATCCTCGGCCTGCTGGTTGGTTTTGCGATCGGTGTGGGTATCGCTGTGCTGCGCACCATCCTGGATACCCGCATTCACTCCCTCAGCGACGTGGAAGAGATCACCGATAAACCACTACTTGGTGGTGTCCTCGAAGATCCAGAGGTGAAGAAGAATCCTCTGGTAATGCAGGCCAGGCCACATAGCCCAAATGCAGAAGCCTACCGGGCATTCCGCACCAACCTACAGTTCCTCGATGTTGATAACAGCTCATCTGTCTTTGTGATCACCTCTCCCAATCCTAGTGAGGGCAAGTCCACCACCTCCATCAACCTGGCGCTCGCCCTGGCTGAATCGGGTGCGCGGGTGGCACTGGTGGAAGCAGATCTCCGTCTGCCAAAGGTGAGCAAGTATCTCGATGTAGAAGGCGGAGCAGGTCTCACCGATGTGCTCATTGGCAAGGCAGAGCTCAACGATGTGCTACAGCGGTGGGGTAGGACTCAGCTCTACTTCCTGCCCGCTGGGCGTATCCCACCCAACCCAAGCGAATTGCTGGGATCCTCTTCCATGACCCAGGTGATTGATCAACTGGATGAAGGCTTTGACTACGTGATCATTGATGCGCCTCCAATCCTGGCGGTTACTGATGCTGCAGTCATTGGGCATGGTAAGGCCGGAATTCTGGTGGCTGTTGCCGCAGGTGCCACCAAGAAGCCGGAGCTTGAAGCGGCAATCCAGACTCTTGATCATGCAGGCTCCAACATGCTTGGTGTTGTCGTAACCATGCTGCCACCGAAGGCTGCGGCAGGTTATGGTTATGGCAACTACGGATATGGTGACCCGAAGAAGATCGCGACAGCAGCGGTGAATCCTGATGAGTGACAGTTTCCGTATTCTCACTGTCTGCACCGGTAATATCTGTAGGTCCCCTCTGGCGGAACAACTGTTGAAATCTGCCCTTCGGGGGGTGGAGCATATCGAATTTGATTCAGCCGGCACCCAGGCCATGGTGGACAATCCCATGCCTGAGCATTCCCTCGAAATCGCAAAGAATAACGAGATCAGCGACGCTGAGTTGCACCGTGGAAAGCAGTTGCTCGAGGCCCACCTAGACTCTGCCGATCTGATTCTGGCCATGGATCGGGGGCACCGCAGGAAGATTGTCGAGCTTAGCTCGCGTGCTACCCGTAAGGTGTTTACCGTCCGGGAGTTCAAGAGACTGATTGATGTGACTACAGATGAGTATCTCCGAGCTGAAATCCTAGCTTCCGACGGTACACCCGTCGGCAAGCTGCGTGCAGCTGTTGATGCCGCCCGGTTGGGCCGCAGCGATCTGATCCCTTTGGATAATCCGGATGATGATGATGTTGTTGACCCCTACGGACAGGACAAAGCCGTGTACGACGCCTCCGCGCAGCAGTTGGTTCCTGTTGTGGCAGATGTGGCTTCCTACCTCCGGCGCGCAATGGAGATGGAGTAATGGCTAAACGGCAGCGGAGAAAATCACAGGGGCGGAGCCTGCCCCTGGGGGCGAGCATAGCTATCATCGCCATTCTGGCGGTTGCAGCTGTGGCGTTGTCCTACCTGGCTTTTCAAAACTTAAGCGACCCAAACCCTGAAGGCTTTGCCACAACCAACACCGCCGCCCCTGAATCTTCTATCCCGGCACCAGCTGAATCAGAAGAGCCGGACGCGCCTCCGGAAGCTCCTGTGAGTGAGCAGGCACGGGAGACTGAAGCGGCAAATGCCGGTGAACAGATTGAGTTGGTTGCCCAGTCTCGCCTGATTGCTTTGGACGGTTCCTTAGGGGTGCGCGCTGATGTGGGGGAGTGCACCAACCCCGGAAGCATTGAGTTTTCCACGGATGGTGGACAGAGCTGGACCCCTTCAGTGGCATTTGATGCGACCAGCGCCACCCAGATTCTGCGCATCCTGCCCGCCAATGGCGGCACCACCTTTGTGGTGGCACTGAATGGAGAATGCGAGCCGCAGATCTACTCCACCTCCAATAATGGAACCACCTGGAATGGGCCACTTTCTGCAGTGGGAACGTGGTATTTGGATCCGGCATCGCCGTCTACTCTCGGTGCACCAGGTGGCGCCAAAACTATTGGCTGCGAGGCGCTGGGGCTTTCCCCGGTGACCGACCGTGAAGTGGGTGTGCTGTGCGCCGATGGTTCGATCATCACCACCACTGATGGTGGTACCACCTGGTCTGATACAGCTCCGGTGGACGGCGTCATGGCGTTAGCTTATTCAAAGCAGAACCTGTTGGCCGTGGCCAATGGTGATGGCCAGACTTGCTCCGGGATGCAGCTGCTTAATCTTGGAACCGATGGTGGCACGGAGCAGGTGTCCTGCGTTGAGATGGTGAATCTCGGGTCCGTAGCGGCCGGCGATATCGCAGCAGCGCAATCTGGTAACAGCCTGGTGCTATGGGTTGGAGAGAATCAACATATTTCAACGGATGGTGGACAAACATGGCTTTAGGAACTAGCGCGGGCGTGACCAAGGCCAGGCCGAGAGTGCCGGTCGGGAAGACCCTTTTTATCCTTGATGCCTTTTCCTGGATCATGGCGGTTTTTCTGGCGAAGCTTTTCCGCTATGAGTTCAATATGACCAGCGTGCACTGGAATGCCTTCGTAGGATTCGCAGTGGCAGCAGTAGTATTGCAGTTTCTCTTCGGCTTGTTCCTGCACCTCTACCGCAAGGGGCTACGCCACCCGTTTGGCAGCTTTGAAGACACCCTGAATATTTCCATTTCGGTTGGTGGCGTAGGAATGATCCTCTGGATTTCTTCTCTCGTGTTCGGCGATGCCTGGGAGGTTTCCCGTGGCGTCATGCTTATTGCCACACCACTGGCTTTGGTGATGATCCTGGGTATCCGTTATGCGGCCCGCATGAGGGTGGAAAGATTAACCAGACCTGCAGCTGACTCCACACCAGCGCTCATCCTCGGTGGCGGGTACATTGGCACCAACCTCATCCAGTGGATGATGTCAGATCCCAAGTCTCCTTTCCGTCCAGTCGGGGTTATTGATGATAATCCTGATCTGGCCTGGCAGAAGATTCGCGGTGTGCAGGTGCTAGGCACTTTCGATGATATTGCCAAGGTGGCATCGGAGACAGGTGCTGAAATGGTCATCGTGGCTATTGGCGATGCGGATGCGTCCCTCCTCCGAAGAGTTCAGGACGTGGCTAATAAGAGCGGACTTGCGGTCAAGGTCATGCCGGCTATTGATCGAGTGGTGTCCAAGGGTGTTCGAGGAAATGATCTTCGAGATCTCTCTATTGAGGATCTTTTAGGCCGTCAACCGGTGGACACGAATGTGTCTGAGATCGCCGGCTATGTAACCGGCAAGCGAGTTCTAGTCACAGGAGCTGGTGGATCCATCGGTGCACAGCTGTGTACTGAGATTTCCAAGTACGGTCCTGCTGAATTGATCATGCTTGACCGCGATGAAACCGGTCTGCAGCAGGTTCTGATCAATGTTGCAGGCAATGGCCTTCTTGATACTGATGCTGTGGTGCTTGCTGATATTCGCGAAGCGGAAGCGCTGAAGAAACTATTCCAGAAGCGCCAGCCAGAGGTGGTTTTCCACGCGGCAGCCCTCAAGCACCTTCCCATGCTGGAGCAGTATCCAGATGAGGGATGGAAGACGAATGTGCTGGGCACCCTGAATGTTCTAGCAGCAGCTGACGCTGTAAATGTGGAAACCTTCGTCAATATCTCCACCGACAAGGCTGCAAACCCCACTAGTGTGCTTGGCCATTCCAAGCGTGTGGCAGAGAAGCTGACTGCCTGGTACGGCCAGCACACTGGCAAGAGGTATCTTTCAGTTCGTTTTGGCAACGTAATTGGCAGCCGTGGTTCCATGCTGCCGACCTTCACCCGGTTGATTATGGAAGACAAGCCAGTGACGGTGACGCACCCGGAGGCAACCCGATTCTTCATGACAATCCCTGAAGCCTGTCAGCTTGTACTCCAAGCTGGCGGTATCGGACGCACTGGCGAGGTTTTGATCTTGGATATGGGAGAACCAGTAAACATTCTGGAAATTGCCCAGCGGATGATCGCAATGTCCGGTAAGGATATCGACATCAAATTTACGGGTCTACGTGAAGGTGAAAAGATGCATGAAGAGCTCGTTGGAGATGGGGAGTCTGAGGATCGGCCATTCCACCCTAAGATTTCTCATGCACAAGCCGAGAGTCTGTCACCAGACAATCTAGACAAGAATCGTTTCATGGAACGTGCGGGAAAGCTTTCTGAAATTGATAAGGAAGAAAAGTAATGAGTAACGATCGTATTCACCTTTCGTCACCGGATGTTACGCAGCTTGAAGAAGATGCTTTGGTGCGTGCTATTCGGTCTGGTTGGATTGCTCCTCTCGGGCCAGAAGTTGATTCTTTTGAAGCTGAACTAGCAGCATACTGTGGGCGTGGTTACGCTGTAGCTCTTTCTTCTGGTACAGCTGCTTTGCATCTTGGATTATTGACA
The DNA here is from genome assembly GCF_014837045.1 of Corynebacterium gallinarum. Classification (GTDB taxonomy): domain Bacteria; phylum Actinomycetota; class Actinomycetes; order Mycobacteriales; family Mycobacteriaceae; genus Corynebacterium; species Corynebacterium gallinarum. Next base: position 104,253 of record NZ_JACSPR010000009.1, read on the forward strand.
TTAGGAGTTGGTCAGGGCGATCTGGTGTTGACTTCGTCAATGACCTTTGCAGCAACTACAAACGCGATTACTTATACCGGAGCTGAAGCTGTATTTGTGGATTCAGATTTGTCTGGAAATATGGATCCGGATCTGTTAGAAGAAGCATTTGAGACACTGACGGCCGAAGGTCGTAAAGTGAAGGCGGTTGTCCCCGTAGATCTGTTGGGCAAAGTGGCTGATCATGAACGCATCTCCGCAGTAGCAGCAAAATATGGGGTACCGGTTCTGTCGGATGCAGCTGAATCTCTAGGCGCAATTCGAGATGGAAAATCTGCTGGTACTTTTGGCGTAGCTGCAATTGTTTCCTTTAATGGAAACAAGATTATGACCACCTCAGGTGGTGGCGCACTGCTCACAGATGAGAAGGGTTTTGCAGATAATATTCGTTATCTAGCCACTCAGGCACGTCAGCCTGTTGTGCACTACGAACATGTTGATGTCGGATATAACTACCGGATGTCTAACATTCTTGCAGCATTGGGACGAGCTCAGCTGGAACGCTTGAACTCAATGATTGAAAAGCGCCGAGCCCATCGTATTCAGTATCGAGATCTTTTTTCTACGATTCCGGGAACTGAACTGTTTGGTGAGCCTTCTGGTCTTGAGGGCGGTAATACGCAGGATAACTTTTGGTTGACTTCAGTTCTCGTTAATGAAGAGGAAGCTGGATTCAGTGCTGATCAGCTCAGAGAAGCACTTGCTGATGAGAACGTTGAGGCACGCCCGCTCTGGAAGCCAATGCATTTGCAACCGATTTACTCAGGCAACCGTGCTTTTGTAAATGGCAATTCTGAATGGCTATTCAGCAACGGAGTGTCACTTCCAAGTGGATCTGTTCTGAATGAAGAGCAGATGGATCGAGTGTTACGTGTTATACGAGAGTTTGCTGGGGCCTAAATGAACATTCTGCTTTGTTCAACAGGCAGGCGTCCGTATTTGGTGCGTTGGTTTCAACAAGCCTTGATCGATAATGGCCTGTCCGGGAAAGTTATTGCGGCTGATATGGATCCGATGTCTCCGGCTAAGACTTTTGCTGATGACTTCATCGAAGCACCAGCAGTCACTAGCTCAGGGTATTCATCATGGCTTGCACGGACAATTGAAACACAGAACATTAATTTTGCTGTTTCTATCAATGATTTTGAGTTATCTGAATGGTCTCAACTGACTGAATCTCTAGAATTTGAGAAGTTAATTCGCCTTTCCGCAGAGAGCCAGTCTTTGGTTGAAGATAAGCTGAAGATGGCAAAAAGATTAGTGGAGTTCGAGATTCCTTCTCCGCAAACGTGGAGTGGCTCAGACGCTATTGCTTCTACAGATATTTCTGGTGAATTGGTGACTAAAGGTCGCTTCGGTAGCGCTTCTAGAGGGCTGCAATTTACGGATGGAAAAAATTTATTAGGAGCCGTTGCTCTTGCGCTGAATGAGGTTACGACCAGACAAGGAGTACTGGCTAAGGAACAGTCTGAGTGTATCCCTGAGGATCTTCTTATAGTTCAAGAAATGATTCAAGGAACTGAATACGGCCTTGATGTTGTCTCTGACTTTGATGGAAAATTTGCAACGGTCTTGGCGCGTAAGAAGATCGCAATGCGTGCCGGAGAAACTGACCGTGCAGTTTCTGTTGACTCAGATATCTTTGAACCAGTTGCACGTAAAATTGCTGAGGCTGTACCGCATCGTGGAACTATCGATGTAGACGTGATGGTCAATAGCAATGGCGAGATCTATGTTATTGACATTAATCCTCGTTTCGGAGGTGGTTATCCTTTCTCACATCTAGCTGGCGCACGAGTTCCTAGCGCTTATGTTTCATGGGCTGCTAAAACTACGCCGGATAACTCCTGGTTAAAGAGCGACCCAGAGATCGTAGGAAGTAAATTCGTAGAAGCTGTGGTAGTTGCATGAGTACAGTAAAAATTTTTGATATTAGTAGTCGCCAGCGGCGAAGAATAGCACTTAAGCGGATCCTTGATTCAGTATTGGTGTTAGCGACTGCCCCAGTTACATTACCCTTAACTCTGGTTACCGCTGTAGCAGTAAGGGCTAAAATGGGCTCTCCTATTTTTTATCGCCAAGAGCGTATTGGCTTTAATGAGAATACTTTTTCACTTTTGAAGTTTCGATCTATGCTCCCAGAAAGTACAAAAGATGGAGAGAAGCTTTCTCCGAGCAAGCGGGTGACACCATTTGGCGCACTTTTAAGGCGATCGAGCCTTGATGAACTTCCTCAGCTGTTAAATGTCCTGCGTGGTGACATGTCTTTGGTCGGACCTCGACCTCTATTGGTGGAGTATTTGCCGCACTATAAAGATTTTGAGCGGTATCGTCATTCTGTTCGTCCTGGAATAACTGGAGTTTCACAGGTCAGCGGTAGAAACGATCTGGGTTGGGATGAGCGCTTGGAGCTCGACGCTGAATATGCTCGCGATGGTAAGATTTCTGACGATTTCCATATCATTTTCAAGACGCTTAAAGGTGTGTTAAAGCGTGAGGGTACGGTTGCTGAACCTTGGACACAGGGTGAATATCTAAGTGTTTACCGTAGCTACCCAAATGATGGAAAATTTGGTTTGAGAAGGTTTGAACCCAAGGATATTGAAGCAAGAGTCAAATGGTTGAATGACCCACGTACTCGGGAAACTTTAACAGTGAGCGGTGAAATCACTGTTGAAGGTACTGAGAATTGGCTCAAATCTGCTCGAAAAGATCCACTTCGGAGAGACCTAGCCGTTTATGATCTAGAAACTCTAGAGATTGTTGCTATCGCCGGCTATAAAGCTCACACCGCTGAGGATATTCCGATCTTTTATTTCGCGGTAGATCCTGATATGCAAGGGCGACGGATTGGAAGCGCAACTTTGCTTTTACTGTTGGACTTCATGAAGTCACGCCCTGAATTAAATGGCGCAGCAGGGGAGATTTTTAAATCCAATATTCGATCGATAAAGATTCATGAGCGTTTAGGCTTTGAAATGGTTGATGCTGAGCTACCTGAAAATCGAATCAGAATGGAGATTAAATGGTAGCCAATCAATGGGCTCCTATCCTGCAACGATGGGAAAATCTGGATTCTTTGTTAGGGACAGAATTCTGGGTAGTGCGAGATGATCTTTTACCATTTCCCCTCCCCGGCAATAAAGTTCGTAAGATAGAATCTGAATTATCAGCAGTCTCGCCGGACGTTAAAGTAATCATCACAAATGGTGGTGTTGACTCAAACCACTGCAGAACATTAGCAATGTTTGGGGCACAACGGGGTTTTAAAGTACATCTAGTACTTCATGGAGACCCTGTTGATGATCATGGGATAGGACTTCAAATTTTAGACTCTCTTGGAGCTTCTTATGATATTGGTCCTGCTGACACCATTGCGGATCGTATTTCGGTAGCGCGTAGTAAATATACCGTTAGGGGGAAGAATCCTATCGTATTTCCTGGTGGTGGCCATTCTCCACTAGGTGCCAAGGCTTTTAGAGATGCTGGAGAATCTGTTTTCAAAAATTGTTGGTTTGATCAAGTATTTGTGGCTTCTGGGACGGGTGCCACGCAGGGAGGGCTTATTACTGCTGCTGAAAAGTATGCTCCGCAGAGTAGTGTAATAGGAATCTCCGTAGCTCGTGACGAACAAAGAGGGCCATTGGCTGTGGACGAGGCAGCTCGATGGGCAGGCAGTACTGATCCGCAAGTACATTTCACGGGTGCTTATAGAGCTGGGGGCTATGGAAAAGCTGACGCAGAGATTTATGATGCTGTTGAGATTGCTTGGAAATATGGTCTGCCAGTAGATCCAACTTATACCGGAAAAGCATTCGCCGCTATCCTCGATTTTTCTCGAAAAGGTGAGCTGGGATCTTCAGTTTTGTTTTGGCATACAGGTGGCCTGGCCAATTGGTTAACTCACGATTTTTCGAAGGGTGGTGAATGAAAATGAAAATTCTCGTCTTATCTCAGTATTTCCCGCCCGAGAATTCCTTTTATCCGGATTCTGTTGCAAGAAATTTATCAGCTCGAGGCCATTCAGTACGTGTTTTAACTGGATACCCTAATTACCCCGAGGGGATAGTTCATTCGGGTTATAAACAGTGCTGGAGGATGCGAGAAGAAACATCATATGGAGTCGAAGTCCTGAGGGTACCTCTTTATACAGACCATTCACAGAATGCACTGCGTCGAATTATGAACTATGTGTCATTCGGCCTGTCTTCTGCCACAGCACTAAAGTGGGTAAAAGATGTGGACGTGATTTATGTCTATGCGCCTCAACCAACAGCTGCGATTGGACCATGGATTTGGCGTCGGCTTGGTGGAGCACCATATGTCGTTCATGTGCAGGACCTGTGGCCTGATTCAATTACAGGTTCAGCGCTAGTCTCAAAAAAATTGAGCGCGCGAGTAATCGAAAAGATCATCAATATTTGGCTGAAGAGCATTTATAAGGTGTCGTCTGGCGTTATTGGCATTGCTCCTCAAATGGTCAAACGCCTAGCTGAAAGAGGAAATCCGAAGGATAGGCCGCATTTAATTTTCAATTGGGCGGATGATCATGGAAAAGAATTAGAGCTTGATGAGAGCCATTTCGGTGAAAAAGCTATCAAATTCATTTTTGCCGGCAATATTGGAAATATGCAAGATGTTGAAAGTATTGTTCGGGCTGCAGATATTTTGCGTAATCATTCCATTCAGATTCAAATCGTCGGTGATGGCACTCAACTCGATAAAGTGAAGAAACTTGCTCGAGAGCTAGAGCTTGAAAATGTAGATTTTGTGGGAAAAGTGCGACGCGAGCAGATGGAAGCCTTGTACACTGACGCTGATTTTTCTCTGGTTACTCTTAAGGATCTGCCTGTTTTCGAGGGAACCATTCCTTCAAAGTTCCAGGGTTCTATTGCGAATGCACTTCCAGTAGTTACAACAGTTCAGGGTGACTTGAGGGAGATCGTTGAGAAAGAAGATATTGGTTTTACTGCTGAAAGCGAAAATCCCGCATCTTTGGCATCAGCTATTGAGTCGGCAGCGACATTGAGTTCAGTAGATTATTCTGATCTCTGTGCTCGGACACGTGCGGTCTTTGTCGATAGGTTCTCCACGAAATCAGGGATTGATTCTCTAGAATCGTTACTGACATCTGTCGTCGATTCAAAGTAATTTTACATAAAGGCCATCCTGGCAAGCTAGAGGGATTAAGAGGAAAAGAGCAATTGAACTATGACTCAAATCAATAATATTGCGGACTCCACCGTAACGATCACAGGTGGAACCGGATCTTTCGGATCAACGATGGCAAGGCAGCTCTTGGAAAAGGGTGCGCAGCAAATTAACATTTTCAGTCGTGATGAAGCCAAACAAGACGAAATGCGTCGAAAGTTTTCTGATGAACGGTTGCGTTTTTTCATCGGTGATGTGCGCGATGCAGCAAGCATTGCTCCTGCGATGCGTGGGGCTGACTTCGTCTTTCATGCAGCTGCCCTTAAGCAGGTTCCGTCATGCGAGTTTTTCCCTCAGCAAGCTGTCTTGACGAACATTGTGGGAAGCGACAATGTAATCAAGGAAGCTGAAAAGGCTGGCGTTAGGTCCTTGGTGTGTCTGAGTACTGATAAAGCTGTTTATCCTGTAAACGCAATGGGCATGTCAAAAGCACTCATGGAGAAAACTGCTCAAGCTTATGCTCGTAACTTTATTGATTCAGAGATGACTGTTTCCGTTACTCGATACGGAAATGTTATGTATTCCCGAGGATCGGTTATTCCTCTTTTTGTGAAGCAATTGGAAGAAGGAAAACCGATGAGCCTGACGGATCCTTCAATGACTCGATTCCTCATGTCACTCGATGACTCTGTCGATCTCGTGGAACATGCATTTATGAATGCAAACCCAGGAGATATTTACGTAAAGAAGGCTCCTGGAGCAACTGTGGAGGTTTTAGCTAGGGCAGTTGCTAGTTTGTTGGGTAATGATGATCCAGATATTCAGGTGATTGGTGCTCGGCATGGCGAAAAATCTCATGAAGCGCTTCTGAGTAGTGAAGAGCTGGCAAAGGCCAGCGATGAGGGAGATTACTTCCGTATTCCATTGGATGCTCGTTCTTTGCAATATGAGCTGTATTTCGAGGAGGGAGAGACTGAAGCGCCGAGGCTTGAAGATTATGATTCTGCGAACACGGTGCAGCTATCTATCGAAGAGACGAAGCAGCTGCTTTTGAAGCTTCCAGAAATGCAGAAGCTGGTGGGTGCATAATCATGTCACTTGCTCATCCTGAACAGAAGAAAATTGCAATCACGGGCGCAAACGGATTTTTGGGTTTCCATGTTCGTGCAGCGATGCAGGAATATGGCGGCAACGCAGTCTGTATCCCATTAGGAGATTCCTTCAGTCTAACGAATGCGGAAAAAGCACTTGAAGGAGCGACTCAACTGATTCATCTTGCTGGTGTAAACCGCGGTACGGATCAGGAAGTCTCTGATGGAAATCTATTGTTTGCGAAGCAGCTTTCCACGGCTTTGAAGACTGTTGAAAATCCTCCAGCTGAGATCGTTTATGCAAACAGCATCCAGGCAGGTAATGGAAGCGTATACGGTTTAGCCAAGGAGCAAGCTGGTGTGTTCCTTGAAGACGTAGCGAATGGGATTGAATCAACATTCAAGAATATTGAGCTTCCAAATCTTTTTGGAGAGTTCGGACGTCCATTTTATAACTCTGTAGTGGCAACTTTTTCTCATCAGATTGCTAATGGCGAGCGTCCGGAGGTCAAACAGGATAAAGAACTAACCCTACTTCATGCTCAGGACGCTGCTGATGTTCTTCTGGGGGTTGTTGAAGTTTCTGAGATGGGTTCTCACTGCGAACTTGTGACTGTTACAGAAATAAAGCGCTTATTGGAAGAATTCAAAGAATTCTATTCAGCTGGTGAGTTCCCGGATATTTCAACAACTTTCCGTCGAAATCTTTTCAATACTTATCGATCCTATGTATTCCCAGCGCAGGCGCCGATTTTGATCACTCGTCATGCTGATGATCGTGGATCATTTTTCGAGATTGTTCGATCGAATGGTGGTACTGGTCAAACCTCTTTTTCGACCACCGTGCCCGGGGTCACCAGGGGAGATCACTTCCATCGGAGGAAAGTTGAACGCTTCACTGTGCTTTCCGGAGAGGCGGAGATTTCACTGCGTAAGATTTTTACTGATGAAGTATTTACTTATAAAGTTTCTGGTGAAGCTCCATTGAGTATTGATATGCCTACTTTCTATACCCACAAGATTGAGAATATCGGGGGTCAAACCCTGTATACGGCATTTTGGACGAACGATATCTTCGATCCAACAAACCCAGATACGATTGTAGAGGCGGTTTAATGTCCAATAAACTTAAAGTAATGACGGTCGTAGGTACTCGGCCTGAAATCATACGGTTGGCTTGTGTTATGAAACGACTCGATGAGTACACAGATCATGTTCTTGTGCACACCGGTCAGAATTACGACTACTCCTTGAACCAGGTGTTCTTTGATGATCTGGGACTGCGAGCGCCAGACCATTTCCTTGGAGTGAATACCTCAAGTCTGGGAGCATTACTCGGTGATGTGATGCGGGGTACCGAGAGGGTAATTCTTGAAGAGAGACCTGACGCGATGGTCGTACTGGGGGATACTAACAGTTGCATTTCGGCAGTTATAGGTAAAAGGCTGAAAGTCCCAGTATTTCATCTAGAAGCAGGTAATCGCTCCTTTGATGCCAATGTACCGGAAGAAATTAATCGACATTTAGTAGACCATGTGAGCGATTACAATCTTGCATATACGGAGCACTCCCGTAGGAATCTGTTGGCTGAAGGTCTTAGGCCTCAGGATGTAACCGTGATCGGTTCCCCAATGTACGAAGTACTTAACACGTACCGCACTCAGATTGACGCTTCGGATGTCCTTGAGCGTTTAGGTCTTGAAGAAAATGGTTACTTGCTGGCGAGTATTCACCGCGAAGAGAATGTTGATCAAAAGGATCGTCTCGATAGAGTTTTTAACTCTTTGAATGCGATAGCTGAAGATCAGGGTGTTCCATTGTTAGTATCTACTCACCCTCGAACTCGTAAGAGGATCGGACAGTTTGACTTATCTCCAGCGAGTAATATCCGTCTTCATGAGCCCCTTGGGTTCCATGATTACAACAAGTTGCAAATCTCAGCACGCTGTGTGATTTCTGATTCGGGGACGATTGCAGAAGAGTCCTCAATGCTGCAGTTCCCTGCAGTCACCTTGCGAGACGCAATTGAACGCCCCGAAGCTGTAGACACCGGAGCAATCATTGTTACCGGTCTCAGACCAGATGACGTAGTGGATTCAGTCAATATCGCGATTGGGCAATTTGAGGCTGATGGTCCGCCGGTTGTGCCTAATGATTACAAAATTGAAGACACATCTCGCCGTGTCCTAAACTTTATACGTTCTCATGCAACCACACATCACATGAGAAAGGGAATACGTATAGTATAATAATATTTTTCGAAGAATGAGAAAGTAGTAAGACTTACATAATCCTGAGTTTGAGACTTTCGCCGGCATATTGGTTTGAGGTCAAATATCGTAAGACACTACTAATAAGCGGTTAGTTTATTCCGTGCAAGCGTATTATCCAGAAGACATGGTTACCATAGAAAACGATGCCTGAATAACTGTCTATGACTTGTGGATGCTTTCATTGTTAGCCTGAGTAAATTAATTTATGCTAAGTCTTGGCTAATTTTTGATTTCGCTGCCCCTATCTCCATTACTCTGGCTTTAAGCTTGTAATTGCAGCCACCTCAATTGAAACACTAAGCCTTAGAAAGATTGCTCGCCGACAGTAATGATAATTTTTAGGCGGCACAGACCAGACAGTGGAGTCAGGTATTTAAAATGCATGAAGTAAAAAATTCGGAAAAGTTTACGCCGGTAGTGTGGCTTCTTCGAATAATAATAATATTGGTGTTTGTGATCAGCCTCCAAGTTGATCCTGGCGGCACCACTCCGCTGCTGGTTCTCTTTTCCTATTTCTTATTAGATCTTACAACGGTGGTAATCAAACCATTCAAAAACTTCGGCTACATCGTGTTTTTGCTTATGTTCAATTTTTTCCTCTTAAATTCTCTGTTAGTAAGTCTTTTTAAAGAAGAGGGAAATCTACTCGAGGCATTCTCTTTAACTACGCGAACGCATGTTTTAGTTTGCCTATTCACAAGTTTGGTTGCAGTAGATATTGGTTATGCGGTAAAGTTCAAGTCTTTGGATGTGTCCCGCGATAGTTTTACTGGTGGGAATTCAACAGATTTTCGATGGAATTCAGTGCGGAAAATCTCTTGGGTCCTTTTCTGCGCCTCCGGGGTACTTCATTTATTTTCACAGTTACACAAGTCACTCCATGTAGCTAATAATGGATATCTATCCTATTATTCTTCTTACGCTGCCCCAATTCCCTTTATTTTTGGATTTGCGGCTACCGCGTTTACATTTTCTTTTGCTTTATACTTGGCTTCGAAACCTTCGCGACGACATGTATATAAAGCTTCGATTATCTACATTGGTTTACAGCTTCTTGCGCTAGGTTACGGGCAACGAAATCCTGGTATGATCGCTGTGCTCATTGTATTATTTTACCTATCAATTAGAGAGGTAGGTTCTAATCGGAAGGGCGAGTGGTTCCCGAAGCGGCTGGTCGTAGGAATTATGGTTGCACTGCCATTCGTTCTAAGCTTTTTATATGTAGTTAGCTATCAACGACAGGGGGAGGAAGTTCAATCGGGCTCAGTACTGGAAGGGTCTGTAGCACTGCTTGAGCAACAGGGCGGTAGCATTAGGGTTATCGCGCAAGGATTCGAATATAGGGAAACCCTATCGCAATATGGTTTTTATGTATTCGCTCCACTTATTGACGCAGTTACTACGAACCCAATTTATCGAATTTTTGTTGAAGAAACGAATGCCCCAAGAAGCTCTGAGAGCGCTCTAAACTCCGGCCATTTCGATCTAATCTTAACGTATATAGTATCACCTATTACGTTTGCCTCTGGCGGGGGGCTGGGATCGTCTTACATAGCGGAGCTTTATCAAGATTTTGGATACATTGGTGTCATTCTGGGGTCGGTACTGTTCGGTATAATTTTGTCCTATACTCGTACTCGCTCGGTTTTTTACCACCGAGTTCCTTTATTGCTTGCGCTTATGGTTTTGCCTGCAATTTGGTATTCCCCGAGGGCGTCATTTTTTACTTTTTTTTACGACCTTGCGAACGCAAGCGTTTTATTAGTACTAGGTATAGTACTTGTGCATATTGGTGTTGCTAAACGGTCACGATTTTCTCCCTTAAGGATTAAGAGCAATCGATCGCGGGAGCTTGCGAATTCATCGAGGGGGTATCCGAAAATTTATAACTAGTTAATTTTAACAGTATCTTACTGGCTTTATTTTTCTACTGATGACTTTGTAGCGATGTGGTTTAACCGCCCAGTCCGCTAATCCAGGTGAAATCTACTGCGCATAGAAGACAAGGTCCATTAAACTAGATGGGCAGAATCCGACAGGATAATAAACCAAATTATTACTAGCAATTAATGTCATAGAGTTTAAAGGAAAAAATGAAGACTCTTTTTTACTATTTCGCTTTTCCTCATTATAGACGAGAGATCCTTGAGGAACTTAATGCGCAGTCCGACGGCGCATCCGTATTTGCGTCAGGCAAAGAAGCTAAAGCCAATATTAAAGTGCTAACTTCGAGTGAACTTAATTTCATTACTGATCTTAAAACAACAAAATTGGGACCGTTTACGTGGCAGCATAATATCCTAAAACGAGCCCTGTCGAGCGAATTCGATTCTGTGGTGCTAGGCCCTGCTACAACGTCGATACCTACTCTTTTAATAGTATTCGGTCGACGGATTTCTGGTCAGAGAACTTATCTTTGGGGACAGAATGGTCGCGTTGGCGAACGAGGTATAAAGCGTTATATTCAAGAAGTTCTCAATAGATCTGTTTCAGGCTTACTAGTTTATGGTAATTCAGAAGCAGCTGCTGCTGGGGAACTTGGCACAAATGCGAAAAAAATTCATATCGTAAACAATGCCACTCACAGTAACGACTCATTCTTGACAGAACAGTTCAGTGAAGACGCATTTCTGAGATTAAAGCAACGAACACGGGAAGCAGCCGAGTCGGGAAAGATGACACTGACGTATGTCGGCAGGCTTAACAAAAGCAAGAAAATTGATACTTTACTCGTAGCGGCTAGAGAGTTGCATGAACAATTTCCAAATTTAATAGTCCAGATCATAGGTGGCGGGGATGCTGAATCTGATCTGAAGGAGCAGTTTAATGAACCCTACTTCCAGTTTCTTGGGTGGATCTACGAACAAGAGGAGTTGTATAGTGTCATTAAGCAGTCTACGTTGATGGTATCTCCATTTCATCAAGGACTAATGGCCATAGACTCTTTGAGAATGGGAGTTCCCGTACTGGTTCCGGATAATCCACATAACGGATCCGAAGTGGAAGCACTTACTGAACACGTTAACTCCCTGAGGTTTACTCCCGGAAGCAGTTCTGCTATTTCCTCAGCCGTAAGAAATTGGATTGAGATCGCTCCAACAATAAGCGGGGAAGATTATAAAAACGCCCGAATTTCGGCGCTTGAAGTTTGGAGTCCGAAAACGGTAGCTTCGAAGATCCTTGAAGTGGTGCAATCAGATGTTAGAGATGCATAATTGGTAGCAGTGATCTTATAATTGGGGCGGTCCTATATTTTATGAAAGACGGGGTCTGTGTTCAGAAGGCTACTTGGGAGGTCAGGCCCACACCTTAGAGGAGCGTGTCAAGTTTTTGTGTGTGGGGCTTCCGGATTTAAAAGTTAAAGGTAAACCTCGAAGCGGTCTGGGAACGCCACAGACATCTGGTTGATCGCCTGCTTCCAGTTCGTCACCTTCGTCCCCTCGATCAGCCTGCCGCTGGTCGCTGCGGAGCGTTTGCCCTGCTTGGCACGTTTCGCAGCCCGCTTGTCCTCGATGTTGCAGATCATCAACCACAACGTCTTGATCGCTGAGTCATCATTGGTGAACTGCACTCGATTCCGGGTGGCTTTGCGCAGCTCATTGTTCATCGATTCGATTGAGTTCGTTGTATAGATCACCTTCCGGGCCATCGGTGGGAACTACAGAAACGGGATGAACCGATCCCACGCATCACGCCAGACCTTCGCTGATTGCGGGTACTTCACCCCCAGTTCAGAGACCTCAAACTCCTCCAACGCCGCGCGTGCGGTGTCCTCGGTCGGGGCGGTGTAGATCTTCCTCAACTGCGCCGACACGGCCTTGCGATCCCCGTAGGCCACCCACCGGTTCGCCGCCCGGATCAGGTGCACGACACAGGTTAAGGACCATGGAATCAGGCCAGGTTGCCTCCACTGCCTGCGGCAGGCCCTTGAGCCCATCGCAGCACACGATGAACACGTCCTGGACTCCGCGCGTAGCCAGGTTGGCGCACACATGGGCCCAGAATGATGCTCCTTCTTCCTTCGCCAACCAGATCCCCAGGATGTGCTTGATCCCGTCCATATCCACCCCAATGGCCAGGTGAGGGCGGATTTGTTGACCACCCGGCCCCCGTCACGGACTTTGATGCGTAGTGCATCGAGGAAGATCACCGGTGAGAGACTCATCCAGCTGGCGGTTTTGCCAGATCATCACCTCATCCAAAACGGCATCGGTGATCGCGGAGATCGTCTCATGGGAAATATCGACACCCATGGAGGTGATCATGTGGTGTTGGATATCGCGTACGGTCATGCCCCCGGCATAGAGGCTGATGATCATGTCATCAACGTCGGTGAGCCGACGTGATCCTTTGGGCACCATCGTGGGCAGGAAAGAGCCGTTGCGGTCCCTGGGGACGGTGACGTCGACGGGACCGTAGTTGGAATCCACGCGTTTGGGGTAGTACCCGTTGCGGTGATTTCCCTGGCCAGCGGCTGTTTTCCCGGTGGAGTCCATTAGCGTGGTGTATCTGTAACTGCCGGTGACGACCCTATGAACACATGAGGCGACCACCGCAGGTACCTTTCGACTCAACTCTCACATATCCTCGAAAGGACAACCCACGATGGCCGCTGGCCCTTATTCTATCGACCCCACCACCTACCTTGACGAATTGCTCGCCCAGGCATCCCCTGATCTCATGCGAGAGATGCTCCAAGGTTTCATCAACCAGATCCTGTCCACCCAGGCTGACCAGGTGTGCGGCGCTGACTATGCGACTGTCAGTGAGTCCCGCACCAATGTCCGCAATGGGTACCGTCACAGGGATTTCGACACCCGGGTCGGCACCGTGGATGTCGCGGTCCCGAAACTACGCACCGGATCCTTCTTCCCCGACTGGCTGTTGGAACGTCGCACCCGGGCCGAACGGGCCCTGACCACCGTGATCGCCACCTGCTACCTCAAGGGTGTGTCCACCAGGAGGATGAACGACCTGGTCGCCACCCTAGGCATCAACAACCTATCGAAATCCCAGGTATCCGACATGGCCAAAGACCTCGACGTCATGGTCGAAGACTTCCGCACCCGCCCCCTTGATACCGGCCCCTACCTCTACGTTTCCTGCGATGCACTCACGATGAAGGTCCGCGAAGGAGGACGGGTGGTGAAAACCTCCGTCCTACTGGCCACTGGAGTGAATTCGGAAGGATATCGGGAGTTGTTGGGTATGCAAGTCGCCACAGCCGAGTCCGTGGCATCGTGGACTGGGTTCTTCCGGGACCTCAAAGCCCGCGGGCTCAACGAGGTCTATTTGGTCACCAGTGATGCCCACCTGGGAATTCAGCACGCCATCGGTGAGGTCCTGCCGAATGCCTCCTGGCAACGGTGTCGCACGCACTTTTCCAAGAACTTGTACGGGATGGTATCGAAAACGCAATGGCCAACGTTATCGGCGATGTTCCACACCATCTTCCAGCAGCCGGATGCACAATCGGTGTGGGGTCAGGCCCG